>NC_013162.1:722500-1322500 GCF_000023285.1 Capnocytophaga ochracea DSM 7271 | reverse complement strand
TCTCGGAATAAGAGGATAAAAGTAAGAATTTAGGAGCTACTCCTATTTGTCCAAAGCCCCTAAATTTCTTTTTACCTTCTATTTGTAGTAAAAGAGGTACTTCCAAGCAATCAAAACGAATAAAATGACGGTCGGATAGTTTTAAATCAGAACCTTCGGGACGAAAAGGAATAGCTTCGCGTTTGTACATCACTTCGGGTAAGAATACCCAATGGGTCTTGAGTGGAAGGCGGAAGAATACGCCTGTATTAAAAACTCCTGAATGCCCAAAATACTCTATATTATAGCTTTCATTGGCTGTTTTAGGAGTTATAACGCTTACCGTTGCCAAAGGATTATTAAGTTTTACCCCTATGGCTGTCTGAGAAAAACCGAGTGTAGCAACACTCAAAAAAACGATGGTGATTAAAAGACGTTTCATAATATATGTTGTTAAAAATTAAAAATCTTATTTTTGTGGTATATTCACCTCAGCAGGAATGCTATCATTAATAATAATTGGGAGCTCTTCTTGAGGAATAGTTCTCATCTTTTTAGAGAGTTTGTAGCCTGCGCCTAACGAAATGCCAAACACAAATGTTCTCGCTTTATCAAAATTGATATATTCTGTACGGATTCCTGATGCTAAGTTCGTTATATTGGTAGAAAGACGAGCATCAACTGTATAAATCCATTTAGGGCGCTCAAATAGCACACCTCCTCCAATATGTCCCATCAACATCACTGTATTAAATTGGGAACTCCCTCCATAAGTAATATTCTTAGAGGCATCATAAAAAGAAGAAGAGAAGAGAATTTTAGGTGAAAAACCTACAAAACCAAAACCTCTAAACGCTTTCTTACCTTCGTATTGTACTAAGAAAGGCACGTCCAAGTATTCAAATCTATAATAAGAATCTTTGCTGCTATTCTCTATTCTAAAACGCACAGCTTCGTGCTTAAAAAGCAATTCACTTTGTAATACCCAACGCTCTTTTAAAGGAATACGAACGAAGCCTCCAAGGCTAACAAAGGCATTGTAGGTTTTTATATCAACATTGGTAGCTGTATATAAAGGAGTTATTAGGCTAACAGCTGATAGAGGGTCGGTTACTTTCACCCCTATTGCGGTTTGTGCAAAGCTAAATGTAGTAACACTCAAAAAAATGATGATTAAAAAACGTTTCATAATATATTTATTTAAAGATTATTATTATCTATTACCTATTGTCTAAGTCTAAGTATTTTTCAAAGTAATCAGCGATGTCCTTGAGTTCTTGGCGGTAGTGATCGTCGTCTTTCTCGGTAAGGATACCATAGCCATAACGACGGAGGTGTTGTAGTATTTCCGAGAGTCGGTTGGTGATGAGTTTTAGGGTGATATGCACATTGTTTTCCGTGCGATTAGAGAGATAAAGCCCCAATACCTTACCTCCATTTTCTTCCACTATCCTACTGATTTCAGTAAAAGAATAATTGTGAGCACTTTTCTCTAAGATGAGTACCCGACCCGCTTCTTGTATAAAAGGCGTTTTGGTGAGTTGTTGTATAAAGTCTCCCAAGTAGTAATAACCTATAAATTGCTGATTCTCATTTATTACAGGGAGCATATCGGTGTGATAGGAAGCGAAAGCCTCTATTATGGCATCCCACGTACCGCTAAGAGGTATAAAATAGTGTTCAAGAGCATACTGATAATCGACTACTGAAGCTTCCTTAGTTGCACCTTCCACCGCTTCTTTGCGGAGTACCCCTATAAAAATATCTCCCTCACACACAGTTAGAGCCGAAAGAGAGTGTGCTTCAAAAAGTAACTGTACCTCTTCTATGGAAGTTGTAAGCGTAATATGTAAAGAATGTGTTGTCATATTGTTACTTGAATTAATAACAGTCAGATTTTATTTGTCCTTTGTTTTGGTAGTAGCTCAACGGTTTTTCTAAATGTTCTCTACAAATTGTCTCCAAAACTTCGGTTACTGCTTTCTCCATCGCTACTGACCCGCATATCATTATAATCCCTTTGTTTTTAAGGAGTTCTGCAAAGAAAGAGGCTTCTCTTTGCAAGATGTCTTGCACGTAGAATTTATCCCCTTCACGTGAGAGAGCTTGCCAATAGTTGGCTATCTTTCCTTCTCGAGTAAACTGTTCTATATAAGGGCGATATATTTCTAAAGAGGCTTCACGGCGACAACCCCATATCAGGGTGATAGGTTTCTTTTGGGTATTTTCGGCTATCATTCCTATAAAGGGCGCCATCCCCGAACCATTGGCAATACAGACCACTTGAGGTGCTTTTTTAGGAAAATGGAAGTGTTTGTTGGCTACCAAAGCAGCTTGCAATGTATCGCCTATTTGCAAATTGTTCAGCAGGTTAGATACCACCCCTTGTGAGTGTAGCTTTACGCTCAACCACACATCTCCTTGGTATTTGGCAACCGAATAGAGTCGTTCGCGTCCATCTTCAGGGGTAATGCCCAAGAGGTCGCCAGATACAAAACTACTTTTTTGGGACGGGCGTAGCGCTATTAGGAAAATATCGTCGTCCATTACGGGCGTTTTCTCTGTTACCGTAAAAGAGAGCGGTTTGCGCTGAGGCTGTACTTTGAAATCATCAGGCAAAGCCAAAAAGAGCTTTTGTGCCATAGCCCAAGCCGTTGCCCACGCTTTAAACTGACCGAAATCTTGGTCATTTACGGTATGCAAAGGCAGCGCACATTCTGCTTGTGCAGTAGCCGACAAAAGTTGGTCTACTTTTTTGGCATATTTGCAGAAATCGGGGTAAGCATCAGAGCCAAAACCGAGTACGCTATACGCCAAAGGTTGTGCGGGGGGATATTTCGCCCATAGTTGCGCAAAGTGAGTCGCATTGATAGGCGCCTCACCATCGCCATAAGTGCAAGTAAATACGATGAGTTGCTCTGCTTTAGCAAAACGAGTATAGGCATTCATATCGGTGAGGTAGGAACGTTTGCCCAAACGGAGGAGTTCGTTATGAAAAAGGATAGCAAATTTGTGGGTGGTGCCTCCTTCGGTGCCTACTAACACAATATATTCACATTCGCTTTTATCAAACGGATTGTTGATGCCTTTCTTTCGTTTTCTGAGGGTCATTGCAAAGCCAGAGTAAAGGAAGAACAACAGCGCCACACACGAGAGCAACAACACGGTCGCCCAGAGGCAATGCCCTTTGCCGACGTGCAGGGTGCGCACCAAATACGCCAAGCCTTTATAAGGAGAGGTGGAGGTGCTAATCACCTCGCCCGTAAACTGATTGACTACTATATTTTTATCGATGAAATCTACTTTATAGACCTCTTCTACATCTTCAAAAGCAGGAAATTCTACTTGGCGCACTTCGGCGAGAGGCACTTGGAAAACGGAGAAGTCTTTAGCGGGTTTTGCGGGCGTTTCTTGTAGTGTGCTAACATCGTAATTGTGTTCGGTTTTGAACTTAGGAAATACTTTCACCGTTTCGAGCATCATATACACTCCTGTAAGGGAGATGATAAAGATAGGCACGAGCGCCCATCGCCCCAGAGTACTGTGGTAATGATTGTAGAATTTTTCTTGCGGAAGTTTGTAGAAAAACCTGCTCCAGCGTTGCTGTTTGCGGGCGATGAGCCATATACCCGACAACGCTACTACACACAAACACAAGGCTGTAAGCCCCATAATCACCCGTCCCGTTTTGCCCATATAGAACGAGCGGTGTAACGTTTTGACGAACTGTATAAACTTCGAGGGTTTGTAATTCCCTTTGATAACCTCCCCCGATTGCGGATGGATAAAGAGTTTTTTACCCTCAGCTGTCTCTATTTGCACAAAGTGATTGTGGTCGATAGAGAGTTTAAGGGCATCTATATTCTTTTCCTTCAAAACGGCAATTGTTTGGGCAAGGGTAGTGCTTTCAAACGCTGCACTTTTGTAAGGCAACGTCTGGTTATACACCGATTCACCAGCTAGGATACCCCCCGTGAGAGCCCCCAGCAGTATGAATACCCCTGCTATCAGGGAAAATATTAAATGAAGTTTACGCATAATAATTACGAATTACGAGTGACGAATTACGCAAAGGAGATTTGTCGATGTGTTAATTTGTTTGGCACGAGCTACAAGCTCGCACCAGTGGTGGGGAATTGCCATTCGCCCCTACATAGTACCTAACTCAAATCGTATTTTCTTTGCATTTTTCAACGCCTCGTGACTGATAAAATAGGATTTGTAAGGCTTGTCGTCGATGTAAATGTTCTTAATGTAAATGTTTTCAGGCGAAGCATTACTTTCTATTACCAAATCACCAGCAGGATAGTACTGCGGATTGCGTTTGAGGGTGATTTTGGTAAACTTAGGCGAGGTAAAAGTGTAGTTAGGCTCAGCAGGAGTAATAGGGTAAAAACCTGCCATACCATAGACAAGCCAAGCCGACATTACCCCTGTATCGTCATTGCCAGGGAGTCCCGCAGGTTTGTTTTGGAAATACTCATTGAGAAGTTGGTCTATCTTCTGTTGGGTCTTCCACTCTTTGCCTTTCAGGAAGTTGTACAGATACGGATAAGCAATATCAGGTTCGTTTGCCATATCGTACTGTTTGCTGTCGAAAATATGGTCAAGTTGCTTTTCAAAAGGTTTTTCACCGCCCATTAGCTTGATCATTCCTTTTACATCGTGGGTTACCATATACACGTATTGCCACGCATTGCCCTCGATATAGCCCACATTCTCTTCAAAATTAGCCCCACTTTCGGGGTTGAAAGGCGCATACCACTTGCCATCAGCGTGACGTGGACGCAATAAATGGGTTTCCTTATCGAATAGTTTTCTATACGAATAGGCTTGTTTGTTAAACTTCTCGTAATCGGCTTTTTTGCCTAACTTCTTAGCTATTTGCGCAATGGCAAAGTCAGCCGCATTATACTCTTGGGTAGTAGATACCGGACCTCTTACACCACCGTCTACACTCAGGTACCCCAATTTCCAATACTCTTTCACCCCTGGGCGTATAGGGTTGTTTTCAAGCGTATTTGCCCCTTTGAGCATCGCCTCGTAAGCTGTTTGTATATCAAAATCGGTAAGACCGCGCAAGTAAGTATCCGCTAATACTATGCTGGCAGGGTCACCTACCATTGTAAAGGTTTCGGTAGAATTGAGTTCCCATTTAGGTAGCCAACCGCTCTCTTTGTAGATGTCGAGCATCGTGCGCACCATTTGCAGTTGCTGTTCGGGATAGAGCAGGGTGAGTAGTTGGTGGTAATTGCGATAGGTGTCCCACAATGAGAACACCGTATAACGCTGGTGATTTTTGCCTATTTTGTTAGTCTTGCTCTCAGGGTAATCACCATTCACATCGTTCAGAAGGTTGGGGTGAATAAGCGCGTGATAGAGCGCTGTGTAGAATATCTTTTTTTGGTCGTCGGTACCCCCTTCTACGGTAGCGCGGAGGGCATCGTTCCACGTTTGGCGGGTAGTGGTATATACCTCGTCGAAAGTGCGGTTGCCTATTTCTTTTTCAAGGTTTTCACGGGCGTTGGCTATGTTCACATACGAAATACCCACCTTGAGTTCCACTACTTCATCTTTGTCAAATTTATAACGGAAATACGCCCCTATACTATCGCCTACGACCTCGCGGGCAAATTGTTCTTTGAGGCGAGTTTCACCATTGTACCACATCCATTGGGCTTCCACCCCTTGGTGTTTTTCGGGTGTATGCCATACCCCGTATGAGGGGGCTACTTTGCTTACTTTGGCTACAAAATATACTGGATATGCCAGCTCCGGACTGTTATAGCAGAAAGTCCCTACCATACGCATTCCTTCCACCTCGGTAGGCGATACGAATTTGAGCATCGCGCCCTTTTCATTGGTGAGTCCGAGTCCGAGATTGATGAGCAAGTTAGCTTCTCCTTTTGGGAAGTGATAGCGAGTGATACCTGCGCGGGTGGTGGCAGTAGCTTCAGTTTTGATATTGTATTTAGTGAGGAAATTGCTGTAATAGCCAGCTTTAGCCACCTCTTTTTGGTAGGTTGAGCCATATTTTAGGTGATTTACCTCCAATTTACCAGTGGTAGGCATAGCGATAATCACCCCCAGTTCAGGACAGCCCACCCCACTGAGGTTCACGTGAGTAAGCCCCGTGAAGAATTTATTTTCATTTACATAAGGATTAGAAAGCCAGCGACTGTCTTTTTCAAGCGGAGCTTTCACTCCCGTAGTGTCGAAAGCCACGTTGAAAGGTGAAATGCTAAGCATACCGCGGGGAGCAATTGCGCCAGGGTGGGTAGCACCAAAATTAGAAGTTCCAATCAGCGGATTGATGTAATCCACAGGTTGTTGTGCGTGTAGTGATAAAGCCACCCACAGAGTGGCAAAAGAAAGAAGTTTCTTCATTCGTTTAGAACTCTAAATGGTTAATCAGGCTACAAATGTACGATTATTTTTTGAAGTTACAACCTTATAAGTTCCTTTTTAGAAGAAAGGCAGAAATTTCTATTTCTGAGCTCTTGCACGATCTATCAAATGATATGATCGTTCTACAGTATATGCGTTTAATAATAAGTTTTTGGCATTTCTACCCAACGCATCTAAGTCGGACATTAATAAGTGATCAATAACTTTTTGCATCTGTATTAAATCTCCTGAAAGCACTTTATACCCGCATTGTGCTTCCTCAATTACGTCTCCTATATCTGTATGAGGGTCTGTTGCAGCAATCACGGGGAGTTCCATTTCGAGGTAAGAAAGCAAACGCGAAGGGAAATTAGGAATTGTAAAACGTTTGTCTAAGAAAATAAGCCCTACATCACAAGAAGAAAGCAAGTGGTCGTAATCATCTTTTGGAAGAGATGACAAGAGCATTGCATTTTGAGGTTTTTGCTCTTCAAACCAGATTTTAATTCTGTGGTATTCGGTGCCATTACCTACTATAAGAAAGTAAACATCTTCATTTTTAGTAGCTTGTATTGTATCTAATAAAAAATCTAAGCCCTGAGGTTTGCCGAGATTTCCCCCGTATACAAAGATTTTCTTGTCAAGGGGAAGGTGGTATTTTTGCTTAATAGCCTTGCGTTCTGCTTCACTTTTGTCAAAAGAAATAGGCGTAATACTATTAGGGTTGATTTCTACTTTTTGCTGTGGAATTTCGGGGTGATGATGCAACAAGAAATCTACATTTGCTTGAGACATACACCCTATGGTATCTGAAATTTGATAGAGTTTCTTTTCTTTTTTGACGAAGATTTTATGCAAGAAGCTACCTTCTTTCATCAAACCTAAGTCTACTGCATTCTGTGGGAAGATATCTTTCAAAAGCAGATAAGTATATGCTTTATCGCGTTTTTTAATATAAGAAATAGGCTTCAGCAAAGTAATGGGAGGAGTGGTATACAGCACCATATCAAACTTCTCATTCGATAGATATCTTTTAATAGCCCATAAATATTGATATTCAATAGCTATAGTACCTATGCCTTTTTCTAGGATATTAGTTTTCTGTATATTAAAAGTTTTTACTTGCAGAAGCTTTACGCCATTGGTTTCTATCAGCCGAGTAGGTATTTTTCTTCGGCGTTCTAAAGAGGTAACTATAGTAATATTGTGTCCTTGTTCGCTAAATTTTCGCAACAAGTCTTGATAAATACCGCGTTCCTCAATAGTATTGATTTCTGATAAAGTGAGAAAAAGAAGATGCATTATCTATATATTTTCTTGCCAAACGACTCTTTTTACAT
The DNA here is from genome assembly GCF_000023285.1 of Capnocytophaga ochracea DSM 7271. Lineage (NCBI taxonomy): Bacteria > Pseudomonadati > Bacteroidota > Flavobacteriia > Flavobacteriales > Flavobacteriaceae > Capnocytophaga > Capnocytophaga ochracea. The sequence continues at coordinate 1,314,794 of NC_013162.1, read as the reverse complement.
AATCAGTATAAGAAATGATGATACGCACTACTTTTTCTGATACATTAGGCATTGAATAATCGGCTACAGGGCGATAGTTGCGGTCTTCGCCTACCGTTTGTTGCAATACGTGTACGAGCCCTTGCATAATACGTTCAGAGTGCAAGCCTACCATCATTACAGAGGCTTCTTCCATCGCTTCGGGACGTTCGTGAGCTTCACGAAGATTTAAGGCGCGAAAATTCAGTATAGAAGATTCCTCGGAAATCGTACCGGAATCACTTAGTACTACATAAGCTTTCTGTTGTAAAGCATTGTAATCGTGAAATCCTAAAGGTTTTAGGAATTGTATTTCGGGGCGCATTGCTATTTGTCTCTTGTCTATCATATTGCGAGTGCGCGGGTGAGTAGAGACAATGATGGGGTAATGATACTGCTTGGCGATTGTATTGAGAGCATTCATCAGGTTAGTAAAGTTTTTCTCGGAATTGATATTTTCTTCGCGATGGGCTGATACTACAAAGAATTTACCTTCCTCTAAACCTAAAGTTTGCAACACTTTTGATTTTTGGATCTCAGGTAGATAGTAGTGTAGCACTTCATACATAGGAGATCCTGTTTTGATAACTCTATCGGCAGAAAGTCCTTCTCTGAGGAGGTACTCACGAGCAATGCTTGAATAGGTGAGATTGACGTCTGAAGTATGATCTACGATTTTTCTATTAGTTTCCTCGGGTACTCGTTGGTCGAAACAGCGATTGCCTGCTTCCATATGGAAAATAGGGATGTGTTTTTTCTTGGCTGGAATCGCACACAGGCACGAATTAGTATCGCCTAACACTAAAAAAGCATCGGGCTGGAGTTCATCTAATACGGGGTCTATTTTAATGAGGATGTTACCAATAGTCTCGGTAGCAGTTTTACCTGCTGCTTCGAGGAAATAATCGGGCTTGCGAAGTTGTAAATCTTCAAAAAAGATTTGATTGAGCTCATAGTCGTAATTTTGACCAGTATGCACAATGATATGTTCTATAGCCTCAGAAGCATCTAAGGCTGCGAGGACGCGAGATAAACGGATAATTTCGGGGCGAGTGCCCACTACAGTTACTACTTTTAATTTTTTCATACTTTTAGAAAATAAGTGTCGGCATTATCGGGGTTATATGGTTCATCAATCCAAAAGATAGTGTATAAGTCATCATTTCCTATGTTGGTAATGTTGTGAGTGTACCAAATAGGCATATCTACATAAGCAGGTTCGTTACCCTCTAAATAGAAATCTAATACTTCTTGAGTATCTATTTTTCGCAACTGAATTAGGGCTTTTCCTTTGATAACTGTAAAACGTTCTATCTTGCAGGTGTGGAAATGATTGCCTCGAGTGATATGCGGGTGAGTGGTGGAAAAAGAACATTGTCCTCCAATTCCTAAACGAATGACTTCTACGAAAGCTCCACGATCATCGGTATGTTGAGTGAGTTTGACAGGAAAATGACTCTTATGATCTATATATGAGCGAAAGGTATTGAACAAGTTATGTTCAAAAGGATTTTTAAGGATGGGTATTTCTCCTTTCTCTAAATAGCACTCTTTAAACCCTTCTAAAAGTGTTAATACTTCTGACACTTTCTTAGTAGTTGTGGGAGCTACTTTCAATGCAGGAGTACTTCTTTCAGCGCGAATTTCCTCTATGATAAACGATATGAGTTCTTGTACATAAATGAGGTTTACCTCAGCATCGGTAGCGATTGTGGGTGTTTGCCCGTGAGTGAGTTGATAGCAAAAAGTTGCAATAAACGAGTTATAAAACGGCTTGCCAAAAGCACCAAATACATTGGGAATGATGAGACCTGTAGCTTTTCCTCCACAGTTTTTTGCCCAATCATTTAGAAGCTCACGTGCTACACGTTTAGATTTTCCATAAAGGTTTTCACGTTCTTCTTGAGTAGAGGATGATATGAAAACGTGAGCCTTACTTTCAGTTTTTTTAAGTGCTGTTATGAGCTTTTGAGTAAGAGCGACATTTGTATCATAAAGCACTTGTTCACTCTCGTGACGATTGACAGCTGCCAAATGCACTATCACATCACATTGAGCTACAAACTGTGCTAATGTATCCTCACTTTCAAAATAAGCATCCTCAAAGGGGACACGTTCAAACTCATTTGGATAAAGCTGGAGTGTGTTGTACAAATGACTTCCTATAAAACCTTTTTGCCCTGTAATACCTACTCTTTTCATCTATTTAATATTTTTGCCAATCTACCCATAAATGACTATCGTATCGCCAACTATCTTCGTAGGCTTCTGGGTTTCGTTTTCCAGAAAAAACTAATAGAATACTGTTGTCTTCGCCAGCCTTGATACAATTTGCATAGCCTTCGGGCACGCAAAGAATTTTGCTATCCTTTTCGCTAAGCTGGATAATATCAGCAGGTAGATTAGTAGAGGGGTTATTCCAATCATCGGGTTGTACTAAGGCAATAGTAAAAGAACCTTTTACACAGTAAAACCATTTTTTTTCGTGTTGATGTCCGTGCCAGCCTCGTACTACGTTTTTATCGGGATGGTGGATAAAATAAAAGCGCTCGACCTCCTCAAAAACAAAGTCGTTTAGTGAACTTATTTGTCCTCGGTGGTCTGTAAATATTTCTCCTTGTATGGTTTTTACTTCAAACATTGTATATCGTTTTGTATTTCTTCCAATTTTAGCAATAGAGATTTCATCTCCTCTACGCTTAAATGGGTAGTATTATGAGAGTGGTAATCTTCGATGAGGGACACTTTTTCTTGCCCATCTTTGAAATACTTATCGTAATTTAAGTCGCGAGTATCACACGGAATGCGGAAATAGTTACCCATATCTTCAGCGCGAGCCATTTCTTCACGAGCTACTAAGGTTTCATACAATTTTTCGCCGTGGCGAGTACCTATAATCTTCACTTCAGTATCTTTTTTGTAGAGTTGTTTGAGCGCTTCGGCTAATACGGTAAGTGTAGCAGCAGGGGCTTTTTGCACGAAGAGGTCGCCGTTATGTCCATTTTCGAAAGCATATAGGACGAGGTCTACAGCATCGGCTAAAGTCATCATAAAGCGAGTCATATTGGGGTCGGTTAGGGTGATGACTTTATTGTCTTTCATTTGTTCTATCCATAGTGGAATAACTGATCCTCGAGAAGCCATTACATTGCCATATCGAGTACAGGAAATGGTTGTTACAGCATTTTCTCCTAACTGACGACCTTTAGCAATAGCTACTTTTTCCATCATTGCCTTGGAAATACCCATTGCATTGATAGGGTAGCAAGCCTTATCGGTAGAAAGTACAACTACATTTTTCACTTGATAGGCGATAGCTGAGTTGAGTACATTTTCTGTGCCTAACACATTAGTTTTGACAGCTTCTAAAGGGAAAAACTCACAAGAAGGCACTTGTTTAAGGGCAGCAGCGTGGAACACATAATCTACTCCGGACATAGCTATATCTACAGAGGCTCTATCGCGTACATCGCCTATATAGAATTTCACTTTAGGGTTTTGCAAGGCGTGGCGCATATCGTCCTGTTTTTTTTCATCGCGTGAAAAAATGCGTATTTCTTTGAAGTGATCGGTAGGGAGGAAACGCTGTAATACAGCATTCCCAAAAGAGCCTGTTCCTCCTGTGATAAGAAGAGTTTTATTTTTTATCTCCATTATTATGATTTCAATCGCTGGATTAACTCATTTATTTTATTAGTAATCTTTTGTATTGTTGGTCGCTCCTCTTTGCTGATAGCTTGCTGAAAGGCGTGCTCAATAGCTTTTTCATTTAGTGGGTCAAAAACAATACTCGGTTCACATATCTCGTGCATATAAGGCAAATCTGCCCCTATTATTTTACATCCACATTCTATAGCCTCTACAATTCCCAGTCCAAAACTCTCTGCCAATGAAGGAAAAATATGATATTCTGTGCACTGATACGCCTCTACAAGGGTTTTTCTATCCACAAAACCTATATTTTTTATAGGAAATCCTTCTGCAATACGATTGTCAATCAATTGCGCTAGTTCAGGAAATTTATCAGCATCTACTGTTAATATGAGAGTGCCTTGGCGATGTTTGTTATAAAAACTGCAAAAAGCATTAATAAGACGTGTATGATTTTTATAGGGTGTCCCTGTGCTTGCAAAAATAAAACTATTTTTTGTTTTAGAAAACTTTTCTGTCAAATCTTCATCTCTGTAAAAAGGCAATTGTTTGATTTTCTCACTACTGATAATCTTTTTTCTCTCTATCTCTTCCTGCATCAAAGAGGTTTGTACCCATAATTCATCAGTATTCTTTAGTAAGTATCTGAAAATACAAGATTTTATATAGAACCCTATATACATTTTTAAGGGAATATCAGTTGGTATACTCAGAAAAGCACGCTGGTGAAAATAAGTAAAAACAGGTATAGAGAGCCGAGTTAAAGGAGCTAAATTTCCAAAACAAAGTACCTTATCAAAATATTGCTTGTGTTTTCTGTAAAACTGATTACGCGTTATGAGCGATGCTTGTTTATAATACACCTTATTACTACTTTTGATAGCATATGGATTTTCTTCCACACGTTTATCAAATAGGTAACAGAGGCTGAGTTCAGTTGCTTCTAATTGCTCAACAAGATAGTCTAAAAGGACTTTTCCTCCTCCATTGTTGATGTATAAGGCATCTATAAGTATCATTTCAGTTGTTTGTATAAAGTAATGTACTGCTCAGCTACAGCTGTAGCGGTATATTTTATCAAATTCTGCTTTCCTTTTGCTATGAGAGCTAACTTTTCAGTATCCGATGCCTCCAAGAGGGCCTGTATAGCTTGCCGTATAGCCACTACCGAATAAGGGTCAACTAAAAGCCCTCCGCCTCCACAAAGCTTATCCATAGGGGCTATTGATGAGGTAACAACCAATACATTCTGTGCTTGTGCTTCCAATATAGGCAATCCAAACCCCTCATAATACGAAACAAATAGGAGTATATCCGCTTTTTTATAAAGAGCTAAAAGAGCTTCTTCTTCTATGTTTATATAGTTCTTATAGGGAATTTTATGTTCTTTCAATAAAGCTTCTTGTGTAGCCGAAAGACGTCCTACTATGTCAAGAACTATATCCAATCCTTCTAAAGCCTCAATAGCGCGTTCTATATTTTTGTTCTCACGAGTGCCTACGATGAGTACTTGTGTAGTAGTATTGTTCTTCAAGGCGTCAATAGGATTGATTGCCATTGTGATACAGTTTGGAACTACTACTACTTTATGAGCTACCGAAGGCATCAAACAGCAAATTTCTTCTTTTGTTTTTTCTGAAATAGCTGCAATAATTTGTGCACGCCTGAAAGGCAAATATACCCAAAAAAGTTTAAATACAAAAAAACGCAAGAAAGATAAATTTCTATATAACCCTAAATCGTGTACGGTAAGCACTGTTTTTCGGCTTTTTAACCCAATAACTGAAAAGTGTATATCTCCTGTTATATGTACTATATCGTCTTTTGCTACTTGTCTTCTAAAAAAAAAGATAGCTTTAAGTACATTCCACAAGCCGTTATTATATGGGTTTTCTACCTCTCGCAGGGAAAGCCCCTGTACTGTGATAGCTTCTTTTATAAATCTAAACAACCGCTCAATACTGCGCTCATTAGGATTTCGTTTTCTATTTAAAAATGTTATATTCATCAGTACATATTTCGTTCATATTGCTGGTTATACCACAATGATTTATAAGGCTTAAACAAATCGGGATAGACCTTAATAGAATTGTGCATCATCCAGATGCTTAATACAAAAAGTACTAATATACTCACTACTTTCTGCCAGCGTTCTTTCAATATATAAAGAATAGATGTTAATAGCACACCTTCCACTATGTTGAAATACATACTTCCTCTACTCACTATGATCGATAACGAACTGCCAAAAAGCAAGTAGAGTGCAAGTGATATCAAATACCCATTCAGTAGCAAGTTATAATAGGGATATACCTTTTCTACCTTATCTCGTATCCATAGGAAAAATACGGCAAATATCGCTCGTTTGGCTATTCCCAGAAGGCTTAAAGGCAAAACTATAGCTGTTGAATAATGTTCAGTTCTAAGATGTATAAAATCTGAAAAAAAGCCAATAGATTTAAAAAGTATGGAAGGGAGTGTACTGAATCCTATAAAGAAAGAAACAATCAGTACTATAACAATATGTTGCCACTTAAATTTCCTATTTATAAAATAATAAACGCTTCCCAAAATAGTGGTCAGGTGTATTGACATAGAGGCTACTATTACTCCAAAAAACCACCTATTACGCGCTATTACCATCGGCAAACAATAAAGTACAAGAGCCACTGTGAGCAACTGCCTATTGGAACCAATCATTCCTAAACTCGAAGCAAATAAAAACAAATAACTACTGATGGGATATTCAGTGATTTTCCTTAACCCATAAATTACTAAATAATAAAATATTGTAGCGTGTAGAAAAAGAAAAACGCTATAATTATTAGTGAACAATCGCACCAAATAATTGAGAAACAAATAACCTATTTCCATAATGAATGTACCTTCATACATCGCTTTATGCAAATACTCTGAAATATTCTCAAAGACTTCTTTATAAGGTTCCCAATCAGTACCTGTACGCCAGCGCAAACCTACCAAAAATACCGACAATAGGTAAGTGCTCAAAAGCAAATATTTTTGCAATAAAATATTTGCTTTTTTAAAAACCTCTAAAAAAGAAAACACTAATAAAACGGATAAAAATAAAATGTATATCTCCATACTTACATTTCTAATAACTGAAACATCTCTTGCATTCTTATATCATAGGTGTGATGAGTTAAAAAATGAGCTTTTTGTTTCTCTGATAACTGATGTCTCTCTAAGGGCTTATCTAAATAATATCTTATCAACGATATAGCTTCATCTATATGTTTGAAAGTAAATTTTTCAGCGGATATGCCTGTATATTCTTCCAAGGTAGGTTTATAATCACATATTTGGAAAGCTCCCATACCTGCTATCTCAAAGAACTTAGCATTCACCGATTGAATTTCAGCATAGTGAAAATTATTAAACACTATCTTACTTCCCAACAATACTTCTGCTTTTCTTTTTCCTGTGATAAATTCGTGTTGATATAAAGAGTTAATAGTAGGTAATGAGACTCGCTTATCAGCTGTACCAAATAGTTTCACTGCAATACCTGCTTTTACCAATCGTTCTACCATTTTTGCTCTATAAGGATAAAGTGTCCCAAAACAAACTACATCTATATCGATGTTTTTCTCTAATGTTTTTCTATCTTCAAAATTATAAGTGTGTATACGCTGATTAAAAGCCTCTGGCAAATAGAAAACCTTTAAACCCATTTTATTCTTCATAAAATCTACAATAAAAGGATCTTTTGTAAAGTATGCATCATAAGGCGATACAAATATCTGTTGCCTTTGAAAAGTTGTAAGTGCATCGGGATTTAAATGTACAACCTTTGTATTAGGCAATTCTCGCTTGATAAACCTAATACAATCAGGATGAATAAATCTATAAGTGCAAATTACCAACTCAGGATGTTCATCTACTATACGTTTGGCTATTTTCTTAAATATACGAGCGTCATACCCTTGAAAAAACTGTTGCAACCAATAATTATAACGCAAGGGCAACCTGCTTACATCTTTAATATCAATATGAAAAACAGTATGCCCTAAAAAGGTTAGTGAATCATTTAAATGGAATTCTAAACTATCATAGTCTTTACTTCCTAAAAGTGCTATTTTCATCTTCCGTAGTATTTAAAAGTAATTTATACTTTGATGTCGCATATAAACAATATATAATCTCAGATAGTGCCGAAATAGTTATCATTATCCCTATTGTAAAAATACTTCTATTAAATAACAAAACAAAAGCACTTATCACAAAACTAACCAAAGCTATAAGCTGTGTTTTGGTAACCAAAAAATTTTTCTCATTAGGGATAAACACAAAATAAGTATAGGCGCCCACTATTAGTCTGCTCAAAATAGTACTACTTAACAATATTGTCATATAATGAGCTTCAGCCATACTATCTCCTCCTAATAAATGTACGGCATAGCCTCCTAACAAAGCTATCCCTAGCATTGTAATCATCGATAATATATATTCCCATCGTATGATTTTCTTTATAGCATTTGCATTATTATGTACTACTATTTTTGGAAAAATAGCTGCATTAATGCTCATAAATATTACGCGAGGAATATAAATAATCTTATTGGCTAAATCATATATTGCTACTTCTTTCATTCCAAATAAAGCTCCTATAATCACGGGGATACTGTACTCCTTTAAAGAGCCTGCCAAATAACTGTAAAAGAAAGGTAGTGATTTTTTAAAAACCTCTTTCAGTTCTTTCAAAGCTATCCAGCTCACATACAATTGATATTTAATATGTATAATAACAAAAGAAATAATGCCTGCTAAAAAAGTAGTTCCTGCTACAATAAATGAATATAGCATTAAATCTTCTTTTTCTTTTACGAAAACAAATATAAAAGGTAAACTCAATATTTTTACTGCCAATTGCAACATTGTTTGCACTCGCATTTGTTGTATCCCTTGAAAAAACCATTGTGGAAATAAAATATATGAATATACAGTGCTAAAACAGCTTATAAATATCCATTTATTGTCCCAAAACAAAGGAATACTAAATAATAATATAGCAAAAACTATTATAGAAATCAAAAATAAGTAGTTTTTAGCTGTAAAAACCTCTGATAATACTCGTTCAAGTATTTTTTTATTATTTACATTTTCTGCAATCAACTTAGTAGCTGGTAAATCAAATCCAAAATTGATAAAGAATATAAAATAAGCAGCTATAGAAGATGCAAAAACGTATAAACCATATCCTTCTCCTCCTAAAATTCTTATCAAATAAGGATAAATAAGTAAATAAAACAATGTATTTAAAAATTGTAGCAATGTCATAAAAAAATAATTCTCTACAATCTTTTTATTATTCTTGATAACCCCTTTTATATTTTTAAAAAAACTCATTTTGCCACCAAACTAAGATTGCAAAAGTAGCAACTCTGCCGAAAAAAAACAACAAAAAGGACGTATTTTTATTTTTTGAGTATTGAAAAACAACTTCTCAGAGAGACCCTGAGTATATCGGAAGGAAACAGAAGAAATCGGAAGAGAGCTGAGAGAAAAATTGGTGAAAAAAGGGTGTTAGGAGGATGGGGTTAGCTTATAGAGAGCTTATAGGAAGCTTATACGAATCTTGGACGATTGGTATAGAAAGGGTATATAAGTAGTTGATTCATACTGTGATACAACAGCACTAAAAATGTTAAAAACAGGGTTTCGAGGCGAAAGAAAGAGAATCCTCACCCCGTCCCTCTCCCAAGGAGAGGGGGAATGTGGTGACGGAAAAGAGAAGGGATAATTAGAGAATTAGCAAATTAGAAAAATAATAAATGGGGAGGTGTAAACTACACGGGCAGTTATAACTTTCGGCAAAAATCGTAGCACAATAATTAAAAAGCTGCTAAGCGAGGGCTTAACAGCTTTTTTAATTATTTATCCTGAATAGGTATGTACACTCATTTGTGCCGTTGGCAAGTAATTAACGCCAAACCAGCAGATGAGCAATAGTATAAATGCAAGTCCTACAATGATAAAACTCTGAAAGGGTTTCTTTTCTTTGTGATTGTACTTGTGGTGGAGATATACCAAATAGCCGAGCCAAGTGATAAACGCCCAAGTTTCTTTAGGGTCCCACGTCCAATAGTGTCCCCACGCTTCTTTTGCCCAAAGGGCTCCAAAAAGCAATCCAAAGGTGAGAAATACATAACCTATTTTTACGAGTTGGTCGATAACAGTAAAGATTGATTGTACCTCTTTTCCTTTTTTATAGCGATAAATGCCATAGAAAGCAGTAAGTGAAGCCATACCCAACATCGCATAAGCAAAGATATACACGATTACGTGTGGAATGAACCACACGCTCTGTAAGGCAGGCATCAGGGCTTTGTTCATTGTATCGGGGTGAGTGTAGGTAAGCACTACAAATACAATACCCATTACTGCTGAATAGCTAAGCATCCACTTTTGACGATAGAGCCAATAGATAGCACAGCCTATAAGCCCCATAAAAAAAGCATACCAAATACGCGTTTCGGCAAGTGTGCGCAATGGCGGACGGTCTAAGTTTTGCCATAAGGCAACAATAAAACCTCCTATGGTTAAGGTAGCTACTAAGTGAGCTACAATACTCACTCCTCTAAGCGCTTTGCTCTTGCTGTAGATAAGCGTACCCGAAAGTAGCCACAAAGCTACTGTAATATATGTTATAAGATTAAAATAATGCCACATTTTTAATTAACAATTGACAATTAATAATTAACAACAGCGTTAGCCGTTACTTGTTAGCTGTTTTAGTTTTTACTTCAAAGAGTAGGGCAATACCGCCAGCAAGTAGTAAGAAAATTCCTACATAAACGACAGGTAACCAAGGGTCGGAGATGAGTTCGACGACACTAAGTTCTGACCAACGTCCCATACGCTCGTCATAACTCAATTGGTAAATACGCCAACCACCTACACTAATAGGGTGATTCACCTCTATTTTTTCTTCTAAAACTTCTTGTTTCCCTTTTTGGTATACTAATACCTCAGATTGGAATTTACGTGCTTCGGCAGGAGCCATTACTAAGGTATGTTCATCGTCTAAATGAATGGCACGGGGTGAGAATTGGAAGTTACCTGCAGAAATCCAATCGGTTTTCTTTTTATGAGTACGAAGGTCTTCTACGGTTACCTTAGCCGCATTGGTCGCACCCCACATCGTATGATTGATGTAGGTACTATCGGTATCGGGAATAGCTTTTTCAAGATATTGGTGAAGGGTGATTTTCCAGTTCAGCAGGGTTGCATAGTCACCTTCTTTCTCCAGCATAAAGCCTTGAGGTTTTTCGTGAGGTAGTGCTGAACCTGTACTATCAATCACAAATAGTTTGTTAGGATAAATATCAATACTGAACTCTTTGAGTTCCATTGCAATGGGGAGTTCTACCATTTGATTATCTTCAGTAGTTGCACGCCATTCGAGCTTATCCTTATAGAGGTTCATTTTCAGACGTATAATATCTCCCTGACCTAATACGCCAGCGAACATTGTAAGCCATAAGCCAAAGTGGTTGAGGAGGAAAGGTATGTTTTTACGTTGGTAGACCATCGAGCGTTTGAGGATAGAAAACCAAAGGTTCATCAGTGCCAATACGAAGATAATGCCAAAGTACCAAGTTTTGGTAAGGTCGTCTAAGCCTAATTTGCCCACAAAGCTATGAGCTACCTCTTGAGGATTTACGTTGATGCTCCCCAAACCAATGGTGAGTACCCCAAGGGTTACGACCGTAACAATAGCAAAAGGCGCTGATGAAAAGCGCACGATGAAATTCGTTTTTCTAAAAATAAAATATACAGCTGTAGTGAGTACTACAAAGGCAAAGCCTCCTATTACATTGTAAGGAAAGCTAAACCAGCTTTTGCTGATACTTCCTAAGGTAAGTTGTAGTATCAGCCCTATGATAAGGGATAAGCACGCTACGAGAATAGCGAAGGGATATTGTTTCATAGTTAGGTAAGAGATAAGAGGTAAGAAATAGGGGCGAATTACATTCGCCCCTACTCGTCATTTGTCATTCGTAATTCGTTAAATTACTTTTGGGTTACTAAGCGTCCTTTTTCTTTAGCTTCTTTAATCCATTTAGGAACGATAGTTTCTAAGAATCTTTTCTTAGCAGCTTCTTCTTTAGGGATATCCAAACCAATTTCTTTTTGGGCTTTAGCTTTAGTGCTGATATCAGGCATTACGAAAGCTGTTTTGATGTTTAGTTTTTCTTTAAGCACATCTAAATTATTTTCAGCTTGATAAGCATAGATAAGACCATCGCTAAGGAGGCGTTCAGATTCGATAGGAGCGTGGAAAGCGGCACCGTGTGAAGAGTGTACCATATCCCAACGCCATTGAGATTTGCGGATAAGTGCCAAAGTAGGTTTCATTTGTTCTTCAGTAGCGCCGTTATCCCACAAGAATTTAGCTTTAAAGTGTACTTTTGCTAATTGTTTTTCGAGTTTCATACGCATACCATATACAGCATCTTGGCGATCGTATACGTTTTTCACCAATTCTTCTTCACTTTGGCGGTGACAAGTTTGGCAACTTGCTGATACGTTACGCAAAGGGCTACTGATTTGGTGATCGGTGAATTTCACAGCGCCATCAGTTTTGTAAGGCATATGGCAATCGGCACAAGAAACGCCGCGTTGTCCGTGGATACCGAGTTGAGAAAGTTCATAGTCGGGGTGTTGTGCTTTAAGGATAGGAGTACGGCTAAGTGGATGTACATAGTCAGTCCAACCTTCTGCATCGTAGTACTCTTCCATCTTTTCAACAGTCATACCTTTATCCCAAGGGAAAGTAAGATATTTTTTATCACCTTTGAAGTAGTACTCTACGTGGCATTGCGCACACACAAGAGAACGCATCTCTTGGTGAGTAGCTTTATTGATATCGCGACCTTGACGTTTGAAGGCTTCTTGTAAAGCCAATTGACTTACTTGCAATTTCATAGTTTTAGTATCGTGGCAAGTAGCGCAACCGATAGGATTTACGATTTGGCTACCCCATTGATCCCAAGGAGCGCTGTAATAAGTTTCAGCACCTACTTCTTTTATTAGGCGAGGCACATCAGGGCTTTTACAAGTCCAGCAAGTACCTGGTTGAGGAGAGTGAGTTGAATCAGTAGGAGCGCCTGTACGAAGAATTTTAGTAACGTCTTCAATAGCGTGCATATGTCCGCGAGGAGCATTGTACTCTTTAGAGAATGCGTAACCAGCCCAAAGGATTACCATTTCGGGGCGCAAAGCGAGCAAATCATCATCGTGACTACTCATATACTTAGAGCGGAAAGTAGTGTCGGCAGTAGCTGCCCACGAAGCGTATTCACGAGGATAGAACGGTTCGTAAAGCTCGTTGCGGCATTCACCTTCTTTAATGTTATTACCACCTCTAGCTATTAACTGAGCTTCTGTTGATCTGTTCATTATCGAATTAGCCAATAGACCTAATAAAAAGGTAACCACTGCTAATAAACCTGCAATTAACCAATGTTTCTTTTTCATCGCTGTATAAATTATATTTCGTTTTTTTTTAATTATTTGATTTTTCTCTGTTTTTCACCATTTTGTCAAGCCAATCGGGAGTGTTGCTCGGCATATTGTCCACAATAGGCACAGGCGAATGAGGAGCAGCATTAAGCCCTCTCACACGGCTGTGAGGTACTTCGCGGTGGCAATCCCAGCACAATTTGCCATTATCGGCGTGTGCCATTTCAGCAGTTACCTTGCCTGCTTGCACTTCGCTTACAAGGGTGCTGTGGCAACGAATACAATTTTCTTGTACTACTCTTTGCCCTGGAGAGTGCATCTTAATCACTTGTGGTTCCATACGGAAGGTAAACATCGTGGCGTGACGCAGACCGTCGTTCGCTTTAAAATAATATTTGCGAAAAACGTTGTCGTGAGGCACGTGGCAATCGTTACACACGGTATTTCGGCCGTGAGAGGAGTGCATCCACGTAGCGTACTCAGGCTCCATAATATGGCAGTTCACACACGCCTTGGGGTCGTCAGACAGATAGGTATATGCTTTGGATATATAGAAAATATACCCGCAAAGCCCTATCAGTATCCCTACTAACGAGGGAATTAAGAAACGAAACCATCGTCCTTTTTTAGTAGATGGGGTGTTGTTATCTGTTGTCGCCATTATATAAAAAATATTTTTTTCGTTGCTTTTCGTTGCAAATGTAAAATAGTTTCCTTACATTTGCAAAAGAAAATAAAGATATATCCTTATTTTATTGTAATTCTAAATAAGAAGCTGTAGTCTTGTGTCTTATTTTCAGTATTTTAACCTATTTTAAACGTAAAATATTTTAAAAACACTATACCAATGAAAAAACATTTATTATCATTTTTTGCTTTGGGTACCGCTTTCGTTTTGTACCCCTCTTTAGCAACTGCGCAGGTAGAAAATCCTCCTGCTCCTAATGAAGGTGTTCCTCCTCCGCAACCTCCTATGGAAGAGATGATGACACCACCTCCTCCGCCACCTACCGATAACGAGTTCACGCTATCAGCACAAATTCGTCCGCGTTTTGAGTACCGCAATGGGGCATATCGTCCTTTAGTAGAAGGTGAATCGCCTGCTATCCTCACCAACAACCGCGTGCGCTTAAACTTCGACTATAAGCATAGCGACCGCCTACATTTGTACGTTTCTCTCCAAAACGTGAACGTTTGGGGGCAAGCGCAACAAGTACAAGCCGTCGATAAAACAGGCGGTATGTCGGTTTTCGAGGCTTACGCCGAATTCCCTCTTGTGAATACCCTTAGCGCAAAAGTAGGTAGACAAGTGATTGCACTGGACGACGACCGTATTTTCGGCTCTCTCGATTGGCACCCTGCCGGACGTAGCCACGATGCAGTGAACCTTAATTGGACACCTTCTGAAAAGTGGACACTTCGCGGTTTCTTTGCTTATAACCAATCAGGAAGTACAGTTACTCCTACTCTAAATGTAAATACTCCCAGCGGACAGAATTTTACTCCAAAATTGGGTCAGGATTATCAACACTTGCAAGCCCTTCACGCGCACTATAGCATCAGTGAAGCGCACCAATTGTCGCTCTTGTTTGCTAACTTAGGTTACCGTACTAATGATAGTGCTGACCAAAATATGCAAACTTTCGGTGCGCACTACACTGGCAAAAGTAACCAGTTGACCTATGGAGCTTCTGCTTATATGCAAACTGGTAAAAACGCTGTAGGAGCCGATAAAAGCGCTTATATGTTTGCAGTGAACGCAGGCTACAAGTTTTCTCCTATCTTTGGCTTAACTGCTGGTGTAGACTACCTCAGTGGGAATGCTTCTGATGACAATTCTAAAGACAAGAAATTCAATCCATTCAGCGGTACCAACCACAAGTTCTACGGCTTTATGGATTATTACTATGTAGGTTTTACTCCTTCTGTAGGTTTGCTCAATCCTTATCTCACTGCCAATGTGCGCACTGGCGAAAAGAGCAACCTCAGCGCTACTTATCACTTCTTTGCACCCGCTGCTAAGTTCGAAACTGATAAGAAGCACAGTAGTCTCGGTAGTGAAATCGACTTGGTGTACAACTTAAAGGTACAACCTTTTATAGGGTTGCAAGTAGGTTACTCTACTTACTTTGCTAACGATGGCACCAAAGCCCTCAAAGGTACTGCTAACCAACGCAGTTACCAAGACTGGTTCTGGTGTAGCCTAAACATAAATCCTAAATTGTTCTCTGCGATATTTTAATTGTATTGAACTATAATAAAAAGAGGTAAGAATTGCCATAGCATTCTTACCTCTTCTTTTTTGCTAAATTGTCCACTACATCTCTCTCCTACCTTCGCTTTACCTTCACCTTTCCGTCCCTACATTCCCCCTATTACCTCCGTCATTCGTCATTCGTTCCTCGTCATTCGTTCTCTTTTCCGTCATATTCCCCCTATTGCCTATGGCCTAAGGCCTAATGCCTCTTCTCTTTTCTTTCGCCTCGAAACCCTGTTTTTACCGTTTTTTGTGTCGCTGTATTATACTATGAGTCAACTACTTATATACCCTTTCTATACCAATCGTCCAAGATTCGTATAAGCTTCCTATAAGCTCTCTATAAGCTAACCCAACCCTCCTTACAGCCTTTTTTCATCAAAAGACCCCTTAGTCTCCTTCTGAAAATTTCCGTTTCCTTTCGAAAGTTCCTAACAGTCCCAACACATCACTTTTTCATCTCAAACTTTGGCAAAGTTGAATAAACTAACAATATTTTCTCATTTCCTCATTCTCTAATTCTCTCATTTCCTCATTTCCTTATTTTCTCATTTCCTCATTCCCTCATTCCCTCATTCCCTTATTTTGTACCTAAACACATTGTTAAAAATTGTAAATTAATTATAATATGCGTCTCACGCATAACAACTTCACCAAAACCGCCATATCTTTGCTCCGAGTTTTTAAAGTAAGTGCGCATAGCTTAAAAATACTCAAATAACTAAATGTTTAATTTTTTTTAACAAATTTAAAATGACATTAAAAAGAACTCAACAAGTAGAAGCTCAAGGAGTGAAGAAACTTGACAGTTTTAAAGGTTTTGAAACTTTGAACTCAAAAGAACTTCAAGGAATTGAAGGAGGTTGTGGACACCTTAACATTATGAATATTATAGAACGTGATGGTTGCAGACCAAAAGGGCACCGTTGGAAATGGTTTTGGCAAGATGAGTATTAGAAAGAAAGGGCATATGCCCTTTCTTTTCTTTGATTAAAATAATAAATAACACAGAAATATGAATAAATCATTTTTATTATTCTTTTGTATGTTTTCTTTCATTTCTTATAGTCAAAAAACATTGAAGAATACTATAAAAGATGAAAAAGGCACTCCCATCGAATACGTAAACATCGGTATTGTGGGCACTCACAAAGGTACAATTAGTGATGCACACGGCAATTTCTCCTTAGAAAAGTTACAGCCCAAGCCTACTGATAGTATTTACTTTTCACATATTAGTTACGAAAGAAGAGCTATTTGTATAAAAGACTTTCAGAATGATAAACCTATTGTCCTTACAGAAAAAGAAATAATGCTTGCGCCTATAGATGTTTCAGCAAAAACAAAGCAGCTAAAAACTTTAAAGGGAAAAGGAATTCGTTTTGTAGGGGCTATCCTATATTATACGCCTGAAGATATGAAAACGCAAGAGGAATTTCCTGAAACTATTGGTGATTTTGTGAATCTTAAAACCAATTGGGTAGCTACAGAATTTCACATTACTTGTATCAAAAATAATACCGAGAAAGCAGTCTTTCGTTTAAACTTTTTTCAGATGAACAATCAAGAAATGAGTCCTCTTACTGAAAAACCTATCTATATCACTATTCCTAAAACAGAAAGTAAAATAGACGTAGTGGAGAAATTCAGAGTTCCTATCCCAAAAGGAAAAATATGGATAGAATTACAACCTATAGACATACAAGGAGAGGAAAAAGCTCGCATTGTTTTCCCAGCTTCACGTTCTTTAGGCTATGCACGCTACGATACAACTTTTGAGAAAATTCCTTTGGGTGCAGGACTTTCTTTTGCCATAAAAGGGTATGAATACGAAGTTGTAGAATAAACTTTTCTATTTCTTGTTTTTTCAAAATAAAGTTTTACTTTTGTAACCAATTTATAAGCATAAACTATGTGCCTACGCACTTCGCTCTATCTAAGCTACATCTATTACCGAAAACTCTTCCCAAAAGGAGATATCTTAACCATTGGGTTGCTGTTAGGAGTATTATGCTATGCCTTATATGCACTTTATCTGCATTATGAAAGTTGGCAATATGCACTTTGGAGTTTGCCCTTAGGAAGTTTTATGTATCATAATAATCGAAAAGATTTATCATTATTAAAAGTACATTCACATTATAGAGCGATTATCATTACTGAATATATAATCGAAAACCTCCCTTTTCTCATTCTTATGCTCTTAAAAAAGGATTTTATAACAGCAGTTGCTATATCATTATCCTTCGTGCTCATAGGTTATTTACCTCAGAAAAACTTCACCCTAAAATATCCTTTCTCTCTCGCCGACCCTTTTTGGCATATTGCTTTTCGCAAGTATAAACTCATCTTAGGGCTACCCTTAGTTATTGCACTCATCATTATAGGAGCTGTTTATCAAAACCCTAACTTAGCTCTTTTTGCCTTAGCTCTTACCGCTTTCATCGGTTGTATCCCCTTTTTTGAAAGAGAGTTCAAAGCTCATATAAATGTTTCAGCCTATCGAGGAAAAGACTATTTATTACAGCAACTCAAAGCAGGAATATTGAATATATCCTTTCTTTTTGCACCTGTTTTCATCACTTACATCATTTGTTTTCACTGGCAATATACAGAAGTCTTACCTTTGTATATCAGTGTTCCTACCTTAGGTGTTCTTACCAAATACGCCTTTTGGAACAATTCTTTATGGCAAACTTTTGCTTTTTTAGCCGTAAGTATAGGTGCTATTTATATCATTCCAGTGATAGCAATCCCTTATTTTTGCCATTTAGCACTACAAACCATAAAAAGACAGCAATATGCTCAACATTTTCATTAAAGAAAAAAGTTATTCCGATAAACTAAT
Organism: Capnocytophaga ochracea DSM 7271; assembly: GCF_000023285.1. Classification (NCBI taxonomy): domain Bacteria; kingdom Pseudomonadati; phylum Bacteroidota; class Flavobacteriia; order Flavobacteriales; family Flavobacteriaceae; genus Capnocytophaga; species Capnocytophaga ochracea. Next base: position 1,296,531 of record NC_013162.1, on the reverse strand, counting down.
TCTCAAAAACATACAGCTTTCTATTCCTCAAAACGGACTCTATGGGGTAGTAGGTAAAAATGGTGCAGGAAAAACTACTTTTTTCAAATGCTTGTGTAGTTTAACACCTTTCAAAGGAGAAGTAAGCTATCAGCAACAACCTTTAACGCCTCAACAAATCGGGTTTCTCCCTACCGAACCTTATTTATACGAGCACCTTACCGTAGAAGAGTTTTATAAGTTTTACAGCTTGCTATTGGATATAAAACCACAAAACACAATGCCTTTTGAAGTAAATAAAACTCTACTCATCAAAGAGCTTTCCACAGGAATGCGAAAAAAAGTGTATTTCAATGCCGTATTACAAAAGCCCTACACCCTCTACATATTTGATGAACCTTTTAGCGGTTTAGATATTACCTCGGTACTTCAAATCAAAAAATTGCTAAAAAAACTATCAGAGACTCATATCGTACTGTTCGCATCTCATATTTTAGAAACCTTATCCGATTGCAAAGAAATATACTTATTACACGAGGGGAATGCACAAATATTTTTACCCTCAAATCTCAATAAAATTGAAGAATTTTTAAGTTTATAAAACTTTTTAGGCTAAAAATCATTTATAATGAAACATCCTATCTATCTGTCTATCCTCCTACTCCTTACTACTGTAGTTGTTGCGTTGCCCTTTATCAAAGTGCCCATATCCGTATCGGCACGTGGGGTCATACGCTCTAATTTCGAAGATACAGAACTTACTGCTCCTGTGAGTGGTAGGGTAGTAAAGTGCTTTCTCTCTCAAAACAACCAAAACGTTCAAAAAGGTGACACCTTGCTCATTATCACTACAGAACTATTAAACACACAGCAACAACTTGTCAATACTCAACAACAAGATTATAACGCACAATTACAAGACCTTACTGCATTAGTCTCTCACAAAAATACACCCCTGCAAACACCACAATACGCTCAAGAAAGAGCTGCTTTTTTGGAAAGAATAGGCCAGTTGCAAGCACAATTATCCTTAGCTAAAAAGGAACTCGATCGTGCCAATCAACTTTTTAGTAAAGATGTAATCGCTAAAGCTGAGTATGAAAAAATATACTATCGTCACGAAGAACTCTTGCGCCAAGTGCAAAGCACCCAGCAACAACAATATGCCCAATGGCAAGCACAGCGTACAGAAGTAGAACGCAAATTGCAGTCATTGCAATCAGACGAGAAGCGCCTCAGCCAAGAACAACAAAACTATGTGGTAATAGCACCCATCACAGGAACTATTGCACAGTACAAAGGCATTCGTCAAGGCAACTTTCTCTCTCAAGGGCAAACTATCGCTACTATCTCTCCCGAACAAAACCTCATAGCCGAGTGTTTAGTCTCTCCAAAAGACATTGGTTTTATACACCCCTCGCAAAACGTACGTTTTCAAATAGATACTTACAATTATAACCAATGGGGATTGCTCAACGGCAGTGTAAAAGAAATAGATAAAAACTTAGTAGTAAATGAGCAAACAGGCGAAGGCTTATTTAAAATACGCTGTGGAATCAGCAAAGGTTATTTACAACTGAAAAATGGCTATCGTGGTAATATAAATAAAGGAATGAGTTTTACAGCTCGCTTTTATCTTACCAATCGCACCCTTTGGCAACTCCTCTTCGACCGCACCGACGACTGGTTCAATCCTAATATAATTTAACGTCAGTTCGATATATACAATATTGATTTACAATTGCCTTTTCATTACTGTTCCGTGAAATTCCTCAGCTTTAGCTGAGCCAATCCGTGGAACAATGATGTTTTACAAAAGAATCATCTGTGCTAAATCCGTCTAGCTAGCTCCTATCTGTCTTGCTATAGCTTGTTTGATTTGTTGCAATTTGTTTAATTTCTCTACCGAAGACAGATTAAACCATTATTTTCTCTCTGCAACCACGGCATAATATCTATTCGTAAAATACCGCAATAGCGGACGTAAACCTAACTTCTTTACGGGGTGTGTCCATTTCTCTCTATAAATAATACGAAAGCCCGCTTTCTCTACCAGCATATCCAATTGCCAATCTTCAAACTCGTGATAATGACAGTCGCGAGGGTCAGACGTATTGCGGTAAGCTTTGGCAAACCAAAGGCGCAAGGGCACAGTAATGAGTGCCCTTTTAGTAGGGAGATTCTGCAAAACTGCCAAAGGGTTTACCAAGTGCTCTAAAATTTCCAAAGCCACTGTAAAATCAGCCTTAAAGGCTTGTAGGGTGTGTGATTCAAAATCCAAATCCTGCCCCGTAGTGTTGAGCACAGTATAGCCTTCTCGTTGCATTACTGCCGAAAAAGGATTCTCAACCCCCACATCGAGGATAGTGCTTCCCTGAGGGGCATATTGTTTGAGAATACTCAAAGTTTTTTGATAGCGTTTTTTAGGAAATATCTTGTACATAATTTACATTGACAATTAACAAGGAGATAACACCTTTGAGCCACAAATTTCGCCAAAGTCGGCGTCGCCTTACCTTTTACCTTTTATTCACATACCCAGCTGTGAGCCTCGCTGGTTTTACCTTTTACCTCTTACTTCTTACCTAATTCTAGTGTGCATCGAGCCAGTTATCCCCTACCCCTAAGTCTGCCACAAGCGGAACAGCAAGAGTAAAAGCGCTCTCCATCGCTTCTTTAATCAGAGGCTTAACGGTATTGAGCTCTGTTTTAGGTACGTCGAACACTAACTCGTCGTGCACCTGCAAGAGCATACGGGTTTGAAGTTGTTGGCGAATCAACTCGTGCTGTATGCGTATCATCGCAATTTTGATGATATCCGCAGCCGAGCCCTGTATCGGGGCATTCACAGCGTTGCGTTCAGCTGCTCCACGCACTACTTGGTTACGAGAGTGAATATCGGGTAGATAGCGACGCCTTCCCAATACGGTCTCTACATAGCCGTGTTCTTGAGCAAATTGTATTTGCTTACTGATATAGTTTCGCAGATTGGGATACGTAGCGTAATAGGTGTCAATCAATTCCTTGCTCTCTGAACGACTCAAATTGGTTTGAGCCGAGAGCCCAAATGCCGATACACCATAGATAATCCCGAAGTTCACTGTCTTGGCGTGACTGCGCTGTTCGCGAGTTACCTCTTCCAAAGGCACGTGGAACACTTTGGCAGCTGTGGAACGGTGAATATCCTCATTGCGGAGGAATGAGTCAATCATATTGTGTTCTTCGCTCAGGGCAGCGATGATGCGAAGCTCTATTTGCGAATAGTCGGCAGAGAGAAGCACATAATCAGGATTACGTGCGATGAACGCCTTGCGCACCTGCTGACCGCGAGGAGTGCGAATAGGAATATTCTGCAAGTTAGGATTATTACTGCTCAATCTACCCGTCGCAGCTACCGTTTGCATATAGGTAGTGTGTACACGACCGGTGAGTTTGTTCACCTCCAAAGGCAAGGCATCTACATAAGTAGATTTCAGCTTCTGCACTTGTCGCCATTCAAGTATATCGGCTACTATCTTATGCTTAGAAGCAAAGGGGGCTAATACTTCTTCGGAAGTAGCATACTGACCTGTTTTTGTCTTCTTAGGTTTGCTGTCAATTTTCAGTTTTTCAAAAAGAATATCACCTAGCTGTTTCGGCGATGCCAAATTGAAATTTTCCCCTGCCTGCTCGGCTATAGTGGCTTCGAGTTGTGCTATATCGGCATCTAAAGTCTTAGCGTATTCTTTTAAGAAGGGCACATCGAGGTTCACTCCTTCGCGTTCCATAGCGGCTAACACTTTTATCAAAGGCGCTTCCAAATCAGTATAGATTTTCTCGGCGTTCACTTTGGGCATTTCCTCCTTAAATACGTTTTTGAGTTGCCACGTAACATCAGCATCTTCCACGGCGTATTCCTTCACTTGGTCGAGTGGAACGGTACGCATAGAGCGTTGTGCCTTACCTTTACCTATCAAACTCTCAATAGCAATAGGGGTATAGTTCAAATAGGTTTCACTGAGGATATCCATATTGTGGCGCATATCTGGATTCAGCAGATAGTGGGCTATCATCGTATCGAAGAGTGCGCCTCGCACCTCAATGTTGTAGTTTTGCAATACTTTAAGGTCGTATTTCAAATTCTGACCTACCTTACCAATATGCTCATTTTCAAAGAACGGACGGAAAGTTTCAAGCAGTTTTGTTGTTGCTGCTTTATCAGTAGGGAAAGGTACGTAATAACCTTTGTGAGCCGACCAGCAGAAAGAAATCCCTACCAATTCGGCTTCCAGGGCGTTCACACTGGTCGTTTCGGTATCAAAACACACTTCGGTTTGTTGCAATAAATTCTGCAAGAGCAGTTGTTGCGCCATTAGGGTATCGGCTAATTGGTAGAAGTGAGGTGTGTTAGTGCTGTTCTTCTTCTCGCTCATTACCTGCGGTTGGGCAAATAGGTCGCCTTGCGTAAAGAGACTTAACTGTCCCTCTGTGGGCTTATTACCTGTAAGTGGCGGGGGTGTTGTTGTCATCTGGGGCTGATACGTTCTGAGAAAGTTCTGCAATAACTGACGAAATTCTAACTCTTCAAATATCCTCCCTACCGCTTCAAAATCGGGTTCGGACATCGCAAAGTCTTCTTCATCAAACGTTACAGGCACGTCCAGCATAATGGTAGCCAACTGTTTAGAGAGGATTCCTTTTTCCTTGTTGCTCTCAATATTCTCGCGCAGTTTGCCTTTCAGCTGGTCAGTATGAGCGAGAAGGTTTTCCATAGAGCCAAAGTCGGCAAGTAGCTTTTTAGCGGTCTTCTCGCCTACTCCTGGAAGCCCAGGTATATTGTCTACCGCATCACCCATCATTCCGAGGAAGTCTATTACCTGCAAAGGATTTTGTACCTCAAATTTCTCTTGTACTTCTTTTACGCCCCAAATCTCCACATCGTTACCTCCGCGCGAAGGTCGGTATATAAAGATATTATCACTCACAAGTTGTGCATAGTCCTTATCGGGCGTTACCATATACACTAGGTAGTTCTGCTTTTCAGCTTGTTTAGAGAGTGTCCCGATGATATCGTCAGCCTCATAACCCTCTTTTTCGATGATAGGAATATGCAAGGCTTTCAAGATTTCGTGAATATACGGGATTGCCAACCGAATGGCTTCGGGCGTTTCCTCCCGATTGGCTTTATAGTCGGCAAAGAGTTCCGTGCGCTCCACACTTCCTCCCTTGTCGAAAGCCACAGCAAGGTGGTCGGGCTTTTCTTTTTTAATTACTTCTAAAAGAGAGTTCATAAAGCCCAAAATAGCCGACGTGTTCAACCCTTTGGAGTTGATACGCGGGTTCTTGATAAAAGCGTAATAACCCCTAAAAATAAGGGCATAAGCATCGAGTAAGAAAAGCCGTTTTTTCATCCATTAAATAATTTATACTTCATTAAGCCAAAAACATCAAGCATACTCCCTCTTAAATTCGCTAATTCCCTCTTCGAAGGGTGTTTTTAGTTCATTTTATCTTCACTCAATATAGGTAAAAAAGAGGTTGCTCTTTTGGCTGAAAGAGATACATATTTTTGCGCAAAGGTAGTAAAATAATTGTAATTTCCCATTTTATTTGTACTTTTGTCCCGAATATAAATTAACCTTTAATAATTAATCATTCACCATTATGAAAGTATCTGTTGAACTTACTTTTAGCCCGTTGCAAGACGATTACGAGCGTCCTATCATTCACTTTATCAAGAAACTGCGCGCCTCTGGGCTCATCGTACAAGAAAACCCTCTCAGTACCCAAGTCTATGGCGAGTATACCCAAGTGATGAATGTTCTCACCACCGAGATAGAAGAAGCCCTCGACTTAGTAGAACGCGGACTGATGTACGTGAAAATCGTAAAGTCCGACCGCCACGAGTATAAACCTTTCTTCTAAGTAAAGCCAGCGAGCAAGCGTAACTGAACATCTGATATGGAAGCGTTTTTCAATTGGTTTTTTAGTCAGTATCAAGGAGTCCCTACCCATTTAGTGGTTTTAGAAATCATAGGTGTGTTCTTTGGGTTCCTCAGTGTTTGGCTGGCTAAAAAAGGAAATATATGGGTATACCCTACGGGTATCATCAGCACGGTGTTATTTGTATACCTGCTATGGCACTACGTGCTGTGGGGCGATATGCTTATCAATGCCTATTATACAGCGATGAGTATCTACGGGTGGATACTATGGGCAAAGAACGCCCAAGACAATGTGATTACTATCTCCGCTACCACCCGTCGCGATTGGCAAATCTGCACTCTTTTAGGTGTTTTTAGCTTGGTTTTTGTCACTGCGGTATACTACCTGAAACCTTACATCAAAAACAACTTTTCTATGCAGGGAATCTCCTTAGGATTCCACAACTTCCTCCCTACCGAATATGTCGATGTCTTTACCACCTCCATTTTCTTGATAGGAATGTGGCTAATGGCAAAACGCAAAGTAGAAAACTGGGTCTTTTGGATTCTCGGCGACCTCATTTCAGTACCTCTCTACCTCAAAAAAGGAATGCTCTTCACCTCCTTTCAGTACTTTTTATTCACCATTATTGCCATTATGGGCTATAGAGAATGGAAACAACACTTACGCAACGAGACAGCCCGATAAAGCGTATCGCCTTTGTAGGTCCTGAGTGCACCGGCAAAACCACTCTTAGTCGTACTCTTGCCCAGCAGTTCCAAACCGTATGGGCTGAGGAGTATATGCGCACTTACCTACAACACAAGTGGGACACTCAGCATCTCACCTGCACGTGGGACGACCTCCTACCCATCGCTCACGGACAAGTTTCTCTCGAAAACAAACGTATCCAGCAAGCCAATGAATATTTGTTCTGCGACACTTGTCTGCTCGAACTAATGGTCTATTCTTACCTTTACTATGGCAAATGCAACCCACAAATAGAGCGCGCAGCCCTCACACATCATTACCACACCCTTTTTCTCACTTATGTAGATGTCCCTTGGCAACCCGACGACCTCCGCGATAAACCCCACGAGCGCGAGAGCGTATTTGCTTTTTTTGAGCAACATCTGAACGCTCACGGCATACAATACCATATCCTAAAAGGCTCCTTAGAGGAACGCATCGCCCAATGCACCAAAATGCTAACCGCATAACATCTTCTCACAAGACCCCTCTATCCGAACCCCGTCCTACGAGTCCTCCCCACCAAACAACTATTTTCGTCCCTACATTCCTCTTTTTCCCCATCACTACATTCCCCATTTACTAATTTTCTAATTTGCTTATTTCCTAAATTTCTCTTCTCTTTTCCGTCACTACATTCCCCCTCTCTGAGGGGGCTAGGGGGAGGTTTCTTTTGATTTTTCATCACTACATTCCCCCTTTGAAGGTAGCCAGCGACAGCTGGATATGTGCCCCGCGAGAGCGGAGTATGTGTAAAGGGGGAGGTTCCTTTTGATTTTCCGTCACTACATTCCCCTCTCCTTTGGAGAAGTCTCCGAATAGGAGAGTATGTGAACGGGGTGAGGATTCCTCTTTCTTTCGCCTCGAAACCCCGTTTTTACCGTTTTTTGTGTCGCTGTATTATACTATGAGTCAACTATTTATATACCCTTTCTATACCAATCGTCCAAGATTCGTATAAGCTTCCTATAAGCTCTCTATAAGCTACCCCCACCCTTCTCAAAGCCTTTTTTCATCAAAAACCCTCCCTCCCCTCTTCCGAACTTCTCCGTTTCCTTCCGATAGCTCCGATGTGTCACTTTTGCGGTATACACTTTGCCCAAGTTTTTGCCTGTGCGGCTCGCACCTTTGGCAAAATTAATCTCCTCTGACGCAAGCCTGTAACTCGCACCTCATTTCCTAATTCTCTCATTTGCTAATTTCCTCATTTTCTCATTTTCTAATTTGCTAATTTTCTAATTTTCCCCGCCGTGTGGCTCGTATTATTACCATTTCCAGTATTATTAATTTTTGTCAATTAAAAAATATTTCGTACCTTTGTACTATCTTTTAAACAGTAACACACTATGAAAAAAGAACAACTCAAACAAATGAAAGATGGCAAGGGCTTTATCGCAGCCCTCGACCAAAGTGGCGGTAGTACCCCAAAAGCCCTTAAACTTTACGGTGTGAATGAAGACCAATATAGCAATGAAGACCAAATGTTTGACCTCATTCACCAAATGCGTACCCGCATCATCAAAAGCCCCGCTTTTAACAGCCATAAAATTATCGGTGCTATCCTTTTCGAACAGACAATGGATAGAAAAATCGACGGTAAATACACCGCCGATTATCTCTGGGAAGAAAAACATATAGTCCCCTTCCTTAAAGTCGATAAAGGCTTAGAAAGCTTAGACGCCGATGGCGTTCAACTGATGAAACCTATAAACGGTCTTACAGAACTCTTAGAGCGTGCCAATGAGCGCCATATCTTCGGAACCAAAATGCGTTCGGTCATTAAAAAAGCCTCTCCTGACGGTATTGCACGAGTGGTAAAACAGCAGTTTGAGATAGCCAAACAAATCGTAAAAGCAGGACTCGTGCCTATTATAGAGCCCGAAGTAGACATCAATATCCCCGATAAATCACCTGCCGAAGCTATCTTGCGCGACGAGATAAGAAAACACCTCGATGCCCTCCCCGATACTTTCAACGTGATGCTCAAACTCTCTTTGCCAACTATTAACAATCTCTACAAAGAGTTCACCAAGCACCCTCGTGTAGTGCGTGTAGTCGCCCTTTCAGGAGGTTACCCAAGAGAGAAAGCCAATGATATCCTCGCCGAAAACAAAGGCGTAATCGCCAGTTTCTCAAGAGCACTTACCGAAGGACTCTCAGCTCAGCAAACCGATGCTCAGTTCAACGATACTTTAACTCACACTATCGAAGGTATTTACGAAGCTTCAATTAAGTAATCTAAAAAAACAGACTGCTCCAAAAAGATTTTCTGAGGCAGTCTGTTTTTTTGTTATTTCTTTATTATTCAAAAATATTTTATATCTTTGCCACATCTTAACTAAAGAATAGCAATCTATGAAAGAAGAATTAGAACAAAGTTTAGTAGCTCTCGCTACCGAAATTATTGCTAAACAAGGGAAACTTAACCTCATAGAACTCAATAGACAGGCTCATAAATTAGCTGAAAAAATCACTATATTGAGTTTCGTTGATAAATATTATCAAGACTTAGGTGCTAATGAAAACCGAAAAAACTCAATGATGAAAAAAGTATCCAATTTCATTGATGAAAATCAAGAAAAAGATATTTTCGACATCAAAGTAGAAGCTACCGAAGTGCAACCTATTGCTGCTAAAGGACAAACAAAAGAAAAAGCTTCGTTTGTAGCAATGGAACCAAAACCCGTTCAAAAACAAACTACAAAAATAGCGCAACCCCAAGTAGATGTACGCCAGCCCGAACCCGAATGGGCAGTACCTGTGGAACAACCCAAAAGAGTAGAAACATCTCAAATAGATTTTGCAATCGAGCAACCTCAGCAAGTAACACAGCCCGAACAGTTTATTGAGCAACCTCAGTACACCGATGAACAACGTATCTTAAAGCAATCCCCTTCCTTAGAAGAGTTTATCTCTCAGTCTAAGAACACAGTATTCGATAGAAAAGAAACTGATGAGAATATAAAACCCGTACAATCTCTTAACGATAAGTTAGGTAAAAATGCTCAAATAGGTTTAAATGATAAATTGGCTTTTATACAAAAACTCTTCCTTGGTAGTGAAAGCGAATATAACAAAGTTGTAAAACATATCGGAGAACTCAATACAATGCAAGATGCTGTTTTATACTTAGAACAAGAAATAAAACCTACTTACAACTATTGGAAAGACAAAGAGGAATACGAAGAACGCTTCCTTTCTCTCCTTCTCAAACGCTTTGAAGTGTAATGAGCAAACTCTATCTCATTCCTACCCCCATAGGCAATCTCGAAGATATAACCTTGCGAGCACTTCGTTTGCTCAAAGAGGTTGATATCATCTTAGCCGAAGATACGCGCACCAGTAGTAAGCTTCTCAAACACTACGATATCCATACTCCTATGCAGAGTTACCACCTGTTCAACGAGCACAAAGTGGTAGATGGTTGGGTACAGCGCATCAAAGGGGGTACTACCGTAGCACTCATCACCGATGCAGGAACACCTGCCATTTCCGATCCCGGCTTCTTGCTTACACGTGCTTGCCTTACTGAGGGAGTAGATGTAGAATGCTTACCAGGAGCTACAGCCTTTGTGCCTGCCTTGGTAAACAGTGGTTTGCCTAACGACCGTTTTACCTTCGAAGGCTTCCTTCCCGATAAAAAAGGACGACAAACACGCCTCTCTCAACTCACAACTGAAACCAAAACGATGATTTTCTACATCTCCCCGCATAAATTGCTCAAAACCCTCACTGACTTTATCACCACTTTCGGTACCGACCGTCCTGCGAGTCTCTCACGTGAGCTCACTAAACTACACGAAGAGACCCAACGTGGCACCCTCCAACAACTGTTTGACCACTATAAAGACAAAAATATCAAAGGAGAAATAGTTCTTATTGTTTCTGGGAAAAGTGAAAAATAAACAGTCGCTTTTGCGTCACACATTCCCCCTAAGTTGAAAAATACAACAAAAATGATTATCCTTCACATAGAAACTTCAGGGCTCAATTGCTCGGTAGCCCTATCAAAAGACAATCATATTCTTGCAGAAAAATCTGAGAATGCAGGCAAGTTTACCCATTCCGAAAACTTACATCTCTTCATTGAAGACGTAATGCAACAAGCCTCCTTGCCTCTTTCTGCGGTTGATGCTATAGCCGTAAGTGCAGGTGCAGGCTCTTATACAGGTTTGCGCATTGGTATTGCTAGTGCCAAGGGTCTTTGTTTTGCTTTGGAGAAACCTTTAATTGCTATTCCTACCTTGCAAATCCTCGCTCACCAAGCTCAGGGTAATTGTATTATCCCTATGCTCGATGCTCGCCGTATGGAGGTGTATAGTGCTGTGTTTAATAGTGCTTATCAGTTTGTGAGTCCCACTGAAGCTAAAATCCTCGATGAGCATAGTTATCAAGAAGAACTAAATAGGGGTAAAGTAACTTTTTTAGGTGATGGCAGTACGAAGTTTGCTACTATCTGTAAGCATCCTAATGCTGTATTTATACCCAATGCCTTTCCTGAGGCAAAAGATATGCTTCCGTTTGCTATAGAAAAATATACAAAACAAGACTTTGAAGATATTGCTTATTTTGAACCTCAGTATTTAAAATAGAAGTAAAAGTTAATGCCCTACAATTAGGATTTCATCATCGGTTAGAAGCTCTTCGTTCCGGAAACGTAGCAGTATTTGGGCTACTGTAATAGTATCTTTTTCACAATAAGTAGCGATGCGATCTACATCGCCTTCATTGTAGAACACATCACGCACTTCGCTACCATTAATATCGTCCTTAGGCGAAGGAATGCCCAAAATATGAGCCAAGAGCTTCAGCGAAGTGAAGTGTTTATAATCGCCAAATTTCCATAGTTCAAGAGTATCGAGATGCGGAATTTCCCAAGGTTTCTTACCAAAGAGCTGTAGTTTTTGAGGAATAGGAATACCATTGATAATCATACGTCGCGAAAGGTAAGGAAAGTCAAACTCTTTGCCGTTATGAGCACAAAACAATTTATTAGCGCGTGAAAAGTGTTCTTCTACCAAACGTACAAAATCTTTTAACAACACTTCTTCCTCTCCCACAAACGAGGTAACCCTAAAAGTGCGTTGCTGATACCGAAAAGAAAAGTAGCCTACTGATATACATACAATCTTACCAAACTCCGCCCAAATACCTGCACGGTCGTAAAATTCTTCAGCAGTAAACTCATCTTTCCGCTGATATCGTGTCTTTTCCTCCCACAGTTCTTGTTCTAAAACCGAAAGCTCAGCGTGTTGTTCATAGAGTGGTACCGTTTCTATGTCTAAGAAGAGAATATCTTCAAGATTAATCTTGTTAAGCATTTTTACTATTAATTTAAAGTCTCATCGCTCTACTACCCTCTAACACCTAAAACCTTATATGCCTCATCTATATAATCATAAATGTCTTGTGTAAACTTACTGCCTTCAGGAGAGGTATCAGCAGTGCGATGTCCTAAACGCACAATGATGACTTTATCAGTAGGATTTACAATTACGTATTGTCCCAAATGTCCGCGCATCATAAAGAAATGGGTATCTTTATAGTCTAATAACCACCAACCATAGCCGTATTCTGGACTCTCGGCAAAGCGCGGTTGTACGGAAGTCGCCACAAAAGTAGAGTCTAATAGCTGTTTGCCATTCCACTTACCATTATCTCGATAGAGTTTCCCGAGGCGGGCAAAATCACGTGCATTCGAAGCAATACAACAATACGCTTTTTCGAGTCCGCTTTCTTTACTGTCTAATTGCCAAAGAGCATCGCTCTCACAACCCATCGGTTGCCATAAGCTCTCAGTGAGATACTGAGTAAGGGTCTTCTTTGTAGCTTTCTCCAATACCATTCCCAAAAGGAAAGTATTCCCACTGAGGTATTTATAGGCTTTCCCAGGAGGAGAAACAATCCTCAGTTGGAGCATCTTTTCTCTAAAATGTTTATCAAAATAAGCACGTGTGGTAATAGAAAACGGATTGTAATACGCCTCGTCCCAGTCAAGCCCTGATGCCATAGACGAGAGGTCGCCTACCGTAAGCTGAGCTCCGAAGCCTTTTTTGTACTCAGGAAAGAAATCGCTTACTTTTTGGTCGAGACTCTTGATATAACCATCGGCAATAGCCTTACCCAAGAGCGCCGAGACATAACTCTTTGCCATAGAAAACGAATTGCTCTTGCTCTCAGTATTATAGCCTTCAAAATACTGTTCGTGCCATATACTATCACCTTTGATGATAAGGAAAGCTACCGTTCCGTATTTCTTGTGAGCATTTTGTAACTCGGGGGTTTCGGGTATTTTGTTGTAATCCGCTGAAAGTGGCCAAGGCTGAGGAGTAGGACTTTTAGCAATTGTACGATTGTCAAAATAGGTATAATCATCAAGGAAAGTAGTAGTATGCCCCGTGCCGTAGACCACCACTACTGCTTTGAGAATATATCCATAGCCCGCCACGTAAAGGGTTCCTATGAGTAGTAGCAGTACAACAACGAAATTAATGAGAAACTTTTTCATATTTAATTTTTTAATAGGGTTTATTTATGTTTATTCTTCATCAGGTAATAATATAGTTTCGCCATTCTCGGTTTCGTACATTACCCCGAGACGTTTACCTTTTTTCTGAGTGGTAGAAGCATCGGGGGTTGCACCTTCTACTGTTTTATATTTAGTGATTTTCTGCCCTTCACGACGAAGGATTTCCATATCATCACCTTTCTTCTTTACAATGGTAAAATCTTCACCCGAAAAGAAATCTGCCATATTCAGGTTCATCACCATCGATACCATTAAGGCAACGGCAAAGACCATCGCCACGTCAAAGAGGTTTACCACTACACTTAGCGGGTCGGCATCATCGTCTTTGAGTCGGGATATGCGTCGGTTTGTCTTCATTGTCTTGCGGGTTGAGTTAATACTCTACTTACATATTCAAGGTTGTTGATTTCTTTGCTATACCAGCGTTGTTTGAACTGCAAAGTTACCAACCCTACTAAACTAATCACTAAGCCTACAACGGTGGTGGCAAATACCACTTGCATATTACTCGCCATCTTTGAAATGTCTCCGGTGGAGAGCCCCGTAAGTGCCGGACTCATAGCAATAAGCGTACCGATGAGCCCTAAAACGGGACCTACTTTCGCCAACAGCTTGGAGGTGGCTATGTCTTTTTCGCCTTCATTCTCGAAGTTGGAAATCATATAGTCGTAATATGCCTCGTCGGGTATATGACTAAGAATATCACGCAAGTATTGGGTGTAAAGAGCATTATCGCGTGCGGGCAATAGGGCTTTAAGCTGTTCTGCGCTTTCGGGTGTGAGCGTCCTGATGGCTTCATTCAACTGTTTGTCGTTTTTGTATTTAGTGATGATGCGATTGTAGAAACTACCTACCAATAATAAAGCGCGCACAAAAAGTACCAAGAGTACGATAATGTCGGGTATCAGCAAACTATCCGATACCAAGAACAGAATTTTAGAAATTTCACTCATAAAGTTAATGTCTTAATTTACCAATTTGTCAATGTTGCCCCTACTCATTAGCTAACTGACAAATTAGCTAATTTGGTAATTGTTTGTTCGTATCCATATTCGAAGGCGTGATCGAGCATTTTAGTATCGAGTACGCCTACATTGCTGAGATTATGTAGTAGCAAGTGGTCACATTTTTTGAACTTGCGGTTATAATTGCCATCCATAGTGATGTTGTAAATCCGTTGCATAAACTGGAACGAGTTGCTGAGTTCCTTCTCGGTAATCGTTTCTAGCGGATTCACAAAGCTCCCTATAATTCTATCACATCGGTCTTTGAGGGGTTCTATGGGGAAGTTGTTCAGCAGTCCCCCGTCGCAATATAAACTGTCTCCTATTCTCACCGGTGAGAAGTAAGGCGGTAATGCCGACGATGCAATGAGGGGCTGAATGAGCTCTCCTTTGCTAAAATACTGTACTTTACCATTCAGCAGATTGGTAGCTGTTACCACTAAGGGCAATCGCAAGTCTTCAAAAGTCGGACATTGGAATTGTTTTTTAAAGAACTTGGTATATTTAGCACTATCTACTAATCCCACTTTTTTAAAAGTGAGCATCGACCATTTGAACACAGGTGTTTCCTTAAAAAAATGCACCATATCCTCGGGCTTTACCCCACAAGCGTAGAGTGCCCCAATGAGTGCTCCACCACTGGTACCCGAAATAATTGAGGGTTGCAAGCCTTTTTCTTCCAAAGCCTTTAACAATCCAGCGTGTGCCAAAGCGCGCACCCCGCCTCCTGAAAATACTAAACCTAACTTCATAAGTTCCTCACCCCCTCCGTTCTCCCCCTCCCCAAAAGGGAGGGGAGGAGGAAATCCGTAAAAGGGAATTTATTCTTTATATTGTTTGTTACTTTTATAATTTTACTTCCTCTCTCTTTTTAGCTTGCCCCTCTCCTCGGGAGTAGCCAACGAGGGATCGCAGTTGGGTATGTGAGAACGGGGAGAGGATTATCTAATTAAAATAAATGCCAGCATTGCACTCACGTAGGCAACTCCCGTCATAAATATCCATTGGATAGCTGTCCATTTCCAGCTATTGGTTTCTTTGCGCACTACGGCAACAGTGCTGAGGCACTGCATTGCAAAAGCGTAATAGAGCAAGAGCGAAATACCGGTGCCGAGTGTGTATACAGGCGTACCATCAGGGCGTACTTCAGCGCGCATTTTTGTCAAGATAGTACGTTCTCCCTCTTCGCCTTCGGTATCCAAATCTTTTCCTAAACTATAAACCGTTGATAGGGTACTAATGAACACCTCTCGCGCTGCAAACGAGGCTACTACCCCTATACTGATTTTCCAATCGTAGCCCAGCGGACGAAATACGGGCTCTATCCCTTTGCCTATGTAACCCAAAAACGAGTACTCAAGACTTTGGGCTTCTATGTAATGTGCTTTCTGCTCGGCTGTCCACTGGTGAGTTTGTGCCAACTGCTCGGCAGTAGCCTCTATGCTGTTGTACTTTTCTCCTACTCCGTGAGACCCTAAGAACCACAAAAGTATCGAAATTGCTAAAATGAACTTCCCCGCTCCTACTACAAAGCCTTTGGTCTTCTCGTATACAGTGAGGCATACATTGCGCAAAAGCGGAATTTTATAATCGGGAATTTCTGCGATAAAGAAACTGCTGTTCTTGTGCATCTTCAGTACTTTGTCTAAGATGAAAGCCGATAGCAAAGCTACCGCAAAGCCCAAAAAGTACATCGCAAAGAACGTCCACGCTTTATAGCTAATCCAGCAAAAATCACCGTCTGGGATTACCAAGTTAATGATGATGAGATATACGGGCAAACGTGCCGAACAGGTCATAAACGGAGTAACAAGTATGGTGATTAGGCGTTCTTTCCAATTCTCAATATTGCGGGCAATCATCACGGCAGGTACAGCACAAGCTGCTCCCGAAATCAGAGGAACAACACTCTTACCACTAAGCCCAAAACGACGCATTACATTGTCCATCAAGAACACCACCCTACTCATATAGCCACTTTCTTCCAATAGGGCAATCAAGGTGAAGAGTACAGCTATTTGGGGGATAAACACTGTGATACCTGCGATTCCTGGTAGGATACCCTCTATTAGTAATTCGCTAAGTGCCCCAGCAGGTAGTTTAGTAGCAAGCCATTCCCCAAAAACATTGAAACCGTTTTCTATCCAATCCATTGGATAGCTCGACCAAGTAAATACTGCTTGGAAGATAAGCAAGAGTATCGCAGCAAACACCACATAGCCAAAGAAGGGGTGTATGAGGAAGCGGTCGAGACGTGCTCGAAGCGTCTGTGCTTTGCGCTGGTCTACCGTATATGTCTCTTTCAGTATTTTGTTGATAAACTGATAGCGAAGTATCGTTTCTTTTTGCTGTTTGCGCCGTTGCTCACTTTCCGACGTGCCAAAAGTCATCGCCTTTAAGCGAGAGATATCTACGCAAGGAGTAAGCGACAGTTGTTGATAATTTACAATCGCTTCTTTCAGTTCTGTAAGTCCTTCGCCTTTGCGAGTACTAGTGAGCACAACTTTCGTTTGCAAGACCTCAGCTAATTTTTCCACCTCAATACTGATACCCTTTTTGTGCATCTGGTCTACCATATTGATAACAAGTATCGTAGGCAACCCAAGGTCTTTTACTTGGGTAAAGAGCAAGAGATTTTGCTTAAGGTTACTCACCTCACACACCACTACCACCACATCAGGATAATGAGGCTCAGAGCTATGTGTAAGCACATTTACAGCCACGTGCTCGTCTTCCGAGCTTGGGTTGAGACTATAAGCGCCCGGCAAGTCTATGATTTCGGCTTGCTGGGTATCGGAAAGCTTACAGTATCCTATTTTTTTTTCCACGGTAATACCAGGGTAGTTGCCTACCTTTTGGTTCAAGCCCGTCAATGCATTGAAGAGCGAACTTTTACCGGTATTAGGGTTGCCCACAAGGGCGATTTTTAAATTTGCCAATTTGTTAATTTGCTAATTAAATTGCTTGTGCAGCTTGCACCTAATTTGCTAATTCTATCGCTTTTGCCATATCCTTTCTAATCGAAAGATATGCCTCATTCATACGGATATAGATAGGGTCACCAAAAGTAGCTTTTTGGAGCACCTCCACTTCACTACCCGCATAACAACCTAAATCAATGAGTTTCTGAGGTATTTTAGCAATATCAATATCTTGTATAAGCCCTTTTTCGCCTTTTTTTAGATCGGCAACAGTACAAGCACGGTTGCGCACTTCTTCCATAACGATTATTATTATTTAGAATGATTTTGAGTGCAAAGGTAGTAAATAATTTTAATTCTACAATACCATAACTGCCGATAACAAATGTAATATCTATAAAACAAAAACCTAAACACCGCATTACGCTAAATGTTTAGGCTCTAAGTTAATCTTCCCTTCTCAATTCCTTTATTTTGCAATCGCCTGTATGGCTCTCTCCCGCCTGTCGTGCTACGAATGCCTCTCGTGCTACGACCTCACGCCAATTATCTTCCCATATATATCAGCAATATACTGATATCCGCTGGCGATACCCCACTGATGCGTGAGGCTTGCGAAAGGGTAACAGGGCGTATCTTTTTCAGCTTTTCGCGCCCTTCAAACGAGAGCGATACTATTTTGTCGTAATCAAAGTTGTCGGGAATGCGCACACTCTCCAAGCGGTTGAGTTTATCAGCATTATTGCGCTCTTTTTCTATATAGCCGGCGTATTTCACCTCCACTTCTGCGCAGGTTTTTTCTTCTTCGGTAAGTTCGTTATTCTTTATATATTCGGCAATACGGTCTATAGCCTCAAAGTCAGCAAGAGTTACATCGGGGCGAGAAAGTACCTTTTGGAACTTGTCGCCTTGTTTCATTGGTGATGACTCGTATTTTTCGAGTATAGGGTTTACCTCTTCGGGGGTAACACTCAATTCCTTTATATAAGTGATAAATGCACTCACCTTGCGTTCTTTGGCTTCCCACGCACGATAGCGCGCTTCACTTACAGTACCTATTTCATACCCTAGCGGAGTCAATCGCCTATCAGCATTATCCTGTCGCAAGAGGGTGCGGTATTCAGCACGTGAGGTAAACATACGATAAGGCTCTTCGGTGCCTTTGGTAATGAGGTCATCAATCAAAACTCCTATATAAGCCTCGTCGCGTTTCAGTACAAAAGGAGCTCGCTCGCGTATTTTCAGCACCGCATTCACGCCTGCCATTAGTCCTTGTGCAGCGGCTTCTTCATAGCCCGTAGTTCCGTTGATTTGCCCCGCGAAGTATAAGTTTTCTATAAGTTTCGTTTCAAGCGTATGTTTCAGCTGGGTAGGCGGAAAATAGTCGTACTCTATCGCATACCCTGGACGGAAAAACTTCACCTTCTCAAAACCTGCTACCTGACTCAGGGCAGCATATTGCACTTCTTCGGGCAAAGAAGTCGAAAAGCCATTCACGTACATCTCTACGGTATGCCAGCCTTCGGGCTCTACAAACAGCTGATGATGGTCTTTGTCCGCAAAACGATTAATTTTATCTTCTATCGAAGGGCAATAGCGCGGACCCACACCGTGGATAATGCCCTGAAACATAGGCGAACGGTCGAAGCCCGTGCGCAATATATTATGTACGCGCTCGCTGGTGTATGTCATAT
Organism: Capnocytophaga ochracea DSM 7271; assembly: GCF_000023285.1. Classification (NCBI taxonomy): domain Bacteria; kingdom Pseudomonadati; phylum Bacteroidota; class Flavobacteriia; order Flavobacteriales; family Flavobacteriaceae; genus Capnocytophaga; species Capnocytophaga ochracea. The sequence continues at coordinate 1,277,750 of NC_013162.1, read as the reverse complement.
AGCAGTCTTTTTGCACTGCGAGCGGCTGTGTTTCAGCAGAGAAAGAAAACTTTTGCGGATGCTCATCGCCCGGTTGAGGAATCATCTTACTGAAATCAAGCGAACGCGCATCTACGCGTGGAGGCGTTCCTGTTTTCATACGTCCCGCCTCAAAACCGTGTTGTACAAGGCATTCGGTGATGCCGTATGCTGCGGGTTCACCTGCACGCCCTCCGCCAAACTGTTTCATTCCTATGTGCATCACTCCGTTCAAGAAAGTACCATTGGTAAGCACTACACTCTTCGCTTTGATAGTAATCCCCAACGAAGTGCGTACTCCTACTACCTTGTCTTTCTCAATCAGAAGGTCGTTTACCATTCCTTGAAAGAAATCAAGTGTAGGCAGACTTTCCAACTGTAATCGCCACGCTTCCGAAAAACGCATACGGTCAGATTGTGCACGCGGACTCCACATAGCAGGACCCTTCGATTGGTTGAGCATCTTAAATTGAATGGCGGTTTTATCAGTGATAATCCCCATATAGCCCCCCAAGGCGTCTATTTCGCGCACTATCTGCCCTTTGGCAATACCTCCCACAGCAGGGTTACAGCTCATTTGGGCGATATGTTGTAAGTTCATAGTAATCAGTAGTGTGCTGGCTCCCATATTGGCAGCTGCAGCGGCAGCTTCAGCACCTGCGTGTCCTCCGCCCACTACTATCACATCGTATTCAGTTGTAAACATTTGTCTAATTTGCAAATGTGCTTATCTGCTTATTTGCTAATTTTTCTTTAGAAGTTTATACAGTTCTTTGATACTCTTTTCGAAGCGTTTGATGAGTTTAGGATTAGTTACTTTACTGCGTAACTGAGGTTGTTCATACCAAGCGGTATCAGCTCCTGCCCTACTATGACTCAGTTCCAACTGGTTGTCTATATTTACAATAAAATAATAATCAGAAGGAAAATAAGCGTCTTTTTCATCAAAGAACACAATAGATTTCGGTAGATAAAAATCTCCATATTCATAGGTAGTGTGAGGTTTTTCAGTATTCCACACTACGGCATACTTAAAACCTTTGGCATTGTCCCAGAAAGCCAACGACGATGTTTTCTGAGGAAGCTCAAAAATCTGCAAGGCATCTTCGGGAATGAAAGCACTGAGTTGTATGATTTTATTGAATAAATCAACGGTAATCACCTCGTTCCTTAATGGGTGACCGTGTAGTTTCCTCTCTCTGTAATAGATTCTTGGCATAACAATTCAAACTCTTTTAAGTGTGCAAAGGTACAAAATAAAATCATAACTAAAAAATGATATGCAAAAAATAACATTTTTTCTCTTTCTAAATTCCATTTTACAACCGTCTCACATACACCTCTCCTCCCTCCTACCTCCTCCTTTGTTTCACTACACTTTATTCATCTTATCATTACACTTTGCCAAAATTTCAAACTTAGCAAAGTTAATATAGCTCTCTTTGTCTTTTGCTCTCCCTTTTAAGCCTCTCCCAATCCCCCGATAGCTTACCTTTGACCGCTACAATTTTTCCTCGCTTGTCGTGCTACGACTTCTTTTTCTTTCGCCTCGAAACCCCGTTTTTAACATTTTTTGCATTGTGTATTAAGCTATTAATCAATTATTTATACACCCTTTCTATACCAATCGTCCAAGATTCGTATAAGCTTCCTATAAGCTCTCTATAAGCTAACCCCACCCATCTTACAGCTCATTTTTTACCTTTTACCTCAACGCACCCTTCCGAAACCCTCCGTTTCCCTCCGAATCCTCCAATTCCTCCTCTAACCTGTCTGACCCGTCTGAAAACTCCGACCCATTCATTCCCTTTGGTGGTATTATTGGCATTTCTGGCATTATTGGCATTTACCTCATTTTCTAATTTCCTAATTTTCTAATTTCCTAACTTTCTCCCGCCCGTGCAGTTCACACTTAATTTACTAATTACTCAAACTCTCATTAGCCTAAAAACACTTCAATTTCAATAAAAGAATAATACTCTAAAGTGTTAAATAAAGTTAAATTTCACAGAAAGTTACAGTCTAATAAATAGCGCTTAAAAGCGAATTATAAACCTCTATATATTTGAAAATAAGTATTTTGCAAAGCAATATGTGAAAAACTGAAAAAAACGCAATGTTTTTGGCGATTCTCTGAAAATATTGCAAAGAATTCAGCAAAATGATGAAAAAAAATAGGGTATTTTCAAGAAATGCACTTGTTTTATTCAAAAAATAGTATTAGGAAATTATACACATTTGGTTATTTAACATAGAAAAAAATTACCCATAAAATTTGCTTTTATAATTTTTTTTTCTGAACCTTTGCAAAATTAATTGAACGAAATAATATAATAGCGATGAAAGAAAAATTGATGTATGCACTGTTATGCACTGTGCTGTTCTTTGGTGTTGCCTTTGCCCAAGAACGCACCGTAACAGGGGTAGTAAAAGATGAAGCAGGCACTCCACTACCCGGTGCCTCAGTACTGGTAAAAGGTACTTCTCACGGGGTCGCCACCGATTTCGATGGCAAATACTCCATTAAAGTACCCAATGACAGCGCCGTATTAGTCTTTTCTCAGCTGGGGAGTGCCTCAGTAGAGAAAGTAGTAGGTACTGCCAAAGTGATTAACGTTGTCCTTAAAGAGAACGTAACTGAACTTAAAGGGGTAGTCGTTACTGGTTACCAAGAGTTCGACCGTTCTAAATTTACAGGTAATGCTCAAACCCTCAAAGCCGACAATATCAAAATGGACGGCGTAGTCGATGTAGGTCGTATGATCGAAGGTCGTGCCGCAGGGGTAAACGTGCAGAACATCTCTGGTACTTTTGGTACTTCACCTAAAATTACCATTCGCGGGGGCTCATCTATCTTCGGCGATACCAAACCGCTATGGGTGGTCGATGGTGCCGTACAAGAAGAGGTAGTAAACCTTAGCTTCGAGCAACTTGCTTCGGGTGATGCTTCTACTCTGGTAAGCTCGGCTATCTCTGGTATCAATGCCAACGATATTGAGAGTATCGAAATCCTCAAAGACGCCTCAGCCCTTTCTCTTTACGGAGCACGCGCCCTGAACGGTGCCGTGATTATCACTACCAAAAGTGGTAAGAAAAACGTAAAAACACAGATAAACTATCAATTAGAAGAGTCCGTGCGTATGATTCCTAACTATAATCAGTACGACATTATGAACTCTCAAGAAACAATGGACGTATATCAAGAGTTGGAACGCAAAGGCTACTTCTCGCTTTCTTCTCATACCCAAGCGCGTTACGGTGGGGCTTACAATATAATGTATCGCGCTATCGATACCTTTAATCCCGCTACAGGCACTTTCTTACTCGAAAATACCGATGCAGCACGGGTTGCTTTCTTGCGCAAATATGAATACGCCAATACTAATTGGTTTAAAACCCTCTTCCGTCCGTCGCTCACTCAAAACCATACGGTGAGCCTTTCAGGTGGGGGTGAAAATGCAACGGTGTATGGTTCAGTAGGTTTCTTTGTAGACCCCGGTTGGACAATTGCCGACCGTATACACCGCGTAACCGGTAACCTCAAAACCACCTATACGCTTTCACCTAGCGTAAAGATAGGAGTGCTTACACAAGGCTCTATTCGTACCCAAAAAGCTCCTGGTACTTATAGCCGTGCTGCTAATGCCGTAACAGGAAGTTATGAACGTGATTTTGATATCAACCCTTTTAGCTATGCGCTCAACACCACTCGTGCTTTGCGCCCTTATGGCGATGATGGTAAGTACGAGTTTTACCGTTATAACTATGCTCCTATGAATATCTTGCACGAGCTCGCTAATAACTATATGGATTTGAACGTGCTTGAGTATAAAATTCAGGGCGACTTAGAAGTAAAACTCGCCAAAGGATTGAAGTATAATTTCCTTGGTTCTGTACGCCACGTAAAGAGTTCAAACGAGCACTCTATGAGAGAAGATTCTAACGTAGCAGGGGCTTACCGCGCCAATCAGACTACTGTTGTAACCAAAGCTAATCCTTTCTTATTTACTGATCCTGCCGACCCTGATGCCCTTCCTCAAGTAGCATTGCCTAATGGAGGTATATACAAACGCACTGAAAACAACTTGCAAAGTTATTACTTCCGCAATGCCTTAGAGTACAAACGCTTGTTTAAAGACGTACACGACCTAAAAGTATTCTTAGGACAAGAGTATCGCCATACCGACCGCGATAACTCTTTCTTCAACGGATATGGCTATCAGTTTGCACGTGGAGGAACCGCCTTTACTGATTATCGCATTATTCAAAAAGCGATACAAGAAAATACTCCTTATTTTGGCAAATCATACACCAAAGAACGTGGTATAGCTTTCTTCTTGCAAGGTACCTATACCTATGATAACCGCTATGTATTTGCTGGCACACTGAACTATGAAGGTTCTAACCAATTAGGGCGTAGTCGTTCTGCTCGCTGGTTACCTACTTGGAATGCGAGTGCTCGTTGGAACGCTTCCAACGAGAAATTCCTCGAAGATAATAACACTATCTCTAACCTTGCTTTCCGTCTTAGCTACGGACTTATCGCTGGTTTAGGAGCTGCCAGCAACGCTTTGGCTATCTTTAAAAACGAAGTGGCTAACCGTTACAACCTTAGTGATAGAGAAAGTATGATTACTATTCAGTCCCTACAAAATAGTGAACTCACTTGGGAAAAAGTATACGAAACCAACGTAGGTATAGAACTCGGCTTGTTTAAAAACCGTATCAACTTGTCATTAGACCTTTATCAAAAGAACTCTAAAGACCTAATTGACTATGTTCGCACCTCAGGTATTGGTGGTGAAATTATCAAATTAGCCAACAATGCCACAATGGTAACAAAAGGGATTGAACTCGCTTTGGATACTAAAAATGTCAAAACTGATGATTTCAGCTGGAATACAGGTATCAATTTCGCTTATTTCAACCAAGAAATTACAAGCCTTCTATATAAGCCTAATGTATTTAACTTAGTGCGCGAAGTAGGAGGAAATGTAGTAGGAGGTGCCCGCAACACTTTGTATTCTTATGATTTCAGAGGGTTAAATGATAAAGGTCTCCCTGTGTTTAACTTGCGCAATGGTAGTACCGATTATGCAGATATTGATTTCCAAAACCGTCAAGATATCCTTTCTTATCTCAAAAAAGAAGGAGCGGTAGAACCTAACCTCACCGCTGGACTTTCCAATACTTTCAAATATAAAAATTGGGAATTTAGCTTTTTGATTACGGCTTCAGCTGGTAACAAAATACGCAAAGCAGACCAATATACTGTAGATTACAACGACCTCAGTGTATTCCCTAAGGAAATGAAAAACCGATGGGTAAGAACAGGTGACGAAAAGATAACTAATATCCCTTCTATTCCTTCTAAATTCACTCTGAATGAGGTGGGAGAAGATACTTTGCGTCGCGTGTACAATGCCTACAACCATTCTACTGCCCGTGTAGTAGATGGCTCTTTCATTCGTATGAAAAGTATGAGTCTTTCTTATACTTTTGCCAAAGACGTATTGGATGCCTTGCACGTAAACAATCTTACCTTGCGCTTACAAGCCACCAATCCGTTCTTGATTTATGCCCATAAAGACCTCAACGGGCAAGACCCCGAGTTCTTCCGCACTGGTGGGGTTGCCTATCCTGTAAGTGCTCAATATACATTTACTATCAATTTAGGAATCTAAAAATGAATACACCGATGAAAAATATACTATATACCACCACAAGAATAGTAGCCATAGGATTACTATTCGCTTCTTGTGATAAATTCTTAGACGAAGTCCCTGATACTCGTACCGAAATCGATACTCCCGAAAAAGTACAAGAACTCTTGGTAAGTGCCTATCCTGATGCTTTGTATATGGATATTGCCGAAACAATGAGTGATAATGCAGGTGATAAAATAAGTCTTACCGAAACTTCTATCTTAAACACAGAACTCTATCAGTGGAAAGATAGCAAAGAAACCCGACAAGATGCTCCTACTTTCTATTGGGGGGCAGCTTGGGGTGCCATAGCCTCTGCTAACCACGCCTTAGAAGCCGTAGAAAAACTAGGTGGAGGTTCCTCTCTTAATTACCTCAAAGGAGAAGCACTCGTAGCACGAGCTTACGCCCATTTTATGTTGGGGCTGTTGTGGTGTAAGCCCTACAACCCTGCTACCGCCTCTTCCGATTTAGGATTACCTTATGTAACCGCTGCCGAGAAAGTAGTATTTGCTAAATACACACGCTTGTCGGTAGAAGAATACTATAAGGCTATCGAAAAAGACCTCGAAGAGGGCTTACCTCTTATCGATAATACCTCGTATAGCAAGCCCAAATTCCACTTTACCAAAGAAGCTGCTCATATTTTTGCTACTCGTTTCTACTTAGTAAAAGGAGAATGGGCTAAAGTTATTGCACACGCCAATGAAGCTCTTGGTAGTAATCCTGCTGCCAAAGTACGCGATATAAACAAGATAAACACCCTTACTACTTTACAACGTCAAGCGCAATACAGTAGTACCAGTGAGCCTTCCAACGCTTTGATTACAGGAGCCTCTTCTGTATATCAAAGAAACCTTAGTCGTAATAAATACGGGATGACGGCTACTTTATCTGTCTATTTGTCGCAAAGAAGCTTACACCCACTTGATATGCCTTGGGCATATGATTTCCAAGGAGGTAATGAGAATATACAGAATATTCCTAAATATCAAGAATATTTTAAAGTAAACAACGTCTCAGCAGGTACAGGTTACCCCTACGGAATGGCTACCCTCTTGCTTTATGACGAAGCCCTGCTTAACCGTATGGAAGCCTATGTAATGACAGGACAAACAGCTAAGTTTATCGAAGACCTAAAAGTGTATTTACCTTTTAAAACAGGAGAAACGCTCGATGTAAATAACATTACCGAAACAGCTCTTAATACCAAATACAACGGAAAAGGTACTGAGCTCTCCCCTGCTTATACACTTAACACCCCTCAGCGCCAAATGTTGCAATGTCTGCTCGATTTGCGCCGTATAGAATTTGTTTTCGAAGGATTGCGCTGGTTCGATATTAAACGTTTTGGTTTAAAAGTAATTCACCAAAAGGGGAACCAAACCTTAGAACTCAACAAAGGCGATTTGCGTCGTGAGTTGCAAATACCCGAAGACGCCTTGGCTGCAGGTATTACTCCTAATCCAAGATAAAAAAAACAAGTATCAATTAATAATTTAACAATTGACAATTGTATGAAAAAGATATACTTTATAGCAATGTTCACTCTCTTGTTAGTGGCTTGCAACAGAAAAGAGACACTTAGTGATAAAAGTGTGCTTAAAACCAAAGTAACAGCTCAAACTGAATTGGATACTTATATATACAACAATTTCCAAAAACCTTATAACATTATAGTTACTTACAACTGGAAAGATTCCGATTTCGAGTTTAACAAGTTTCTATATCCCCCTACCGAAAGCAAGATAAAACCTATGCTTGAAGTAGTTAAAAAGGTTTGGATAGATAGCTATTCCGAAATAGCAGGAGCTAACTTTATAAAAGAAGTGGCTCCAAGACAAATTTCATTGGTAGGAGGTTATAACGTTAATGAAAACGGTACGATTACTCTTGGTTTTGCCGATAGTGGTATGAAAATTACTCTTTTTAATGTCGACCAGCTCGACCTTACCAATCACGCTGGCACTCGCCTGTATTTTCATACCATTCAGCACGAGTATTGCCATATTATCAACCAGAAAAAACCCTATTCTACCGAGTTTGGCAAAATAACTCCTAACTACACCTCCGTTTGGGCAAACTATGGAAATGATGAAGCTAACGAGTTAGGCTTTATTACCAATTATGCTAGAGCCAATGATGTAGAAGACTTTGCCGAAATGACCTCTACAATGCTTGGGATGAGCAAAACTGCTTGGGATGCTAAAGTAGAGGCTATTACAGATACCAAGGCTAAAGAAGCTATTCGCAAGAAAGAAGAATTTGTAGTAGCCTATTTTAAAAGCGAATGGAATATAGACTTTTACGCACTACAAGCCAAAGTAGAAGAACAAATGCTTTCTGTATTACAATAAAAACTTGATGAACGATGAAAAAGATAATATTCACACTAATAGTATTGGCAACACTGGTTGCTTGCCAAAAGAACGAACCCGATAGCTTGTTCGACAAGAACCCTTCGGAACGTTTTGAAGAAAGTCAAGCCGAATTGCGCAAAGAACTTACTACTGCTCAGCAAGGCTGGAAACTTACCTATTTTACAAACGATAAAAAGTTTGGAGGTTTCACTTTCTTGATGAAATTTACCCCTGAGGGGTTAGTAGAAATGAACTCTGATATGGGATTAACCTCTTCTTCTACTACTAGTAAATATGAAATACAAGAGGGGCAGGGTACTATGTTGGTATTTACTACCAAGAATTATATTCACGAACTTTCGGATGCCTATACACCCACGGACTTACGAGGTAAAGGTTATGAAGGAGAATTTCAGTTTATTTATCACGGCAAAGAAGGTAACAAACTTAAATTTAGAACTCAACGCAAAGCTACTGAACAATATGTATATTTTGAACCCGCTACAGCAGAAGATTGGAATAATATACATAATACAGCAACAAATGTAGCATTACCTATGATAACTCTTCGTCCATTTAATTTTTATTTTAGGGTAACTACTAACGCAGGAAATGAAGATTATGATATATTTCTTTATCACAGATTTTTAACTCTTACTTCTTTTTCTAATCCAAGTAAAGTGCTAGAAGTTTCTTTATCACCTTCTGCTAATAAATTAGTTTTTGCAAAACCTTTAGTTGTAGAAGGCAAAACTTTTAGAGAAATGACACTTGATAGTAGTGGTTCATTACCAAGATATTTTGCGACGGTTGATGGAGTAAGTATAGAAATATTAGCAGGTAATATTACTGAGGAACATATTAATAACGATTACCAAAATATAGGAACAAAGGTTACACAATTTATATTTTTGACCAGTCCTTTGGGGATTCAGACAGCAAATACATATACTTCTAATGCCTTTATTAGAAATTTTCTGATGATAAATACTAATAATTATTTTGCTCGTATAGATTTCTCATTCAGCAAGACAGGAAAATGTGATATAGTTCTATTCTATGCTTTTCCTAATATGGGAAACTATTCTAAACGTGTCTATACTTATGATTATACTTTAACAGATAAGCGTTTATACTTAACTAATCCTCAATTTAAAGAGCAAACAGATGAAAATCTTTGGAATGACTCTGCAAATGTAGCTATACTAAACGCTTCTAATAGAGTGTTTAATAATATTACAACAGTAGCAACTAATGGTTTCTATATAAAGAAACTCCCTCTTAAATTGAAATATTCCAATGTTATCTATTTATTGCAAAGTTCGACCTATTCTAATATTTCTTTTCCTGTATATGTAAATTAGAAGATAAAAATAAATTAAAAATACATTGCCTATGATTAAAATATCAAAAAGAAAGTGAAGAAGATATATGTATATCATATAGAATAATCTTCCAAGAAGTATTATTCCCTAACTGAGCTATCAGGTTACTGTCTTCATAAGAAGAAATGTGCAAAACGATTATTTTTATAAACAAAAATTTTTAAAATTATGTACAGAAAAATTGTAACATTAGTGATTGTTAGTTTGTTATTTTCTTGTGCTAAAGAGAATAATGAAACCGAGAACCAGTTAAATCAAAATGGTTCTGATGCCAAAATGAAAGTAGTAAATGCTCAAACGTACGAAAAATATCAAGAAGCATTGAACTTTCAAAACCTTAATGATTTCGCAGGAGTGATTCATAATGAAATTCTAGACGAACTCAATACTAAGGAGAATAAAACCCAATTAGTAGGGCTTAGTGAAGATGAGATTATTACTAAAATAATTGATGAGGTATCAATTAAGTTAAACCAAAAATATGCTAATAAGGGTATAGATTTAGGTAAAACTCCATCTGTAGCACAAATGAAATTTATTATGAGTGATGCAGAAAATCTCTATTTAAATGTAATAGAGCAAAGCACTGCTTTACGTAGCTTAGAAACACAAAAAGTCTCAAAAGAATTCTTTTCTACTATGGCTAATCTTTCAAAAGAAAAAGAACTTGATTATAATAGAATAAAGACTGAAATTGAGAGTTTTGAAAGAGGAATAATGGAGAATAGTAAATTATCTAAAGAGGAAAAGGTGGTCGCGGTTTTTGGAAAAAGTTTACTGTTGTATTAGCAGATGTTGCAGGTTTTTTTATTGATTATAGTCTCACATCATCAGTTGCAGCTAGTGAACTAGCTGAAAAAGCTCTTTCAGATTATAGTCAACCACAAGTCTCTGTTGATATAACTTCTGTTGATATAACTTCTGAAACACCTAATAAAACAAAATCTGAAACACCTAATAAAACAAAAGAAGAACCTGTGGATCTTTCGGATGAAGGGGTGTTAGTATATGAATATGAGGAAATAGATACTCCTAGAGGAAAAATGTTTAAGATTGTAGGAAAACGTTATGATGATCCGGCTACCTATGATCCAAGAAGAAAAAAGGCTTTAGATAAAGCTCTTAAAGCTAAAGCTGAAGGTGTTATGTTACCAGTAGATGATATCGGTAAGAAACCTTAAAAGTCCTCAATATCTTTAATATTTTCCAAGCCTTAAAAAGGCTTGGAAAATATTATAAAAACTAACTTTCTCTCTATAACAACACCTTTGGCAAAGTTATTTAATCTCTAAATTCTAACCCAAATGTACAAATTTATCCTTATAGTATCCCTACTCCTGCTCATTACCCATATTTTCTATGAGCCTTCAGTATTAGGCATTACTGCCCTATTACTGCTTATTGTGCTATCTATTTGGAAAATAAAAAACAGTACTAACACCTAAACAAAATACAAATGAAAAAGTTATTATTATCCCTGTTATTATTATGCGCTACTGTTAGTGCTTTTAGCCAAGAAAAAGGAACCGCCAAAGATAGTATTCCATATGCGAAATGGTCATTCATACCCTCTGCCGGTATAGGTTTTGCCGAAATGGTAAGCAACGATTTTCAAACCTTCGGGATTTTTGAACACGGTCATTTACAAATACACTATTATCCCGAAAGAAACTTCCGTTTGGAAACAGGATTAGGAGTATCTCATTTTTCACAAGGAAACTTTAAAGAGAGTGAAAAAGAATACTCCCTGCTAAGGGTAGCCACCCTTGAAGTACCTGTGAGATTAGAAGTGCTTACTCCTGTAAATAACAATGTTTATCTCCTTACAGGTGGGGGATTACAGTTCAACGCTCCTATATGGCATCAGTTTAAAACCCAAGACGTAAACTACCAAAGCTCCACAGGAGGTACTCTCAACCTCTCTCTTCACCTCCTCGCTGGGATAGAAATCTACGCTACCGATAAAACCATACTCTCTATTTATGGAGAATACGGAGGCTCTTTTTGGCAAAAAGGAAACTATGTAACTCGCCATCAAGCTACTATTAACGTTGGTTACACTTATATATTCTGAAAAACGTCAGTTCTCACAGGTGCGAGCCACACGGGCAGGAGAAAGTTAGCAAATGGGTAGTGATAAAAAAGGTTTTTTGATAGGTCTAACTTGTCAGACAAATAGGACTGGTCAGGTTTTTTCGAAGGGAAACGGAGAAGAACGGAAGGGCGTGTTGGGGTAAAAGGTGCAAAATAAGGAGTAAGATGGGTGTGGTTAGCTTATAGAGCTTATAGGAAGCTTATACGAATCTTGGACGATTGGTATAGAAAGGGTGTGTAAAAAATTGATTAATAGCTTAATACAATAATACCAAAAATGTTAAAAACGGGGTTTCGAGGCGAAAATAAGAGAAAGGATAGACGGCTTACTGAAGGTCTCGGAAAAACTCTGAGAAACTTGGAGGTGCGAGCTATAAGGTCGTAAAGAGGGGAGTATGGCGATATAAAAGAGAAAATAGTATTGGGTTATACCCCACTGATGTTAATCAAAAAGAGAGGGGAGACAGTTTATGTAAACTGTCTCCCCTATTGTTATATAAAATAATAGCGATGGGATTTTTCTATGTTTTAAAATACTTCTCTAAACTCTACTTCTTTATCAGTTTTGTTTATGATGAGTATTTCAGAAGACTGGGCAGTATAGCCTAAATCTTTACCTTCATCTATGGTATATTTTACCAAAATACCACCTGTAAGTGTGGTTTCTAAGGCTTTTACCACTATTTTTACTTCCTTATTGCTGGCAGGGGCTACGATAGCTAAAACGCTCTGTTTGCTGAAATCAATAGCGGTAGGGCGAGCCGTGATAGTAGTAGCACCTCCAAAGATACGGTCAAAATCAACTTGTGAGTCGATTTTTAAAGTTTCTACTTTTGTATTTTGGAAAGTATTATTGACAAAATAGTTCTCAGCGGGAGTGTAACTCACAGCGTTTTTACTGTTGCCACAACTAGCGAGGAACGTTGCTATTACTGCCATACTTAGGATAAGTCTTTTCATTATTTGTGAGTTTTTAATGATAAACTGCTAACATATAGACAAAAACCGTGCCAAGGCTATAAAAGGTCACGTGCAATAAGGCGTTCCATACCTATTTTTTTTGCTGCACGGTCACCTTGTAAACCGTGTAAAAAGACACCTAAGCAAGCAGCTTCTACCGCACTATAACCCTGAGCTCGTAAGCCCGTAAGCATTCCGGTAAGCACATCGCCACTACCTGCCGTTGCCATTCCTGCATTTCCAGTGGAATTTATCCAATACTTTTCTCCATCGGTTATCATCGTATAGGCACCTTTGATGAGAAGTATTACTTTGTGCTCTTTGGCAAAGGCTTTGGCTTTGGTGAGCTTGTGTAGGTCGTCGTCCCACTTACCTATAAGACGCTCTAATTCCTTAGGGTGTGGCGTGAGAATTGCATCTTTTGGAAGGGTTTTTAATTGTTCAGGGTGTTGAGCGAGGATATTCAGCGCATCGGCGTCTATTACAAAAGGAGTATCAGGGTACTGCTGAAAAAGACCAAAGAGTGCTGAGGCGGTTTCGAGATGCGTACCCCAACCGATACCCACGCCTATGGCAGAGGGTGTAAAAGGAATCTCTGCTGTCTTATAGTGTTTTTCTTCCTCACAGGTGAGTACCATCGCCTCGGGCAGAGCAGTTTGCAGTATGTTATAACCACATTGGGGAATAGCAACGGTAAGCAGACCTGCCCCTGCGCGCAATACGGCTGTCCCGCTAAGCACTACTGCCCCTATTTTACCATAACTTCCCCCTACAAGCAACGCGTGCCCATAAGTACCCTTGTGCGAAAATTTAGCACGTCGTCGTTGTAATTGCTGAATATCGGATTCGAGATAGTAGAAATCGGGGTGAAGAGTCTTTAAAAAATGCTCGTCCAAACCTATGTTGAGCACTTCCCACTTACGGATATAGCAACCTGTGGAAGGAAGGAAGAGAGGCAATTTTGGGGCTTGAAAAGTGAGCACTTGGTGAGGGTGTACCCAAATCTCCTCGGGAGACGGAATACGTTCGGTAGGAAGACCCGAGGGCATATCTACACTTAATATATAGCTGTTAGAGTCGTTTAAATTCCCAAATATTTGTTGTATCCATTTAGGAGCTGGACGATTGAGTCCAATGCCAAAGACAGCATCTATCACTATCTTACCAAACGTAATATTATTTACTTGTTCGGCTCGTATTTCGGCAATCGCAATTCCTTGTGCTTCTAAGAGCTCTTTATTCTGCTGGCAATCGGGCGATAGGTGTTCGCTAAAGCAAAGCAGATAAATATTCACTTGCCAACCATCAGCTATGAGCATACGCGCCAAAGCAAGACCATCTCCTCCGTTGTTCCCTGTACCTGCCAATACGGTAACAGTTCGCTCTTTGGGGAGGTGTTCTTTTATCCACTCAAAGAGTTTGGTTGTGGCGCGCTCCATCAGTTGCCACGAGGTGATACCTTCAGCAGAGATAGTATGCGCATCAGCTTCGCGCATTTGTTGTGTGTTTAGAATTTTCATTTCTCCAAAGTAAAAAGATATTAGCTAATCAAAACATTTGCTCATCTACTAATCTGCTAATTTCTAAATTAAATTGCGTGCGTAACTCGCTTTTAATTCTTATCAGGTTTATAGAGTGATTGCTTAAAGAGCTCATCGGGTTTCATTGCCAAAATTTTCAACATAGATTCCTCTTTATGATTTTTAGCATAGGCTTGTACTATGCGTAGTCCTATAAATCTACCTATTTGTCCTGGTGATTCATTATCTAATTCTAAGTAAAACTTGGAGAAGGGGGCTGGATACAAAAAGCGGGTGAGCAGTTTCTTATCTGTTTGATACAGCAATTCTTTTTCTATAAAATAACGCCATATCTCAGCTTCGTTTGCCTCAGCCCAAGCGTACTTCTTCGCATCATACCGCAAAAGGTCAGCGGGTGTTTTTTTGGGTAATAGCTCACTTTCTAGATAGAGCTTTTTGCCCTCGTAAATCATATTGTCCAAGAAAGTGAGGTGTATGCCACGAGGTACGAGTTTATCGGCAAAAGCATCAGCTACATCTATCACAAGGTTTTTCTTGTCTAAATCAGCCCTGATGTACTTATCCATATCTTGGTAGTATTTGTGTTGAGTTCCTAAGTAATTATCTGTACCGATAAGTAAGAGACTATCGGCATAAATCACTCGGGTTTCATAAGCTACCCTACTGATGAGCATCACTACTTTAGGTGGCTCAAACTTGGGGAAATAGTACTTAATATGCTGAAACAAGTTCTTAATCTCTTTCTTCTCAGCAGAAAGTGTACCTACACTCTTTTCAATTTCTCCGTACAAATCGGCATAATGCAGATTCGCAAAAGCAGGAATATCAGGGAAGATAGAACCCTTGCGTATCTCACACCACTCTTCGGGGGTAACGCTCTGAGTGAAAAAATAAGGATACTGTGCACATAACTCACCCATTTTTGCATCAGGAGTTTTCATAAAGAGCGAATCAAGACGTATCCAATCAAAGTCCATCGGAATCGCTGCTATTTCTTTCTCTTTTTTGTCGCTACAAGCCATTGCTAATAGCAGACTCGTAAAAATGAATATTTTCTTTATCATAGTATTTGTTATTAGTCGTTAGTTTTAGCTCTTAGATTATTGTCCAATTTAGCTAATTATTCCACTCCAAAAACTGGGTATCTATTCCTCTTTGGGTGCAAAGATAAAGCAAATTTATCAATTTAACAATTAGTCGTCAGCCTTCAACCTCGTATAACCAGTCCGGCTCGCCCAAGTAATCGCCTGTCGTACTGCAACCAATAATAAGAAAAGTCGTTCAGCACCTTGCCAAACGACCTTTCACAAATATTAATCCTCTAAAATTATTTCTTCTTTTTCTTCTCAAAATTCACCGCACACGAGTCGATTTCCGATACGCGCAAAGTGTTTACCATTCCCTTGCCTTGCATTGGCATCGACACGAGACTTATCATTATATCACCCATATCCACGTAGCCTTTTTCGTTGGCAATGTGGTTAATGTCTTCAATAAGCTCATCAGTAGAAACAAAGCGGTCGTAGTAGAAAGTAGTTACCCCCCACAAAAGGTTCAACTGGGTGAGGATACGCTTGTTGGCAGTAAAGATGAGAATGTGCGAATTAGGTCGGTACGACGAAATGCGGAAAGCAGCATACCCACTGTTTGTAAGCGAGGTAATCACTTTGGCATTGGTGTCGTTCGCCATCTTGGCTGCGTGAAAACAGATAGTGTTAGTTACATAGCGCAACGAACGGATAAAAGGTGTAACAAGTGGTACTTGTATTAAATTCGAATCCTCTACACTCTTGATGATGCGAGTCATTTGTTGGATTACCTGTACAGGATATTTTCCTACCGAAGTTTCGCCTGAAAGCATTACCGCATCAGCACCGTCCATTACCGAGTTTCCTACGTCGTTTACCTCTGCACGGGTAGGTGTCAAGCTGGAAATCATACTTTCCATCATTTGGGTAGCGATGATTACCGGAATATGGTGTGATTTAGCCTTGCGTACCAATTCCTTTTGGATAAGAGGCACTTCTTCTGCTGGGATTTCTACACCAAGGTCTCCACGAGCCACCATTATACCGTCGCAAGCCGCCATAATCTTATCGATATTCACCAAGGCTTCTGGCTTTTCTATCTTAGCGATGATAGGAATGCGGTGTCCAGCATTTTCTTCGATGAGGTCTTTTAAATCCTGAATGTCTTCAGGGTGACGCACAAAAGAGAGCGCAAACCAGTCTACGTCTTGTGTGATAGCAAAAAGGGCATCACGCACGTCTTTTTCGGTAAGCGCAGGAAGCGAAACTTTGGTGTTAGGCAAATTCACGCCCTTTTTAGATTTCAGCGGACCGCCTTGCACTACTACCGCTACTACCTCGTCTTCGCGGTTGGTCGATTCTACTTCAAAGATGAGTTTCCCATCGTCTAACAAGATACGCTCTCCGGGGTTCACATCGGTAGGGAACTCTTTGTAGTTCATATATACGCGCTCTTTAGTTCCTACGAAGGGCTCTCCGGTAACGAAAGTAACTCGGTCACCAGGGTATACCGTAACGTCGTCCTCCATTACCCCCACACGCAATTTAGGACCTTGTAGGTCAGCGAGGATAGCAGTATGAAAGCCGTTTTCTTCGTTGATTTGGCGAATCATTTGCACGCGGTTGCGTACATCGTCGTAATCGGCGTGCGAGAAGTTGATGCGGAATACATTTACCCCCGCAACCATCATATCTCTTATCACCTCAGGACTCTCGGTCGCTGGACCTAAGGTCGCTACAATCTTTGTTTTCTTTGTATTTAACATTCTTGAAAAATCAATTTATATTTTTTATCTAGGGTATCAATTGCTATTTCTCGTGCGGTAGTGGCAGGCACTTCACGAAGCCGATTTAAAATTTTCGGTATATCCAGCCGCCCTTCAGTATCTATCTTCAAAAAGTAATCCACCTTCTTTTCGTTCTCAACCAAATATTGCACCTGTGGCAGTTCTTCAAAAAGGGTAACCACAGCAGTAGGAGTTTGTGTGTCTTGCAATTTGTTAGCTATACAATGCCAAATAATATCCGCAGAGGTGTCCTCCCAAGTATAATAAGAAAACTGTTCTCCCGAAGGCATCGTCAAACAAGCCTTTCCTTTTGTCTTAGCCAACTGCAAATGTAGCGTTTTATTTAAAAAATACGCCAGCTGATAGTCTTCCAAATGGGTGTGAAGAGCGATAAGTTTATAATCGCAAAAAAACTCTGTCGATAGCTTCAGTTTTGCCATAACCACTCATTTCGGGTGCAAAGATACAAAACAATTCACAATTAGCAATTAACCATTGATAATTTTAACACGATAGCTTCTTCTACTATCAAAACCGCACTCCAAAGCTAAACCCTATCCCTCTATACTCCATCATCTCAGGAGTTTCACTCCAAAGGAGAGGTTCTGCTACGTCAAAACTCGTGTAAGAAGTATAAGCCGATAAAAACATACTATACTTGTTTCTCACTAAAAACGGAATGGACAGCCCCACCTTCACTTCCCCCATAGATGGTTTTACTAGGGTGCTCAAAGGCAAAAAGCCAGCTACTTGAACAAAAATATTTCCCTGATAATTCTTCACAGGGTTCAAACGGAGTATACTACCCAATTTTAATCCTGAGGCTACAGGGTTTTGAAAATGTGTAAAGCCTCCCACAGCCCCTACACTCAATATCCTAAACAAGCGGTAATTTACTGTAAAATCACTTGAGATAATAGGCTTCTCAGTTAGTAATGCCTCGTCGCCTTCATACAAATTCGTACGAGAGTTTAACCAGCTATAAGAGTATTTTGCGCCACCATTTCGAGGAAAAGTAAAACTTAATTCCCCTTGATAAAACCACCTACTTTCTTTCTCAGGCACTACTTGCGTTATAGTTTCCGTGCTTACATTTCCTATAACCGATGTGCTTTCCATATTTTCCTGTGCCGTAGCCAATCCCACAGCAAAAAAAGGTATTATATAAAGTATTTCTTTCATTCTATAATTATTAAGTTTTAAAACCGTATCCCAAAGCCAAAACCGACTCCGCGATACTCTACTAAGTCCGGTGTTTCATCAGCAAATAAGGGTTTAGCAGGGGTAAAACTTGTATAAGAAGCGTGTAGAATAACCCCGACACTGTATGATTCTTCAACAAGAAGAGGTATACTCAATCCTATCTTTGCCTCTCCTGTTGAAATTTTTACGTTATGTAAAGGAAAAAAACCAGAAAACTGAGCAAAGACATACCCAAAAGAGTCTTCAATAAGCTCATATCGTATGACACCTCCTAATTTTAAAGCTGTAGCAATAGGATTTCTGAAATGATTTATCCCTGTTAATGCTCCTATGCTAAATCTCTCAAAGAGTAAATAATTCATAGAAAAATCCGTGGAATATATTACTTTTGTTTTTAATACAATATCTTCATTTCCTTTTATATTTGCTGTCTTTGTATTAAAAGAATAAATAGATTTATCTTTATTGGGTACCGTAAGGTTTACCTCAGCTTGTGAAAACCAACGTTTGTCTTCAAGATTTTGTCCTTTTACTAAATATGGAAGTACTAAAAAAAATATTATATAAACTATTTTTCTCATAATAATCTCTTTTTATTTTTCATAAACCATTCTCACACCTCTCCAAGTACCTCCTACTCTTGCCATACCGTAAAAATCATATTTTACAGTCTTATATTCTCTTAATTCGGGAGGTTTTACTCCAAAATTGTTATACCATTTACCTCCCTTCTTGTCAACAGAACTTGTAAAGGTAAGAAGAAATCCATAGTCAGTGCTTAGATGTATTTTTTTCTTATTTGTATTCTCACCTTGGTAACGTTCTGCAAAATACATTGCTTCTATTTCATCTTCAAACTGAGGGGTTCTAACCACAGCAAACTCTTTATCTTTTGAACCTATATTTCTCAGAAAATCAAAACCCATTTTATAGAGTGTTGCAATATTTTTTTGTGACAATAAATCTGATACAAAAAGCTCTTTTTCATAGTCTATTTTATACCCAGCGACACTTGGAATATAAATTGTAAGTAATTTTTCATTATTATATTTTATAAAAGGAAGTTTTGCTTCCTCTACTTTAAAAGTTGATTTTAAATAATTATTTTGTGCGTGAAAGTAAAAATCTCCTTTGTAAGCAAGTATAATAAACTCATTTTCATCCTTAGCCGCTTGTAACTCTTTAAGAGGGGCTGTAGGCATTTTGTATGTCATATAAATATAATTAATTCCTAAAACTACTTCATTAGCCTTTGATGCCCACCATATCCTAAAGCGACGTGTTTGATTTCTTACTGAAATACCTACTGACTTATAAAATCCGTAGTTTTGATTAAAAAATTCTATTTTCACACGATGTCTTCTGTCAAAATGCTCTGTTGCGACTCTACTTTCTCCAAATATTCTATGAAGAAACCAATTTCTATCTCCTCTTGTTATAGGCAATCCATCAATAATAGGTTGTAATTCATTAGCTGGCGTTAAGTTTGCTATTCTTTTTTGCTCTTCTTTAATATTGTTTCTCTCTAATTCAGAGATAGGAGCTATAAATCTGTATACCCCGTCTGCTACTTGCTGTTTTCCAGAAGCAGTCTCCCGAAGTTTTAATAATTCCTCAGCTGAAAGTTGAGGTTGACGATCTTTTAGATAGTTTTTAAGTTTAAGAGAATCCTTTAGATGAGAAGAAAAAACTCCTCTTGTAGTAAACTTGTATAAAGTGTCTTTTACAACTATTTCATTATTTTCATCAATAAAAGAAGCTAAAAGAGGGTCAGAAATCATATTTTCTTCCTCTTTCTCCTCTTCTGTTTCATCATCAACCGTATCTGGTCTTCCTTCATAAAGTTTTATGAGTTCAGGGTCATTTTCTATATCCCCTATAGGATATTTAGGACGAAACCCTTTTAAATAAAGTTCTTTCATCTTTTTTTCTAAAAGCTCTTCATCATTTCTCAATTCTCCCATCATTTTAGATAAACTCTCAGAAGAAGAAAACTGGTAACGTCCTCCAACTACCCCATCGGTTACAAGAGTTTGTTGTGGCTCTTCGTTTTTTTGGTCTTCTACAAATGTGTCATTATCTTTCTTACAGCCAGTAATGATAAATGACAGCAAAATTGTACTTAAAAAAATTCTTTTCATATAACATCTTCTTTTATTTCGGTGCAAAAATACAAAAATAACACACAATACCAAAAAACAATTTTCAGGACACATCTCACCGCCCTTTGTTTTACTTTCGTTTTTCTTCTCGTTTATCACCTCCTAATCCTTCTCCTTTAACTATTCACTACCAACTACTTACATACCCTTTCTATACCAATCGTCCAAGATTCGTATAAGCTTCCTATAAGCTCTCTATAAGCTAACCCCACCCTCCTTACACCCTTTTTTCATCAAAACCCTCCCTCCCTTCTTCCGTTCTTTTCCGATATCTTTCTATTTCCTCAGCGCTCCCAAATAAAGCCTTCTATCTCGTCTTACCTCCGTCCAACAAGTCCGAATCGTCCGATACTCCGAATATATACAACAAAAAAAGGCTGTCCTATTTTAGGACAGCCTTTATTATATAACTTATACGGTTCGTACGCGTCTATGTGGCTCACACGCTCGCACTATTTTACTCCGTGCATCATCGCTTGAAGTTTCTTGTTAAGGAGTATCATTCCTAAACCACAGAGGATTACAAATCCTGAAACCGCAGCAAATACTACACTTGCCCCAAGTTTCTCTACGTAAGAAGCAATCACTCCTCCTGCTGCATTGGCGAAGAAAGCAGCCATCATCCAAACACCCATCATAAGTCCTGCTAAACGCGGAGGTGAAAGTTTTGTAACCGTAGAAAGTCCTACGGGTGATAAACACAACTCACCAATGGTATGAGTAAGGTAAGTAAGCACCAACCAAGCTAAGCTCGCTTTCACTGCTATATCTTTAGGGTCTACCCCTATAGAGCCACCGCGCTCGTAAACAGCGCCAAGCATAAAGAAGAACCCTACCCCTAAGAGTATCATTCCCATTCCCATTTTAAACGGAGTAGTGAGACGTTGTCCCATTTTAGTACCCCAAAACGATGCAAATACCGGTGCTAACAATACAATAAACAATGGGTTTACTGATTGGAACCAAGCAGTAGGAATTTCAAAGCCCATCACCGTCCTGTTGATATAGTTATCGGTATAAAGGGTAAGCGAAGAGCCCGCTTGCTCAAATCCTGCAAAAAAGAAGATGGCAAAGAAGAAATAAATAAAGATAACAGCAATGCGCTCTTTTTCTTCTTTGGTAAGTGGTTTTTGCACTTCGGCTTCCGAAAGTTCTTGTACTTTTTTCTTACCACCTTTTGGTTGCAATCCAAGGTCGCCTAAGTATTTCTGTGCAAAGAAAACAAATATCAACTCTCCTATAAGCATACCGATAGCAGCTGCCAAGAATCCATATCTATAACCGTAAGAAAGGATTATTTCTTTTCCTTGTGCATCTACACCGTGAGTAGCAAAGATGTTATCAGTAAGGAATCCAGTAATGAGTGGTGCTAAGAAAGCCCCTAAGTTAATACCCATATAGAAAATCGAGAAAGCCGAGTCTAAACGTTTATCACCTGATTCATAGAGTCCTCCTACCAAGGCTGAAATATTCGGTTTGAAGAACCCGTTACCTATAATCAACAAAAATAGCCCTAAATATAAGCCAAAGTGAGTGTTTATAGAGAACAACGCAAACTCACCGAAGAACATTATGAGTCCCCCTAACAATACTGCCCTGCGTTGTCCTAAAAAGTTATCGGCTATCCAACCGCCAATTAGCGGGGTGAAATAGGTAAGTCCTGTGGCAAAGCCATAGATAAGACTCGCTGTAGCTTTATCGAAAGCCAAACCGCCTTCAAGCCACGTCTTGGTGAGGTATAACATCAAAATACCACGCATTCCATAGTAACTGAAACGCTCCCACATACCTGTTAGGAACACCAAATAAAGCCCCTTAGGGTGCTTCTTTTTCGCATTTTCTACGTTTGTATCCATTTATTTAATAAATTAAAAAGTTTGTTTATAAATTAAAATTCTACATTAAATATTTTTAATCCAGTAAAGTTTTTCTTTTACAGATTGTCCCCCTTCGGGGGGACGGGGGCTTTGTTTATAAATTTTCTATGATAAAATTCGTCATTTTTGTATATAACTGATAGCGTGTGCTACCTGTGTTGTCGTAAATACCGTGATTCTTATCGGGGTAAATTAACCAATCAAAATCTTTTTGCAAACTCACCAAGGTATTGATGAGTACCATTGCGTTTTGCACGTGTACATTGTCGTCGGCACTACCGTGAATGAGCAAGTATTTACCTTTAAGTTTGGCAGCGTGAAACAACGGTGAATTTTCGTCGTAACCTCTTGCGTTCTCTTGGGGGGTACGCATAAAACGCTCGGTGTAAATAGTATCGTAAAAACGCCAATTGGTAACAGGGGCTACTGCTATCGCCATTTTAAATATATCGCCTTTTTGAAACAGACAGTTAGACGACATAAAACCTCCAAAACTCCAACCCCAAATGCCTATTCTGCTCTTGTCTATATAAGGATAAGCCCCTACGAGCTGAGCGACTTCTGCTTGGTCTTCAACTTCGTATTTACCCAGTTGCTGATAAGTGCATTTCTTAAAATCTGCTCCTTTGTAACCTGTGCCCCTGCCGTCTACACATAGCACTATATATCCTTTTTGGGTGAGCATTGCGTGCCAAAAGTCGTTCATATCCCACCATTGGTCAGCTACTTCTTGTGAACCTGGTCCTGAGTATTGGTACATCAAGAGGGGGTATTGCTTTTTAGGGTCGAAATCCTTAGGTTTGAGCATATAAGCGTTGAAAGTACCCTTAGCAGTTTTCAGTTCCATAAACTCTTTTTCGGGCAAATTATAGGCTTTTAATCGCTGAGCGTATTCGGCATTGGTAACGATTTCTTTGAGTTGTTTACCACTTTTGGTATCGTTTAGCGTATAGCGTGGAGGCGTAGTGGCATTGGCAAAAGCGTGAATATACATTGTATAATCGCCACTGAATGTGCCTTTGTTTGTTCCTGCCTCAGTAGAAAGCGCGCGAGGGGCTTTGCCTTTGAGGTTTACCGCATAGAGCCCTCGGCGGGTAGAGCCCGTCTGGGTAGATTGGTAGAACAACTGCTGGGTTTTAGGATCATAGCCATAGCAATCGGTTACTTCCCAATTGCCACGTGTGAGCTGGCGTACTAATTTCCCTTTGGCATTACAATAGTAAAAATGGTTATGCCCGTCTTGTTCCGATTGGTAAATAAAGCTATTATCGGGTAAAAATAGTATCTCCTTGTTGATGCTTACATAAGTCGCGCTAGTTTCCTTCACTAAGGAAGTCGTTGCCTTCGTCTGGCTATTCACTTGCAAGAGTTGCCAATCGTTTTGGTGGCGATTGAGAGTTTGTACCGTCAGCTTATGAGGGTCGTTTGTCCATTGCAAACGTGGGATATAATAGGCTTTCAAGGGTATTTCAGCCACCGATTTATCAGCCACAGTATAGATGTGCAAACTCACCACCGAATTAGCTTCCCCTGCTTTGGGATATTTGAAAGTATAAGGTGTAGGATAGAGGTCGTAACCGTAGATGTCCATTGAAAATTCAGGTACTTTGCGCTCATCTGAACGTATAAATGCTAATTGTGTACCATCAGCATTCCAAGCGAACAATCGCACAATCCCAAATTCTTCTTCGTACACCCAATCAGCAGTACCGTTAATGATAGCGTTCTTCTGTCCGTCGGTAGTGATTTGGGTTTCCGCACCCGTCGTAAGGTCGTATAAATACAAGTTGTTTTCGTATACAAAAGCCAATTGCTTACCATTAGGCGAAAAAGTGGGGACTTGTATGCGCTTATCGCTCACTTTTTTAAGGTCGCCAGTGGCGAGGTCGTACAGAAAATAATCAGCTATAAACGAATGTCGGTAGATATCCTCTTTTCGGGTAGCGATAAGGAGCTTTTTCTCATCAGGAGAAAACTCATAGCTCTCAATCCTGTTCACTCTTTCATTAGTTTCAAAGAGTGTTTGTACTTTGCTGAGCGTTGCAAAGTCGTAAAGGTTAATTTCCTGAATGTGTTTGTCACGGTTATATTCGAGCACTGTATATTGTGGGGTTTTCTTCAGTGCCTTCAAGTTGTACATACGTTCGGGGTAAAAAGCGTGTTGCGTCCAGATATTCTCTAAAGAAATAGACTGTGCAGATAACAAGTAAAAGCTAAGAAATAAAGCCAACAAAAGCTGGGTATGTAAGTATTGGTGCACTCTATTGCGTCTAAATACAGCCACCTTTTGTAATTCATAATTCGCCATTTCTAATTAGTCTTTTGTCATTTATCATTAACCTCTAACCTTTGATTATTAATTTCGCGGTCAATATTAGTCAATATTTTTGATATAGAAGCTATCTTTTAATCTGTTTTTTTATATTTATTTTCTATATGATTGATTTTGAATAGCTCTCACTGTTCAACCTATTTTCATATTCCCCTAATACTTTTAGCTCTTCTGTCATAATATCCAAAAGTTGTATCGCTTGTTGGTATCGGGCATAACTATCAAACACCACATCTACAAAGAATGCGTATTTCCAAGGAGTCTCTATTACAGGCAACGACTGTATTTTAGTCATATTCATATCGTAATCGCGTAACACGTTCAGCACCGTTGCCAAACTACCACTCTTGTCATATACTTGGAATTTAAGCGTTGCCTTATTGATACCTCTTTTGGGTAGGTGTGCATCAGTAGTTCTGAGTACCACAAAGCGGGTAGCATTACGCTTAATGGTTTGTATGCTTTCCGCAATAATAGGCAAGCCGTAGAGCTCAGAAGCCGATGCCGAAGCAATAGCCGCTACACCTTTGAGTTGTTGCAAGTGTATCTGTCGTGCTGCCTCAGCTGTATCAGGAGATTCCACCAGTCGTATATCAGGATAATCGTGAAAGAAATCCTTACACTGCAACAGTGCCATATAGTGCGAATGCACCTCAGTAATATCCTCTAAGCGTTGCCCTCCTAGCGCCATCAAGTGGTGCTGTATGTTCATATAGTGCTCCCCTGTAATATGCAGGTTATGGCGGTCTATAAGCGCATAATTAGGTAATATTGCTCCTGCAATGCTATTCTCAATAGCCATCACGCCCCAGTCAGCATCGCCTTTCAGCAGTGCTTTCACTATCGCATCAAAAGTACGACATTCCAGCACCTCTATGTCTTTGCCAAAGTAACTCTCAGCCGTCTGATAGTGAAACGAACCTTTGATACCCTGTATTGCTATTTTTTCACTCATTTACATATTAAAAATCACCCCTTGCGTCTCTTTTTATGGCAATATCGCTCCTACCGCTATATCACAGCGGTGTCCCGGTTGCCCGTGAGGCGGATTAGGCTTCCCTGAAAAACCCGGTTCAGTAGTCCCCGTGTGCTGTTGTGCCATTTTGGGGTCGATAACTATTTGTTGCTCTACCGTTTTAGGCGTAGCTGGTGCTTGTTGTTTCACAGGCTTACTGTTCAGCGGAGCGCCCACCGGTATATCACAACGGTGCCCTGGTTGCCCGTGAGGCGGATTCAGTTTCTGACCCTTCGTCGCCACCCCTTGCTGTGTCTGAGGTTGTGCCACCTGCACCTGTTGCACTTGTGGCATACCTCCCGAAACTACGGGCTTAGCATCGGCACTGCTCACAGGCTGTGCTTGTGTTTGCGTTTGGGCTATCACATTGCCGTCGTTGGGTAGCGGAGCCCCCACGGCTATATCACAACGGTGTCCTGGCTCTCCGTGAGGCGGATTGAGCTTTGCTCCTTGCTGTGTAGCTGGTAGCGATACGTTGTTAGAAAAATTCGCCCCACCCGCACCAAACGGATTTCTTTCGTTGCTCTTATCGCGTGCTTCCTCAGCTTTTTGAGTGTTAGCAAGAGCATCTTCGGCAACAGCTATTTCCTGTTGCTGGTTATTACAAGCCATTAGGGCAAACATTGTGGTAGTGAGTATAGTAAATCTTACATTCATAAATGGGTAAATTTTCGGCAAAGATAGAAAATAATTATCAATTAGCAATTCACCCATAAATATTTTCTCACCCCCAGCGCTCCAAGTCCTTACATTCGTTATATATCCTACACAATCCCTGTTTACACAGTTCTTTTTTCTACGAAAACGCTTCCTTACAGATACTCTCTCGTCATTCATCTCCCGTCATTTCTTCCTTTTTCCGTCACCACATTCCCCCTCTCCGAGATAGCCAACAATAGCTGAATATGTGCCCCTCGAGAGCGAAGTATGTATAAGGGAGGAGGTTTGTCTCCTTTTCCAGCTTGTCCTCCTTCGGGGGTTCGGGGGCTTACCCAATAAATGACTCGCCACATTCCCCTTCTTTGAAGGTAGCCAGCAAGAGCGGAGTATGTGAGAAGGGGGAGGTTTCTTTTGATTTTCCGTCATACTCCCTCCTAGTGCCTATGACCTAAGGCCTAGTGCCTTTTCTCTTTCTTTCGCCTCGAAACCCCGTTTTTACCGTTTTTAGCCTTGTTGTATTATATTATGAATCAATTATTTATATACCCTTTCTATACCAATCGTCCAAGATTCGTATAAGCTTCCTATAAGCTCTCTATAAGCTAACCCCACCCATCTTACACCCTTTTTTCATCAAAATCCCCTTCAACCTTCTTCTGAATTTCTCCGTTTCCTTCCGCTCTCTCTAACCTATCCAATTTGTCCGACAAGTCTGACCTGTCAAAAAATGATTTTTATCACTATTCATTTTCTAATTTCCTAATTTCCACATTTGCTAATCTGCTAATTTAACAGCCCGTGCGGCTCACACTGCCTGCGCGGCTCACACCGCCCGTCGTGCTACGACCTTTGGCAAAAGTTAATTATCAGTATTTCTGGCATTATTGGCATTTTTAGTATTATTAGCATCATTATTTTTGTTTTATAAGTAATAATTCACTACCTTTGTACCGAATTTTAATCACATACGTTATGAAAACACGTACAAAAATCTTAATTGTAATAGTTATAGCTCTTTTGGTCGCTCTCTTAGCACAAGACATCGACAGTCTATTAAACTCCTTTTATGAGGGGTATGAAACAGGTAAACAACGCTGATGACTTTTACAATGCCTATATGTGATGACTCTCCCAACATTTCCCTTAATTCGCATTTTAATAATAAGCATATGAAAAAATCAAAACCAAACCGAATTATAGGCGCTTTCCTAATACTAATGGCAATCGCCTATCTGTACAACAACTGGACTTCCGCCAAACAAGGGTTCCTTGAAGGATTGTTCGGACAATAGTTATTAACATTAATACTCGTTTGTAATATGAAAACAAAAGAATCAGAAACAGTATCCATACCCAAAATGTTATTCTTAGCCATTCTACTATGGTGGTTCTTATATGGCGTTTTTTATGCCTTAGGAGAATTTGTAGGGAATATCCAGAAAGACTTATGAATTTTCTTACCTCAGTCCGTCGCCTTATTCTTAGTGACAAAAGACTAACCCTTGTAGCTGTTATCTTATCCTTATTTTTTATTTATAGATTAGGGAAAACTACAAACGAATTTTTGTATTATATCTCTCATTAAACCCTTATATTATGTGGTTAGTTATTGTATTTTTATGTATCTTTTTAGTCAGTGCTTATCGCGAGAAAAATAAAGAAAGACGTTTGGTACTTTCTATTATTGGGGCGATAGCAATACTCCTTACCATAGGCTTTCAAATAGGAAGAGACCGCGCAAAAGCCGATATAACTACAGAAGAATCTGTGGTTTCAAAAACTAAATAATAAGAATACTCGTATAGCTCGCTCCTCCGAGTCCCTTTGTTAGCGTGAGCTACAAGCTCACGCTCCATTTCTCATTTTCTCATTTTCTCATTTTCTCATTTTCTCATTTTCTCATTCTCTAATTTGCCACATACTCAGCTGTCATAAATTTTACCTTTTATCTTCCAAAAACTTTTTTTGCTTTTTATTTGCTTTTATCTTTTTTTGTTTATATCTTTGTCCTCTAAAACAATCGTAAGTTTTAGAATGTTAAACGAAACTATTATATTATGAATGAATTAACAGAAAAAGACCGCCAATTGCTCATTAAAAAAGGGATCTCCGAAGAAATACTCGAAGCCCAAATAGCGCAATTCAAACAAGGAATTCCTCCTATACAACTGTATAAAGCCGCTGTGATAGACGATGGTATTATTCCGCTCAGCAAAGAAGAAGCCGCCAAGTACGCTGCTATTTACCAAAAACGAAAGCGCGGTAACACTATCCTCAAATTCGTTCCTGCCTCTGGTGCGGCTACCCGTATGTTTAAAGCTCTTTTCGCTTTCCGAGACGATTTCGAACCCGATCGTGAGTCATTTATAGCTTATGTCAATAGAACAGGTAACAAAGAAGTTAAAACCTTCTTCGAAGGTCTCGAACGCTTTGCCTTTTATCCTATCTTAAAAGCTGCTATTGATAAAAATCACCCCGACTTTTCCTCACTAAACGAAGATATCCAAAAACACATCATCGTCAATACGCTTCTCAATGAAGAAGGGTTGGGCTATGGCAATATGCCTAAGGGATTACTACCTTTCCATAAGCATTCCGAGAAAATCGCCACTCCTTTTGAAGAGCACTTCCGCGAAGCAGTACTTTATGCCTCCGATGAGGAAGAAGCACACCTACACTTCACCATCACCGAGCAGCATACCGAAGCTTTTTATAAGGAACTCAACCATATCAAACCTATACTCGAAGAACGCTATAACATTACTTTCGATGTGACTTTCTCTTACCAAAAACCAAGTACTGATACAATTTCGGTAACCGAAGATAATGAGTTTTTCCGCGACGAAGAAGGTAATTTAGTCTTTCGCCCTGCGGGGCACGGAGCGCTACTCAGCAACCTCAACGATATCGATGCCGACATCATCTTCATCAAGAATATTGATAATGTGGTAGTGAAAAAGTATACCGATGAGACCGTGTTTTACAAAGAAGCGCTCGCCGGAAAACTATGTGAAGTACAAGACGAAGTGTTTAAAATCTTACATCGTATAGATAATGATAAGATTAAGAAGAAAGAGATTAAGCATATTCTCGATTTCCTCAAAGAAATTAATATCTCTGTTCCCGATTATCTCTATAAATTCCGCCGTCAATATGCTATGGAGTTCATCAAAGAGCAACTGAATCGCCCTATACGCGTATGCGGAATGGTGAAGAACGAAGGCGAACCTGGTGGAGGTCCTTTCTGGGTGAAAGATGGAGAAAACTATAGTTTACAAATCATCGAATCTGCACAGGTGAATATGGCAGATGCCAAGCAAAAGGAAATTTTCCAGCAATCTACTCACTTTAACCCCGTAGATTTGGTTTGTGGCACTAAGAACTACAAAGGCGAAAAATTCGATCTACAACAGTACGTAGACCCTAACCAAGCCTTTATAACTTCCAAAACCTTTATGGGCAGACCGCTAAAAGCTCTCGAACTCCCTGGTTTGTGGAATGGCTCTATGGCTCACTGGATTACCCTATTCGTAGAAGTACCTATCATCACCTTCAACCCCGTAAAAGTAGTAAACGATTTATTGAAGAAAACGCACCAAGGATAATTCTTTATTAACAATTGATATTATAAGAAAGCGTTGGCAAAGGTCGTAGCACGACCTTTGCCAACGCTTTTTGTGTAATAACCTTTTACTTTTTATCTTTTACCTTTTACCTAACTATACACTCCCCCGTTGATATTAATCACTTCTCCGGTGATATACGAAGCTTTTTTAGAGACTAAAAACGATACGAGGTCAGCTACTTCTTCGGCTTCCCCAAAACGACCTACCGGTATAAGTTTCACGAGGTCTTCTTCGTTGAGCGAAGAGGTCATATCAGTGCGGATAAACCCAGGAGCAATGGCATTCACGGTAATGTGTCTTTTGGCTACTTCTTGCGCCAAGGCTTTGGTAGCCGCAATAATCGCGCCTTTGGCAGCCGAATAGTTGGTTTGTCCTGCGGTTCCCTTCACCCCCGATACCGATGAGATGTTGATAATACGTCCATAACGATGGCGTAGCATCTTTTGGATAAAGAAATTAGTTACATTGTAGAAGCCGTCGAGAGTAGTGGAAATCACTTTGCTCCAATCCTCTTGGGGCATCCACATAAAGAGTCCATCGCGGTTAATACCCGCGTTGTTCACAATCACTTCTACCACGGCATCTTTATTGTCGTGTTGCCATTTGGTAAGGGCTTCGGTAGTACTTTGGTGGTCAGATACGTCAAAGCGTATAATCTCTCCTTCACGTCCTAATTTCTTGATGTGATTGAGGGTTTCAAGTGCAGCAACCTCATTGCTTTGGTAAGCAATGAGTAAATGATAATCGGTGTCTTGTGCGAGTTTTTCGCATATAGCACGCCCTATACCTCGCGAACCACCTGTAATAATAGCATACTTTCTCATTTGTTTTTTTATTTAGTTTTACTTCTTTTTTTGTTTTCTATCATTAGTGCGACAAGTCAGATTATTCTATTTTTTCAACCGCGCTGTCGTTACACTTTGGCAAAGTTTGAAACTTTGCCAAAGTTGAAAAACATTCTATTTCTTTAACCACGATGTGGCTTCCTTCAAGTAAGCATAAAACACCAAATCTTCCTTAAAGAACGGTATAATCTCTCTTATTTCCCTATACCATTCTTTTGTAGTGCTCGAAAGCTCGTCATAACAGCCCAAGATATCGATAGCCTGCGCAATGGTGATAGCCTCAATAGCAAGCACCTGAAAAGCGTTGTTTATCACTTTATGGGTAAGAGTCGCCGCATTGGTACCCATACTCACTATATCCTGATTATCGTTATTGTTCGGGATACTATGCACATACATCGAGGTAGAGAGGGTTTGGTTTTCGGCAGTGGTAGAAGTAGCGGTAAACTGTACCCCTTGCATACCGAAGTTAAAGCCCAATTTCCCTGCGTTCACAAATGGTGGCAATAGCTCGTTGATTTTGGGGTTCAAAAGGTAGTTGAGCTGTCGCTCAGCAAGCATTGTCATACGGGTAACTACCAGTTTAAGCTTGTCCATTTCAAGAGATATATAATCGCCGTGGAAGTTACCCCCGTGATATACCTGTTGGGTAGGCACATCTACTATTGGGTTGTCGTTAGCCGAGTTCAGTTCCTCTTCTACGATGCGCTCAGTATGCGCAATGGTGTCGTATACAGCCCCGAGTATCTGTGGCACACAGCGCAAGGAGTAGTATTCTTGCACCTTTTCTTTAAATACAGTTTCGTTGTGCTGCCCTTTGTAAAGATGTTCTGCACGTTTGCGGGTGCGCTTGCTGTCGTGCAAGAAGTCGCGCATCATTCGGGCGATTTCTTTTTGCCCAGTATGTTGTTTGGCGTTGTTTAATTCAGATGAAAAATGGTCGTCATAAGTCTGTACTAGCTCGTTGATAGCCGTTGTGAACTTCACTGTCCAATCCAATAGCTTTTGTGCGTAATACACATTCACCCCTGCCAAGCCCGTCATTACCGACGTGCCGTTCATCAGCGAAAGACCCTCGCGTAAGTGTATTTGTAGCGGTTTGAGTCCCACTTCGGCAAATACTTCAGCCGTAGGTCTGCGCGCGCCTTTGTAGAACACTTCTCCTTCGCCTATGAGCACTAAGGCGAGATGGGCTAACTGCACAAGGTCGCCACTAGCTCCCACGCCTCCGTGTTGGAAAATAAGCGGGGTAATGCGGTAGTTCAATAGGTCGCGCATCAGTTCAATTGCCTCTATATGCACCCCCGATTTGCCTAACGACAAGCTCGTAAGTCTACACAATATAGCCGCCCGCACGGTTTCTTCATCAAACACCTCCCCTAAGCCCGAACTATGACTGCGGATAAGGTTGTATTGCAACTGCAATTGGTCTTCTTTTTCAATGCGATATTGCGCCATCGGTCCAAAGCCCGTATTCACGCCATAGATGATTTTGTTCTCTGCAAAGTCTTTTAAGAAAGCGTAACTCTCTTCAATGAGGGCTTTAGTTTCTTTGCTAATAGCCACTTCTTTCTTATCAAAAACGATATCTTTAAAATCGCTGTAAGTACGCAATGTTTTCATTAGTATTTAGTTCTTAATATAAATCAAGTTTTGTGTTATGTCGTAGGGGCAAAGTCAGCGAGCTGGCACAGCTGAGTATGTGAGGCAATTCACCCTATTAATATCAACAAGGCAATTCTCTCCATTAGTAATCTGGCGACAAAGATAATAACTAATTTGTAAATTAGCAAAATTTAGTACTTAGTTTTTAGTCATCAGTGATGTCCTGAGCCTCTCCGAGATTTTCTGAGAACTCCGATTAACTACACACCCTCATTTTCTAATTCTCTAATTTTCCACCTGCTCGTGTAGCTCTCTCCTCGTCGTGCTATGACCCTTAGTAAAATTGACACACTGATAATCAGTCGCTTTTTCAGTATATTGTAGGGGGCGATTTGCAAAACGCCCTCTAAAAACAAGCCTATTGAGTCGTAATCTATTTTTGTTTGACTATAATATCTATTCAATATATACAATACTGATTTACAATTGTATTTGTATTATAATCTGTGTGTAGTTTGCGAGCTGGCATAGCAGAATATGTGTCTAAAGGCAACTTGTTGCCTATTTGTTTGATTTGTAAAGAATTGTAAGATTTCTGTAGCGTAAGCTACACTTTTCTTACATCGAACTTACGTTAGTTATTTTATGTCCGACAAATCTAACCAGTTGCCAATGATATTAGCAGATAGTATCGCTATAAACTCAATTAATCTTCAATTATAATTTGATTAATCATTATTGTAGACCCACTGTAGAGCCACTGTAGAGCCACTGTAGACCCACTCATCGTTCACCCTACCTTTATCTTACCTTCGCTCTACCTCCTGACAAACCTTGTCTTTCACCCTAATAGCTATCACTACTTTTCCCTTTTATCTTTTATCTTTTACCTACTTTCTCACCCCTAATGCACATTATTTAATTTTTTTTCGTACCTTTGTCGCTCACTATTGTGCGATAGATATGAAGCACTTCATCATCTTACTTATCATTCTTTTGGGGCATTTCCCCACCACAACAGCTCAAAATCAGGACTTGCCCTTTGTCCCACCTATCTATAACTACTCTCAAACTCAATACAAGGCAGGCTTGCAAAATTGGCAAATAAGCCAATGTAAAACGGGCGTCCTCTACGTGGCTAATAACCAAGGGCTACTTACTTTCGACGGACAGGTATGGCAACTCCACTACCTGCCCCAGAAAAAAATAGCCCGTTCTGTTCTTGCCGATAATAACGATCCTAAACTGCGCGTCTATGTAGGCTCTTTCGAAGAGTTTGGCTACTTCCAGCGCAATGCTCAAAACCAATTGGTCTACACTTCTCTAAAAGACCAACTCAAAGATTACCGCTTTCACAACGATGAAGTCTGGCGCATATTCAAGCATCAAGATAAGATTTACTTCCAAACTTTCTCCTCCTATTTTGTGTTCGACGGCAAGCAAGTACGCGCTTTCAGTCCTAAACCTGCCCCTTTTGCAATGTTCTCCGACGGCAATACCCTCTATATGCAAGGCGTAAATGCCGACTTTTATACCATCGACCCTCAACATCGCCTCCACCAAAAACTCTCTACTAACAGCTTAGGAGGATTGGTAATCGCTACTATCCCCTATCAAAAAGAACTCCTTCTGGTAACCGACAAGAACGGCTTGTTCTTTTTCAACCCTCAAACCGACCAGTTGCGCAAGTTCACTACCGATATCGACGCTCTATTACCCTCCATTAGGCTGAACCGTGCGCTCATTACCGATGAAGGTAACCTCATCTTAGGAAGCCTTTCCGAAGGTCTGTATGCTATCAATGTCAGCACAGGTAAACTCCTGTGGCATATCCACAAGAAAAACGGACTGAACAATAACACCGTACTCGGGCTTTATGAAGATATCCAGCACAACCTCTGGGTAGCCTTAGACAACGGTATTGCTATGATTGAAATCCCTAGCAAACTCCGCTTCTTAAATTTAAATGGCGATGTAGAACTTATCAGCGATATGGCTGAGCAAAGCAACTCTTATTACTTAGCCTCTAATAAAGGAGTCTTTTCCCTTACTAACGGAAAACTCAACAAACTGCCCAACTTCTCAAGCCAAGTGTGGTTCGTAAAGCAGTTCGACCACCAGTTATTTGTAGGACATAACAAAGGAGTCTCCGAACTCGTAGGTGACCAATTACGTCCCCTCAGCAATGTAGGCGTCGGAGGTATGGATTTAAAGAAGGGAACGATTCACGGTCAGGAGGTGCTCGTCGGCTCTTCGTATTCTGTACTTACTATTTACAAGAGAGACAAAGCTGGCAGGTGGGAGCCCTCACATATCGTCGATGGCTTCTTCGACCTTACTTATCGTATCGAAATAGACCCTATGGGCAACATCTGGACAAATCACATCTATAAAGGCGTCTGCAAACTTTCACTTACCGAAGACCTAAAAAAGGTGAAACACAAAGTAGTGTTCAGTAAACCTAAAACCAAAGAAGCCCTCCGCCTCCTCAAAATACGCGGAAAAGTAGTCTTTGCCGACGGCTCTCAATTCTACTACTATAACGAAGATAAAGAAGAAATTGTACCTTATACTATCCTCAATGAACAACTCCCTCAGCTCACCAAAACTCGCAATATAGTACCCGTAAACGATAATCGGTTCTGGTTTATCACTGCCACCGATTACTTTTTAGTTTCCTTTGCCGATGGTCAATACAAAATAACCGAAAAGATTGCCTTCGATGAGCTCCAACACCCCACCACCGAAGACCGCGCCTCAGTATTCGTGTCCTCCGATGGTGCTTCTTTCTTTTGTTTAGACGGTAGTATCGCCCGTTATACTGATAATGCCCCTCAAACCACCTACCCCTATAATCTCAGCCTAAAAAGCCTCCGCTCCTACGAACGCGATACCGACCAATATCTTTTGGAAGAAATTACCGCCAACCCTTCTTTCCCTTACGCCAAAAACAATTTGGTGTTCCAATTTCAGTATCCCAATTTTAGTAAAGAACACTACCAACTATGGTACGTCTTAGAAGGATATGACAAGCGGTGGACGCAAGCCGACCCCGATTTTAGCATCAGCTATCAAAATCTCCCCCCTGGTAAATACAGGCTCAAGGTAAAAGTGCTCAACGAACTAAACAAAGAGCTCTCCCTCTATTCCCTCCCGTTTCAAATCACTACCCCTTGGTATAAAAGCCTTTGGGCTTATATATTGTATTTCGTCAGCTTCATCGGGGTAAGTATTGTAGCAACAGCTATCTACTTCCGTTATAAAATGAAGAAAAAAGAGCGTTCCTTCTTGCGTGAAAGAATACGTCGCCAACGCCTGCTCGAGTCACGCGAACAAGAAGTAACTAAACTCCAAAACCAAATGCTTGCCAACCAGTTAGAGTACAAGAGTAAGGCTCTTGCCGAAGCCACTATGCTAAACATCAGGCGCGACGAGTTCCTTACCAACCTCATAGTAGAGCTGGAACAACTAATGGACAACCAGAAAGTAAGTAAAGCCAAAAGTCATCTCATTTTGCAACATATCCGCGAGAATATCTCAGAAGAAGACCAATGGGCAGTATTCCAAGAAAACTTCGATATGATTCACAAGAACTTCTTCAAGAATCTCAAAGAGCGTTTCCCTTCACTCACCACCACCGATTTGCGTATTTGCGTACTGATAAGGCTTAATTACACAACCAAAGAAATCGCCACTATGCAAGGCGTATCCATTCGTGGAGTTGAAACTGCCCGTTACCGTATCCGCAAAAAACTCAACCTTTCCGAAACCGATAACCTATACGACTTTTTTGTAAAATTCCAGTAAAAAACACCTTTCCACCACCTCTCCTTTGTCTTTCCTGTTCCTACACTCCCCCTTTGAAGGTTGCCAGCAAGAGATTTTCATTACATTCCGTTCGTCATTCCTCATTCATCACTCGTCATTACACCCCCTCTCCTTGGGAGAGGGACGGGGTGAGGATTCTTTTTCTTTCGCCCCGAAACCCCGTTTTTACCATTTTTATACTTGTTGTATCATATTATGAATCAACTTTTTACATACCCTTCCTATACCAATCGTCCAAGATTCGTATAAGCTTCCTATAAGCTCTCTATAAGCTAACCCCACCCTCCTTACACCCTTTTTTCATCAAAATCCCTCCCGACCTACTTCCGAACTTTTCCGCTTCCTTTCGATAACTCAGAGGTATCATTTTTAGGGGTATTAACTTTGGCAAAGTTAATATTCCAAAAAGTCACCACGAGATGAAACCTTGATTTGAATAATTAACCGTTGGTTCGCACCTCATTTCCTCATTCTCTCATTTTCTAATTTTCTAATTTACTAATTAATCTGGCATTATTTTTGAAGCTCCATTGCGGTAAAATAAATCATCAACAAGAACTCATCAATTAAAAAAATCATTAAGAATGAAAACCTATTTTTTTTGCCTTATGGCAATAGCTTTCACAACAGGGTGTGCTAACGGCAATAGCCAAAGAACAACCCCACTTAACACTAACGACGAAAATTCAACTCATCAACAAGCAGAAATGAAAAAAACAAACAAATCAAAATCTACTGATATCTATTTTGCAGGAGGTTGCTTCTGGGGCACCGAACACTTCTTTAAACAAATTCGCGGAGTTCTCGCCACCGAAGTAGGCTATGCTAATGGCAAACTCTCCAAAGCCCCCAGTTACGAACAAGTAAGTACAGGCAATACAGGTTTTGCCGAAACCGTAAAAGTAACCTACAACCCTCAACTCATCAACCTCAACCAACTGCTCGACCTCTATTTCAAAATCATCGACCCCACTTCTCTCAACAAACAAGGCAACGACCGTGGCACCCAATACCGCACAGGTATCTATTACGTAAACGAAACCGAAAAACCGCTTATCGACAAAGCTATTGCCACACTTGCCACACAATACAGTAAACCCATAGTAGTAGAAGTGCTCCCTTTAAAGAATTTTTATAAAGCCGAAGAATATCATCAGGCGTATTTAGATAAGAATCCGCAAGGTTACTGCCATATTTCACCAGCCTTGTTTGAAATAGCCCGCAAAGCCAATCCAGTCAAACAGAAAGGCTTTAAAAAGCCTTCCCAAGCCGACCTTCGTAAGCAACTCACCCCCGAGCAATACGCCGTTACCCAAGAAAGCGCTACCGAGCGCCCATTTGCCAATGCCTATTACAACGAGTTCCGCGAAGGTATTTATGTGGATATTACCACCGGCGAACCCCTCTTTATCTCTACCGATAAGTTCGAATCAGGCTGTGGCTGGCCAAGTTTCTCTAAACCTATTGATAAAAAACTCATAGAAGAAAAAACCGATAAATCTCATAATATGACTCGTACCGAAGTGCGCAGTAAGTTAGGCAACGCACATCTCGGTCACGTTTTTAACGATGGACCTAAGGATAAAGGAGGCTTGCGCTATTGTATCAACAGTGCCTCATTGCGCTTTATCCCCAAAGCCGATATGGAAAAAGAAGGTTATGGCAAATATATATCCCTCTTAGAGAAAAAAACTAAAAAATAAAAAATTAATACTCTCATTCTAAGAAAGGGGAAGACTACTATTTTAGGTCTTCCCCTTTTTACTTATCATACACTTAGCCAAAGTTTTTGCGTGTGCGGTTCGCACCTTTGGCAAAGTTGAAGCCTTATAATCATTTCACAAGGCACAGTGTTGATTTTATTCTGATTTTTGTTTAATTTCTATAACGCAAGCTATACTTCCTCTTATCTTTAATTTCGCTTCTTCGCCCTACAAACAATTCTTTAAATTTGCTTTTCTCATTTTAAAGTTCTACCTTTGCAAAACTTTTAACTATTAACTCTTAACTCATAATATAAATCAAGAGTTGAAAAATAATAATTATTGATTAACAGCACGTTGTTGCTTTTACGTCGCGTTTCCCCCTTTGAAGGGGGCAGGGGGATGTTTATAATCAGTAAGTCTATCCAACCCTTGATTCGCTTTCATAACTTAAAAAGATGATTATTCAAAAAAAAGACGTATTAGAAGCGCTCCGCAAGATTACCACTCCTGGTGAAGGAAAAAATATGGTAGATAGCGGTGCTGTACAAAATATAGTAGTTTTCGGTGATGAAGTGGTAGTAGATGTAGTGATAAACAACCCCAGTCTGCAAGCCAAAAAACGCACCGAAGTAGAGGTGATGAAAGCCATTCACGGCGAAGTAAACGAGAAAGCCAAAGTAGTGGTAAATGTAAAAGTAATCGCCCCCGAAGTTACTGAAATCAAAGGGAAACCTATTCCAGGTATTCAGAATATCATAGCCGTTGCCTCAGGCAAAGGAGGCGTAGGAAAGAGTACTGTTACAGCCAACTTAGCGGCAGCACTTGCCAAAATGGGCTTCAAAGTAGGTGTGCTCGATGCCGATGTATATGGTCCCTCTATCCCTATGATGTTCGATGTAGCCACCGAGCGTCCGCGTTCAGTAACCATTGAGGATAAATCGTTTATTCAGCCCATCGAAAACTACGGGGTAAAAATACTCTCAATTGGGTTCTTTACCAATGCCAATCAAGCAGTGATATGGAGAGGTCCTATGGCAGCCAAAGCCCTTAACCAGCTCATTTTCGAGGCTTATTGGGGCGAATTAGATTTTCTCCTCATCGACCTTCCCCCAGGTACAGGCGACATTCACCTGAGCATTATGCAAGCCTTACCTATCACAGGGGCAGTAGTAGTGAGCACTCCACAGCCTGTCGCCCTTGCCGATGCTCGTCGTGCGGTAGCAATGTTCGGACAAGAAAATATCAATGTACCTGTGTTGGGTATCGTAGAAAATATGGCTTACTTTACCCCTGAGGAATTGCCAAACAACAAGTATTATATCTTTGGTAAAGAAGGAGCTAAACACTTGGCAGGAGAACTAAAAGTGCCTTTCTTAGGCGAAATACCCTTAGTACAAGCCGTTCGTGAGGCAGGCGATACAGGGCAACCCATAGCGTTGCAAGAAGACAGTCCACAAGCAAAAGCCTTCCACTCCTTAGCACAAGAAGTGGTGAAGAATGTAGTCGCTCGCAACGAAAACCTCCCACCCTCTGAGGCTATCAAGATTACCAATATGGCAGGATGCAGTAGCAAGTAACAAGAAACCAAAAGAGTTATACTTACCCTTTTACCTTTTATCTTTTAACTCTTAACACCTAATATCAATGAACCCAGAAGAACTTAAACAAGAAGTAATAAAAGCTTTAGATAAGATACGTCCCTATTTGCAAAACGATGGGGGAGATATTTCTTTAGTGGATATCGAAGATGGCAAAATCGTAAAAGTGCGATTAGAAGGTACTTGCACTAACTGTTCAGTAAACCAACTCACACTTAAAAGCGGAGTGGAAATGACTATCAAAGAGTTTGTACCTCAAATAGAAAAGGTAATCAGTGTGGAATAACTAATCAGTATAATGGCAACGAATAAAGAATCAAGAAAAGAATATTGGAAACGCAAGTGGCTCAGTAAATACCGCTTGGTAGTAATGGACGACAGTACTTATGAGGAGAAAACCTCCTTCCGCTTGAGTCGTCTTAATATCTTTGTGTTTGGTTCCTTGTTTGCCTTTGTGCTCATTACGCTCACCACCGTGCTGATTATCTATTCTCCTTTGCGTCAGTATATCTTAGGGTATACTGCCGTAGAAAACAAACGCGAGACTTTAAACTTGCTCTTTAGGGTAGATTCCTTAGAAGGTAAAATACAAAGTAATGATGAGTATCTCGCTTCACTGAAAAAGGTGCTTGTAGGCAATATCAAACCTCAACAAGACAAAGATACTACCAGCTTTAACATCTCTGACCCCAAATACAACCCTAAGGCTTACAGGACAACTCCTACCAAAAAAGATTCTATTCTTCGTAAAGAAGTAGAAGAGGAAGAGACTCAACCTCAACCTCAAGACAGTTTATAATACAAAAAAAACAATGACAAAACTAAGTGTAAACATTAATAAGATTGCCACCTTGCGCAATGCACGTGGAGGCAATATCCCCGATTTGTTACAAGTAGCCAAAGATGTACAACAGTTTGGTGCCGAGGGTATCACTATTCACCCTCGCCCCGATGAACGTCATATCCGCTACCAAGATGCCTTCGATTTGCTAAAAGTAGTAACCACCGAGTACAATATTGAGGGCAACCCTATCCCTAAGTTCATCGATTTAGTGTTACAAGTAAAACCTACCCAAGTAACTCTTGTTCCTGATGCCGAAGATGCTATTACCTCTAATGCAGGTTGGGATACCGTTAAACACAAAAGTTTTTTAACTGAAGTAGTAACTGAGTTTAAGCGTAACGGCATTCGCACCTCTCTTTTTGTAGACCCAGTGGAAGCAATGGTAACGGCTTCCGCTACCACAGGAGCTGACCGTGTGGAGCTTTATACTGAGAGGTATGCGCGTGAGTACGCTCGCGGTGATAAAACCCAAATAGCCCCTTATATAAAAGCAGCCTTAGAA
Organism: Capnocytophaga ochracea DSM 7271; assembly: GCF_000023285.1. NCBI lineage: Bacteria > Pseudomonadati > Bacteroidota > Flavobacteriia > Flavobacteriales > Flavobacteriaceae > Capnocytophaga > Capnocytophaga ochracea. The sequence continues at coordinate 1,237,069 of NC_013162.1, read as the reverse complement.
GCACAAAAAGTAGGATTAGGACTCAATGCAGGACACGATTTGAGTCTCGACAATGTGAAGTACTTCAAAGATAATATTCCTAATTTATCGGAAGTATCCATAGGGCACGCACTTATTTGTGAAGCACTCTATTTAGGTTTAGAAAATGTAATACAACTCTACCTAAATAAATTGGCAGATTAGTAAATTTGTCAATTAGCAAATTAGGAAAAGTGCCCCTTAGATTAGCCAATAATCATACATTAAATATCAACAAAATGAAAACACATCTTACCTTAGGGGAGTTCATCATTCAAAATCAGAAGGACTTCCAGCATTCAACAGGTGAGCTCTCACGTTTGCTGAGTGCTATCAAATTAGCCTCTAAGTTAGTAAACCGTGAAGTAAATAAAGCGGGACTTGTTGAGGATATTTTAGGCGATATGGGCAAGGAGAATATCCAAGGTGAAGTACAGAAGAAATTAGACGTCTTTGCTAATGATCTCTTTATCCGTGCGCTTACACAGCGCGATGTAGTATGTGGCATAGCTTCCGAAGAAAACGAATTCTTTATACCGATTACGGCTTCTGAAAACAGTCCTAATAGCAAATATGTGGTGCTCATCGACCCACTGGACGGTTCGAGCAACGCCGACGTAAATGTAACGGTGGGTACAATCTTCTCTATCTACAAACGTATAACTCCCATAGGTACACCTGTGCAATTGGAAGATTTCTTGCAAGAAGGCAAGAAGCAAGTGGCAGCAGGATATGTGGTATATGGGCTTTCTACTATGTTAGTCTACACTACAGGACACGGAGTAAACGGTTTTACACTCGACCCTTCTATCGGTACTTATTACCTTTCTCACCCTGATATGAGGTATCCCAAAGATGGTAATATTTATTCGATTAATGAGGGAAATTATGTGCATTTTCCACAAGGAGTAAAAGACTATATCAAATATTGCCAAGCATTAGAGGACGACCGTCCTTATACCTCTCGATATATAGGCTCTTTGGTCTCCGATTTTCACCGCAATATGCTTAAAGGTGGGATTTATATTTACCCGCAGGGTACACGTACGCCACGAGGTAAATTACGCCTGCTTTATGAGTGCAATCCTATGGCTTTTCTTACTGAGCAAGCAGGAGGTAAAGCTTCAGATGGTTATGGACGTATAATGGACATCAAGCCTACAAAGCTACATCAGCGGGTGCCTTTCTTCTGTGGTTCGGAAAATATGGTGAAAAAAGTAGAGTCGTTTATGGCAAAATATCCAAAAGACAAACCTGAATATTAGTAAATTATAAAATAAAGAATAAAAAACTTGCAAAATATTTGCTCAATATTTTGCAAGTTTCGAAAATAGTATTACTTTTGCACCCGTAATGGAAGAAGGTACCTTAGCTCAGTTGGTAGAGCAAAGGACTGAAAATCCTTGTGTCCCTGGTTCGATTCCTGGAGGTACCACGAGATCTTCTTCATAGAGGAAATTTTTCATATTTTTAAGGATTAGGAATTGCAAAAGCCTCAGCGTAATGCTGAGGCTTTTGTTTTTTTACAAATATTTTTACATCTTAAATCTTTTATTTTAGAAAAATATACACTATCTTTGTAGCCTTAATTAAATACTGATGAGTTATGATTAAGATAAAACTACTTTTTGCAATTGCAACATTTTTCCAAGCTTTTGCACAAGCACAAATAACATTGGGTATGGAAGTCAAAGCTGGGGTAACAGGTGCTGGTCTTTATGACAACACTGCTCCTAATTACTACACGAGGAGTGTAGCAGGAGTACAATTAGGCACTTTAATAAGCGCTGATTTCCCAAGTGGAATAGCTCTTGAAACAGGATTGATGTATACGGGTAAGAATTTTGCCTATGATTTCAAAAAATACCCTTCTGAATCTAAACGAAAAGATGGAACCTATTTGCGTGAACAAGTTTTTAACAATCACTATTTAGAAATACCTTTTAATATCGCTTACAGATTGCGAGCTCGCAAGTTGCGCTTTGTGTGGAAAGCAGGACCTTATATAGCAACTAATTTTGCAGCTAATACTCGTGAAACGTGGGAACATTACAAAGATAGTTTGTTTACGCACGTGTCAAAGAAGAAATACACGCGACATATAGGAAGTAAATCTACAGATGATGTAAAGCTTTTTGATGTGGGCTTCAACATAGGAACAGGTATAGAAGTAGAGCGTTTTACAATAGGTATACAATATGGTGTTGGACTAATGGACATATTGCCCAGCAATGAAGCTGAATATTTAAAAAACAGAGTATTTGTATTTGCAGTAGGTTTTAGAATTAAATAAAAAATAAGAGGTCGTTTGTAATTACAAACGACCTCTTATTTTTTTGTTTTCCTATTTAAAATATTCTATATCCTACTGAAAGGCTAAACACTTGGTTTGAGGTACTCTCAGAACGGTTAGGGAGCACATCGCTGAAACCAATACCGTACTGAATACCTGCTGTAAATCGTTTGATTTCTACGCCTGTGGCTAAGTTTAATCCTGCATCAAAAGGGCGTAAATCATCAGAAGAACGATTACCTATGCTGAGGGAATGGCGATTGGTTACTTTATAGTCCTTTAACTTATCTTTCTTGTAGTAAGCCCATTCTTCACGACTATTGCCCCATAAAGCTGCTGCTACATAAGGACCTGCTTTCCAAACGAGTTTCACATTCCTGAGTTTAAGTTTATAGCCTACATAAAAAGGCATCTCTAAGTAACCATAAGTGTAATGCAACTCACTGATTTGTTTTTCTTTGCCGTCTTTATATTTATACTCATAGGCTTGCCCTTTGGTGTTGAGCATTAAACCTGTTTCAAGAGCGAGTCCAGTAGGGAAGTTCAAACTGAACAACGCCCCCGTATGAAAACCTGGAGTAAAAGTTCTATCACTATTAGAAGAATCGGCGTAATAAAGTCCTGCTATATTGCCTCCTATTTTCACTTCTAAACCTGGCTTTACCTGTGCCTGTAACATCGCTATACTGCTGAATAACATTACAGCTAAAAATAGTTTTGTTCTTTTCATTCTATACTGATTTTTGTTATTTAAAGTACAAAGATACAAAATATTTTGTAAATGAACAAACTTGCGAATATATTAATTATTATTACCTTTGCCTCCCAAACTAAAAGCTGAACTCTAATACTTAACAACTGATGAAACAGATAGACGGTTTTTCTAAACTTACCAAAGCCCAAAAGATTGCGTGGCTTTGCGATACTTATTTCCCTAATATAGAGAATGCTGCTTCTTTTTTTGAAAAGTACCACAACGCTGATACTGACCTTCAGAAACTGCACGACGAGTTTATTGAAAATACAGTCTCTAACTACTATCTGCCCTTTGCGGTAGCGCCTAACTTCCTCATCAACGGGCGCACTTATACCGTACCTATGGCTATTGAAGAGAGTTCGGTGGTGGCAGCTGCTAGCAGGGCGGCTAAATTCTGGCAAAGCCGTGGCGGTTTTCATACCGAAGTGCTTTCTACCGAAAAAACGGGGCACGTACATTTCTTCTTCTACGGTGAAAAAACTAATTTAGAAAACTTCTTCAACCACATACAACCCTTGATGCTCGCTAAAGCACAACCCATTACTGCCAATATGGAAAAACGCGGGGGCGGTATTACTTCTCTTACCTTAGTGGACAAAACCGATGCTTTGGCGCACTATTATCAGCTTTCGGCTACTTTTGAAACCTTAGACGCTATGGGTGCGAACTTCATCAATTCGTGCTTAGAATCCTTTGCACAGACGTTTAGAGAAGAAGCGGAACGGGACGCCTCTATCGGTGATAAGTATGAAATCGTAATGTCGATACTCTCGAACTATGTGCCTAACTGTTTGGTGCGCGCAAAAGTACAATGCCCTATTGAGGAGTTGGAGATTGCTCAGTTAAAAGGTGCTGAAGCTGCAAAGAAATTTGTACAAGCTCTCGCTATTGCCAATGCTGATGTGTACCGTGCTACCACTCACAACAAAGGTATAATGAACGGTATTGACTCGGTAATTTTGGCTACAGGTAATGATTTTCGTGCCATAGAAGCTGGTGCACACGCTTATGCTGCTCGTAGCGGACAGTACAAGAGCTTATCGGCTGCGTGGATAGAGGGCGATACTTTCTTCTTTGCCCTTGAACTGCCTTTGGCTTTGGGCACCGTGGGCGGACTTACTACATTGCACCCTTTGGTAAAAACGGCTCTTGAAATCCTTGAAAAACCTAACGCTCGCGAGCTAATGCAGATAGTGGCTTGTGTGGGGTTAGCACAGAACTTTTCGGCTGTAAGCTCGCTGATTAGTCTGGGAATCCAGAAGGGGCATATGAAAATGCACTTGAACAACATTTTTAACCAATTAGGGGCTACTGAAGAGGAGAAGCGCGTACTTTCTTCTTATTTTAAAGATAAAACCGTAACATATAACGATGTAGCCGAAGCTCTCAAGAAAATTAGAAAATTAGAAAATTAGGGAGTTGAGGGGTGGCTGGAATTTCAGATTGTTCAGATATTTTGGAGATTTGGAGGACTTCGAAGAACTCGGAGAGACTCGGAGAAACCTCTCCCCTATTACATACTCCGTTCTCGCGGACTTCTTCAGAGAGGAGGAATATATGCAAACCAATTCTGATGGACTTTAAATAAACTCCAAACGAAACTACAGTGGCTCTACAGTGGGTCTACAGTGGCTCTACAGTGGCTCTACAGTGGCTCTACAGTGGCTCTACGATGATGATTAATTAAATTATAATTGAACATTAATCGAGCTTATAGAGCTACTATCTTCTAATATCTCTCGTTCTACTAGGTAGAGTTATCAGATATAAAATAACTAACGTGAGTTCGATATAAGAAAAGTGTAGCTTACGCTACAGAAATCTTACAAATCTTTACAAATCAAACAAATAAATAGCAAGCGACCTAAAAGTCTCGGACTGACTACACGGACAGTCTTTCAATTGACAATTGACAATTGATAATTGACAAATGTGATACGCACGGATTGGCAACTGCATTGCTGGATTTTCACGAAGCAGTAACAGAAGGACGATTGTAAATTAATGTTGTATATACCAAAATGACGTTAAAAATAGTATTAAGGTTACGCCTTGCGAAATAACAATGAGGAATAACGAGGGAAAATTATAGGAAGAAAATGAGGAAAAATAGAGGAAAAAGGGCTGAAAAGTGAGGAAAAAATGGGAATTATATAAAAGAGTAATTTTTTAGTATGTTTTGGGCACTACGTCAAAAGTACTACAAGATTTAGTAAATAATTAGAGAAGAATAGGTTACAAATGCAATTTTAGAGAGTTTTTAAGTGATTTTTGGTAGAGTAAGACCCTTTGCAAGCCCTTATTTTACGTGGATAAATAATTTCCCTTAACAATTGTTAAAAAACTACGTCATTAGTACGTCATTGAGGTTAAACGCGTTAAATTAATCTTAAAAAGTTTGGCAAATACTTGACAGCCCCCTTAACTTTGCAACGTTCAATTTTTACTAAAAAACGAAAAGAAATATGAGAAAAAACATCTTTGCATTAGTAGCTTTTACAGCACTTACTTTAGTAGGATGCAAATCAGAAGCCGATGACGGTGTGGGCGAAAAACCACGTTCTAGCACCGAGACCAACTTTTTCTTCCGCGATGGTGCTACACACACTATCCATATGCAGGAAAAAGAAAAACGCACGGTTACTATTGACGGTGCGACTGATAATTTCACTTATGAAGTTCCTATGGGTTATTTGAGTGTAAGCAAGAGTACAGACCCCTCTCCCTCACTTGTTATTGAAGCTGAAGACGGCAGTACTGGCAGTCACGATATTCGTATCAGCGATAAAACTGCTGATGGTGTAGGCATTACTGCTACCCTTACTGTAATAGTGGGTGAACGTGACAGAGGTTGGGACGGCAATAATTTTGTTATTGAGAATATTGACGGTGACAAAACTACCAAAGACGCTAAGGACTATGTAGATATAGAGGTTCCCGAAGGCTTTACTTACGATACCTCTACTTTAAAACCAGATGGTGCCGGCGAAAGGGTAACCGTTAAGCAAACAGGTAATTTATTAAAAGTAACGGCTAAAAACCATTACGATGAGACAACTCCTATTACCCTTAGATTGAAAAAGACCGATGCGGAAGACCGCGTGGTAACTATTAAACGCGTAACTAAATTTTGGAGAACCAACAATAATGGTATTGCCTTAGAAGGACTTTCTAGCAATGTATACGTTACCCAACGGAGTTTTGATATGTTGCAAAACCCACCAAAAGTACCTTATACAGTAAAAGAGGTTACGTATGGTTATAATAGTCCCAATGCTTCTATAAGTGGATTCGAACTTTACCGCAACCCTATCATTACAAAGATAGACCTTAACAATGTAGAAACTATTAATTCATTTGCTTTTTATAATTCTCAAAACTTGGTAACTGTTGTGGCGGATAAAGTAAAATATATATATGATGGAGCTTTTGCCGGAACGAAAATCAAACGTATCAATTTACCTGAAATAGAGAGGATTAATGGTAATGGTCCGTATTACTATACCTTCCCTACAACCTTACAGTCTATTACAATAGGAACTAAAGTAAAAATTCTTGGCAATTACCTTTTCCTTAAAGAGTTAAGAGAAGTGCGTATAGCCTCGACTACACCAGGAGCTATTACAATGCAAAATCAGGTAATACAAGAGGGTAACAATACAACATTGTATGTACCAAGTGCCTATGTAAATGACTGGAAGCTTAAATTCCCTTGGATAGAACAAGCTTTTAAAGGGGGAATAAAAGGAATGTAAGAAAAGCGCGTGTAGCGACAAACTAATTTCTAAAACAAAACGAGAATGAACAGAATAAAAATACTTATGGTTGCTACCTTAGCAACCCTTAGCACAGGTGTGTTATCAGCACAAGATAACTACCGCCCTTGGCTCGTAGGAGCGGGCGTGAGCACCGTAGACTTTAAAGTACCTGAAAGAAGTGTAATAAAAGACTGGTTCGGGTATCCTGATATGAATGTGGGCTTCCGCGTGAATGCTGCTCGATATATCAAAAAAGGGATTACTGCCGAAGCAGGTTTTGCTTATGCAAGTATTAAGAAAGACCAAAATTACTTCCCCGATGTAGAGGAAACGAAACTCACCAATGCGAAGAGTTATTGGGCTTTTGATGTACGTGGTCGTTATCACCTAAACCGCTTATGGAACGGATTGCCTTGGCTTGACCCTTATCCACAAGTGGGTGTAGGGGTTGCCTCAGTAGATAACGAGAGCAAGTTTAAGTTTATCGCTGGTGCAGGAGTGAACTTCTGGTTTACTGATGTAGTAGGTGCCAATGTGAACACTGCCTACAACGTAGGAGGTGGAACCGGTCACGACTACTATCAATGGGGTGCTGGTATAGTGCTTAAATTGCCTCTTACTGCCCGTGAGAATCCTATTGTAGACCACGTAGAACGCACCAAGGTAAAAGAACCTAAGGTAAAGAAAGAGCGCAAACGCGTAACCAAAACAGGAGCTATCACGCGTGTAGAAACTCCCGAAGAACGTGAAGAACGTACTAAGCGCGTGGTGAAACAGATAAACCTTTATGCTAAGACTATCTTGTTCGACACTGATAAATCGGTGGTGAAACCACAGGCTGAGTTTATCTTGGATAACATTGCTATCATTATGAACGAGAACCCTGATTTTAACTTTGTAGTAGAAGGTCATACTGATAACACCGGGACTCCTGAGCACAACCTCAAACTCTCACAAGACCGTGCTGATGCCATCAAGCAATACCTTTCTCGCCACGGTGTAAGCAAAAAACGCCTCGACGCAAAAGGTTATGGACAAACACGACCTATTGAGAGCAATGAGACTGAACGCGGAAAGGAAATTAACCGTAGGGTGGAAATAAACGTAGTGAAAGATAATCAGTAGTAATGGCAGTCTCCCACAGAAATAGGCGATAGAACTTCATCACAATGATACACAAAAACTGTTTTTAGCCTCTGTGGGAGTTTTTAAGAACATCATTTTTAAGACCAAGAATAAGAAGGTTTTTTTCATAAGGTGATATTTTTCTTCACCGCAACTAGTTAAATTATACAGTAATGAAGGCTTCCTGATGAGATATCAGGAAGCCTTATTTAGTCGTAGGTGCGAGCCGCACAGGCAAAACTTTAGCAAAGTGTAGCGATGCAGAATTTGCAAACCAATTCTGCCCCAGAGAGGAGGAAACGCGATGCAAAAGCGATTGCTTTATACTAATCACTAATCGTTAACCACTAACCATTATTCTTCACTTGTAAAGGTACTGGCGGGGAGGTTGGCTTGATTTACTAAATTGGCATCGGTAACAGGGGTAAAGGCGTAGCGCACGGTTTTAGGGGTAGCGACTTGGTTGCTGGTTACTTTCACTTCTTCACCTACTATTTCGGCGGTAGCAGGATAGAAAATACCATTACCGTCAGAAAGTTCAAAACCGCGTAAGGGCTTGCCATCGGCGGTATGCAAGCCTTGTGCATACTGAAAAGAAACTGTGGCTTCTTTCCCACTGAAAGTCGCTGAACGGAACAAAGGTCCTGAAGGAATTATATTTGTCTTGCCATAAGTATCATTCAAAGCCCATTGCGCTAAGCGTTCGCCTATGGGTTGTTTGTTCTTTGGGTGTACATCGGTGGGGTGACCATAGTCGTAAGATACTGCCATTCCGCTGTGTGGTATGTCTTTCATCAATCGACGTTGACTGTCTCTAAACCAACCCCACGACGGACGATTGATACTGGATAGCTGTACGTAGTAGAAAGGCATTTGTGGATTGCCAAACTCAGTGCGCCAACTCTTCACCAATAGAGGAAACAACTTGCTATGAGCGTCCTTGTTATGCGCATTCGATTCGCCTTGATACCATATTACCCCTTTGATAGCATAATGATTTAAAGGGAGTATTCCCGCTTCGAATAAATAAGCAGGCTCATAGGGGTGACGTTGGAGTTTATCCGTAGACTTTTTGATGTTCTCGGAAGCACGAGAGCGCACCCAATCCATTATAAAATCATTCTCACGCCAATTATAAAGGATACTTGGGAAGTTGTATTCCAAAGTACGGCGGTCAATCCACGCTTCGGTAGGTGAGCCCCCCACAGCATTGCAAATGAGCCCCACAGGCATATCCAAATCTTTTTGGAGAGTACGCCCGAAGTAATAAGCTACCGCAGAAAAATGACTTACTGTTTTAGGAGAGCACACTTGCCACTGAGTAGGGCGGTAATATTGTAAATAGTTGAGCGAATCTAACACTGAGGCATTCCATTCTACGGGGTCGGTACGCCAGCGTTCTTTCATATCAAACAGGCGGATATTAGGATTATCGGCTTGCGGAATATCCTTTTCGCCCGTAGAAGTTTGGTTCATATAAAACTCCATATTCGATTGCCCTGAGCAAAGCCATACTTCGCCGGCTACTACATTGGTAAAGGTGCGTTTTTCTTTACCTGCTGTGATTTGGAGCGTATAGGTTTCTTTGGCAGTAAGTGGCGATAAGGTTACTTGCCATTTGCCATTGCTATCGGCGGTAGTGGTGAGTTGCTGTTTGCCTATCTTCACAGTGATTTTAGTACCCGTATTGGCGATACCGCCGAGGGTGAGAGGTATGCCGTGTTGCAATACCATATTATCGGAATAGATAGCGGGGAGGTGCAAACCTCCGTAATCGCCTGTAATGGCACTGTAAACTACCTGTGCCAAGATAGTCGCCCCTTGAACATTAGGGTGTACCGCATCGGGGAGCATTTGAGGGAAGTGATATAGAGGCTCGTGGAAGTCGACAAGTTGGACGCCCGCTTGCTTGGCGATGCGCTCTATGGCTTGTTGTATTTCGGCGTGCCAATCGCGGGTGCCAGATTCGAATCGCTTGTGGCGATGTGCGAGAGGGGTCATACGAGCAATGAGGATACGCGCTTTGGGATTCGCTTTTTTAAACGAAGCGATGAGAGATAGATAATCTTTTACGAAATCATCGCGGTAGTTAGGCCAGTTGCGGGGATCGGTATCGTTAATACCTAAGTGAATGACCACTATATCTGCTGCAAAGGCGAGTGCTTTTTTGTATTCTTCTTGCTGAATGTAAGGCTTATGCCCTTTGCTGAGCAAAGTAGCTCCTGAATGACCGAAGTTTTCCACCTCATAGCCTTTTCCTAACTGACGTTGAAGCACCGAAGGATAGCTGTTTTGTTCGCGGTTTTCAATGCCATAGCCATAGGTAATACTATTGCCTACGCACGCCACTTTAAGAGGCTTTTTTTGTGCGCAAGCAAAGACGGTAAGGAGTAAGAGTGTGATAAAGAAAAGTTGCTTTTTCATTGGTTAGTATACTTAGAAAGTAAGAATGTTTTTATATTAAGCTACAAAGGTAAGAAAAAAAGTGTTAGGTTGTATACAAATAACATTAGGAAATGAGGGTGCGAGCCGCACGGGCGGTCGTAGCACGACGGCTATTAACTTTGGCAAAGTGCATACTGCAAAAGCGATGTGTTGGTACTATTAGGAGCTTTCGGAAGAAAACGGAGGGTTTCGGAAGAGAGCTGAGAGAAGTTTTGGTGAAAAAAGGGTGTAAGATGGGTGGGGGTAGCTTATAGAGAGCTTATAGGAAGCTTATACGAATCTTGGACGATTGGTATAGAAAGGGTATATAAAGAGTTGATTCATAATATGATACAACGAGTATGAAAATGTTAAAAACGGGGTTTCGAGGCGAAAGAAAAGAGAATCCTCACCCCGTTCACATACTCTCCTATTCGGAGACTTCTCCCAAGGAGAGGGGGAATGTAGCGATAGTAAAGAGGAATGTAGTGACCAAAAAGGAGAAGGGATAATTAGAGAATTAGCAAATTTGGAAATGAGAAAATGGGGAGGTGCGAGCCGCACGGGCAGTTAAATTAGGAAATTTGGAAATTAGCAGTGAGCGCACGAGCTAAAAGCTCGCGCCAGCGGAGGGCAAAGTTGAACCTCCTATAAAGCAACCTACAATAAGGTCGGGCAGACAGAATGGTTCGGACTTGTGAGACGAGTGTAGGGAGAATAATGACGGAAGGGTGATTTTAGAGTTGTGTAGGGGAGAATTTTTGTGGTTTATAGAAAAAAATCATCATTTTGAAACGTTAAAATTGTTTAGGTGGAGTCATTAAGATACGGTGTTTTTTACACATATGAAAAAATGTATTAAAAGCCGTTTTTAGCATTATAATCTTCATAAAAAAGTATAAATAGGCTATTTTTATATGTTAATTATTCACAAAACATAAAAATATAAAAAGCTGAAAAACAGCTTTAAAAATGTTAATAAAAATATAAATGTGTTAAATATGCACATTTTTTTTGTAAAAAAATAGTGCAGTAAAAAAATAATGAGTATATTTGCTGAAAATTTTGCACACCATAGCTACGTACTATATAGGTGTTGTGAGATAATTAGTAATTTTATAGCAAGAAAATAGTTTAAGTAAATTTTTATCGACAATGAAAAGAATAGTATTGTTAATGCTCGCACTATGCACTATGGGGGGGAAAGCTCTTTCGCAAGAGCTGAACTTGCCACAAATGAACCAATATTTGGCAGATAGCGAATTTCTTATAGCCCCTACCTATGCAGGTATTGGGGACTTTGTGAGAATACGTCTTTCAGCAGGTACTCAATGGGTAGGCGTTAAGGGCGCTCCTGATTATCAATCGCTTGCGGGAGATATGCGTTTAGGAGAACGCAGTGGCGTGGGGCTTATGCTTTATAATGACCGCAACGGGAACACCAAGCAAATGGGGGGTAAAGCTACGTTTGCGCACCACCTTACACTTGACCGTTATGACAACCACTTTATTTCATTTGGTATTTCGTATGCCTTAAACACTTTTAGGATTGATATCGACAAGTTCGACAATATTCCTGACCCACAAGTTACTAACGACCGCTTTACTGTGAATCACAACTTTGATGTAGCGGTGCTTTACCGCTATAAAAGATGGTTTGTAAACCTATCGGGTTTGAACATCTTAAACAAGGATATTGAGCGTTTCTACAAAGAAGAGCCTAAGGCTTTGCGCAACTACCTTGTTTACGCAGGATACCGTTATAAAAAAGATAAGAACAGTCGTTTTGAAATAGAGCCTTCAGTACTCTATCAGTACTACGAAAGCGACGGGCGTTCTACTACTGATTTTAACCTTAAATTCCGCTGGATGGATTTAGACGATTATTATTGGGTAGGGGTGAATTATCGCTCGTTAAATGACCAAATCTTCAAACCACTAAACATTGGTCCTATGGCGGGGCTCAAACGCGGAATGGTGTACTTTGCATACTCTTACCAAATCCACTTAAACGAACTTATCAGATACAACTCAGGTACTCACGTGGTAACCTTAGGTCTTGACCTATTCCAAGGAGTAAGTAACTGTAAATGTGCACAGCGATAGTAGTATAACAATATAGAATGCAACATATTATCTTAAAGAATATACGCGTTCACGCCAATCACGGATGCCTTGCTGAAGAGGGTATTATAGGGAGTGATTACCGCGTGGATGTGAAGGTGAAAGTTCCTCTTGAAAAAGCTATTAAGAGCGACCGGCTTGCTGACACGGTAGACTATGTACACTTGAACAGGATTGTAAAAGAAGAGATGGCTATACGGTCGGAATTATTAGAGCACGTAGCGGGTCGCATTATAGACAGGATATTCAAAGAACTTTCTGAGGTTCAGAAGATAACACTTGAGATTGCAAAAATCAATCCCCCTATTAATGGCGACGTAGCCTCGGTGAGTGTAAAAATAAAACAGAAAAAACTTGCTAATTAAAAAAAAGGTAGTAACTTTGCGCACTGATACTACAAGAACTAAAAAGGCATCGTGGCCGAGGGGCTAGGCAGAGGTCTGCAAAACCTTTTACAGCGGTTCAAATCCGCTCGATGCCTCACTTTTTAAGTAATTTATTAATCCACAAAGTAAAAATTTCAAAAAGATGACAAACGTTTTAGACAAATTCATTCAGGATGTAAAAAACAACATTCCTGGATTTATCGCCGTTTCAGTAACTGAAGTACGTTCAGGAGTTTCTTACGGCGCAGAATCAGTAGACCCTAGTTTGGATCCTAATTTAGCCGCAGGTTATAACTTAGAGGTAATAAAAGCTAAACAAAATGCGCTTCAAGCATTAGGATTGGCTTCTAAGGAAAAAATAGATGAGATTATTATTGTTCTCTCTGACCAAAATCACATTATTGATGTGTCAGCAAATGGTAGTTATTTCATTTATTTAGTAGTAGACTCAACCAAAGCAAACTATGGTATAACAAGAGCTTTACTCGCTAAGTACAAAAAAGATTTAGCAACTATATTCTAATCACAGCTCTAATTCCCGCATAATTAAGTTAGTAAAAGAATGTAAAGAAGTTATTATTAAAAGAAAGCTACCGTATTGGTAGCTTTTCTTGTATCTTTGCCTAATTACAAAATATAATGGAAGCTACTGCAAAGACCTATACCGTACAAGAGGCAAAAGAGCGATTGGAAGCCTATTGTGCTTACCAAGAGCGTTGCCACCGCGAGGTAATAGCGAAACTGCGCGCGATGGGTATGATACCTTTGGCTATTGATGATATAGTGGTACACCTGATACAGAACGACTTCCTAAACGAAGAGCGCTTTGCTAAAAGCTTTGCCCGTGGTAAGTTTCGCATCAAAAAATGGGGACGTGTGCGCATAGAGCGGGAACTAAAAACCAGAGGGCTTTCGGATTACAATATTGAAGTTGGCTTAGAAGAAATTGACGAAGAAGAATACATAGATACTTTTGAAATAGTGGCTGAGAAAAAACAAGCTACCATTAAAGAAAAGAACCCTTATAAAGCTAAAGCTAAACTGACAAACTACCTACTGTACCGCGGTTGGGAGCCGGATTTAGTTTATGAGAAAGTAGAAGAATTATATGAAAAGTAGAGCACAAGAATCCACGAACGCTATAGAGCGTATGTATGTAACGATGAGACACCTCTTTTCAAGGGGTTTCTATAAACCTATGGGTATCTCGGGCGAGGCACTACGCGAATCGCTACTGGTATTGCGCCCAGAAATCTATGGCAGTATTGCTGAGAGTAAATCGGAACTGAGCGGGCTTATTTACGTACTTGACCGTCTGCCAGAAGGGATTGAGCAGTGTAAATACATCAACCTAATTGCTGATGAGGGATACCGCCAATCGCACTTCAAACCTATTATCCCACCGAAGCGTCGCCGCAATTGTTACCGTATAGACCCTGAGCAGATGAATATTGAAATCACTCGTGGTCGCTCGGATATTTACGATGTGCTTACGCACCTTACTTTCCTATTTATAGAGTCACACAAAATCGCTGACCGCATTCTGTTAGACGACAATAAAATTTCGCACGATTGGGCAAAATTAGAAGCTAATATACAAAAGAATAAACTCACCCTTGCCGAGCGTGAGGCTACCTTTATACACATAGGCAACCTTTTAGGGCGCACTTTTGAAGAGGTGCTGGGGGCTTACAAAGCCTTAGCTACTCCTACCCTACCCGACCGCTTTATCCACATTATTTACTGGTTAGGCAAGCTCGCTCTGAACGAACGCGTAAACGACGATAAGCGCACTATCACCTTTAGCACTGTATTGCGCGAGCGTATCGGGCATCACCTGCACGGAGAGATATGGGCGGAACACATCAAGCATATATTACTAAAAAATGGACTCTTAGAACGCCCGTTACACATCATCAGTGCCAATATGCACAGCGTGATGAACAGCTTGTTTGCTGAAAAAGCACTTGCCAAAGAAGTGGAAGTAAGCTCACGTGTAGAACTCTTCGAGCTCCTAAGTCTGCCTGAAAGTGAACCTTTACGCAAAAAAGTGAAGGAATACGCTCATAAACACGGAATGATTTCGGTAGACGATACTTCTGGTACGAACATCGATGTGCAACTGTTTGACACTGCCAAAATAGACTTTACAGATACACCATACGAAGTACATCATCTTGAAAAGGGTGAAAAACCTGTGATATTAGTAATGGACTACGCTTTTGGTGAACAAGCCTTTGAGACCATAGATGAACTCCTAAAACCTTATTACAAAGGAGGCAAGACCTATTTCTTAGACGTGCTTTCTATCTCAATTATGGGTAAGGCAGGCATCTTGGAAGGTGAGAAAGGAGACCTAATGATTCCTACTGCACACATCTTCGAAGGTACGGCAGATAACTATCCTTTCCACAACGAATTTACGAAAGCTGACTTTGAAGGCAATGGACTGAAAGTGTTTGAGGGCTCTATGATTACTGTGCTAGGAACTTCACTACAAAACAAAGATATATTAAAATTCTTCCTACACTCTACGTGGAATGCAGTAGGCTTAGAGATGGAAGGTGTACATTACCAAAAAGCCATACAGTCGGCATCAAAAATACGCAAGAGCATACGTGAAGATGTGAAAGTGCGTTATGCTTACTACGCTTCCGACAATCCTTTGGAGACTGGTAGCACTCTTGCCTCAGGAGGCTTGGGCACTACAGGAGTAAAGCCTACCTACCTCATCACCTTTAAAATATTAGAGCAGATTTTTAACTAAGTGCGAGCCACATAGGCAGTCGTAACAGTACAAGCAATTAAAGTGAACGACACAAGTATTATTTTTAGAGGTACGCTTTTTCAGAAAGCATTTGCTAATTTGATAATTAATTCCTACCTTTGTACCTTAAAATATTAGTGTCATCAAAATATGAAAAAAATAAGCTTTGTACTGATAGCGTTGTTGGTCGCTATCGCTTGTAAGAAGAATGTAAATTTCAACAGCGACCCACTAGCTTTTAAAGATTATATTTCAGGGTATACCTCAGGGCTTATCTCTGCTCACTCAGGAATAAAAATACTACTGAACGAACCCTTGTCGCAAGACAAAATGGACAAGGTGAGCGACCTTAACCTCTTTGAAATTTCGCCTAAGGTGAAAGGAAAAGTGGTGTGCGTAAACCCTACACTTGTAGAGTTTATGCCTGAAAAACCATTGGCTCAAAACACAGAGTACCGCGTGTCGTTTCACGTAAAGAAGCTCTATGCAGTACCAAAAAAGGAACTGGAGATTTTCAACTTTACAGTGAAAACTTTTCAACAAGCCTTTCGAGTAAGGTCAAACGAGTTACAGTCGTATAACCGTGATTATTATTTTCTTAGTGCTGAACTCTTGGCTAATGACCAAATACCTTACGAAACCGCTAAAGAGATTTTAAAAGCGACTCTTGATGGGAAGAAAGTAGGAGTGAAGTTCCAGTCGCAAGGCACTAATAACAAGTTTGTAATTATCTTCGACAGCTTGCCTCGTCTCAACAAAGAACAAACTCTCCAAATAAAATGGGACGTTAAAGACATACCTAAAGAAAACCTTATACCTTTCTCTTATACTATTCCGCAAAAGGGGGTATTCAAGGCACTGAACGCTAAAACCGACGGTGCCAACCAGGCTTTCAGTGTAAACTTTTCTGACCCCTTAGAAAAAGAACAAGATTTTACAGGACTCATAAGCCTCAGCGATACCAATACTGCACTGAAATACAGCGTAAACGGCAACGTAGTGAAAGTCTTCCGCGAGGAACAAAAAGAGGGTGACTACAAGGTGCACATTTCTAAAGGTATCAAGAATATCTATGGCGACCGATTGGAAAAAGAAGCGACTTTTGACATCAAATTTTTACAGCAAAAACCCGATATTCGCTTTCTTAAGAGCGGTACTATCCTACCGAGCTCACAGAATTTGAAAATCAACTTTCAAACTATTAACTTGCGCGCGGTGAATGTAACGGTATACCGCATTTTCGAGAACAATATCTTTCAGTTTTTACAAGATAACGATTTGGGCGGAGGCTCGTATATACAGCGTGTAGGCAAGCCTATTGCACGGAAAGTACTCAAACTGAACGACAGTGCGCTCTATCCGCTGAACGAGTGGAATACTTATTCGCTCGACCTTGCTTCGGTGATTACGCCCGAACCAGGGGCAATTTACCGAGTAGAATTAGGAATGACCAAAAACTATTCACTCTACGCTTGTGGTGCTAAAAACGAAGAACCTCTTGACCTTTCGTTTGAACAAAAACCATTAAATGACGACGATGTAACCTACTCTCAATACTATGATTACGACGAAGAATTCTATTGGGAAGAAGACGAGGATAGTCCTTGTAAAGACAATTATTACTACGGCAGAACGGTGGGTACCAATGTGCTTGCTTCCGACCTTGGAGTGATTGTAAAAAAAGGACAAACGAACAACTTTACCATAGTAGTAAACGACTTGCTCACTACCAAACCAGTAGTTGGAGCAATAGTAGAGGTTTTCAGCTACCAACAGCAGAAAATACAAGAAGGCAAAACCGATAGTAAGGGAATACTACGGTTAAATCTCAGTAGCCGTGCTTACTTTGCCAAAGTGAAAAAAGACAAATTCACTACTTATGTGAAGTTAGACGACGGCGCACCACAGTCGGTAAGCAAATACGATGTAGATGGTATGCGCTTACAGAAAGGGCTCAACGGTTTTATCTATACCGAACGCGGCGTATGGCGACCCGGTGATAGCATTTATGTGGGCTTTATATTGAACGACTTTGCCCAAAAGACCCCTGAAAAACTGCCTATCAAACTGCGCTTTACTGACCCTTATGGAAAGGTGATAGCCGAGCGTATGCAGAGTAGCAACCCTACCAACCAGTATGTATTTGGACTGAAAACCAACTCCGATGCGCCTACGGGCAACTGGAATGTGAGTATCTCGGCAGGGGCTACAAAATTCAGCAAACGCATCAAGATTGAAACCATTAAGCCTAACCGCTTGAAGATAGAGAACAACCTCAACGGTAAACTTATCAGTCAAAAAGGCGACAATGTGCGCTTGCAAGTGTTGTGGTTACACGGCTCTCCAGCAGGTAATACAGGTGTGAGCGTGAAAGCGAAGTTCTACCCCTTAGAAACTGCCTTCAAAGGTTATGAAAAATACGTGTTCAACAATCGCGCTTATCAGTTTGAGAGCGAAGAGATGAACGTATTTGAAGGGCGTACCGATAGCAACGGGAATGCGAATTTCTACTTCAGAACGAACGACTTAGATGCTCCTGGTATGCTAAAAGTGAACTTCCTCACCCAAGCCAACGAAAGTGGTGGCGATTTCAGTACCGATGTGAGTACCGCCTCTTTTTCACCTTATAGTGAGTATGTAGGTTTACGCTTGCCCGAAACCAACAAATACGATTATTACAACACCCAACAAAACCACACTTTCGATGCAGTAGTACTCAGCGAAGAAGGCAAACCACTCAGCCATAAAGATGTGTCGGTAACCGTGTATAAAGTAGGCTGGAACTGGTGGTGGGACGCTTCGAACCAGAATATCTCTACCTATAATAGCAGTAGTAGCAATGCTATTTACACCACTAAAAACATCACTACCGACAGCAGTGGTAAAGCACGTTTTACACTCAATATTCCGGATGCCGACTGGGGTCGCTATTTTATTATGCTCACTGATGACCAAAGCGGTCATAAGTGTGGCACGACTGCTTATTTTGATTGGGGTGACTGGACTGGCAAATCGCGTGGCAGTGAAGGTAGTGAAGCGGTAATGCTCGCTTTGGGTACTAACAAAAAAGAATACAGCGTAGGTGAAAAAGCTAAGATTAGTTTCCCGTCAGACAAAGGCGGTCGCGCGCTCATCTCGGTAGAAAACGGGAACGATGTACTCGAAACTCACTGGGTAGAGACCGCTAATAAAGAAACTACTTTTGAGGTACCTATCACCAATAAAATGACGCCTAATATGTATTTTTACGTTACCCTCTTGCAACCTCACAACAAAACGCTCAATGATGCGCCTATACGCCTCTATGGGGTGATACCGGTGAAGGTGGTAGACAAGAATACCGTCCTCAATCCTATAATCCAAATGCCCGACCGATTGATACCTAACCAAAAGGTACAGATAAAAGTAAGTGAGAAATCGGGTAAACCGATGACATACACTTTGGCTATCGTAGAAGATGGACTCCTAAACCTCACCCGCTTCAAAACTCCTAACCCTTGGAATACTTTCTTTAGCAAAACTGCTCTTGGAGTAAAGACTTGGGACGTGTACGATGATGTAATAGGTGCTTATGGAGGTACTATCAATCAAGCGTTCAGTATAGGAGGAGATGAAGATTTAGGCGGTGCCGATGCACAGAAAGCAAACCGTTTCAAACCGTTTGTGATATTTAGAGGTCCTTTTGAACTAAAAAAAGGGGCAGCCAATACTCATACCGTGAAAATTCCTAACTATATGGGTTCTGCTCGTGTGATGGTAGTAGCCAGCGATGTAAAGGGCAATGCCTATGGTAGTGCTGAGAAAAAAGATATACCTGTGGTGAGTCCGTTATCAATTTTGGGTTCCTTACCACGCAAAGCAGTGCCTAACGAGAAAATCGTGTTGCCGGTAACCGTTTTTGCTATGGAAAAACAAGTGAAGAACGTATCGCTACAAGTAGAGACTAACGGTTTGTTTAAAGTAGTAAGCACACGCAACCAACAGTTGCACTTTGAGAAAACAGGGGAGCAAATGGCTTACTTTGAACTTGAAACCACCTCGCAAACGGGTATTGGTAAGGTGAAAATCATTGCTACTTCGGGTAAGGAAAAAGCGACTTATGAGGTGGAAATGGATGTGTACAACCCTAATCCTGTAACATATGTAGTACAAAACGCCGTATTGCAGGGCGGACAGTCGCATTCTCTCAATATCAATCTTTTTGGTGAAAAAGCCAAGACTGTATTAGAAGTATCGAGCTTCCCAGGGGTGAACCTTACCCAGCGTTTGGGTTATCTTATCGCTTATCCGCACGGTTGTAGCGAGCAACTCACCTCAGGGGCGTTTCCTCAACTTTTCTTAGCTGACTTTGTAACCCTTTCTAAAGAAAAAGCCGATGAGGTGAACCGCAATGTAAGTGCTACCATTAGCAAATTGTATGAAAACCAACTCTCTAATGGAGGATTTACCTACTGGAAAGGTGGCAAGTATGCCGATGATTGGGTAACCTCGTATATAGGTCAGTTTTTTGTAGAAGCCGAGAAGAAAGGTTATGTATTGCCCTCAGGTAGCAAACAGCGTTGGCTCGACTATCAGAACAATGAGGCGCGCCAATGGCGTTACGAGGGTAAATATCAAAACGATTTTGCCCAAGCCTATCGCCTCTATACTTTGGCACTCGCCGGAAATCCTAACATAGGCGCTATGAACCGCTTGCGTGAACTCAGTGAGCTCACTCCTAACGCTAAACGCACTTTGGCAGCTGCCTACGCTCTTGCCGGACAAAAGCAAACCGCTGAAAAGCTCTTCCTAACTACCGCTATAGACGATGATGCTGATAGCTATTACGGCTCGGTGTTGCGCAATAAAGCAATGGCAATGGAAACCGCTTTGCTTATCGGTAGGAAAGAAGATGCAGGACGTTGGGCATTGGAGATTGCCGAAAAGCTCTCGACTAACGATTGGCTCAGCACTCAAACTACAGCCTATTCGCTTTATGCAATGGCAAAATATGTACAGAAGAACAAGAGCGGTAGAAATATAGTAGCCAGTTATACTTTGGGTGGTAAAACCGAAAACTTAAAATCTACCGAGCCAATACTACAGAAGACGCTTGCAGCCAAAGGCAATGAGACTTTACAAGTGAAGAACAACGGCAACCAAACCCTCTATGTACGCCTCATTACCAGCGGTATATTACCTGTAGGCAAAGAGCTCGCTATGCAAAACGGACTTTCGCTGAACACGACTTACCGCGATAACAACGGACACACGCTTGATGTGACCAATTTGCGCCAAAGCACTCAGTTTGTAGCTACTATTGAGATTACAAACCTCACAGGCGAGAGAGTAGACAATGTAGCACTTACCCAAATTATCCCTTCGGGCTGGGAGATTGTAAACACGCGATTTACGGATTACGACGAAGGTGATGGCAACGGTTATATAGACTACACTGATTTCCGTGATGACCGTGCGAATTTCTACTTGTCGCTGAAAGCCAAACAAACGAAGTATATCAAACTCAAGCTGAATGCTTCGTATGCGGGACACTATTATCTGCCAGGTACTTATGCTGAGGCAATGTACAGCAACCGCTACAATACCCGTACCAATGGTAGATGGGTGGAGGTAATTAGGAAATGAGAGAATGAGAAAATGAGAAAATGAGAAAATGAGGGAATTAGGAAATTAACAAATGAGATGTGATATAAAAACTGCCTGCAGTAATGTGGGCAGTTTTTTATTTGAAAGGTTTTTGAGAAGCTCGAAGGTGCTAGGTCGTAACACGGCAACCGTAGCACGGCAGGCAATTGTAGCACGGCAGGCGGGGAAAAATTAGCAAATGGGGAAGCGTTAAGGGATTCAGAAGATATCGAAAATATTCGGAAGAGAGAAGGGAGGGTTTTTGATGAAAAAAGGGTGTAAGGAGGGTGGGGTTAGCTTATAGAGAGCTTATAGGAAGCTTATACGAATCTTGGACGATTGGTATAGAAAGGGTATATAAAGAGTTGACTCATAGTATAATACAGCGATGCAAAAAATGGTGAAAAGAGGGTTTCGAGGCGAAAGAAAGGGAAAAGGCACTAGGCCTTAGGCCATAGGCACTAGGGGGGAGTATGATGGAAAAGGGGGAATGTGGTGACGGAAAGGGGAATCCTCACCCCGATCACATACTCTCCTATTCGGAGACTTCTCCCAAGGAGAGGGGAATATAGTGACGGAAAAGAGAAGGAATAATTAGAGAATTAGCAAATTTGAAAATTAGCAAATGAGAAGTGTGATTAATCGAAGGGACTCTGAAAGAGGTTGGTTTTTTGTCATTGTGTAAAAGTTTAACATTCCTTTAATAGTTGAGAATAAAAAAAAGCATTACTTTTGCCTCAAAATTTAAATACTAACATTCATTATGAAGAGAATTTTATTGAGCCTTTTGGCAATGGCTACGCTTGTAGGGTGTGGTAGTAAGGACGATAATAATCCTACCCCTCCTCAGAGACCTGATTTCACAAAAGAACAGCAAAACTATCTGCCTACTAAAAAAGTAAAACACGTAACAGCTACTTATGTAGAGGCTGATTATGAAAATGGTTCTTATCCTTCCGTACAATACAAAGACTTTTTAAACCCTGAGTTGAATCAGGGACAAAAGTTTACAGTGAAAACTATGGAGTACTTCTATGAGTATGACAATGCAGGTAGAATCACTAAGGTTACTTTTAAAAGAGAGGGAGACTCTGATATTGTAAGTACCCTCACTTATTCAAATATTTCGGTAACCATTACGTCTCCTCCTCCTTATGATGGGATTAGAGAGCCTCGCTCTATAGAATATGGGCTCAATTCTTCTGGTAACATATTAAGCTTAGGGGTATACAACGAGAAACAACAACTCAAAAACTCTATGAGTGCAGGAACTTTTACTTGGGAAAACGACAACCTCACTAAAATCAGTAGAAAAGTAACGAGAAATGGGGTGGTTAAAGAAAGAGGAGTGAAATTTTCTTACAATAGTGCTACTAATAAAAATAAATTTTACTTACTTGATCATACAGGGGATGATATCCGTAGCTATCAGGAATATTTTGCGCTTTCGATTGCTATCATAAAAGGAGCAGCTCCTAAAAACTTACCTATAGAAGCGACTCCTTTAGAGGAAAACGATTCTTATAGTAGTCGTTTTGAGCGCCCAGTGAGCTTCAGTTATACTTTTGACGGCGATGAGTTTGTAAAGACTATTACTGAGAAAGAAAATAAATTTGTCCCTGGTTCGTTATATTCATACGTTCCTAACAATGGCAACAACGAAATTGGTACTTATTGGAATGAGCTACAAACACTGATTGCAAACATTGAGAATAAAACGGTTACTAATAAGAGCTACAAACTCATCAGTGATGATGGTAGTACTCGTATTTTTGAGATTACTGTACCTGTAAAAGTAGAAAAAGATAGCAATGGTAAAACTATCAATCTGAACGTGAATAAAGTTTGTAAGTTTACTGTATCTTATAACAATACTTCTGCTACTGATATCCGTATGGAAGCTACCTACTATGCTGATATAATTACGAATTACGAATTAAATTACTAATACCACTATGAAGAGATTTTTATTAAGCCTTTTGGCATTGACTACACTTGTAGGGTGTAACAGTAAGGACGACAACACTCCTACGCCTGCAAAGCCTCTATCGGAGCAACAGCAAGCTTATTTGCCTACTAAAAAAGTAAAACGTATAAGCTGTACTTATATTGATGAAGGTACTACAAGCAACACTAATAGTCCTAACAGTTATTTAGAAGCTGAATTATACAACCAAACGTATACTTTACGTACTGCCGAATACCTATACGAATACGACAATATGGGTAGAATCAACAAGGTTACCATAAAACAAGAAAGAAAACCTGAAGATGTAAGAACTTTTACCTATAAGGACTATTCGGTAATAATTACCGCTCCTTATGATACCGAAGTGAATGGTCAATACGATATTCAAGCGGTAGAGTATGGACTAAATGCAGCAGGTAATACACTTGGGTTTGGTATGTACAACGAAAAACAACAACTTAAAAGTGTAGGTGACGAGATTATTACTTGGGAGAATGACAATATTACCAAAATTATTAGCAAAGATGATAGAGAAGGAAATAAAATTCTCGAAACTGTCTTAACTTATTACAACAATGAGAATAAGAACAAATTTAACGTTTTTTCTTTTGATTTCAGTAGAGAAAGTAGAAGTTTTATGAATTATTTCGAAATGCCTATCGCTTTGATAATTGGTGCATCTCCTAAAAATTTGCCTAAGAAAGTAGTTATTCCCTCTTCTCGCTACAATGGAGAAATAGAAAACAAAATCATAGAACTTACTTACACTTTTGATAATGATGGTTTTGTGAAAAACATTAGCGAAAACGAGTATTTAAGAACTGGAACTTCAGTAGGAGCTTATTATCAAAATTCTTCTTATGGAGATATTGATGCTACAACTATGTCAAACACTTTGCAAGATCTTATGACTAAGATTGATAACGGAACAGTTACCGGTAAGAGTTATAAAATCATCAATAACAAACAAAATGAGCGTGTAATTCAATTTACCATTCCTATAAAAGTAGAGAAAGATAGCAATGGTAAACCACTCAACCTGATAGTAGATAAAATCTGTGAATATACTTTCAGATATATCACTGAAAATAATCAGAAAAAGTTATCACAAATAGAAATGAATATAACATTCAAACCTCATTTAGTAACCCATTACGAACTCAATTACTAATAGACTTCGAAAGCAGAAATCAAATTGTCCGCCCTCACTGTGTGAGGGCGGACAATTTGATAATTACTAAATTAGTCGTACTTTTGCCCCCTGAAACTAACAACAAATGCGAACAAGAAGTATAAAGAAAAACACTATAAACGTCGTAACCCTTGGGTGTTCTAAAAACGTGTATGACAGCGAAGTACTGATGGGGCAACTTAAAGCGGGTGGCAAAGAGGTGGTGCACGAGCAAAAGGGCAATATTGTGGTGATTAACACTTGTGGGTTTATCAACAATGCCAAAGAGGAGAGTATCAACACTATTTTGGACTATGTGCAACAGAAAGAAGCTGGATTGGTAGATAAGGTGTTTGTGATGGGGTGTCTCTCTGAACGCTATAAGCCCGATTTGGAGAAAGAAATCCCTGATGTAGACCAATACTTCGGTACTAGCGAACTGCCTGCCCTTTTGAAAGTACTCGGCGCCGACTATAAACACGAGCTCATAGGAGAGCGCCTCACTACTACCCCTAAGAACTACGCTTATCTGAAAATATCGGAAGGTTGCGATCGCCCTTGTAGCTTTTGTGCAATTCCACTAATGCGCGGGGCGCACCTATCGACCCCTATTGAAGCTCTTGTAACCGAAGCGGAGAAGTTGGCTGCCAAAGGGGTGAAAGAACTTATACTCATCGCCCAAGATATTACCTACTACGGTCTTGACCTCTACAAAAAGCGTGCTTTGGCTGACCTATTGCGTGCTCTTGTGAAAGTAGAAGGCATCGAGTGGATACGCATACACTATGCATTCCCTACCGGCTTCCCGATGGACGTATTGGAAGTGATGAAGACTGAACCTAAAATCTGCAACTATTTAGACATTCCGCTTCAACATATTTCTGACTCTATCCTCGCAAGTATGAAGCGCGGTACTACCCAAGCGAAGACTACTAAACTGCTGAAAAAGTTCCGCGAAGCAATACCCGAAATGGCTATACGCACTACCCTTATTGTGGGGTACCCAGGAGAAACGGAAGAAGACTTCCAGAAGCTGAAAGACTTTGTAAAAGAAATGCGCTTCGACCGTTTGGGTTGTTTTACTTACAGTCACGAGGAAAACACTACCGCCTATGCGCTCGAAGACGATGTGCCGGAAGAAGTAAAACTTGCACGTGCTAACGAGATTATGGAGATACAATCGCAAATATCGTGGGAGCTTAACCAAGAGAAAGTAGGAAAGACTTTCCGTTGTCTCATCGACCGCAAAGAGGGCAATTACTTTGTAGGTCGCACCGAATACGACTCGCCCGATGTAGACAACGAGGTGCTTATCGATGCTAAAAAACACTATGTAAAGATAGGTGATTTTACAGATATAAAGATTATCGAGGCTACCGATTACGATTTGTATGGAGAGCCGTGCTAATTCGCAAATTATTACTACCTTTGCACTATGAAGAAATATTTAATCGCCTGCCTCGGCAATATAGGGGCTGAATACGCCAACACTCGTCATAATATAGGATTCCTTGTAGCCGATACATTGGTGAAAGACCATAATGCTTCTTTTACTACTCAGAAGCTTGGTGACCTCGCCGAAATTAAAGTGAAAGGGCGTACCTTTATATTGTTGAAACCCTCCACGTATATGAACCTCAGTGGCAAAGCAGTACGCTACTGGATGGAAAAAGAAAACATTCCTTTGGAAAACCTCTTGGTCATTTGCGATGACCTAAATATCCCGTTTGGCACTATCCGTATCAAAGGCAAAGGTAGCGACGGGGGTCACAACGGACTTAAAGATATACAAGCCCAACTGAACACCCAACAATATGCGCGTTTGCGCTTTGGTATTAGCAGTAATTTTGAATCAGGCAGGCAAATAGACTATGTACTCGGCGAGTGGGCTCCCGAAGAGCAAACCCTCTTGCCTGAACGCCTACAGAAATCTGCCGAAGCCGTCCTTTCTTTTGGCTTAGCAGGGCTTAATATTACAATGAACACCTTTAATAACAAGTAAGAAATAGGAAATAGAATTTAGAATTTAGGAAATAGGAAGCGTACCCCCTATCCCCTGACCCCTGAAACCTGACCCCTAACTATGTATACACATCACCTTATTCTCATTCTGCACCTCATTGCTGCCACTATTTGGGTAGGCGGACACTTAGTATTGGCTATTGGCTTTTTGCCAAAGGCTCTTAAACGCAAAGATTTTAGCTTTATTGCAAATTTCGAGAAGACTTACGAGCCTATCGGAATGCCCTCACTTGCCGTATTAGTTATCACAGGTATTTTGATGGCTTACGACTACAATGCAGGTTTGAGTTCTTGGTTTTCTTTCGCTACTCCTATTGAGCGCGTAGTATCACTGAAACTCACTTGCTTGCTCACCTCTATTTGTTTTGCTATTTCGGCACAAACGCGCGTTTTGCCCAAACTGCGCAAAGGTCAGCTCAACAAGTTGCCCGAAATGGCGGTACATATCATCTGTGTTACCCTCATAGGGGTAGTAATGGTAGTACTGGGCAGTTTAGTAAAAATAGGGGGAATACAATAATATTAGAGGACTAACAAAGATTTCTCCGTTAGCCCTCTTTCTTTTAAGGTTTAAACGCGGATTGTTTCTCTTCAAACTTTCCGACTGGTTAAATTCTGCTTTTTCCCCTCTTAACTTTCCTTTTTCACTCACACCTAAGATTTTTAGCTGATTCCGATTACAAACCAATTGTCGAAGTCAGTTGTTATGGGTTACACCTGCTCTTTAAGTTGCATTTTTGTATCATAACAAAAAATCTCTCTTCTTTATACAGCTTCCTATCAGCTAAGCCCCCATTTCACCTCTTATCTTTTACCTTTTACCTCAACATACCCTTCCGAACCCCCTCAACTCTTTTCAATAAAGTCATTTATCTCATCTGACCTTCGTCCGGCACGTCCGAATCATCCGAGAACTCCATTCCCGCCCGTCGTGCTACGACTGCCCGTGCGGCTCGCTTCTAATTTGCTTATTTCCCTCCCCCGATTGGTATTAGTAACATTCTAAATTCAATCAATGTGCATTCGGTATTCGATTAATCTTCGGTTAGTCTCCATTGTAGACCCACTGTAGAGCCACTGTAGAGCCACTGTAGACCCACTCATCGTTCGTCTTACCTTTATCTTACCTTCGCTCTACCTCCTAAAAAACCTTGTCTTTCAACCTAATAACCGTCACTACTTTTTACTCACATACCCAGCTGTGCCCCCTCTCTGGCTTTACCTTTTACCTTTTTTACACCGTCAGGTCTACTTTCATTAAAAGACAATTTCGTGCGTTCGAACTATTTCCTAAATAACTCTTTCCCTTTCTTGCTAAATTTATTCTAAAACCTCTATTTGTTCATTTATTTTAAAATATGTAATATTGCACTTGTCAAAGAAAAAAGTATTTTGTTATAAACCTTTGATAAACACAATATAACAAATACCTAAACATTTCCTTTACTTTAATATTTCTTACAGTAGATAGAATTTGATAAATAAACGAAAAGAAATGATAACAACCCTTTAACTATAACACCCTACCTTTGCCCCATCGAAATAAGACATTTTCCATATAACTAAAATTCCAAAATTATGGATAGATTACATTCATACAAAACCAAACTACTGATGCTCGCTTGGCTGTTCGGGCTATGCGTAGGAGCACAATCCCTGTTTGCCCAAACAGTAAAAGGGAAAGTAGTTGATGAAGACAATATGCCTCTGATGGGTGCTACCGTATTGGAAGTAGGTACTAAAAACGGCGTAACCTCCGATTTCGACGGTAACTTCCAACTCAGCTTGAAGAACGGAAATGCTACCTTAGAGATATCCTTTATGGGATATAAGAGTACCAAAGTACAGGTGCAAAACCGCAACAGCATCACCGTAAAGCTATTGCCCGAAACCACCGAACTAAAAGAAGTGGTGGTGGTGGGGTATGGTACCCAAAAGAAGGAAACCGTAACAGGTGCTATTTCTTCTGTCAAAGGAAATAAACTCGTAGAAAATGCAGTTGCCAACGTCTCCAATGCGCTGGTTGGGCGTATGCCAGGGATTACTTCCACTCAGTCCAGTGGTGAGCCTGGTAGGAACGCTACTACCATTCGTATTCGCGGGGTGAGTACCTTCAATGCAAGTAGCCAAGAACCTTTGGTAGTGGTAGATGGTATCCAAAGCTCTATGAATGCCGTAAATGCGATGGACCCTTACGAAATTGAAAGTATTAACTTACTGAAAGACGCTTCGGCAACAGCTGTCTATGGTGTGAAAGGAGCTAATGGGGTGGTGGTAGTAACTACCAAAAGAGGTCGCTCTGGCGCTCCTAAGGTGAGTCTTACTTATAACTTTGGTATGAGTCAGCTGGCTACTCAGTTAGACCTGCTCAGTTCTTATGATTATGCGCGTTTCCGCAACGAAGCTATTCGCAATGACAACGACCCAAGTAACTTCGATAAGCTGTTCAGTGAAAGTGGTTTTCACAACGAGTTGTGGAAGTTCAAGAACAATCGCGACTATACGCCTCAAGAGGTGGAAGCGATGAACCTCACTCCTGAACAAAAACAAGCCCTGCTAAATAGCCCTGCGCTGTATTACACAAGTCATAACTATTTCAAAGAAGCTTTTGGCGGGGTATCTCCTCAAACGCAATTCAACCTAAACGTATCAGGGGGAAGTGAGAAAACGCGTTACTTTACTTCTTTGGGATATTTCTATCAAGGAGGTACTTTCAAAGAAACTAACTACCACAACGCCGATGTAAACTCTAAATATCAGCGTTACAACTTCCGCTCTAACTTCGATTTTGAACTTACCGATCGTACCAACCTCACGCTCGACCTTGCTGCTGTATCTTCAAAGGTAGGAGGTATTTTAGGTAGTGAGCAAGACGGCGATGTAAACAGCGAAACAGCCCGCAAAAAGTCGATGTTAGTGCATATCTTGGCTAATACGCCTTTTGCAGGTCCTGGTATTGTAGATGGACGTTTAATCGATGGATATGTAGATGGTGTAAATCCTTTAGTAGGCAAAGGAGGTACAGGTTATTCCGTATTGTCCAGTTTGCTCTGGCGACCTTACCTTACTACCTATCAAACCGACTTGAACCTAAACTTAAAACTGAAACACAAACTCGATTATATCACTCAGGGGCTTTCTATTTCAGGTACTTTTTCTTACAACGATTTGTATAGAAAAGGTGTGAAAAGAGAACGCTCTATCCCTTCGTATAGCGTAACTCGCAACCCTAAAAACCCTGCTGAACTACTCTTCTTTGGCGGCAGACTCAAACACACTACCCTTACCGACCGCTTTAAGTCAAGCAAGTGGCGTCGCCTTTATTTTGAAGTAGCTACTAACTACGACCGCTCTTTCGGAAAACACAATATCACTGCCTTACTTTTGGCTAACGGACAAAAAACGTATGACCCTGGTTTTGAGTTCAACGTACCTGCTGGTATTATGGGGCTCGCCGGTAGGGTTACTTACGATTACGACCGCCGTTATCTTATTGAAGGCAATATGGGGTATAATGGTACCGAAAACTTCGCTCCTGGCAAACGCTTCGGGTTCTTCCCTGCCTTCTCATTGGGTTGGGTAGTTACTAACGAAAAGTTCTTCCCTAAAAACAATATTCTCACCTATCTAAAACTGAGAGGTTCTTATGGCGAAGTAGGGAATGACCAAGTAGGTGGTCGCCGTTTTTTATACTTGCCAAGTACTTGGGGCTACGGCTATGAAGGCTACCGCAACGATGGTTATGGTGCAGGAGGTTACTATTTCGGCAGTAGTGATGGTACTACCAAAGACCCTTTCTATACTGGTGCTTGGGAAACGCGTGTTGGGAACCCCAATGTTACTTGGGAACGCGCCAAAAAAAGCAATGCAGGTATCGACTTGAATATGTTTAAAGATAGGCTTACCATCAATGCCGATGTATTCCAAGAAAAACGCGATAACATCTTGTGGAACAGAGGTACAGTGCCTGGTATTGTAGGTTCTGACCTTCCTGCGAGCAATATAGGTAAAGTAACCAATAAAGGTTATGAAGTACAAGTGCACTGGGGCGACAAGATAGGCGAGTTTACTTATGGCATCGGGGGGAATGTATCCTATGCCAAAAACAAAATAGACTACCGCGATGAGCCTAACAATCCTCACCCTTGGATGAATGAAACAGGCTATTCTATCGGGCAGTACAGAGGTTATCTCACCAATGGTTTCTACAACACTTGGCAAGAGGTAATGCAACGCCCTTATTCGCGTTTTGATGGCAATAAAGTGCAACCTGGTGATCTCCGTTATGTAGATGTGAATGGCGATGGCGTTATCGACGAGAAAGACCGCGTGCCTATTGGTTATGCAAACTTCCCTCGCTATACTTTTGGGGCAAACCTCAATGTAGGTTACAAAGGATTTGAAATATCAGTGTTATTCACCGGTACAGCACAAGGTTCTATGCCTTTGGATTTCTATACGCGCAACCCTTTCTATATGGGTACAGGGGCTGCTTTCCAACATCAGT
The DNA here is from genome assembly GCF_000023285.1 of Capnocytophaga ochracea DSM 7271. Lineage (NCBI taxonomy): Bacteria > Pseudomonadati > Bacteroidota > Flavobacteriia > Flavobacteriales > Flavobacteriaceae > Capnocytophaga > Capnocytophaga ochracea. The sequence goes on along the minus strand of NC_013162.1, from coordinate 1,206,123 downwards.
ACGACGGACGTTGGACTCCCGAAAAAGCTCAAAACGGCATTACCCCTACTTTCCCACGTGCTTCTATGCGCACCGGTGATAATATCAACGGCTTGTTTAGCGACTTCTGGTTGCTCTCTACCGACCATATCAAGCTGAAAAACATAGAAGTAAGTTATCTTTTGCAAAAGAAAATGTGGTTGGATAAAGCAGGTATCTCATCGGTGAAACTATCGGTGAGTGGTAACAACCTCTATACGTGGTCTAAAATGCACGATGGTTACGACCCCGAACAACAAGATTCTAACGGCGCTGCCTCTGGATATCTCTACCCTATGACCCGCACTTATAGCGTAGGGCTCAACGTTCAATTTTAAAAAATACAACCAATGAAAAAGCTCATTTATACCACCTTAATTCTCGTCTTTTTCTCACAAGTATTTTCTTGTAAGTTAGAAGACCACTTCCTCGAAAAGAGTTTAGGAAGCGATGTGAATGTCGATTCTATCTTTTCGAGCAAACAGAAATCTCTCTCGGCTATTGCCCAAGCCTACGCGATGAGCCTGCAATCGGGTATTACTTTGCGTTACGACAATGGGCGCATTAGCGGACTGAAAGCGGGAACGCTCTCTCACCTATCGGGAGAGGTGAACGATGTGAAATTCAGTTGGGAAGACACCTATAAAATTCAACGTTCTGGAATGGTAGCCAGCGACTCCGATGGCAAAGCATTGAGTTCCGATGGTTTCGTGTTCAACTACCAATCTATCCGTCAGTGCTATTTGGTGATTGAGAATATCGATAAAGTCCCCGATCTTACTGAGGTACAAAAGAAAAGTATCAAAGCCGAAATGTATACCCTCATCGCCTACCGATATGAGGAGATGTTCAAACGTTACGGCGGGGTGCCTATTATAGAAGGTACACTTTCAGTAGATTCCGACCTGAATATTCCTCGCGCTACTTTGCGCGCTACCTTAAACCATATTATTGCCCTTTGCAACAAAGCTATTAGCGACCTGCCCGATAGCTACAATGCTTCGGAAAAAGGACGTGTAACCAAAGGTATCCCAATGTGTATCAAAGCCGAAGCATTGATGTACGCCGCGCGTCCGCTGTTCAATAGCAATATGCCTTATATGAGTTTGGGCGGCAATAACAACCTGATTTGTTTTGGTACACAAGACGCTTCGTTGTGGCAACAAGCCATAGAGGCTAATGAGCAAGTGATACGTTGGGCAACTGCCAATGGTTATCAAATCATCAATACGGGCAACCCTTTAGCCGATTACGGTACAGCAGTAGCAACCCCTAACAACCGAGAAGTACTCCTCGCCTTTAAATCACAAAGTTTTATAGAGGCTTATAACCCTCACAGCCAACCAGGAGGGGCAAATTCTATGAGTTACTTGCAACTTACCCAATACTACAAAACTGATGGTACCAACCAAACGTGGACGGGTGAAAACTGGGAAAGCTACGCAACTTATGTGAACAAGTGCAATGAGTTAGAAGCCCGTTTTAAAGCCTCAGCAGCGATTGCAGGGCAACAAGCGTGGAACAACCCTAGTTCGCATTACTGGTCGAGTGAGACTTTGGCAAATGCCTCTACTTGGGAAAAGAGAGCAGGCAGTGAAGGCGCAGGACGCCGTGTGAAATTCTTCTATATGGCTGATACCCGCGATTGGTTTGAATTCCCTTTGTACCGTTTGGCTGAGTTCTATTTGAATCTCGCCGAAGCCTATAACGAAGCAGGTAATCCTGCTCAGGCTTTGCAAAACCTAAATGTTATCCGCTCGCGTGCAGGGCTACCCAATGTTACTGAAACAGGACAAGACGTTTTGCGCAAACTCGTGCAAAGAGAGTGGGCGGTAGAGTTCTATGAAGAAAATCACCGTTATTTCGATGTAAAACACTGGAAACTCACCGATATTGCCAATGGTATCATTGGAGGGGAAAAGAAAGGAGTAGTTTTTGAGTACGCCCCAGGAAAATCGGAAGGGTGGAATGCGTGGGATTACGCTTCTTATGCTGTGAAACCTGTCTATACAGGGTATTGGGACAACAGTCAGTACTTAGAGCCTTTCCCTCAATCGGAAGTGAACAAAGGCTACTTGATACAAAACCCTGGGTACTAATAACCAATTAATAAAACAACTGAAATGAAATATAAACATAACATATTATTTTGTAGCCTTGTGGGCTGTATGCTTTGGGCAGGTGCTATGCAGGCACAAAGCCCTCTGAACGTACCCGAAGAATTGTCTACGCTTTCTACCTCATCAGTAAAAGGAGAACAACTCTTGAAAATGCCCACAACGAACTTTACCAACAGTTTGTTTGGGTTGCTACCTGGACTCACTGTATTGCAAGGCGGAGGAATGGACAATGCCAGCCTAAATATCCGCGGGTTAGGTTCGTACAACTACCCTTCGGTTACCTATTTTATCGATGGTTACCAAAGTGATTTTATACTGCTATCGCCTTCCGAAATCGAGTCGATTACAGTTTTGAAAGATGCGGCTGCCTTAGCACCTTTTGGTATGAAAGGCGCGCACGGCATCGTGTGGATTACCACCAAACGCGGAGCAGAAGGCAAGCCTGTGGTAGGGGTAGATTTCCAAACAGGCGTACAAATGCCTACGGTACTGAGCAAACCGCTATCGGCTACCGAGTATGCTCAGCTATACAACGAGGCTTACAGTAACGATGCAGGTGCTTGGACAAGCTTTTACAATATCCCTAACGATGTGAAATACAACATCGATTGGTATGACAAAGTGCTCAAAAAGTCGGCTTTGTTTGATAGGCAAGATGTGAGCATACGCGGAGGCTCGGCTACTACTAAGTATTTTGTGCTATTAGGGCACGCCGGCAATAGTGGTTTGTATGCCTCTAAGAACGACGATTCGCATTCCAGCGGAAGGTTCGACCAATATCTCGTAAAGGCAAATTTAGATTTCAGTATGCTCAAAATATTTGAAGGAAATGTAAATATCAACGGACGTATAGAAGACCGTAAATCGCCTAATTACAACGAGTATAAGCTCTGGCAAAACTTGGCGAGCTACCCTAATATCATTTATCCAGCGCAAAACCCCAATGGGTCGTTCCCTGGTACAGCCATCCACCCCGATAACCCTTACGCTTCTATCCGAGCCTTAGGTATCAAAACCCTACACGACCGCACTTTAGGGGCTAATTTCAACCTAAAAGAGAAATTAGACTTCATCACCCCTGGGTTGTACATACAACAAGGCGTATCGCTCAGTTCGTGGACACGAGGTACGCGCATTGTAAGTAGAGATTACACTCGTATGTTCAATGGGGCAGCACAAACCACTCATCGCGATAGCAACTACAAAGTAGACGACGACTGGGGTACCAACCAATGGAACCGTTTGCAGTTGCTGTTGGGTGCAGGTTATGCCCGTGAATTTGGGCAAAACACTTTCCAAACAGCGGTAAACTACCTTCAATACGTTTATAATATAGACGACAATCTCAACGGCAAAGCAGGCTTGAACAACAACTACGCCTATCAGAACATTGGCGGACGTGTGTTCTACGATTGGAACAAACGCGTATCGGCTGAATTTGGTTTTGCCTTCGGTGGATCGGATAACTACAAGAAAGGCAATCAGTTTGGTTTTTATCACGCCCTTTCAGCAGCCTATCAGGTTTTCAACGAGCAACACCCTTCGGCGAATGCCAATATCAATCGGTTGAAATTGCGCGCTTCGGTAGGTACTACGGGTAACGATGTCTACAACGAAGGTCGCTACTTATACGAACGTTATTACGGTTCTTACGGAGGAGGCGGTTTTGCCACAGGAAACGACGATCCGTCGTGGCATAGTGCTATCGGACTAAAATACGTACCTAATGAGCGTATTTTTGCCGAAAAAGCCTATAAGTACAACATAGGCGTGAAAGCTAAATTCTTTAACAAATGGGACGTGATGATAGAGGCTTTCCTCAACAAACACGAAGGTATTATCACCCCTGATTACAGTATTTCGGATATCTTTGGGGCTACCCCTCCCTATAAAAATATAGGAAAGGTAACTAACCGAGGTTTTGAAGTGAGTACGCTCTACAGCAATGCAGCAGGAAAACTCACTTATAGTATAGGCGCTAATGCTTCGTATGCTAAAAACAAAATAGATTATATGGCTGAGTACGATGCTAGCAGCGAGAGTTCAGCTCAAACAGGCAGACCTATCGGCACACGCTTTGGCTATGAAGCTACGGGCTTTTACGACATAAACGATTTTGACAGCAATGGCAACCTGCTACCTTCACTCCCTAAACCTTCCTTTGGAAACGTTGCCCCTGGTGATGTGAAATACCGCGACCTAAATGGTGACAACCGTATAGACCCTGCCGATAAAACCGAAATAGGCAAAAGCTACCTCCCTACACTCACTTATGCTGGTACAATCAACCTCGGTTACGAAGGATTTGACCTTGGAGTGCTTGTGCAAGGAGTACAAGGCAGAGAGGTGAATTTATTAGACGATGCACGCCAAAAAACAGTTGCTTTCGAGAACAATGGCAATGTGTATGCTATCGCCAAAAACCGCTGGGCTTACTATCCTGCACAAGGCATCGATACCCGTAGTAGCGCCCAGTACCCACGTTTGTCGTTATTGAGTAACAACAATAACACCCAGCCTTCCACCTTGTGGATAAAGAAAGCTAATTACCTAAGAGTACGCTACATAGAGTTAGGTTACAGCGTTCCTAAACGAATGCTCGACGAGATAGGCGTTAGCAAATTGCGCATTTACGTAAATGCCGCCAATTTGTTTACTTTCTCATCACTGCTTACCGATTACGACTTAGACCCCGAAGTGTTATCGGGTTACCCTGCCCTCAAATCGGTTACTATGGGTGTGTCTTTAAAGTTTTAAACAAATGAACTACCGAAAATATATCGCTATGTTAAAGAGTAATAAACCGAGCAGAACAATCTTTGCAGTGAGCTGCATTGCGCTGATGAGTACACTCATCGGGTGTAATGTGTTAGACACCAAAGAAGATATTTACGATACCGACGAGCAGATAAAAACCAATTACCAAGTGTTGTACGACTTTGGTTATGCTGCCTATACGCGTTTGCAAAACCGCTTTGATGCCATCGATGGCAATCTATTTGCGGCAGTGAGCGACGAGGCTGAATATACGCTTTCGCCTTCAAACACTCAAGTTTTTAACGAAGGAAGCTGGAATAGCACCAACAACCCCGATAATACCTATGCTTACAACTACGAAGGCATACAAGCGGCTACTTATTTCTTGGAAAAATTTCCTAACTATGCTTCTTTCTTAAAGCAGAACCGCAACCTTATCACTCAAAACGACATCAACAACTACAATCGCGATGTGAAGAGCATACGGGCTTTACGATTTGAAAACCGCGTGTTGCGTGCTTATTTCTATTTCGAACTACTGAAACGCTATGGAGGTGTGCCTCTTGTAAAAACAACGCTTTCCGCCGATAGTAACACGCATTTACCCCGCAACACAGTGGACGAGGTAGTGAACTATATCGTAAGTGAAATCGATGCTTCCAAAGATAGCTTGATTACCAATTGGGGAAGAGATTTTGATATTGGCTTAGACGGGCGTATTACCAAAGGCGCTGCCTTAGCCCTTAAATCCAGAGTGTTACTCTATGCGGCAAGTCCGTTGTACAACCCCACCAACGATGTGAACAAGTGGAAAGCAGCTGCCGAGGCTGCCAATGAGCTCCTCAGCTTAAATCTCTACAGCCTCGATAATAGCTACCGCGATTTGTTCCTTGGTGACAGAAGTGCCAAAAGCTCAGAAACCATTTTGGCAATTCGCCAAAGTGCCACCAATGATTTAGAAAGGAAAAACTACCCTATTGGCAGTGCAGGAGGTAATAGTGGCATCACGCCTTCACATAATTTGGTAAGTGCTTATGAGTACAAAGGTGCTCCTGACCCTAATGATATATACGCCAATCGCGACCCTCGACTCGGCTATACGATAGTAACCAACAACAGCCAATGGAACGGACGCACGATAGAAATATACGCAGGTGGTGCTGACAACTACAACGCCAAAAACGCTTCACGCACAGGCTACTACCTCAAAAAGTTTTTGAACGACAACCTCGATTTAGTGCAAGACGAGAAAAGACTCCGCTCTTGGGTAGTTTTCCGTTTGGCTGAAATTTACCTCAACTATGCCGAGGCGATGAACGAAGCCTACGGACCCGATGCTAACAACGGTTATGCACTCACTGCCAAAGAGGCTATCAATTTGGTGAGAGGTAGAACGGGTGTGGAAATGCCTGCGATTACTACAGCATCAAAAGAAGAGTTCAGAGAGAAAGTAAAACACGAACGCCGTATAGAACTCGTCTTTGAAGAACACCGCTATTGGGATTTGCGCCGTTGGAAAGACGCTAATACCGTGCTCAATGAGCCACTTACGGGAGTGCAAGCTACCAAAAACGGCAATCATTTTAGCTATCAAGTAAAAGAAGTAGAAAAGCGCACTTTTACCGAAAAGATGTATTACTACCCTATTCCTCATAGCGAAATCAATAAATCTAATGGAATTGTAAAACAAAACCCAGGTTGGTAGTGTGAGCCACACGGGCGATTAGTCCTCGAACTACCGAAGGGGACAAGCTGAAAAAAAGAATATAAATAATTAGTATAAAACCTCATCGCTTTTGCGGATTCCCTCCCCCTCCCCCAAGGGAAGGGGGAGAAGGAGGGGGTGAGGACAAACTCTTATATATGAAAACAAAAAACATTACATTATTGCTACTCCTATTCGTAGCCTTCATCGCTTGTAAAAAAGACGATGTATTTGAAGACCCTGGTATAAACAATATCTATATGCCACAAGCCTCGTTGAACAACGGAGGTAATGAATACAATGTGCCTTTCGGCGGAAACTCCGAAAACTACACTTTCGACGAGACTACTAAGAAATTGAAAATAGTGCTCGGCGTGAAAAATTCAGGTCTCTCTACCGATGGCTTTGCTGTAAAAGTAAAAGTTGACGCACAAGCCACTAATGCTTATGTAGAAAAGTACAAAAACGACGAGAAAAAACCGGCTGTAGTACTACCCGAAGGCTCTTACACTTTACCTGAAAGCGTAAGCGTTGCCTCTGGTAAAAGTGAAGAATCGTTTTACTTGGACGTAGATGTGCAAAAGCTCCTTGCCGACCACCTCGATTACTACAAAAATCGCATTGCTTTGGCAGTAAGCATTTATGGCAATGAGAGAATCCTCCAAAACAAAGCGACTACTATTGTTGTGATTGACGGGGCGAAGTTCTTGCCTACTCCACCTGAACCTCCTAAGCCTCCTGTGGAAAATATGATTAAAAAAGACGCTTGGAAGATTCTAAAACAAAGTATAGACGGAAAAATTACAGCCGATGCTAAGATTAATATCGTAGATGGTAATATCCAATACTCATCTGGTAAAGTGGGTGGTAAGTTCAACCACGTGATTTACCAACCCGTAAACGTAGAAAAAGGACAAACTTACACTTACGATATGCACGTGGAAATCAAAGGGCAAGCGTGGGGCTGGATACAAGCGTATGTGAGTGAACACGAACCCGAAGAAGGTAAAGACTTTGGCGATGGCAAGGTATTAGAACTCCAAAACAACATCACCTCTCCTATGAGTGGTTCATTTGCTGAACTTTCAGCTATCCAAGATCAAAAAACCTATACCGCTGGTAAAACTGGTACGCTATACTTTGTAATAAAGATAGGTAGCTGGGATAACAACTTTGAGGATTTAGCCCTCTCTGACATCGTATTCAAGAAAGATAATAGTCCTAAGCCTCCCAAACCTCCGGTAGAGACTAGCATCAAGAAAGATGCTTGGAAAATACTATTGCAAGGCATCAATGGAGGTCTTTCAGAAAAAGCTGATATCACCATTACCGACGGTAATATCCATTACACTTCGGGCACCGAAGGAAAGATGTTCAACCACGTAATTTATCAGCCTATTGAAGTAAGCGGAGGAGAAACTTATACTTACGATATGACACTCACCGCCAAAGGCAAAGCGTGGGGCTGGATACAAGTGTATATAAGTCAGTGGGAACCAGAAGAAGGCAAAGACTTCAACGACGGTAAGGTGTTTGACCTATCGGGAGAAATCAAAACGCCTAAAAGCGGACTGATGTCGGAATTAGCTTCAGGGGAAAAGACTTATACAGCTACTAAAACGGGTAAGCTATACTTTGTGATAAAGATAGGTAGCTGGGATAACAATTACGAAGACTTAACTTTTTCAGATATCTTTATTAAAAAAGCACCTTAAATGAATATATTAAATAGATAATTAAAAAACATATGAAAAACGCAACAACCTTTAGTTTTATTACAATGTTATTGTGCGGGCTTACTGCCTGTAACAAATCGGGAGGAGACACTCCTATTGAAGACAACCCTATGCCTGAAACCCCTACTGAATGGGTGTTAGACTTCCAAGACAACTTCGATGGCAATGCCTTAAACACAGATAATTGGGCTGTGTACGACAATGAATACCTCGAAAAAGAAGGTAAACTCAAACCTGAGAATACGCGCCGTACCTACGCTATAGAAGTGAAAGACGGCTTCTTGAATTGCCTTATCGACAGAGATTATAAACGCGAAGGAATGTTTATAACAGGTGGAATAGCTCATAAGAAGAACTACAAATACGGCAAGTTTGAGTTCAGAATACGTATGGACGAAGACCCTCATAAGTCTTCCAGCGGTTTAGGACTTACTTGGCCTGAGAGTGAAAAATGGCCTGACGATGGCGAAAACGACATCTATGAAACAAATCACGAGGACAACGCTTGGAATACCTATATCCATTACGCAGTATCTGGTAAAGACCAACAGTACCAAAAGAGCTTCCACTACAACAAAAGTGATTGGCATATTGTGGCAATGGAATGGGCTCCTGAGTACATAAAGATTTACATCGACGGTAAACTCGAATGGACTCTTAAAGATCCCGTAGCAATGGCTAAAGCACCTCACCATTTATGCTTCCAAACTGAAAAAGACATTAACAAACCTTTCACCAAACAACTCAAACTACAAGTAGATTGGGTAAAGGTATACAAATATGTACCTAAAAAGTAAATGAGATATCCATACAAGTTTCTTCCCTTTCTCATCGGTATGCTCCTATGGCTTGCTCACCCCATCTATGGGCAAGCCATTAGGGAGCATATATTGTTAGATAACGGTTGGAAATTCAGCTTAGGGCACGCTACCGACCCTACTAAAGATTTGTTTTACCGCGTGTATAACGACTTCTCTAAAACACTTTCCAAAGGCATTAACTTTTCGAGCATAGACTACGACGATAGCGCGTGGCAAACCGTAGACCTCCCTCACGATTGGGCAGTAACTCTCCCTTTCAGTGAAAAAGGCGATTGGTCTCACGGATATAAAGCCTTAGGCAGTACCTTCCCCGAGCATAGTATTGGTTGGTATAGAAAAACCTTTGACCTCAGCAAATCCGAAGCAGGCAAACGCATCGAACTGCAATTCGACGGTATTTTTAGGGACAGTCGGTGTTGGGTAAATGGCATTTATGTAGGGCATCACCTCAGCGGGTATACAGGAATAAAGTACGATATTACCGATTTGGTGCATTTTGGCAAACCCAACGTGATTACCGTAAGGGTAGACGCTACCCAAAACGAAGGTTGGTTTTACGAAGGCGCAGGTATCTATCGACACGTGTGGCTAAACTCTTACAACTCTGTTCACTCTTCCCCCGAAGAGGTTTTTATCTATACCAAAAGCATTGGCAAACAAGCCGAAATGCACGCCGAAGCCACTGTGCATAACCGAGAAACAAGCTCACAAACTTTTCAGGTGGAATGGAGTATTCTTAATCGTGAAAAGAAAGTAATAGCTACTCACAAATCTGCAAATACTACTTTTGCCCCTAATGAAAAAGTAACTGTAAAGAGTAACCTTAACATTCCTAATGCACAGCTTTGGGACACTGAGCACCCCTATCTGTATACCTTAACAACGAAAATCATTTCCAACGGAAAGACCACCGACCTTATTCACACCCGCTTTGGGGTGCGCACTTTTAGTTATCAACCCGACGGCTTTTACCTCAACGGCAAAAAAATGAAAATAAAAGGCGTGTGCGTACATCAAGACCACGCCGGAGTAGGTACTGCACTATTAGACGAATTGCAGTATTATCGTATTGGGTTACTCAAAGCAATGGGCGCCAATGCCTACCGCACTGCCCATCACCCTCATAGCCCTGCCGTGCTACAAGCCTGCGACAGTTTGGGTTTATTAGTGATGGACGAAACCCGACTCTTAAACAGCGGAAGAGAATACCGTCAACAATTTGAAGACCTTATCAAGCGCGACCGCAATCACGCTAGCGTATTTATGTGGTGTATCGGGAATGAAGAAGAAAAAATACAAAGTACCGAAACTGGCGAGCGCATCGCTCGTACGTTGGTGAGTTTACAACAGCATTTAGACCCTTCACGCGTGAGCACTTATGGCGCCAACGTAGGTAATGAAAATGAAGGTGTGAGTGCTGCCATACCTGTACGAGGCTTCAATTACAACCTCTATGGGCTTACCGACTATGAAAAAACACACCCTAATCAACCTATCATCGGCACCGAAGTAGCCAGCACCGTGGGTACTCGAGGGGTGTATCTGCCGGAAATCGTACTTGACAAAGCAGGGGGGTACAGTGGTCATTTTGTAGCCGATACCCTACGCGCTTACCTGCTCGACCAAGACAAGAGTTACCCCAGTTGGGCATCACAAGCACAGCAATGGTACAGCACGACTGCTAACGACCCTCGTTTTATGGGAGGTTTCGTATGGACGGGCTTCGACTATCGCGGAGAGCCTACCCCTTTTGCGTGGCCTAATATCAGTTCGCATTTTGGGGTAATGGACGTGTGTGGTTTCCCTAAGAACGTGTATTACTACTACAAAGCCCATTGGAGTGAATCGCCTATATTGCACATAGCCCCTCATTGGAATCTGAACCTGCCCCAAGGCACTGTGGTAAAAGTGTGGGTATATAGCAATACCGAAGAAGTGGAACTTTTCTTGAACGGAAAGACGCTCGGTAAACAAAAAACACCTGCTTTTGGACACTTATATTGGGAAGTACCCTACGAAAAAGGTACGCTGAAAGCCGTAGGCACTAAGAATGGAAAGCGGATTACCTCCGAAATAACTACTACCGAAAAACCTTTTGCGATTGTGCTTTCTCCTCATAAAACACAACTGAAAGCCGGTAAGCAAGATGCCGTAGTGGTGAATGTGAGTGTAGTAGATAAAAAAGGACGTGAAGTACCTAATGCCGATGCCCTTATACAGTTTCAGCTTACAGGAGATGCTCGCATTATAGGAGTAGGAAACGGCGACCCCAGTTCGCACGAGAAAGATACTTTTGCCGAAGGAGAGCGTGTAGAGCGTAAACTCTTTAATGGCAAATGCCAAGTGATTATCCGCTCAGGTGAAAAAGGTGGAAAGGTACAACTACGCGCTATAAGTAACGGACTGAAAGAGGCGGTGGTGAGAATGAATTAAAGTAAAAGGTAAAGCCTGCGAGGGTTCACAGCTAGGTATGTCAGTAAAAAGTAAGTTAAGGCTTGAACGAAGAATAAATAAAGGGAAAAACTGACTTAGAGTGAAAAGAGAGAGAGCATATTGCTGTATTGACAAATATTTTATAACTTTGTGGTGTGAATTAGCAGATTATAAAATGAGAGAATTAGAAAATGGGTAGTGATAAAAAAGGGGTTTTGACAGGTATAACTTGTAGGACAAATCGGGCTGGTTAGGACTTTCGGAAGGAAACGAAGATTTTCAGAAGGAGACTAAGAGACTTTTTGATGAAAAAGGGCTATGAGAAGGGTGGGGGTAGCTTATAGAGAGCTTATAGGAAGCTTATACGAATCTTGGACGATTGGTATAGGAAGGGTGTATAAGTAGTTGACTCATAGTATAATACAGCGATGCAAAAAATGGTAAAAACGGGGTTTCGAGGCGAAAGGAAGAGGAAGAGGTAATAGGCCTTAGGCCATAGGCACTAGGGGAGTATGATGAAAAAGGGGGAATATAGTGACGGGAAAGATGAAGGTAATGTGGTGAAAACATCTCTCTATATACACACTCGGCTGTTGCCGACAATCCCGAAAGAAGACTTTCTGCCAAAGAGTATTTTTATAATAGAAAATGCTTTGGTGTAGGAATTGAAAAGAATAGTAAGTAATCTTAAAAACAATTATATATGAAGACAAAAGCATATTTAGCAATGTTGTTATTGGTGATAACAGCTTGCGGTTGTTCTAAAACAGAAGAGGAAACAATATTTCCTGAGGCTGTAATGGTTAAGAGTTTTGCGTCTGTAGCAAATACTCCTGAGCATAGTTTTGTGAATTTTGCCCTTACCCAAGATGGTTACCGAGTTGTCCAAAATAAAGAAGCCCTACAAGCGCTCTTTCCTAATACTGACCTCAGTACTATAAAGGAATTTAAGGATATTGATTTCGGTACACAGACTCTTATCATAGGAAGAAAAGGACTTTCTGAAATGGCACAGGCGAAATGTAGGTTTAGCAAGAAAAACAATAATAGCTACGTGCTTACGGTAGACCTCGACTTACTTGGACTATTTGGACCTGTAGTGTTATACTACGGTGCGATAGTACAAAAACTACCTGAAAACGCTACTGTAACCGTAGAAGTGTTGCCTTTTAAAGTGGATAAAGACATTTAAGTACGAAATCGTAGCAAGATAGGTGGAAAAATTAGAGAATTAGGAAATTTGGAAATGAGCAAATGAGGGTGTGAGTCACACGGGATTATTAGCAGATTTGTCGAAGGGACTCTGAGGAGCTCATCGGAAGAACCTACCTGCTTTCTGTACGATTGAATTTCGTAAGACAAATAAAAACATCACTTATAAAAATAAAGCATTATGAAAACAAAAACGTTTTTAGCACTACTGTTATTGACAATAGTGGGGTACGGTTGCTCAAAAAAAGAGACTCCTCCACAAGAAGATTGTGGGTGCAATAGTCCTACTGTTTGGACTATTAAAGAATCTCTTGAAGAAGAAATAAGTTATGCAAACAATCAAAATACTTATTATCCTAATACATTTTGGATAGGCAAGGGGTTTCATTTTTTTATAGTTTGCAATGAGGATATTTTACCTCAAAAAATAAGAGATTTAAAATATAAGGAAGAGGGCACTACTATAAAAGTAAAAATTCAAGGAGAGGTAAAAACTCTTTGTAAAAAGTGGATTCACCCAGCAAATTATAGTTATAATCATATTACTTTAACTAAAATAGAAGTATTATAAAACGACTCTCATAAAACAATAAGTAATAAAAAAGACTATTACATATGAAAACAAAAACGTTTTTAAAACTTGTTACCTATTACTTGATTTAAAATGAACATAACCCTACATAAAACACTAAGAAACGCTTTGTTTTTAATGCTTTGCCTAAGCAGTCCGCTATGTTTGGCACAAGCAAATATAACGGTAAGCAAAACCCACCCGCGCTATTTTGAAAAAAATGGTGCGACGTGGATTCCTATTAGCACCAATTATCTACCATCGCATAATTTTGAAGAGGTAGAAAAGTACTTTAAACACTTTGCCGAAAACGGCGGAAATGCAATGCGCATTTGGATAAGCACTGAGTTCTTAGAAATAGAAGACCAAAAAGAAGGCAAGTACAATCCCGAGAAGTTAGCGCGTATAGAACAGTTGCTACAACTCGCCGAAAAGTATCATATTTACCTTAAATTCACCCTGCATCACCTGCGTACTATCTCTAATAACATCTCACCTGAGGCTTCTTGGTGTAACAGCTATTCGCTAGCTACCAAGTTCAAGAATGTAAGCGAGTATGTAAGTACTAAAAAAGGCAAAAAGTCCTACTTAAAACGCATCAGAGCTCTTGCTCAAAAGTGCCAAAACCACCCGTATGTATATGGGTGGGAGTTGTGGAACGAAATGGATTCAGCTGTACCCGAAGCAGAGTGGCTACCTTTTACCGAAGAGATGCTCGGTAAGGTGAAAAAGTTATGCCCTGAGCAATTGGTTACTCAAACCTTAGGCAGTATGCACGCCTCTTATATGGACGACTACTACAAGAAGTTGGCAGTAATACCTGACAACGAGTTTTTGAGCATTCACCGTTATTTAGACGAGGGCGACAAGTGGCATCAATACCCGATAGTGAAAGGAGCTGTGAGTGCTTTAGCAACCGATGCCGTAGCTATGGGCTTGACATTTACCAAAAACGACCCCAAGCCTGTTGTCATCAATGAGATAGGAGCTGTAAACCCTAACCACGCAGGGCCTTCGTCGCTTTATACAAAAGACACAGAGGGCGTTTTGTTACACGATTTTATCTTTGCACCTTTCTTTGGAGGTAGTGCAGGTTCGGGCAATACTTGGCATTGGGATCATTACATAGAGCCTAACCAATTGTGGTATCACTTTGGGCGTTTCAAAAACGCTATTGAAGGAATTGACCCCGTGAAAGAAGCGATGCAACCCTTCTATTTCAAAAGAAATACCGTAGCCTGTTACGGACTAAAAGGCAAAACAAAAACGATATTGTGGTGTAGAGACCTAACTAACAATTGGAAAACAGAGTTGCGTGAGGGGCGTCCTGCCCAAATGAAACGAGATTTCGAAATACCACTCAACCTCATAAATATAAAATATACTCATTACAGTGTTTACGACCCTTGGACGGATAAATGGGAACGACATATGCCTATGTATGACGGAAAGGCATTGATTCCAGCCTTCAAGCGTTCGATAGTAGTGGTATTAGAAAACCCATAGCATCTTCCTGTCTTCTTTCCTTAGTTTTCTTATTGCCCTGATAGATGAGCAAAGGGCAAAATTATAAAAACAAAGCAATATGTAATTCTCATTTTAAGGGAAGGTACAGGCAGGAAGGTGTTTTTTATAAAAACGTTAATGTATCTATGAGATATAGCAAACACATTTTTAAAACGCTTATTTCGTTACTTATGATAGGTTGCGCAACACCCGCTATCCTAAAATCGGATAATGAAAAACTCACCCAAAAGAGTTTCAGTGGTGATAAACATATAGAACAGCGCGTAGATTCGGTACTGCGTTTGATGACTCTTGAAGAAAAAATCGGACAAATGACGCAATTCTCAGCCGATTGGTCGGTTACAGGACCTGTAATGGCTGATAAGTACCAACCTTACCTCGAAAAAGGCTTGGTAGGAAGTATTTTTAACGCTACTTCGGTTGCAGGTATACGAAAATTGCAAAAAATAGCGGTAGAACAAACGCGTTTAGGTATTCCTATCCTCTTTGGTCAAGATGTGATACACGGCTATAAAACTATCTTTCCCATTCCGTTAGCTGAGTCTTGCTCGTGGGATTTGGCATTGATGCGCAAAACAGCTGAACTCGCTGCCCGTGAAGCTAGTGCCGATGGTATTAACTGGACGTTTGCTCCTATGGTAGATATCACCCGCGATGCTCGTTGGGGACGCGCAATGGAAGGCGCAGGCGAAGACCCTTATTTAGGAAGCCTTATTGCCGAAGCGCGGGTAAAAGGATTTCAAGGGGGAGACAATTGGCAAACGTTGAGTAGCCCTCACACACTTTTAGCTTGTGGTAAACACTTTGCCGGCTATGGAGCTGCCGAATCAGGCAAGGACTATAATACAGCTGAACTCTCTATGCACACCTTGCGCAATGTATATTTACCTCCTTATGAGGCGACCCTAAAAGCAGGAGTGGGCAGTATAATGGCTTCTTTGAACGAGATAAACGGAGTGCCTGCCACCGCCGACAAGTGGTTGCTTACTGAGGTGCTTCGCAAAGAATGGGGCTTTAACGGCTTGTTAGTGAGTGATTACACAGGCATTAACGAGTTGGTGCGACACGGGGTAGCCAAAGATGATAAACAAGTGGCAAACCTCTCAGCCAATGCAGGAATAGAAATGGATATGAACGGGGCAACCTTTATTAAATACCTTAGTGCCTTAGTGAAAGAAGGCAAAGTAACCGAAAATCAAATTGATAAAGCAGTAAGGCATATATTGGAAATGAAGTTTCTTTTAGGTCTTTTTGATGACCCCTACCGATACTTAGATGAAACTCGTGCCAAAGAAAATACTTTTACTGAGGAATATCTGAAAGTAGCGCGACAAGCTGTTGCTTCCTCAGTAGTACTCTTGAAAAATGAAGCTGAAGCGTTACCCATCAAAAAGAATAGCGATAAAACTATTGCTGTAATAGGACCTATGATGAACAACACAAGTGATATAAACGGCAGTTGGACGTGCTTAGGTGACGGCAAACAAAGCGTGAGTTTACTCACAGGGCTTACTGAGAAATACAAGGGTACAAATGTAAAACTCCTCTATGCCGAAGGCTGTGGTTTTACAACTATTTCAACAGAACAACTCAAAGAAGCGGTTGCTATAGCTCGCAAAGCTGATAGGGTATTAGTAGCTGTAGGTGAACAGAGTAGCTGGGCAGGAGAATCGGCGGTGCGCACCGACATTCGTTTGCCTCAAGCACAACGCCAATTGCTCGAAGCACTAAAAGCCATAAACAAGCCCATAGCTATTATTACTTTTAGCGGACGACCGCTCGACCTTTCTTGGGAAAACGAGAATGTACAAGCTATTTTGCAAGCGTGGTTTCCTGGTACGCAAGGGGGCAATGGCATTGCCGATGTGATAGCAGGCGATGTAAATCCTTCGGGACACTTAACGATGTCTTTCCCTCGCAGTGTAGGGCAAATTCCTATTTATTACAACTACAAAAGCACAGGGCGACCTGTACATACAAATAATGAAGAAGTAGACCACCGCCCTCATTATAATGCAGGATATTTGGATAGTTCTATTACGCCTCTTTATCCTTTTGGGTATGGACTCAGCTATACTACCTTTGCTATTAGTAATGTGCATCTGAATAAAAAAAGTATAAAACGCTATAACGATAGCATTATAGTAAATGCCTCTGTGCAGAATACAGGAAGAACCGAGGGCGAAATAGTGGTACAACTCTATACCCGACAGTTAGTAGCAAGTGTTAGCCGCCCCGTAAAGGAATTAAAAGGGTTTCAGAAAATCCCTCTCAAAGCAGGTGAAAGCAAACAAGTCCGTTTTGAACTGCCTTCCGAAGCTCTTGCCTTTTACGGTATCAATGGAAAAAAGGACACTGAGCCCAGCGAGTGCCTGCTGTGGGTGGGCTTACATTCTGCCGATAATAGTAACGAACAACATTTTACAATAGAAGAATAACAAACCATAAAATAATAAACGATTATGAGAATACAACATACTCTATTCTTATTCATTTTTGCTTTGGCGAGTAGTCTCAGCACAGCGCAAACCCACGATTGGGAAAACTTAGCGGTAAGCAGTATCAACACCGAAAAAAGCCATAGCCACTATGAGCCGGCTGGAAAAATACTCCTCAACGGCAATTGGCAGTTTGCCTACTTCAAGCACCCTTCACAAGTGCCTGCTGATTTCTTTTTGGGCAAAGGCATTACCCAATGGGACGCTATAAAAGTGCCTTCAAATTGGCAACTGCAAAGCAACCGATATGACCCTCCTGTGTTTACCAATATCAAATATCCGTTTGAGATGAACCCTCCTTATACCCCTAAGGACTACAACCCTACGGGAGTGTATAGAACGCAGTTCACGGTGCCTAGCAAGTGGAAAGGCGAACAGGTGTTCATTCACTTTGCGGGAGTGCAATCGGCGATGGAGTTGTTCATCAATGGTAAGCAAGTGGGCTATCACGAAGATGCAATGTTACCTGCCGAGTTCAACATCACTCCTTACCTCAAAAAAGGCAAAAACGAACTATATGTAAAAGTCTTGAACTGGTCGGACGGCAGTTATATAGAAGACCAAGATTTTTGGCGACTCAGCGGTATCTATCGCGATGTATACCTCTTTGCTACCCCCGAGTTGCGTATGCGTGACTTTTCAGTATATCCTCAGCTCGATGCGCAATACCGCGATGCTACCTTGCAGGTGCAAGTAGAGGTACAGAATTTAGGCGAAAAAGTAAGTGATGCTCTTGTGGTACAAACCTCTCTTAAAGACAGCAAAGGTAATGTGATAGGCACTGAAAAAGCCTCTATTGCGGATATTGCTGCGGGAAAAGAAGCTACCGTTAGTGCCCAAATAGCTGTAAAAAATCCGTTGAAATGGACTGCCGAAACCCCTAACCTTTACAAAGTGGAACTCAGTTTGCTCACCGCCAAAGGCAAGGTGTTACAATCGTTTACTCAAAATGTAGGATTTAGGAAGATTGAACTAAGCAACGGATTGCTCCTTGTGAACGGCAAGCCTGTGAAGTTTAAAGGAGTGAACCGTCACGAGTTCGACCCTTATAACGGTCGCACCATCACCCGCCAATCGATGATTGACGATATTATCCTGATGAAAACGCACAACATCAATGCGGTGCGCACCTCTCACTACCCCAATCAGCCTGAGTGGTATACCCTCTGCGACGAATATGGATTATATGTGGTAGACGAAGCTAATATCGAGAGCCACGGATTGTGGGAGAGTGGCTACTACATAGGCGAACGCCCTGAATGGCAAAAGGACATCGTGGAGCGCAATGTGAATATGGTTGCTCGCGACAAGAACCACCCTTGTATCATCTATTGGTCGATGGGGAATGAATCGGGTTGGGGTAAGAACTTTGATGCAGCTTACGAGGCGATAAAAGCCCTCGACCCTCAAAAGCGCCCCGTGCACTACGAGTCTAAAAACCCTGCTTATGCAGGCGTGCTCTCGCATTACGATATCATCTCTAATATGTACACCGAGCTCAACCACCTGAACAATCTCTTTACCGAAGACCCCAAACGCCCTGTGATTATCTGCGAATACGCCCATTCTATGGGTAACAGCTTAGGCAACTTCCGCAAGTATTGGGAGCTTTTTGCTACCAATGAGCGCTACCAAGGTGGTTTTACGTGGGACTGGAAAGATCAAGCGTTGCGTTGCAAAGATAAGAACGGCAAAGAGTATTGGAACATCATCAATCATATCGACAAGGCGAATGTGAACGACGGATTGGTAAATGCCACAGGCGTTCCTCAACCCGAAATGCACGAACTGAAAAAGGTATATCAGTATTTCAATGTAAAGGATATTGATATCAAGACAGGCTTGGTACTCATCAGCAATAGCAACTACTTTGTAAATAGCGACGAGGTGTATTTGCAATGGGAACTTATTGAGAATGGCAAGCCTATCGCCAATGGGGTAATCAACGACCTGAACATCGCCCCACAAAGCCAAAGAGCCCTACAAATACCTTTCAAAACAAAATTAGTACAAAACGGCAAGGAATACTTTATGAACTTCCATTTTAAGAATAAAAAGGCTACTGCTTGGGCTTCAAAAGATTTTGAAGTAGCCAAAGAACAACTCGCTTTCCCTAACCGTGTTGAGAGAGAATTCACCAAGCCCTCCGATAAAAAACTAACATTTACTGACGAAGCTACAAACTTCACCGTAAAAGGCGATAATTTTACAGCCGTATTCAGCAAAAAAACAGGCGGTTTAAGTCAATTTACACATAAAGGGAAAAACCTGCTTTCAGAAGCGATGGTGCCCTCTTTTTGGCGTGTACCTACCGATAACGATGAAGGTGGTTTTGAACAATCATATGCCTCAGCTTGGCGCAAAGCGGGATTAAAAGAAGCTATGGTAACAGCTACCGAAATGAAAGCTACGCAAATAGGGGAAACCCAACTGAAAATAGTAGCACACAACCGCATTGAAACCAAAGCGGGCAATATCAGCCAACAAGTAACTTACCTCATCAATGGAGACGGACGTATAGATATCAGCACAAATGTGGAAGTGCCTGCTTCTGTGCCTGCTTTGGCAAGAGTGGGAATGCTCCTAACACTCGACAAGAGTTTTAACAAAGTAGAATGGTACGGCAAAGGTCCTTATGAAACTTATGCCGATAGAAAAGAATCAGCTTTTGTGGGTATTCACAGCGGTGCAGTAAAGGATATGCACTTTCCTTATGTGATGCCTTCTGAAAACGGCAACCATATCGATACCCGTTGGCTCAAACTCCTTTCGGGTACTACTGAACTATATATCAGTGCTCCTAAACTCTTTAATTTCAACGTGCAAGACTATTCAGACGACGCGCTGAACCAATCCAAAGAAACCCAAGAACTGCGCCGTGGAGACCACACTTATTTGCACATCGATGAGGCTCAAATGGGTGTAGGAGGAGACGACAGCTGGTCGCCACGCGTACATAAAGAGTTTTTGCTCAACCAACCGTATTATCATTACGAATTTAGCATTCAGGTAGGGGGGAAATGAGAAAATTAGGAAATTTGGAAATGGGAAAATGAGAAAATGAGAAAATGAGGTGCGAGCTTGAGTTAGAGGAATGAGGCTGTGCCTCAGAAATTAAACAAAATCAAGGCTACGCCTTGTGAAGTAACTTTTGGGAATTAGCAAATTAGAAAATGAGAGAATTAGCAAATGAGGAGGGTTGAGGAATTCGGAAGGAAACGGAAAAGTTCGGAAGAGAGTTGAGAGGAATTTTGGTGAAAAAAGGCTGTAAGGAGGGTGGGATTAGCTTATAGAGAGCTTATAGGAAGCTTATACGAATCTTGGACGATTGGTATAGGAAGGGTGTATAAGTAGTTGATTCATACTGTAATACAACAAGGCTAAAAATGGTAAAAACGAGGTTTCGAGGCGAAAGAAAAAGAATCCTCACCCCATCCCTCTCCCAAGGAGAGGGGGAATGTAGCAACAGTAAAGGGGAAGAAAAATTAGAGAATTAGCAAATTTGGAAATGAGAAAATGGAGAGGTGTGAAGTATTAGGTCATAGGTAATAGGGCGGAGTATGAAGGAAAAGGGGAAGAGAAATTAGAGAATTAGCAAATTTGGAAATGAGAAAACTACTCTACATAATATGGGTGTTATTTCCTGCGTTGCTCTCAGCGCAGGACTGGGCGTATCTATCCAAAATCACCACCCACAACGGATTGGTAAGCAATGAGGTAACCAGTATGTTGCAGGACTCAAAAGGCTTTATATGGATAGGCACTGATGACGGTTTGCACAAGTTCGACGGTTATGATATCACTGTGTATAAGCACAATAGCACCCAGAAAAACAGCCTTGCAGGAAACTCTATCAGGTGTTTGTTTGAAGACAGTCAGCACAACCTTTGGATTGGCTTAAAAGGCGAAGGACTCAGCAAACTGAACCTGCGCACGGGTGTCTTCACCACCTACAAACATCAAAAAGGCAGTAAAAGCCTTAGCTATAACGATGTAGCGGGCATAGTAGAGGACGAGGCGGGTATGATTTGGATAGCCGTAGACCGCGGTGGACTGGATATGCTCAACCCCAAAACAGGAGTTTTCACTCATTACGACATTCGAGAAAAAGGCACTTCCAAACCTCTGAATAACGCCCTTACGGGTATGGTAGCTACCAATGGCACGCTCATACTCAGTTCGTGGGGTGGCGGGGTGTATAGCTTTAACCGCAAGGAAAAACAGTTTGAACTACACCCTTATTGGCATACAAACGACACTGATGAGAAGGTATGCAAGCACATTTTCAACCTCTACAAAGACCCAGAAGGCACTGTTTGGGTATCCTCAGCTCACGGTGGTTTGTATAGCTTAAATGAAAAAACAAAAAACTACCAACGTTATGCGGTGTGTGGTGCGAGCCATTGCACGCATAATGTAAATGTGCTTTCGGTTGCCGATGACGGTCAGCACAACATTTGGATAGAGACCAACGAGGGCATCAAACTCCTCAACAAAAACACTCACACCATTACCGACTTGCAAAACCCGCAACTCGCTAATGAAAGTGTGAATCACATCTACCGAGATAAAAGCCAACTGATGTGGGTGAGTACCGCCTCAGGGATTTATTATTTTAGCCCTACCCCTGCCCAATTCAAATGGGTGAGATACAAGAATTTTCTTTCGGAAAAACAAGTGCGCGCTATCTTTAAGGACAGCAAAGGCAACCTCTGGATAGGAGGCTTAAACCATATTGATAAACTCAATCCTGACAGAAAGACACTCACTGCTTTTAGCAACCAATCCTACAACCCCAATACTCAACTCTATCAGGCTTTCTGTGAAGATGCCGAAGGCAATATTTGGATAGGTAACTACGCCAATTACCTCATTAAGTACAACCCTTCGTCCAATAGTTTTAGTCAAGTGCCCATTCCCGTGCCTACCGGTACGAATTACACCTACCGCAACATCTATCAAATTACCAAAGATTGGGATAATTCCTTTTGGCTTGCTACCGAATTGGGGGCAATCAACTACCAGCCCGCTACGGGGGTTTTTACCCCGCTATTCGAAAGTAAAAACATTATCTACCCCGAAGATAAAACCCACGTAATTCACCGAGACCAAGACCTCCTTTTGTGGGTAGGCACCGAAAAAGGCTTGCGTTGTTACACCCGCGACCTAAAACTCAAACACACCTATACAGCCCTAAAAAACAACACACACGCCCTGAGCAACGACTTTATTACGGCTATCCACGAGAGCAAGGACGGCACTTTGTGGATAGGCACCAAAGGAGGGCTACACAAGTTCGACAAGAAAACCGAACGCTTTGAACTCATTCGCCGTAAAGGCACCGACTATGGTGACCCTATTTTCGGTTTGGCAGAAGACAACAGTGGCAATCTGTGGATGAGTACCCCTTCGGCAGTACTGAAATACAGCCCAAAAAGCCAACAGTTCCAAGTGTTCAACGAGTACGACGGATTGCAAAATTCGGGCTTTCAATTAGGAGCTTTTGCACAAGCCAAAGACGGCGAGCTACTCATTGGAGGAAAAGACGGTTTTAATACTTTCTATCCTCAACAGCTTACCCTTAACCAAACCCAACCCAAAGTAGTAATTTCCGATTTTCAAATATTCAACAAATCGGTACGACCAGAAGAAGGAGGGGTGCTCACCGAGGTGATAGATGAGACCCAAAGCATTCATCTCAAACATTGGCAATCGGTGATATCGTTCCGTTTTTCGGCATTGAACTACCGCGCTTCTTTCAAAAACCAATACGCCTATATGCTCGAAGGTTTCGACAGCGATTGGATTTACGATGCTTCCGAGCGCATCGCTACCTATACAAACCTTAACCCAGGTACTTACATTTTCAAAGTAAAAGCCACTAACAACGACGGGGTGTGGAGCGAAAAACCTACTACGATTAAGATAATAGTAGCCCCTCCGCTTTGGCGAACAACTTGGGCTTATATCCTCTATGCCTTGCTAGGGGTGGGCTTGCTCGTGCTTATCGTCAAGTATTACACCATCAAGGAAAGAGACAAGCAGAACCTGCGCATCTCCCAATTGGAAGCCCAGCGTATGTACGAAATCAACGAGATGAAAACCAACTTTTTCTCTAATATCTCTCACGAGTTCAAAACACCGCTTTCGCTGATTGTAGGTCCGCTGAACCAAATGGTAGATGATGAGAACTCTCCTAAGGAATACAAAGATAAGTATACAATGATGTTGCGCAACGCCCAAAAACTGATGCGCCTTATCAACCAATTACTCGATTTTAGAAAGTTAGAAAAAAACAAATTAGAGCTGAATTTACAATACGACGATGTGGTGAAATTTGTGAAAGGAGTGAGTGAAACCTTTGCTTATCTGGCTTTGGAAAAACAAATACAATACACTATCAAGAGTACAATGCCCAGCTTATGGATGCCTTTTGATGCCGATAAGTTAGACAAAATTCTCTACAATCTCATCGGGAATGCCTTCCAATACACCCCCGAAAAAGGCGCAATCACGGTGCTCATTGCCACTGTGGTGCAAAATCAGCAGAAGTTTTTGCAAATAAAGATAGCCGACACAGGCATTGGCATCTCCAAAGAAGAACAAAAACAGCTCTTTACCGCTTTCTTGCAAGGCAAACGCCAAAAAGAACTCCACAACGAGGGGGCAGGCTTAGGGCTCGCCTTCACCAAAGACCTCGTCGACCTACACCAAGGGCATATAGAGGTAGAAAGTGAAGAAAAACAAGGGGCTACCTTCACGGTATTGTTGCCTATTTTAGATGTGCCACAACTCCACGACGAGGCTTCTATCACCTTGCAACAGATAGACACTACCCAAACGGTAAAAGAAATAGCTCCACAAGAAAATGCAACCGACAAGGAAGAGACTATTTTGGTAGTGGAAGACAACGACGATATGCGCGATTATATACAGCACATTCTCAACGAGCATTTCCACGTACTATTAGCACGCGACGGTGAAGAGGGCTTAGAATTGGCAATTGCCCACATCCCCGACCTTATTGTATCGGATATTATGATGCCTAAACGCGATGGCATTTCAATGGTAAAAGAACTGCGCGCCAACGAAAAAACAAACCATATTCCTATCATTTTGCTCACTGCCTTAGACAAGGAATCGCAAGTGGTAGAGGGGTATAGTTTGGGAGTAGAAGACTATATCACCAAACCTTTTTCGGCTAAAATCCTCAGCAAGCGCATCGAAAATATACTGCTTTCGCGCAAGAAGCTGTGGGAACAGTACAGCTCCTCATCCGACCTGAATGTGTATCGCGAAAAACTCATCGGGCAACCGTGGAAAAAAGAATTTGTTGATAAAGTGAACAACATTGTAATGGAACACCTCAGCGACCCTGAGTTTGGTATTGATGCCCTTGCCGATGCCCTAAATATGAGCACCAATCAGCTTTTCAAAAAGGTAAAAGCGATTATGAACACCACCCCTTACAACGTGATTGTACAAATACGTATGACCGCTGCTGCCCAACTGATGAAACAAGGCAATTTGAACATTTCGGAAGTAGCCTATAAGGTGGGGTATCAAGAGCTATCGAATTTCAGTCGTTCGTTTAAGAAGTTTTACAATGCCTCACCGCGAGAGTATTTGAAAGGAGAAAGTGAAATCTGAAGCGTATAAGCTAATTTGATAAGTTTTCTAAAAGAAAAGATAAGTGGATAAAGACTTTATCACCTTACCTTTGCACCACAAAATGTACCACCAAAAAAGTATTTGTATGTTTTTAAGAAGTTATATATGGCTTTTATTACTTGGGATTGCCTCCATCACTACCACTGTGAAAGCGCAACCCTACATATCACCCATTGGTGCACAGGTGTTCATAGAGCCTGGTCAAACCGATGAGGAGATAAATACTTGGTTCAAACTCCTCAGCGAGCACCAAATGAACTGTTGTCGCATTCGTATGTTCGAGAACTATATGAAGCGCCCCGACGGTACTTGGGATTTCTCTCTTTTTGACAAGGCTTTTAAAGCAGCAGAGCGGTACAATGTAAAGATTGTAGGCACACTCTTCCCCGCTGCCCCCGACAATTCGTTAGGTGGCTTTAAACACCCTTATTCCCAGTCACATCTACAAGAAATTGCTACCTATATCAAGCAAGTAGTAACCCATTTCAAAACCTCGCCTGCCCTCTATGGTTGGGTGCTAATGAACGAACCTGGCACAGGGGGTTGGGTGCCTAACGATGCCTTTGGCAATGCTCAAAAAAGTGAATGGCTCAAAACACTAAAACCTACTGCCTACAACAGCAAAGGCTACCCACAAATAGTAGATTTCACCCCTCAACAGTTCTTGCTACACTACAACACTTGGTACCTGCAATGGATTGCCAACGAGGTGAAAAAGTACGACCCTAATGCCTATTTGCACGTCAATTCTCACCAAATATTCAGCAATATTGCCGAATACAACTTCCCCGCTTGGCGCAACTTCCTCAGTTCGTTAGGCGCTTCTGCTCACCCCAGTTGGCATTACACTATGCTTCACAGAAATCAGTATGCTACAGCTTTGGGGGCAAATTGCGCTATCATACGTTCGGGAGCAGGCGAATTGCCTTTTTGGGTAACCGAATTGCAAGGAGGCAACAACACTTTCAGCGGTTATAAAGCCTTCTGTCCTACCAAAGAAGAAATCACCCAATGGCTGTGGACGAGCGTTGGCAATGGTGCTGAACACATCTTGTTTTGGTGCTTGAACCCGCGTGCTGTGGGCGATGAAGCAGGCGAATGGGCACTCGTAGATTTCCAAAACCAACCTACCGACCGACTCACTGCTGCCTCCGAAGTCGCCAAAACACTCCGAAAAATCAATATCAGCAAATTTAAACCCGTAGTAGCCAACATTCATATCCTCTATACCCGCGAAACGCTTTGGATAGAAAAGAAAGCGCAACTAAATGATAATACCAATAATGATTACGAGGGCAGAAACACGGGAGGTGCTATGAAATCGGCGTTTGCAATGTACGAAACCCTACTTGAAAACGGTATCAATAGTCAGTTTCAGTGCTTTGATGAGTTCAACTGGAACAAACCCTCTTACAAAGGCGAAACCATTATTTTATCAGGACAAATAAGCCTACCATCGCGTTATTGGGAACCCCTGCGCAACTTTGTACACAATGGTGGCAAACTGGTAATGGAAGGACTCAGTGCGTTCTACGACGAAAATATGTTTGCCCTACATCACACAGGATTTCCGCTACAAGATGTATTGGGAGGAGCACTGAAAGAAGTAAAATGCCTCCCTACCGATTTCAGTGTAAATTACCAAAACGCACCCCTGCCCGCCCACCTTTGGAAAGGGAGTATCTACAATACTCAAGGGCAAATAGTAACCCAAGAGGGGAATAGTGTGTTGGCAACGCGACATCGCTTTATGAGGGGAGAAACCTTTTGGTTTCCATCACTATTGGGGTTGGGCGCTTTGCGCAGTGGCAAAGGGGAAGCGCTTTCGCGTTTGCTACTCGCCGAAGCGCAAGCGACAGTCCCTTTTCAGTTTGAAACTTACCAAAAAGGAGTGCAAATGTATACAATGCAAAAAGGTAATCAATACCTTACGATACTCATCAACAAACGCCCACAAGCTACCTCAGTGGCATTGCGCTACCCCAAAGGAGTAAATCCTTCGGTCGTTTTTGCCGATAAGGGAGGAAGTGCAACAGCTAACACCGCCCGTCTATCCTCTGAAGAAACGCTGGTGATTCTTTGGAAATAGATACAAATTAATATTGATGTTTTTTCCTAAAAAAGCTGTACGATATGAGTATATCTGTACAGTTTTTTTGTTATTCAATGTGAATTTGATGTTAGAAAAGTGTAGCTTACGCTACAGAAATCTTACAAATCTTAAAAAATCAAACAAATGGATAGCTTTGCTGTTTTAAATGTCTCGCACAGATTTCACGAATTACACGGATTTGACACAGATAAATCTCTATTATTATCAGTTGCGATGCGCACGGATTAGTAGCTCTGCTACTGGAGATTCACACAGATTGTAATACAAATATAATTGTAAATCAATATTGTATATATCGAACTGACATTATTCAAGATTTTCTTTGATATCGATAAGCATTTGCTTTACACGCTCTAACTTTGTAACCACATCAAGGTTTGTAAGAGGTTTCTGCTTGTCTTCTTTAAGACGTTGACGCGCTCCTTCAAGGGTGTAGCCTTGTTCTTTTACCAAATGATAGATAAGCTGGAGTTTCTTAACATCATCGGGAGAGAATTTCCTGCTTCCCGAGCTCGTCTTTCTCGGGCTGATAATAGAAAATTCCTTTTCCCAAAAGCGAATAAGAGAAGCGTTCACATTGAATGCCTTGGCTATTTCTCCTATGGTGTAATACAGTTTATCGGGTAATACAATATCCATTTCTCTAAGAAATTATCAGTTATCAGTTACATTCACACAGCCCCAGCCGTCGTATTCTCCTTCAAAAGAAGAAGCGAGCTCTATCAGTTCCCATACGATATTGTTGATATCTAACGGGCTGTCCTCACGTGTGGCTTCGACGGTGTAAGGGAAAGTATGACCTTCGGATTTTCGTTCCTCTACTGTTTTTTCATCACTCAAACGCACTTTATAGCCTTTTTCGGCTACTTTCTCGGCAAAACCTTGTTGTTGTGCCTCACTTTTGAAGTAGATAAAATGGTCGATTTCACGAGGCACTTCCATCTTATCCCCTTTCTTCTCAAGTTGCATTAGCACTTTTCTGTTCTGCATCGTTTGATAAGAAAACTCATCAGGATAAAGGAAGTCGAAATAATCTTCCCATTGGGCATCTTCAGCGGTATTATATCCCGATTTATACCCCTCAAAAGCTTGTAACGCTTCTTCGCAAGTCTGTGCTAAAACTTCCGCATTATTACAGTAAAACCAAAGCTCTAAAAAGCCTTCGGATTTTACCACACCTGCCAATACTGCTCCTGTGGCTTCGGCTTTCTCGCTTATGGCATCTTCTATATCACAGAGGATAGGATACTCCTCCTTTGAAGGAAAGCCATCAGGAGTAGGATTTTTCATTTTTATATAAAACTGTAAACGTTGCGATAAGCCCTCGAGAGGAGCAAGCTCAAACAAGGCTAAATTGGTGCGTATAGAAGCTGGGACGCCTTCGATATGGCACATAAAGAAGTCCCAATTCTGGGGAAGATTATGGTGAGTCATATGGGTTTAATTAACAAAATACTATTTCCAATCATCTTAGTCAAGCGATTGATTTTCTTGGGTAGAAACGTGTAACATCTCGGTGTATTCGCTCGGGGTGAGATTGCCATAATAGAAGTGTATCGGGTTGATGTGTTCGCCGTTTTTTATCACTTCGTAGTGCAGGTGTGGAGCTTCCGAGCGACCGGTACTTCCTACCCTTCCTATGAGGTCGCCACGCTTGACGTGTTGCCCTGCACGCACGTTGTAAGCCGAAAGGTGTCCGTAGAGAGTTACATAGCCATAACCGTGGTCGATGCGAATGTGGTTACCATAACCTGAGGCATTGCTATCGGCACGTGCTACTACACCATCGCCCGCAGCATATACAGGAGTGCCTTGGGGCGCAGTGAAGTCCATACCATAATGGAACTTACGCGCTTTGGTAAAAGGGTCGATACGCCAACCATATCCCGATGCCATATGCTTTAAATCTTTATTATTAATAGGCTGAATGGCAGGAATAGAAGACAAGAATTTTTCCTTTGCCTTAGAAAGTTTAGCAATCTCATCTAACGATTTCGACTGTACGACCAACTGTTTTCGCAATATATCTAAGCGTTTGTTTGTATTGGCAACAAGTTTGGAGTTTCCGTATTTTTCGAGGTTTTTATAGCGGTTAGGGTCTTTGAGGCTTTTGCGAACACTATCGGGGATAATAGGAGCATTGAAGTAAAGGCGGTACATATTATTATCGCGTTCTTCAAGGTCGGCAAGCACATCTTCCGCCAATTCCATCTTTTTGTTCAGGATTTGGTAGTTGGTTTCATAGGTTTTAATCTCGCGTGCTAATACCACCTCGCGGGGGGTGAAAAACAAGCGCGAGTTAATCATTATAAAAGAGAATAAAATCCCGAAGAGTGCAGCAGCTGTAAGAAAAATTAAAGCATTGCGCACTTTTGTACGCTTTCGGGAGAGGATGCGTTTATACGAGAGCGTATCGGGGTCGTAATAATATTTTACCTTTTTCATACGGGCAAAAGTATAAAAAAAATATGATATTTGCTGTTTTATGACAAAAAAAAATGTAATTTTGCAGTGAATAGGCTATAGGCAGTAGGCCATAGGCCATAGTGTTAATTATCAATTGTTAATTGATTTTATGGGGTTTTCAGAAATTATATTCATACTTTTTATGGTTTTAATCCTTTTTGGAGCTGATAAGCTCCCTAGTATTGCGCGGGGTTTAGGAAAGGCTATGCGCCAACTGCGCGATGCTACCGATGAGATTAAAACTGAAATACAACGCGGTGCTGAAAAGGCAGGTGTAGATACTAAAATTGTAGAAGAGACTCAAAAAGAAATTGAAAAAATGAAAGAAGATTTTAAGGGTTAGAAGTTTTTTTTGAGTTTTTTAGAAAATCTCTAAGAGATATAAGGCGTGAGATGAAACTTTTATAATATAAACAATAGACTCCTACAAACTCAATATTTGTGGAATTTCTCACAATATAAGGATAAGATACTATAAAAGCCCTTTTTATTAGAAATTAAGAAAGGGCTTTTATAATAATCAATAAATAACTTTAATTTTTACCAATAGCAACAAACTCAGCATCATCAAAAGCTATAGCTTCACCTAAAGGACGCCATTTATTAAGTTCTTCCTTTTCTTCTGTTCTTTTAGCTTCCAAAAGGTCATAAGCATCTTTTCCTAATACGAGTCTCAAAGGAGGTTCCTTATCATTGATAGCTTTGATAATAACCTTTGCTGCTTTCTCTGGATCTCCTTGTTGTTTTCCATCACTTCCGTAAAGATAATTGCGCAGAGGTACAATAGTATCGTCATAATCAACAATATGATTTTCAGGGCGTAAATTACCTGCTCCAGCAAAATGAGTCCTAAGAGCTCCTGGTTCTACTATTGTTACTCTGATACCTAAAGGTTTTACTTCGTGGTAAAGTGCTTCAGAAAAGCCCTCTAAAGCATATTTTGCAGCTCCATAAAGTGAAAATCCACCAATATTTACGCGTCCTCCAATACTTGATACATTTACAATATTACCACTTTTTTGTCGGCGCATTATAGGTAATACCAAACGAGTAAGCTCAATAGTTGCAAAGAAATTGATTTCCATTTGAGCACGTATTTGCTGACTTGAAAATTCTTCCAAAGCTCCTAAATCGCCTCTTCCTGCACAATTTACTAACACATCTATTCTACTAAATTTAGCTATAGCTGTTTGTATTGCCTCTTGTCTTTCTTTTTCATTAGTAATTTCTAATGAGACAACCAATGTGTTTTCTCTAAAAGTATTTACTAAATCAGTTACTTTTTCTGGATTGCGAACAGCAAGTACTGCTACATTGCCTTCTTTCAAAGTTTGCAAAGCAATTGCTTTACCTAAACCACTGCTTGCTCCTGTTATAAAATACACTTTTTTCATTCTGTAATTAAATTATAATTTTAATAATGAAGCAAAGATATAAATTAGATTTCTCTTAGCAAGTTAAAGCAATGTTAAAATTCTGTTGAAGTTAAATTTGATATGGTTTTAATTCTTTTTGGGGCTGATAAGCTCCCAAGTATTGCGCGGGGTTTAGGAAAGGCTATGCGCCAACTGCGCGATGCTACCGATGAGATTAAAACTGAAATACAACGCGGTGCTGAAAAGGCAGGTGTAGATACTAAAATTGTAGAAGAGACTCAAAAAGAAATTGAAAAAATGAAAAAAACAATTGACAATTGACAATGAACAATTGACAAAACGAGTATTTATGAGATAAATTGCCTTAATGTATAATTGGTATTCAACTTTGCCAAAGGTGCGAGTCGCACAGGCAAAACTTTGGCAAAGTGTAGCGACGTAAATTAGCTAATGAGCAAATTGCAACCTCTGATATCGGCGTTGTCGAAGCGTCCTAATACTTCAAAAGTACCATCGGGGTGTAGCTTTCCTAAATCTTGGGTAGCAATAAAACTACACGATTCTCTATTAGCCAAATCGATGATATTAAGTCCGCCGGTTTTGCCGGTAGGCAAATAGCTCAGCGCATCATTGGTATCGCGTATAAGGACTTTTAGCCAAGGTACACACTTATAAATCCCCTTACCAGCAGAATAGGCTTGCGAGAGCAGTTCGGTCATTCCGTATTCGGAGTGAATCATTTCTACCCCAAAACCTTTGCAGAGGAGCGCGTGCAATTCTTCGCGCACGAGTTCTTTGCGACGACCTTTCATACCTCCTGTTTCCATTACAATCGTATTTTTTAAAGAGAAAGTATGCTCGGTTATAAGGTCGAGTAACGCAAAGGATACCCCTATGAGCAGTACTTTCTTGCCCGAAGCATCGAGGGTTTGCAAACGCTCAGCTAAGAGGTCGTATTCGTTGAGATAAAAACCGCTATACTCACTACCTGAGCGCTCAATGAGATCGGCGACCATAGTGATGAGCGATGAGCCCGTGCGCTCTAAATACGAGGGAAGAAGGGCTAAAACTACATAATCTTCAACGTTGCCGTAGAAATGTTCAAAGCCTTTACGGAAGCTTTGTTCATATAAGCTAAGTTCTTTCACATAGTGTCGGGAGGTTTGTGCGCCTGTTGTACCACTGCTGGTGAATATCTGTTGAGGTGTGGTGTGACCGCAGTACACTTTTTCAGTTTTAAAACATTCGATAGGAAGAAAAGGTATTTTTTCAAGCGTGTTTACCTCATTAGGAAGGCAGTTCAATAGGGTACAAAAGCGATGGTATACCTCGTTGTTTTCGTATTGATAACGAAAAGTATCCAAGGCAACAGCTGTAAAATCTATGTTTGCTGATAGTTGAATTTTGTCGTTCGTTAAAGTGAAGTATCGCTTGGGCTATAGAAATTAATCAAAAATTAAGTTTTTGCCTCATTGATAGACTTTATCAAAGGCTTAGCACTTTGACAAAGTGTATATCGCAAATTTTATTGATTATTCAATTTATATTTATCAACTGTGCTTAATTAAGGCAAAAGTTCTTTTAGGAGACCGAAAGAAGGGTTTAGCAAGATGGTGCTTAGAATGATGACAAGTACTACAAGCACAATTTTCACCCAAGAGGAGTACTTTTTTTGGGGAGAAGCTAAGATAGTATCGTACTCTTTACGGGTTTTTACGGTAGCGATTTTCTGTTCGAAATAAATATCTATCAAAGAGGGCAAATCCTTTACGGTACGAGCTTTTGAGGAGGTGCTATTGCTATTTTTTTGTGAGGGTTTCTTTTTAGCTTGCTTTTTGGGTTCTTCGGTTTTCTTTTGCCCTTTTAACTCGGCGGCGAGGTCGGTGTCGTAGTCTTTACGACTTTCGGGGTCGGAAAGGACTGCGTAAGCTTCTTGTAGGCTTTTGAATTTTTCGGCAAAGAAATCGTCGCCCTGATGTTTATCGGGGTGATAGGCTTTTGCGAGCTTTTTGTAGGCATCGCGTATTTGGTCGTCAGAAGCCTTTTGGCTAACTCCTAATATTTCGTAGTAATCCTTTAACATTATAATCTTGGTTTTTGAGAGGTGTTATCGTGGCTTTCCCAGCCGATGAGTTTGTTATTTTGGAATGTGAGGGTAAGGGTTTTGTAGTGCCAACGTTCGGTAGTAGAGCCTTTGAATCCTGCACTTTGGACTTCTAACGGTTTACCGAGCGCCATTTTCACCAAAAAGTCGGGCATACCTTCGGTATATACACCTTTTTCGACGGAACTTGTGGTGGGCTCACCGTATTCACTTTTGATGAGCTCCATAATTCTGTCTTTGGTATCTTCTTCGTCTACCAAAGCATTTTGCCATTTTTGGCGTTTTTCTTCAATGGATTTTTCTCTTTTTAAGTTGGTAGTTGCCTGCATTACAAGTATATAAATGAGGTAGGCTACGCTTATTGCGAGAATAGAATAATATATCATTGTATGCTTATTTTATTATATAATTCTTCACTGAGGGTGCAAAATTACAAAAACAATTTTTAATATACAAATTTGAAAATTAGCAAATTTGAAAATTGGGAAATTTGAAAATTAAATGTGAGGCCTCAGGCCATAGGCCACAGGCACTAGGAATGGCGACGAAAAAGCGATAAATGTGAGGCCTCAGGCCATAGGCAGGAGGAAAATTAGAAAATTGGGAAATTAGAGAATTAGGAAATGATGGTGCGAGCCGCACGGGTAGTTTTTAAGAAGAATAAAATAGGGATTTTCAAAAAGAAAAATATACTGTGATATAGGTACCTTATACGAACCTTGAACGAATCTTGGAAGATTGGTATAGGATAAAAGGTGCTTTTTTGGAAGGTGAGAATCTATGAAATAAGGGTTTTATGGTAATATTTTCTGCTTTATTGGTAGATAGGAAGAATATATTTCCTATGTGAATGGTGCCGATGCTGAAAGTCAAAAAAATATTGGGAGAGGGATTGCTGATTGGTAATTATTTTGTATCTTTGCTTGAATTAAAAAAAAGAGGTTGAAATAAGGAAAAGAGCGACTTTTGTGTATTAAAAACAGGAAGATTATGAGTGAAATGATAAAAAATCGAGAAACTTTTGTCGGTTTTTAACAGAAAAGAGAATAGGAGTCAACTGGAGTATCTGTGAAAGGCTCTGATAACCTGGGAGGAAAGAGTAAAGAGAATATGATGTTTAAGTTTAAGCAATTTAACGTAAAGCAAGCACAAAGTGCGATGAAGATAGGCACTGATGGAGTGCTATTGGGGGCGTGGACGCCTATTGAGAATCCTAAAAGTATACTGGATATTGGGGCGGGAACGGGCTTATTGTCGCTAATGTTAGCTCAACGCTCTGACGCTCCTGTGATTGACGCCGTAGAAATAGACGAAAAAGCCTATATAGAATGCACGGAGAACTTCGAAGAGAGCCAATGGGGCGACCGCTTGTTTTGCTATCACGCTTCGTTTCAGGAATTTGCTTTGGAGATAGATGAAGTGTACGACCTTATCATCTCTAATCCGCCTTTCTATACCGCTGATTATAAAACAGCTGAAAAAGCGCGCAACACGGCTCGGTTTACTGATACGCTTTCGTTTTCGGAGCTCTTAGAAGGGGTAAGCCAATTACTGACCGATGAGGGTGTTTTTAGTGTTATTTTACCTTATAGTGAAACCGAAGGGTTTATCGCTCTTGCGTCGGGTTATGGTCTTTTCCCTCAGAAAATCACTCATACGCGAGGCAATGCTACGGCTGAACTAAAACGGAGTATGCTTCTACTGAGTAGAAAAGAGCTCTCCTCCTACCCTATCGATGTGCTTATTATTGAGAAGGAACGTGGGGTTTATACGGAGGCGTACAAATCGCTCACAAAGGATTTTTATTTAAATTTAGGAAATGAAGTGGGCTAAGGACTAAGGAGAGTAATTTGGTGATTTGATAATTATGCTTTATCTTTGCCAAAAAAAGAAATATGAGAACTGTAAAATATAACGAAATGGTTAATTATAATGTGAGTATTCCTAAGGAAAATGCTCCTATGTTTGAATCACTTTTCAAGAAATACAACGTAATTGCCGAACCTACTGTAGTAGCAGAACCCGTAGAGGAGTATATTCCTAACGAGGAAACTATAAGAGCTATTGAGGAAGGAAGAAGAGAGTATAGAGAAGGACTACTAAAAGGTTATAAAAATCTTGATGAATTATTTAGTGATTTAGACAATGAATAATACGGAGCAAGAAGAAATTCCTAAATATTCTATTTTTATAACAACTACCTATAAAAAAGAATACAAAAAATTCTCTAATCAGGAAGCTAAGAAAAAAGCTATAAAAGAAATCATAAAAATCCTGATGTACAAAGGAACTGAAGGTATTCCCAAGAAAAACCTTCCACACCTCTTAACAGGAAATTACAAAGGTTGTTGGGAATGCCATATAGAGTCTGATTTGTTACTGATTTGGGAACAAAACGATGAAAATATGGCTATTATACTTGAAAGAATAGGTAGCCATTCTGAACTTTTCTATAAAAACAAGAAATAAAACACTTCCTCTTTTAGCACTGAAAAATGAACCAAGAAGTATTTACTGCTCTGCAAAACAAACTGAAAGTGGGTAACCGTCGTGGCGTGCACCTCAATGCACTTCCTGGTGCTTCACGCTATAAGTTTGATATCGCACGTCTCTCGGCTATCTTCAAGAGCTTGCCCGAACGCTTTATTCTCGACTTACTCACCTTACGCAACCTCAACTTTTCGTTTTCTATTCACGATACCGAAAGTACTAATATTGATCATAGAGGAGCTGGCTCGCGAACTCCCGAAGAGGGACAAGCCGTAAAAGTGAATGAAAAAGAAGAAGGAAAATCAGTAAAAGAAAAGGGTACAAGGGAAGTAGCGCTGGAAAAACTCGTAGATAGTATCGAAAACCTGATGTTCCAAAGCGAGGTTATCACTTCGGAAAAAGGGGTGAACACACTCGGCTTTGGCTTCCCCATACTGTTGCGTCGGGATATGGGCGACGGACAACTAACAGCTGCGCCTATCCTGATTTGGTCGGTAAAGATAAAGCCAGCTACCCAAATGAATACGTGGGTAATAAGTCGTAGCGAGGAAGACCCTATCTACCTAAACGAGGTGCTCACCAACCACCTGCAAAACGATTCGGGCGTAAGCCTTAAGCCTATCCCCGACGAGATGCTGGAAGACGGAAAAATCGATAAACCTGAACTGCACTCTCTTTGCTCGGATATCCTCAACCAACTGAAAGTTACCCAAAACTTGGATTTCCTGCTGAACAACTATACCGAGATTCTCCCTCTAAAAACCAAAGCGGCATACGAGGAACTTTTATCTAACAAGGGCGATGCTTTTATAGAAAAAAGCGGTATTCTCTCCCTCTTTGAAGTGCAAAAACAGAACATCATCAACGATTACGAATCGCTGAAAAAGGAATTTATACCTTTGCAAGCAACAGCCAACGAACAATTCCAATCGCTGAGCGCTATTGAAACCGACCCCTCTCAACAGTCGATTTTGGAATCGCTGAAAAGTCAGCAGAAAATACTTATTCAAGGTCCCCCAGGTACGGGCAAGAGCCAAACGCTCACGGCGATTCTCATCAATGCTTTGGAAAACAAACAGAAAACACTAGTAGTATGCGAGAAGCAAACTGCCCTCGAAGTGCTCTACAACGCCTTGCAAAACAAAGGTTTGGGCAGGTATTGTACAATGATAAAAGATGCCATTGCCGACCGCAGATTCATTGTCGATGCCGTGCGTAACCATATCGATAATGCCGAGTTTAAAAAAGAAACACCAGCTTTCCTCGAAAATCTCCTTACCGAACAAGTGCAGGCAATGCGCAAAATTACAACAGATATCAATGCTATTCACCACAAACTCAACCAACCGCTCCTCAACCAACTGTCGTGGACAGATGTAATGGCGGAACTAATGCATTATGAAACTGATAGAGAAGAACTCAACCTCTCGGCTTTTTCCTTTCAATTTACTGATGAAGAATTTGCCTCTCTCGCCCCCCTTTGGCAACAAGGTGAGGCGCTCTATCAGCGCTATGCGCCTTACGCTCAAAATCATTTGTTCAACCCCAAAAAACTCACCGCTACCAATCTGTTTAACACCCAGCAACAACTCGCCGAAGCCTTCAAGCAATACGCACAACAGTGGGAGGTTATCCAGCAACAAATAGCCGTTTATAAAGCCTATTACTTGCACAAACGCAAAGAAGAATTTATACAACAGCTGGACACCTTAGCGCAATATCGCAATGAGTATGAGCTGATTACCGCTACCCTCCCCCCTACTTCACCTGTGTATCAACCTGAGGTCACCAAAGGATTTTTCTACAAGCTCTCAGCACTCTTTTCTGCCGAGAAAAAGCAGGTGCTGAAAACCCAAAAACGCTTACAAGAACTCTGTACTGCGATTAAAGCACTCAGTTTGCACCGCAATTTTTTGTCGATTGCTATTTCGGATAACTTATTGCTCAACAAAACTGTTATCGCCGAGTACACTCCTGCTATTACCCAAGCGCAAACCGATTTCGACAGCAAAGTCAATGCTGATTTTGTTGCCTTAGACCTGCTGAATTACTACGAACGCTCGTTTGTAAACGCCGATTTAGACAAGCTCATAAGCGAAGTAAAATCGCTTAAAAACCGTATAGAAGCTGATAATTGGCTGGACACTCTCAATTTTGGCAATACCTTTGCCGAGTTTGAAGCCTTTATCACCCGCAGTTTAGCGACCTACAACAACTATCAAGCCGACCCTGCACAGCCTTTGGTGGCTCAGTACGAGTGGTTTGCATTCTTCCAATCGCTCAACGATTTCCAAGAGCGCATCGTTTTATCACTCACCAAAGTAACGCATTGGGAAGCCTCTTTCCTCTACGCCTATTACACCTTGCTCTTGCAACGAAATGCCGATGACACGCTAAACTTCAACGAGCGCGATTACGCCGATTTTAAAAAGAAAATACACTACTTCGCCTCTGCCCAAAAAGATTTTATCGAGGGCTACTGGAATACCCAGCAACGCAAAGCGGTAAAAACTTTTGAAGAGACTAACAAAGAGCTCACTGTGGCTAACCTCTACAACAAACGCAAAAGTGAAAAACACAACCGACTTACCTTGAGACAAATAGCGATGAAGGACACCGACCTATTTACGAGTTTCTTCCCTATTATCCTCACCACCCCCGATGCTTGTTGCAATCTGTTTGAGGGCAAGAATTTCTATTTCGACAATGTAGTGTTTGACGAGGCAAGTCAGCTGAAACTCGAAGACAACCTGCCGGCAATGCTCAAAGGCAAGACGATTATCATTGCAGGTGATGAACACCAAATGCCGCCGTCTAACTATTTTAGCAAAGTATTCGACGGTACTGCCGAAGATGATGATGACAACGAGGAAGAAGATGAAGTACTCACCTACAAAAATGCGATGCTGAACATAGAGTCGCTCTTGGATTACGCTTTGGAATACCATTTCAGTAAGAATCATTTAGATTTTCACTATCGTTCTAAACACCCTTATCTGATTGATTTTTCTAACCACGCTTTCTACAATGCCCGATTGCGTCCGCTACCCAGCACCGAAAGTCGTATCCCTATCCATTTCACTCAGGTAAATGGCACTTTTGATGAGCATATCAACCGTGAGGAAGCCGCCGAAGTATTGCGTATCCTCTCGCAAATAGAGCCTCGTCCTGACGGTACTTACCCATCGGTGGGGATTGCGACCTTCAATATCACCCAGCGCAACTACATACGCAAACAGATACTCCAAAAGCAAAACGACCCTACTCAAACGGCTTTCCGCGAGAAAATCAACGCCTTAGAACAAGCAGGACTCTTTATCAAGAACTTGGAGAACATACAAGGTGATGAGCGCGATATCATCATCTTATCGGTAACTTATGGCAAGAAGAAAGGCGGCAAGTTTGTACAGAGTTTTGGTCCGCTGAACTTCACCAAAGGTTACAAACTGCTGAACGTGATTATCACCCGCGCCAAGGAACAGATATACGTGTGCAACTCTATCCCCGAAGAATTGTTAGCTACCTATAAAGAGGCTTTAGCGCAAGAAGGCGCTAACAACCGCCGCGCTGTGCTCTACGCCTACCTCGCCTACGCCCGTGCCGTAAGCAACGGCAATGATGCACTCCGCCGTGAAATCCTATCGGAACTCGACCTCTACGGACACAAACACACCGATATCGACCAGCAAAGTAAAAGTGCTTTTAAAGAACAAACCTACCGTCAGCTTAAAGAAAAATACCCCGACCAACGTATTACAATGGACTACGAGTTTGGTGGGTATACTATCGATATTTTGTTAGAGCCCAAAGAAGGCAAGCCCGTAGCTGTAGAATGCCTCAGCAAACCTCTTTACAACAACGATTTAGCCTATTTAGAAGACCTACACAAGGAAAAAATATTGCTCAACGCCGGCTTTGACTACAAAAGAAAATGGGCGAAATAAGTGCACAGGCAGGTGGAATATCAGAAAGACCGTAACAAGAAAAATAAAAAAGCGACTCCTAAGGAGTCGCTTTTTCTATACGGAATTATATCTTTAGTTAAACGTTTATTTTACTTTTTCTACAATAGCTTTGAACGCTTCAGGGTGGTTCATTGCCAAATCGGCAAGAACTTTACGGTTGAGCTGGATATCAGCTGCTTTAAGTTTACCCATAAATTGAGAGTAAGACAATCCGTGCAAGCGAGCTCCTGCGTTGATACGCACAATCCACAAAGCGCGGAAGGTTCTCTTCTTGTTACGGCGGTCGCGGTAAGCGTACTGCATTGCTTTCTCAACAGCGTTTTTGGCTACCGTCCAAACGTTTTTTCTGCGGCCAAAGAAACCTTTGGCTTGCTTCATTATTTTTTTTCTACGAGCTCTACGAGCTACAGCATTTACTGATCTTGGCATAAATTCCTTTTTTTTAATTTTTGTAGCAGGTGGTTTGTGCTTAAAACAAACGCTTAGGGGTACCTACTCCACGGTTATTAATTTCCTACTATTTAAACAATTATTTTAAGCCTAATTGTTTCTTCACGCTTGCTTCGTCGTTAGAGTGAACGAGCGTAGCGTGGGTGAGTGCTAACTTGCGTTTTTTAGCTTTCTTAGTTAAGATGTGGCTTTTGAACGCGTGTTTTCTCTTGATTTTACCAGAGCCGGTGAGCTTAAAACGCTTTTTAGCTCCAGATTTAGTTTTAATTTTTGGCATTTGCTTAGATTTTTATTGATATAATTCCGTTTTTTAGGTAAGAGATAAGAGGTAAGAGGTAAAGTTGTATACTTCTTATCTCTTACTTCTTACCTTATTATCTTTAATTACTTTTTCTTGGGTAAGGGTGCGAGGAACATCGTCATACGTTTTCCTTCGAGTTTAGGCATTTGTTCTACTTTGCCATAGTCTTCGAGGTCGGTGGCGAGGCGCAAGAGGAGAATTTCCCCTTGGTCTTTATAGATAATGGAACGACCTTTGAAGAATACGTAGGCTTTTACTTTGGAGCCTTCTTTGAGGAACTTCTCACCGTGTTTCTTCTTAAACTCATAGTCGTGGTCATCGGTTTGAGGGCCGAAGCGAATTTCCTTAATTACTACTTTGGTAGCTTTGGCTTTCATCTCTTTCTCACGCTTTTTTTGTTCGTAAAGGAATTTCTTATAATCGATTACCTTACAAACAGGAGGCGTGGCGTTTGGTGAAATTTCCACCAAATCGAGTTCTAATTCATTAGCAATTTCTAATGCTTTGCGAGTGGGGTATACGCCTCCTTCGACGTTTTCCCCTACCAAACGCACCTCAGGAACGCGGATATCGCGATTGATACGATGAGGTTGTTTGTCATCTCTGCCCGGTGTGTTACTTTTTTTTATGATGGCTATTTAAATTTAAAATTACTTTCACTATTCTAATTTGCTAATTAGCAAATTGTTTAATTGACTTAGCGACTTCGTCGTTGATGAGTTTGGCAAAGGCTTCTACGCTCATACTTCCTAAATCCTCACCACCGCGTTTGCGCACTGATACGGTGCCTTCTTTCTCTTCATTCTCGCCTACAATGAGCATATACGGGATTTTTTGGGTCTCGGCTTCGCGTATTTTTTTGCCCATAGTTTCGGCGCGATTGTCTATCAGGGTGCGAATATCGGAATTTTCTAACAATCTCAAAACTTTTTGAGCATAATTTTCATATTTTTCACTCAATGATAGTACGATAGCTTGACTCGGGTTGAGCCATAATGGGAAGTTTCCGGCAGTGTGTTCCAATAAAATGGCTACAAAACGTTCCATACTTCCGAAAGGCGCACGGTGAATCATTACAGGGCGGTGCATTTCATTATCAGCGCCTTTATACCAAAGGTCGAAACGCTCTGGGAGGTTGTAATCTACCTGAATGGTACCGAGTTGCCAGCTTCTGCCTAAGGCATCTTTCACCATAAAGTCGAGTTTGGGTCCGTAGAAAGCGGCTTCACCTGTTTCGATTACATAGCTCAAGCCTTTTTCTTTC
Organism: Capnocytophaga ochracea DSM 7271; assembly: GCF_000023285.1. Taxonomy (NCBI): domain Bacteria; kingdom Pseudomonadati; phylum Bacteroidota; class Flavobacteriia; order Flavobacteriales; family Flavobacteriaceae; genus Capnocytophaga; species Capnocytophaga ochracea. The sequence continues at coordinate 1,164,525 of NC_013162.1, read as the reverse complement.
GCAGCGTTGATGATGGCATTTTCGGCTTTTGCCCAATTCTCATCACTACCGATGTACTTGGTAGGGTTTTCGGGGTCGCGCAACGATACTTGTGCGGTAAAATTGTCGAATCCAAGAGAACCAAATACATAGAGCACCAAATCGATTACGTGTTTGAACTCGTCGTCTAACTGTTCAGGAGTACAGAAGATGTGCGCATCGTCTTGGGTAAAGCAACGCACGCGGGTTAAGCCGTGTAACTCGCCACTTTGTTCATAGCGATATACTGTACCGAACTCGGCAAAACGCTTTGGCAAATCTTTATAACTCCAAGGGTGTGAATTGTATATCTCGCAGTGATGCGGACAGTTCATCGGTTTTAGTAAATACTCCTCGCCTTCGTTAGGGGTGGCAATGGGTTGGAAACTATCTTTTCCGTATTTATCCCAGTGACCTGAGGTTACATATAAATTCTTATGACCGATATGTGGGGTAACTACCTGCTCGTAACCGGCTTGTTTTTGGGCTTTGCGCAAGAAGGCTTCGAGGCGTTCGCGCAAGGCAGCTCCTTTGGGTAACCAGAGAGGTAAGCCTTGTCCTACCTTGTTAGAGAAGGTAAAGAGTTCAAGTTCTTTACCGAGTTTGCGGTGGTCGCGTTTTTTAGCTTCTTCAAGCAGTTCGAGGTATTCGGTGAGTTCTTTTTGTTTAGGGAATGAGATAGCATACACACGAGTGAGTTGTGGGTTGTGCTCATCACCACGCCAATAAGCCCCAGCAGCGCTGAGTACTTTTACGGCTTTTACAAAGCCTGTGTTAGGGATATGCCCCCCACGACAAAGGTCGGTGAAGGTACTATGGTCGCAGAAGGTGATCGTACCATCTTCGAGGGCTTCGATAAGTTCAGTTTTGTACTCATTTTTGCCTGCGTAGTACGACAAGGCTTCGGCTTTGCTCACAGGGCGCATTTTGAAAGGGTGTTTGCCTCGTGCTATTTCCAAGAATTTAGCTTCGATAGCAGGAAAATCTTTTTCGGAAATAGGTTTGCCGTTGAAATCGACATCGTAATAGAAACCATTAGCGATGGCAGGACCTATGGTGAGCTTGATACCGGGATAGAGCTCTTCGAGCGCTTGTGCCAAGATGTGCGCTGAGGAGTGCCAGAAAGCTTTTTTACCTTCGGGACTATCCCAAGTGTATAATGTTAAACTACCGTCGGTCGTCAGGGGGGTAACGGTTTCTATGGTTTTGCCATTGAAGCTGGCAGAAAGGACGTTACGCGCCAGTCCCTCACTGATAGAGGCTGCGATTTCGGCGGGAGTAATCCCACTTTGGTACTCTTTTACAGAGCCGTCGGGTAGTGTGATTTTAATCATTTTTTTGTTGTTGAAAATTGGTGTTGTTGTGTTAGAAAGTGCAAAAGTACAAAATAATTAGTAATTGACAATAAATAATGAAGAAAAATATTTAGAAAATGAGGAAATGAGAGAATGAGGAAATGAGAGAATGAGGAAATGAGGAAATGAGAAAATGAGGAAATGAGAAAATGAGGAAATGAGAAAATGAGGAAATGAGAAAATGAGGAGCGAGTTACAAGCTTGCATCAGAAGAGATTAACTTTGCCAAAGTTTGAAACTTTGGCAAAGTGCGTACCGCAAAAGCGATGTGTTGGGGTTGTTAGGGGAATTCGGAAGGAAACGGAGAAGTTCGGAAGGGCTTATTGAGGTAAAAAGTAAAAAATGAGCTGTAAGATGGGTGGGGTTAGCTTATAGAGAGCTTATAGGAAGCTTATACGAATCTTGGACGATTGGTATAGGAAGGGTATATAAACAGTTGATTAATAACTTAATACAACAAGGCTGAAAATGTTAAAAACGGGGTTTCGAGGCGAAAGAAAGAGGAAGAGGTGATAGGCCTTAGGGCATAGGCAATAGGGGGGAGTACGACGGAAAGGAGAAGGGATAATTAGGGAATTAGCAAATTAGAAAATTAGTAAATGAGAAGGTGTGAGGTCTTAGGTCATAGGCAATAAGGAGAAAGTGTAATAGAAACCTCCCCCTAGCCCCCTTCAAAGGCGAGTCATTTATTCGGTAAGCCCCCGAACCCCCGAAGGGGGACAAGCTGGAAAAGGAAACAAACCTCCCCTTTTACACATACTCCGCTCTCGCGATACACATACCCAGCTGTCGCTGGCTACCTTCAAAGGGGTAATTAATGACGAATGACGAATGACGAATGACGAATGACGAAGGAAATGTGATGAAAATCTCTTGCTGGCTACCTTTAAAGGGGAATGTAGTGACGGAAAGGGGAAGGCAAGGTGAAGGAATGATTTTTGGTTGATAAATTTAACTGATAATTAATGTATTGGTGGGGCTAAGATGAGATTAAGAATAAAAAAACACGGAAAAAATTTGCAGTTAAAAAAAACTATTGTACTTTTGCGCCGTCAATCATTGAAACGTTCATCATTTGCGGGTGTGGTGAAATTGGTAGACACGCTAGACTTAGGATCTAGTGCTTCACGGCGTGGGGGTTCGAGTCCCTTCACCCGCACAAGAGCCTTAATTCATCAGTAGTGAATTAAGGCTTTTTTATTTTTATGGTAGGGTAAAGATAAATGAGGGGGTGGAATGTATACCGCAAAAGCAATAGAATAGATGTTGCTATTTTCTTGTAAACATCAATTTTGATTTGCTATAAAACAAACAATAACTATGCAGAAAACAACTATCATCAGTATTATTCCTCTGCTCGTATTCGTAGCATTATTTTTAGGTAGTGGGTTGTATTTCGACAACTTCTACTCGCTACCTGCTCCTATTATTGCACTTTTTTCGGTGGTAGTGGCTTTGCTTATCTACCGAGCTCCTATGAAAGAGAAAATAGGATTGTTCTTTAAAGGGGCGGGTGATAGCAATGTGCTACAAATGTGTATGATTGCACTTTTGGCTGGGGCATTTGCTTCGGTGGCTAATGCTTTGGGAAGTACGCATAGTATTGTGAATATGGGTATGTATTACATATCGCCAGAGTATTTCCCGGTAGGGATTTTTATCATTGCGTCGTTTCTTTCATTTGCTACGGGCACTTCGGTGGGTACTATTATGACGCTTTCGCCGATAGTGTTTGACCTTGCCACCCAAAGCCAGTCGAACACGGCACTCATAGGCGCATCACTGCTATCGGGGGCGATGTTTGGCGATAACCTATCTCTTATTTCGGATACGACGATTGCCGCCACGCAGTCGGTTGGATGTCAGATGAACGAAAAGATGAAGGCGAATGCTAAAATTGCGATACCAATGGCGATTTTAACGGTTATCATACTGCTGTTGATAGGAAATCCTGACGCCGAAAATCACCTTCACAATCAGTTGTATAGCGATTTTAACGCTGTGCTTATTTTGCCTTATGTGGCGGTGGTGGTAATTGCGCTTTTTGGGGTAAACGTATTTGTGTCGCTTTTCTTAGGTATTCTTATCTCGGGGATGATAGGGTTTGCGTACGGCAAGTTTCATTTCTTGCAGTTTGCTACTGATATTCACAAAGGTTTTATGGGAATGGCTGATACCTTCTTCTTATACTTTATCATAGGAGGCTTGGCGTTTTTGGTAGAGCATTTTGGCGGGATTCGGTTTTTGATGAACCTCATTACTCAGCGCATCAAGAGTGGCTCGTCGGCTCTTTTAGGGATGGGCTTTTTGGTGACAGTAGCCGATGTGTGCGTGGCGAATAACACGGTGGCTATTCTCATCGCTTCGAAAACGAGCAAAACGATTGCTGAACAGTTTAAAATACCGTTGCGCAGTGTGGCATCGGTATTGGATATCTTCTCTTGTTATGCGCAGGGGCTTATCCCGTATGGAGCGCAGGTAATTGCCCTATACAAATTTGCCGACACGATAGATTACCCCCAGCTGGTGATGTATGCTATTTACTTACATTTACTGCTGATAGGCACTTTGGGGTATATTTATGTGGGTAAAAAGTAATAAAAAAGTTGTTTTTACAGAGCATTAACAGTGATGTCTTCTACTTTATAAGTGTTTGTATTCTATTAAACTACATAAGTTTATCATAACAGACTATAAAATTATTGTAAAATAATTGCAAAAAAATTTGCAATTATCAAAATATTGTTTTAATTTTACGGCGAATTTAATTGACTTACCTAAAAGCCAATCTTTTGACTTTTCCGTAGCCAGAATACCAAACCTTATGAACGACCCACTATTGCTACCATACCTCCCTGTTATTCAGGGAAGGCATCAGCACTTTATCGATGTCCTTCATAGAGTGCAAGGGGACGCTAAGTGCCTGGCTGATGCTTGTAATTCGCACCTCTACTACGGTCTGCACCGTACTCATACAGAATGGGTGCTACGCGAGTGGGCTCCAAATGCAACGGCTATCTTTCTTCTTTGCGATAGCAACGACTGGCAAAAAAACAAACACTATTCTTTCACTAAACTAAACGACCAAGACTGGGAATTGCGTGTTCCTGCTAATATCCTCCGCCACGAAATGCTCTACAAACTACTTGTGGAATGGGAAGGAGGCAGTGGCGAACGCCTCCCCTCACATACTACTCGTGCCGTGCAGGACGACTATACCAAGGTGTTTTCTGCCCAAGTGTGGTGCCCCGAGCACCCCTACCCTTGGCAACACCCACGCCCCAAAGCTACTCCACATCCACTTATCTACGAAGCACATATAGGGATGAGTACCGAACACCAGCGCGTGAGTACTTTTATAGAGTTTCGCCTCTATGTACTGCCCCGTATCGCAGCCTTGGGCTATAACACAATCCAACTGATGGCAATACAAGAGCACCCTTACTACGGCTCTTTTGGCTATCAGGTAGCTAACTTCTTTGCGGTGAGTTCACGCTTTGGCACCCCCGAAGAACTCAAAGAACTCATCGATGCTGCGCACGGCTTGGGCATACGTGTACTGCTTGATATTGTACACTCGCATTCGGTGAGCAACGAGGCAGAAGGGCTCAGCCACTTCGACGGTACCGACTATCTTTACTTCCACCGCGGTGAGCGCGGTAAACACCCTGCTTGGGACTCCCGCTGTTTTGACTATGGTAAGCCCCAAGTACTGAATTTTTTACTTTCTAACTGTAAGTATTGGTTAGAAGAATATCGCTTCGACGGTTTCCGCTTCGACGGGGTTACTAGTATGATTTATTACGATCACGGTTTAGGCAAAGCCTTTACCGATTATAGTTTCTATTATGATGGCAATGAGGACGACGACGCTTTGGTGTATCTTACTATGGCTAACCAACTTATTCACGAGCTCTACCCCGAAGCGCTGACCATTGCCGAAGAGATGAGCGGATTGCCCGGTCTTGCTTCGCCTATTGCTGAAAAAGGCATAGGCTTCGATTACAAGCTGAGTATGGGTATTCCTGATTATTGGATTAAGCTCCTTAAAGAAGTCCCCGATGAGCAGTGGCACGTAGGCAATATCTATTACGAATTGACTAACAAACGCGCCGAAGAACGCACCATCAGTTATGCCGAAAGCCACGACCAAGCCTTGGTGGGTGATAAAACGATATTTTTCTGGCTTACTGATAAGGAAGTGTATACCGGAATGAGCGTATTCGACCACAGTCTCATCATCGACCGTGCGATGGCTTTGCACAAGATGATACGTTTGGTAACTCTTGGTACCGCAGGTGGGGGATACCTCAACTTTATGGGCAACGAATGGGGACACCCTGAGTGGATTGACTTTCCTCGCCAAGGCAACAACTGGAGTTATGCACACGCACGCAGGCTATGGAGTTTGGTAGACGACTCTAACTTAAAGTTTAAATACCTCAACGCTTTTGATAGCGCGATGATACACTTTGCTACCGATAGTAAGTTCCTAGACCGAGAACCCCATATATTGGTGCGCGACATCGAGCGACAGCTACTCATATTCGAGCGCAGTGGGTACTTATTTGTTTTCAGCTTCAACCCCACCACCTCCTACACCGATTATCAGTTTGATGTGCCAGCAGGCAAGTACACCACCATACTCAACACCGATAACCCCGCCTTTGGAGGTGATAACCGCATCGATGAAAGCGTAGAGCATTTTACGCAGTACACCGGCAAGGAGAATTTGCTGTCGTTGTATATACCCGCGAGAATTGGAATAGTATTAAAAATTGACAATTGATAATTGACAATTGACAATTGGTTGTGAGCCAGATTGTGTTAATTATTAATTGTGATTACTATTAATCATCTATTGAAAAATTATGAAAAACAATATTGTTAAAGAAAAGTCTTTTGATTTTGCTATTCGAATTGTAAAACTTACAAGAATATTACAAGAAGATAAAAGAGAATTTGTAATCAGTAAACAATTGTTGCGTTGTGCTACTTCGGTAGGTGCTTGCATAAGAGAATCAGAACACGCTGAAAGTGATAGTGATTTCATACATAAATTACAAATAGGACTCAAAGAAGCTAACGAAACTGAATATTGGTTAGATCTATTATATGCAACTCAATATCTTAATGAGAAAGAATATGAATCAATAATAGCTAACTGCAAAGAAATATTAAAACTACTCATTTCAATAATTAAAACTAAGAAAGAAAACACCAAAAAAGAAAGTTCTAATAAAAACTAATAATCACACCCTTTTGACAATTGACAATGTCAATTGTCAATTATTAATTGTTAATTGAAATATGAGTTATTTATCATTTAAAAAAGACCAACTTATTAATCTTGAATACTCTCTGGATAGAGAGTTTCTCGGTACGAACCGAGGGGGAGGCTACTGCTCCTCTACTCTCGTTTTTTGCAATACCCGTAAATACCACGGGCTACTGGTAGTGCCTATTGAAAAATTCAGAGGCAAAAACTACGTGATGCTCTCCTCCTTAGATGAAAGTATCATTCAGCACGGACGCGATTTCAATTTCGGCGTTCATAAATACGAAGGTACCTATGAACCGCGCGGGCATAAGTATATCGTAGATATTTCCTACGAAAAAGCATTTACCGTTACTTACCAAGTAGGTGGCGTATTGCTGAAAAAAGAAATCTTGATGATGCACAATGCTCCCCAAGTATTGATACGCTATACGCTACTAGAAGCCCATTCGGCTACCCTTTTGCGCCTAAACCCTCTCTTGGCTTTTCGCGATATACATTCTCTTAGCAAGCAAAACCCCGTAGCCAACACCCAAGCCGAAGCAGTAGGCGGTGGCGTGCGTGTAAAACTATACCCAGAGTTTCCTTACCTCTATATGCAACTCAGCAAATCCGCTAATTTTGGTGGTGGGGCTTATTGGAACAACAACATCTATTATACCAAGGAAAAAGAGCGTGGTTATGACTACCAAGAAGACCTCCTCAGCGTAGGAGCTTTCGAAGTGAGCCTCAAAAAAGGAGAAAGTATCGTCTTTTCAGCCAGCTTAGAGGAAGCTAATCCTAAAAACCTCGCTAAGGACTTTACCAAGTACCTCAAAGAACGCGCCGACCGCAATTCGTTTGAAGAATGCTTGCAGTACGCCGCCTCTCAGTTTATTATTCACAAGGCAGGCGAAACCCGCATCAAAGCAGGTTATCACTGGTTCGACAGCAATATGCGCGACACTTTTATTGCCTTGCCAGGTATTGCTTTATCGGGCAGTACAGCCAAGATATTTGAAGACGTGCTCACCTCTACTCAAAAATACTTCTACGAAGGGCTTTTTGCTAAGGAAATCAGTACACACAATATACACCCTGAGTATGATGCCGACACCTCTCTGTGGTTCTTCTGGACGCTTCAACAGTATGAAAAGGAAACTATTAAGAGTAAGAAACAACTTTGGAAGGAGTATGGCGATACGCTCAAAAGTATCTTAAACGCCTACAAGCAAGGCTCTCATAAGAATATTCGTATGGAAGCTAACGGACTTATATGGAGTGATGACCTTACACGTCCGCTTACGTGGTTTGATGCGCAAGGCGATTACGGCGCTATCGTGCCACGCAACGGTTATGTAGTAGAAGTGAATGCCCTCTGGTATAATGCCGTGTGTTACGCACTTGCCTTAGCAGAAGAAGCGAAAGACAAGGCTTTCTTAGGCGAGTGGTTTACGCTACCTGAAACCATCGAAAAGAGCTTTGTAGAGACTTTTTGGATAGAGGACAAGAAGTACCTTGCCGACTATGCCAACCGCACGAATAAAAACGTAGATGTACGCCCCAATCAGCTCATCGTTTGTGCTCTCGACTATGCTCCCATAAACGAGAAGACTAAGAAGAGAGTATTGGACATTGTTACCCAAGAGTTGCTCACCCCTCGCGGATTGCGCAGTTTATCTCCTCAAAGCCCCCGTTATGAAGGCGTGAGTGTAGGCAATGTATATGTGCGCGACAAAGCCACCTTCAACGGGTCAGCACACCCTTGGTTTATTGGGTTCTATATAGAGGCTTATCTGAAAATCTTTGGAGCACAGTACCTACCAGAAGCGCAAGCTATCTTAGAAAATTTTGAAGAAGAGCTCAACGAACACGGTGTATGTACTATATCGGCTATTTACGACGGCAATCCACCATTCCACTCACGCGGTTGTATTGCCAAAGCTAAGAATGTAGCTGAGATATTACGTGCTCAATGGCTACTGAGCCAAATGCCTGCAACACTTTGAGAAAGTTATTTTAATATGATAAGAAATATTTTAATATTATTGATATGTGTCTTGTGCTGTTCTTGCCTTAGTAAAGAAAGTGATTACACCAATAATGGAGTTAAAGAAGTACAAAAAGTGACACTTACAATTAGAGGAGAAATGGGAGAAGCCTTTAGTTGGCCTGAAGTGAAATTCAAATGTTTTAAAGCACTAATAGGTAATAAAGAACTTTGTTTTGGCAACAACCAAATAAAAGATATTACCCTTGAAAAAGGTTATAAATATCAGTTAAAAGTCAAGAGAATCATCTATGACTACCCTATTCAAGATGGTAATCTGCCCGATGATTATGAGTTAATCAGCATCATCTCAAAACAAAAATTAGAATAACGCTCTTCTTGCTCCCTGCGTGGGAGGGGATTGGGGAAGGAATAAATAAAAGCATATGAAGAAAGCAAGAGTATTAATGTTTGGATGGGAATTTCCCCCTCATATCAGTGGGGGATTAGGAACAGCCTGCTTGGGTATTGCCCAAGGATTGGCTAAAAACGGCGTAAAAGTGCTGTTTGTGATGCCAAAAGCCTCCGGTGATGAAGACGGCAATGTGGCTAAGATTATCAACGCTAGCGATGTAGAGATGTTGCAAAACGCTGAAAAGATTGAAGATTTCTGGAAACACATCAATTTTATGGAGATAGGTTCGAACCTCGTGCCTTACCTGGACCCCGAAACCTTTGCCCGTGAACGTGATGCTTACCTCAAAGAAGGCGAACACCGCGAGCGCATTTCGTATCATAACAAATTTCAGTTTTCGGGCAAATACGGTGCAAATCTGATGGAAGAGGTCTACCGCTACGCCTTAGTAGCGGGCACAGTTGCCCAACGCTATGAGTTCGACGTGATTCACGCCCACGACTGGCTTACCTATAGTGCGGGTATCATCGCCAAGAAGATTTCGGGCAAACCCCTTATCGTACACGTACACGCTACCGAGTACGACCGTGGGGGCGAGTATAACCGCAATACATTGGTCTACGATATCGAAAAACGCGGTATGGAAGCTGCCGATAGGGTAGTAACCGTGAGCAACTGGACGCGCAATATCGTCATTGAAAAATACGGTATCCCTGCCGAGAAGGTGATTACTGTGCACAATGCAGTAGACTTTAAAGCCGAAACTGATGCCAAAGAAGAACGCGGTATTAAGGATAAAATCGTTACTTTCTTAGGGCGTATCACCTTGCAAAAAGGTCCTGAATATTTCGTCGAGGCAGCTGCAAAAGTGATGAAACGTATGCCTAACGTACGCTTTGTAATGGCAGGTAGTGGCGAGAAGATGAACCCCTTAGTGCGCCGTGTTGCACAATTGGGATTAGGAACCCGCTTCCACTTCACAGGTTTTCTCAGGGGCAACGACGTACAGCGTATGTTCCAATACAGCGATGTGTATGTGATGCCCTCAGTATCCGAGCCTTTTGGGATTTCTCCTTTGGAAGCAATGCGCTCAGGAGTACCTACTATCATCTCCAAACAATCGGGAGTGGCTGAGGTACTCCACCACGCTATCAAAGTAGACTATTGGGATATCAACGCCCTTGCCGATGCTATTTATGGTATTTTGGCTTACCCCACCCTCGCTCACTATATGCAACGTGAAGGGTACGACGAGGTAAACCAACTGAAATGGGAAAAAGCTTCCTTGAAACTCAAAAACATTTACGAATCTTTAATATAAAATAACCAACGATGAAAAAGTCAATTTGTATCTATTTCCAAATCCATCACCCCGAACGTCTTAGAAAGTATCAATTCTTCGACATCGGCAAGAAACATAATTACTTCGATAATTACGCCAATCGCTCTGAGCTTGAAGATTTGGCTGAGCATTGCTATCTACCTGCTAACACCTTGCTCTTGGAGCTTATCAATAAATACAAAGGCAAGTTCAAAGTAGCTTTTTCCATCACAGGAAGTGCTATCGACCAGCTCGAAATGCATACTCCTGAGGTGATACGCTCTTTCCAAGAACTCGCCCAAACCGGTAGTGTAGAGTTTTTGGCAGAAACTTATTCCCACTCTTTGGCTTCGCTTTCCGATGATACCGATGAGTTCGAACAACAAGTAAAACGACATACTACGGCTATCAAACAGCTCTTTGGCAAGAAGCCTGTAACTTTTCGCAACACCTCTCTTATCTATTCCGATACCATAGGCGAACGCGTCGCAAAACTCGGTTTCAAGACGATGCTCACCGATGGAGCTAAACACGTATTGGGTTGGAAGAGTCCAAACTTTGTCTACAAAAACGCTATCGACAAAAACCTCAACCTTTTGCTCAAAAACAGCAAACTCAGCGATGATATCGCCATACGCTTTTCCGATAGAAATTGGAGTGAATACCCACTCACTTCCGAAAAGTATATCAGTTGGGTGAAAAACAGCTTGCAAGATAGTGAGGTGCTCAACCTCTTTATGAACTACGAGGTAATAGGCTATTACAACAACGCCCAAAGCGGTATTTTCGACTTCTTGCGCTATTTCATCACCTATATGATGGAAGACGATAACTATGAGTTCCTATTGCCTAAGGAAGTAGCCAAAAAGCACCCTGCTAAAGATGTATTGCCTGTGCCCTACCCTATTTCGTGGACAGACGAAGAGCGCGATACCACCTCTTGGTTGGGTAACGAGTTGCAAAAAGAAGCCTTCCGAGAGCTCTTTAAGATACAACCAGAAGTAAGAAAGAAAAAGAACGCCGACCTCATAGACGATTATACTCGTCTGCAAGCCAGTGAGCACTTCTATTTTATGCGTACTAAGCTTTTTTCGGGGGCGGACTATCACAAGTATCGTTTGCCTTATGACTCGCCCTACGAAGCCTTCATCAACTATATGAACGTGCTCAGCGATTTCATCGAAAGATGCAAACCACACGAGCAAGAAGAGGTGCAAAGCACACAAGTAACAAAGAAAAAGAACCAAACAAGGAAAAAGTGAAAAGTCTCTTTTCAGTCCCCTTCTCCCCCTATTTAAGAGAAGTCAGCCAGCTGGCGTAGCTGAGTATGCGAAAGGGGGAGAGGTTATCCTCTTTTGAGAAACGCTATCCCTTGAAACCTATGCCCTATGGCGTGTTTCCTAAGGAGTAAAAGAAAGTTTAATAATAATTAAAAGCAGACAAGATGAAAAATGTAAAAACAAGGAAAGACAATTTCTTTGAAGAGATTGTCGTTGAAGAACTGAAAGAACTGTCTGGAACCAACAAAGTTGCCGAGACGAACCCCGACGAGATGCCCACAGGACATCTAAGTAGCGAAGAGTTTCTCTACACCACTCCTTTTAACGAGAAAAACTCACAGCTCGCCAAGAATACCGACAACGACTTAGTAGAAAACATTATTTACACTCCTTAAATAAAAAGCCCCTCGCGTGAGCGAGGGGCTTTTTTGCTCTTTCTCAAATTTGCTATTTTGCTATTTTGTACTACCTTTGCAAAAAAAGAAGAATACAATGCGTTTTTTGAGTTATATCATAGCCTTTTTCACTCACCCCATCTGGTTCCCTATCTACGGAGCTATGGTGGTGCTTTTTAATATCCCTTTCCCTCTCCCGGTAGAGCAAATGAAGTTTACGTGGCTATTATTACTGATAGTTACCATTGCTATCCCTACACTCATCTACCTCATCTTGTTTGTAGTAGGCTGGTTGCAGAACCCTTTTATCATTCCATTAGAAAAACAAAAATGGCTTTTGTACGGCTATATAGCAATGCTCTTAGGGGTAGCTTTCGGCATCACCCCTATCGACCCCTATCCTATCCTCTACTTCTATGTGATGAACTTAGCCATCAGCTGTTTTATAATTCTTTTTTTACATTTTCTGCGATTGCAAGTCAATATGTTTGCTATGGGAATGGGGGCGCTTACTACTTTCTCAGTATTGCTCAGTATTGCCGTAGAAAAAGATATGACCTACATAGTAGCCTTTTTCTTATTCCTCAGCGGAGCCTGTATTTCAGCACAAGCTTACCTCAACCAGAAGTCCTTATGGCTAATGTTTTTAAGTTGGCTCATTGGGGTTATACCACAGCTCTCGCTACTGTTATTGTTCAGAAATCTAATTTTCGCAATGTAGCAAATTAGCCATTCAAGCCCTTAAACAAATTATTCCTATTATTCATTGCCTACCAATTACCTAAGTAGCGCCATTTGCCCCCTTAATAATTTACATATTATTTAGGGATTTCCTCCCCACACCACCCCATTTTCTCATTTCCCAATTTGCTAATTCTTTAATTATCCCTTCTCCTTTCCGTCACCACACTCCCCCTTTACTGTCGCCACATTCCCCCTTTGAAGGGGGCTAGGGGGATGTTTCACCACATTACCTTCTCTTTTCCATCCCTACATTTCCGCCTCTCCTTGGGAGAGGGACGGGGTGAGGATTTTCTTTCTTTCGCCTCGAAACCCCGATTTTAACATTTTTCGTGTCACTATATTATACTATGAGTCAATCACTTATATACCCTTCCTATACCAATCGTCCAAGATTCGTATAAGCTTCCTATAAGCTCTCTATAAGCTAACCCCACCCATCTTACACCCTTTTTTCACCAAAACTCCTCTCAGCTATCTTCCGAACTTTTCCGTTTCCTTCCGAAACCTCCAATCCCTCCTCTAAACTGTCCGATTCGTCTGAAAAGTCCGCCCCGCCTATTCCCCTTGGTGGTATTATTGGCATTTCTGGTATTATTAGCTTTTACCCCATTTTCTCATTTTCTAATTTGCTAATTTTCCTTTCCCGTCGCTTCTCCCCCTATTGCCTGTGGCCTATGGCCTATGGCCTTATTGCTAATCTAACAATATTTTTTACCAAAAAAGTGATTTTGGAACGATTTTAGCTGTATCTTTTCCTATAAAGAAATAATCAGTTATTTTTATGAAACGCTTTTTATTTGCAAGCATCGCCTGCTCCTTGCTCCTATTGGGTTGTAACAATAGCAACAATAAAAACGGAGAAACTTACCTCCCCTCTTCAGTAGGGCAAATCAACACCCTCGCCGTGGTCATCGATAACGACCTCTGGGAAGGCGCCGTAGGCGATACCATTCGCCGTTACTTCGCCGCCCCTATCGATGGGCTACCTACCGAAGAACCCATCTTTTCGTTACATCAAGTGCCCCCACAAGTATTTGAAGGCAACACCCGTAATAGTCGCAATGTGCTCATTGTGCATCGCGGTAATAAAAACGAAGCAACTATTAGCGACGATGTATACGCCAAACCACAAGTGGTATGCGAAGTACAAGGCAAACAAGTGCGCGATATAGCCTGCAAAGTCGAAGAATTTCACAACCAATTTATCCTTGCCTTCAAGAACAACGACCTCAAAGAAACACGCCATCGCTTCGAAAAAGCACTCAGTACCGATAAACAAGTAGAACAAACCTTAGGCTTCAAATTCGTGATGCCCGCCGTGTACGAAGTGAGAAAATACGGCGACAATTTCTTCTGGATAGAACGCCCTATCAAAGGCGGTAGAGCAAGTATTATCCTCTACGAAATGCCTTTGGGAAGTATCCCTGCCGATGAAGAAGGGCGGGCTAAAACCATCGTAAAGATGCGCGATTCCATAGGCAAAAAATATATTCCAGGCCCCAAAGAAGGTATGTATATGGTTACCGAAACCTATTTAGCTCCCAGCATCAGCGAAACGAAGATAAAAGGACGAAAAACCATTGAAAGCAAAGGCTTGTGGGAAGTAAAAGATTTCGCCCTTGGAGGCCCTTATATCAATTATATTATTGAAGACAAAGCTCATAACCGCCTGGTAGTAGCCGAAGGTTTTTTATATGCACCAGGCGTTGCCAAACGCGATATGCTCTTCGAACTCGAAGCCATTATCAAGTCGATAGAATTTAGTCGTTAGAAAAAGATTGTCAATTCAAAAAAGTTTTGTAATTTTGCACTATTATATTTCTTTGTTCAGAATTGTCCGACAAGTTTGACAATTCCGACATACCTAATCACTAATAACTAACAACTAAAATCTAATAACTATGCTAAGTATATTTTTAGGGGTAGTAGGTCCCTGGCAAGTAGTCATCATTGTAGCTCTTATATTGTTGCTCTTTGGAGGCAAGAAAATTCCCGAATTAATGCGCGGTCTCGGCACAGGTATTCGCGAGTTCAAAGAGGCTACCAAAGAGAATAACGATACCGACAAGAAAAAAGAAAATACCGAGAAATTAGAAAATTAGCAACGTTGTCGCTTTTGCGCCCCTTTGCACACTCTTCTAACTCCTAAAATTCACAAATTGACAAATTGGCTCATCAACAAACTAACTTCTTGGTATAAAGTTGCGCAAAGGTCTTTGCCTTGGCGTGGCACCGCTAATCCCTATAAGGTGTGGCTCTCCGAAGTGATTTTACAGCAAACGCGCGTAGTGCAAGGTCTGCCTTACTACCAGCGTTTTATCAGTCGGTACCCTACCGTCACCGATTTAGCCAATGCCCCCGAAGAAGAAGTACTCAAACTATGGCAGGGCTTAGGCTATTACTCACGCGCTAAGAATCTACACCACACAGCGCAATATATCGCTACTGAATTGGGAGGTGTCTTCCCCAAAACCTATAAAGAACTTGTAAAACTCAAAGGTATAGGCGATTATACCGCAAGTGCCATTGCTTCCTTTTGTTATAACGAACCTTGTGCCGTAGTCGATGGTAATGTATACCGTGTGCTCTCTCGTCTTTTTGGTATTGCAACACCTATTAACAGTCCACAAGGTGCCAAAGAGTTCAAAGCATTAGCTTACGAATGTTTAGACAAGCACAACCCCGGCACTTATAACCAAGCCCTAATGGAGTTCGGTGCCTTGCAGTGCACTCCCCAGAGTCCCGATTGTGCAAATTGTGTATTACGTGACCACTGTTGGGCTTTTCATCATCAGCAGGTGGACGTCCTACCCGTAAAAATCAAGAAAATCACTATTAAAAAACGCTATTTCAACTATCTCGTATGGCTCAATCCTTACGGACAAACCCTTTTGCAAAAGCGCAAAGGCAAAGATATCTGGCACGGACTCTATGAGTTTCCTCTACTCGAAACCCACGCTCCTGCTACTACCGAAGAAATAGCCTCTATCTTACCCTCTGCTACCGTGAGTTTGTACAACGAAATGCCTGTAATCCACAAACTCACTCACCAGCATATTTATACTTCTTTTTGGATAGTTACCACCACCGAACTCCTTGATAATAGCATACTTATCACTGACATACACAGCTATCCCGTATCAGCTCTCACTGCAAATTTCATTACCAAATTTTGGTAGTTTTAAAATTTTGTCGTACTTTTGGAGAATATTTAGATTATCAACTTTATATTTATATATCAATGAACGGAACTTTAAATAAAGTTATTCTCATAGGTCGTATGGGAGATGTTGTGAAGCTTACCTATTTCAGCGAAGGTAACTGCATTGGTCAGTTCCCCTTAGCCACTGATGATGAGTATACCAATCGCGCTACCAACGAGCGCATTAGCAGTACCGAATGGCATACTGTTATCGTACGCAACAAGCTGGCAGAACTCGTAGAGAAATACACTCACAAAGGCGACCTTATCTATGTCGAAGGGCGCATCAAAACACGTAAATGGCAAACGGAAGACGGCGTGATGCGCCAAACAACTGAAATCCACGCTTCCGATGTAACTTTCCTACCAAATCCTAAACGTGATGGGCAACCTAAACCAGCTCTTAAAACAGCTGAACCTAAGGCTCCTGAACCGCCCGTAAGCACCGAGCCTCCTTTCTAAATGTGTAACGAAATAATAATATTTTGGAAACAGAACCTTTGTCGGTACTCTCATTAATGCCTTTTTTAAGCATTGACGTGGGTATCGTTATTCAATTTGCAGTGTTTATACTATTATTATTCTGCTCTGCTCTTATCTCAGGAGCTGAGGTAGCTCTCTTTTCGCTTACTCCTGCTGAGATTGAAACACTCAAAGAAGAAAAAACGCCTACCGGCAATATTATAGCCAAGCTCACAGAGAATCCTAAAAAGCTATTGGCAACGGTACTTATTGCCAATAACTTGGTAAACATCTCTATCGTACTCCTCTTTGTAGATTTAGGCGACTTCCTCTTCGGGGGAATTACAACTCCTTGGGTACGGGCAGTACTCGATGTGGGTGTGGTTACCTTTGTGCTTTTGCTCTGCGGTGAAATCCTACCTAAAATCTACGCCAATCGCAACAATATTTTGTTTTCACAGCGCGTAGCTTACTTCATTTATATCCTCGACTCCTTCTTTACGCCCATCAGTATGCCGATGAAAAACTTTACCGTATGGATACAAAAAAAATTGGGCAAGCAGAAAAGCAATATTTCAGTAGGACAACTCTCGCAAGCCTTAGAACTCGCCTCCGAAGAAGATACCACCAACGAGGAAAAGAAGATATTAGAGGGTATTGTTTCTTTTGGCAATACCGAAACCCGCGAAGTAATGGTACCCCGTGTAGATATCTTTGCTCTCAGCGAAGAGCTCTCATATCAGGAGTTGCTAAACGAAATCGTGGCGATAGGCTATTCGCGCATTCCCGTATACCACGAGAATTTAGACCATATTACAGGGGTAATTTACATCAAAGACCTCTTGCCACATTTAGACAAAACTGATTTCGACTGGAATAGTGTGAAACGCAATGCTTTCTTCGTTCCCGAAAACAAGAAATTAGACGATTTGTTGAGCGAGTTTCAAGAGAAGAAGATACACCTCGCTGTTGTAGTAGATGAGTACGGTGGTACTTGTGGAGTGATTACCTTAGAGGATATCATAGAAGAGATTGTGGGAAATATCAACGATGAGTTTGACGATGAAGATGTAACACACTTCAAAATCAATGATAATGTCTTTATTTTTGAAGGAAAAACGGTATTGAAGGACTTCTATCGCATTCTTGAATTTACTGATGAAGAAGAGGCTCTATTTGACGAGAATCGCGGTGATGCCGAAACGCTTGCAGGCTTTCTCTTAGAGATTTCGGGCAACTTTCCTCAGAAAGGAACTCCTATTCTCTTTGGCAACTATAAATTCATTGTAGAAGCTTTTGACAAGAAACGTATCAAGCAAATCAAAATCATTAGAACGAATAATCCCCAATAAATACATATGAAATATTCTAAAATAATTGACACTATATATCAATCTGTTTTATCTGCTGATAATTTAGGTAAAGTTCCTACTTATATCCCAGAATTGGCACAAGTGAACCCCGATAAGTTTGGGGTATATTTTTATAGCCTGAACAAACAATCGTATGGAATTGGTGATTGCGATGAAAAGTTTTCAGCACAGAGTATTTCTAAGGTATTAGCGCTTTCGTTAGCGTATAGTATTATAGGCGACCAACTATGGCGACGTGTAGATGTAGAACCTTCGGGCACTTCATTCAATTCATTAATACAGTTAGAAGCCGATAACGGTATTCCACGTAACCCTCTTATCAATTCAGGGGCTATTGTAGTTTGTGATATTCTCCTTTCTATCTTGGAAGATGCTCAAGCCGATTTCTTAACTTTTGTAAGAGAATTAGCTAATGATGATAGTATTAATTACTCTATATTAGTAGCCGAGTCGGAGAAATCAGTAGGATATCGCAATTTTGCCTTATGTTATTATATCAAATCATTAGGGAACATAGAGAATGACCCTATTGAGGTACTCAATTTCTACTTCAAGCTCTGTTCATTAGAGCTTACTTGCAAATCGATGGCATATATCTTCTCGTTTCTTGCCAACGATGGTATCCGTATGCACGATAGAGTTCAAATCCTTACTGAAACTTGTACTAAACGGGTAAACGCTTTGATGCAAACGTGCGGTTTCTATGATGAGTCGGGAGAGTTTGCTTTTAAGGTGGGACTACCAGGTAAAAGCGGTGTAGGAGGTGGTATTGTAGCTCTTTTGCCTAATCAATATAGCATTGCAGTATGGAGTCCGAAACTTAATAACAAAGGGAATTCGTATAGAGGAATGAAGTTCTTAGAAGAGTTTACCGCACAAACACATACTTCTATTTTTTAGTAATAAAATATATGTCAAAGAATTATTTCAGTACCTTTATCAAATACTTTTTTCAAGGGATACTTATCATAGGTCCGCTGAGTGCTACTATCTGGATTATCTGGTCGATATTCAAGAGTGTAGATAACCTTGTGCCTGATATTTCAAAGGCTTACCCAGGGTTAGTTTTTGCTTTGGTTTTACTTGGTACTGCTATTATTGGTTTTATTGGTAGTCGACTGATTTTAGGGAAACTGTTCGTGGGACTATTAGATTATTTAGTAGCTCATATTCCCGGTGTAAAGATTATTTATTCTTCTATTAAAGATATTTTAGCTTCTTTTGTAGGTGACAAACGCAAGCTTACTAATCCGGTATGGGTAAAAGTGAATGAAACGCCCGAAATATGGCGCATTGGGTTCCTTACCCAACCTTCTATGGATTTTGCTGAACTCAGCGAAATGGTAAGTGTTTATCTTCCGCATTCGTATGCTATTTCTGGTTGGGTGATTGTTACTTCCAAAGATAACATAAAGCCTGCCGAAGGTTTCTCTTCCCAAAAAGCAATGGAGTTTGCCCTTAGTGGCGGAATCCTTTCTAATACCAGTAAT
The DNA here is from genome assembly GCF_000023285.1 of Capnocytophaga ochracea DSM 7271. Classification (NCBI taxonomy): domain Bacteria; kingdom Pseudomonadati; phylum Bacteroidota; class Flavobacteriia; order Flavobacteriales; family Flavobacteriaceae; genus Capnocytophaga; species Capnocytophaga ochracea. The sequence continues at coordinate 1,145,223 of NC_013162.1, read as the reverse complement.
GCCAATAATGCCAATAATGCCAGTAATACTAGTAATAAATAGTGATTTTATATAGTAGTTTATTGTTTATTTAGGCTATTAGCTTTTGCTTTAATATTGTTTTTAGCTGTTTTTATACTGCTTGATATTATTTTAGCTACTTCTATAGCATCTTCTTTGATACTTTCAAATTCATTAGCTGTAATATAATTTGTCTTACATAAAAGTTCTAACCAATAGAGCGTCTCATTTATTTCTTTTTGTGATATAGCTATTTTATGTACAAAGTCAGCAGCACTTTCAGAATGTTCGGCTTCACATATCATTGCCCCTACAGAAGTACCACTGCGCAATATTTGCTTAGAAAGCACAAATTCTTTCTTACTTTCGTATAAATATTTATAAAGATTTACTATTCTAATAGCAAAATCAAGACTTTTTGTTTTCAAAATATTTTCTTTCATACTCTAATTTTAATCTTCTAATTATTGGTTTTACTGGTATTATTGGCATTACTGGAATTAATTACATTTTTCTTCTTCGCAGTGGCAATTATCGGTGTCTATTTCAAAAGTGCTGTGGGTAATCCCTTCGTGTGAGAGTTTGTGCTTTAACTCGGCTTTAATATTCATAAATTCTTTAAGCGTAATACACTCTTTCAGTACAATATGAGCCGTAAGAGCGTTCTGTAAGCTACTGAGCGCCCAAATATGCAAGTGATGTACACTCTCTATCATTGGGTGCTCTTCTATAAGATGCTGTATATGCTCCTTATCGATGTCGTGAGGCACTCCATCTAAAATGAGTTTTACACTTTCTTTGAGCAATCCCCAAGTGGAGAACAGAATCACAATACCTACCATAAAACTACTGATAGGGTCGGCTAAGTTCCAACCGGTAAAATATACAATTGCCCCTGAGATAATTACCCCTACCGATACCAAAGCATCGAGCATTAGGTGCAGAAAAGCCCCTTTGACATTGATATCTGTCTTCTGTCCTTTGTAGAATAGGAATGCTGAAACGGCATTGATTATTACTCCTATAAAAGCTGTAAGCATAATTGCTGAACCTACCATTTCGGGTGGATTAGCAAGACGCTCGAAGGCTTCGATAAAGATTTTTATCACAATATACATCAGTAGTACCGCATTGATGAGCGATGCGAGAATAGATGCTTTTTTGTAGCCATAGGTATAGAGCTGAGTAGCGGTGCGATGGGTGAGTTTCATACCGATAAGTGAAATCACTAAACTGGCAACATCGCTTAGATTATGACTTGCATCGGAGATAAGTGCTAAGGAATCGACGCGAAAGCCTACTGCAAACTCAATAATTGTGTAGAGTAAATTCAACCCAATGCCTACGTAGAAGGCACGATTGAGAGTACTGAGGTCAGTTACGGTGTGATGATGGTGGTCGTGACCGTGGTGATGATGGTCGTGTTGGTGGTGTGAATGTTCCATAATAATATTTTTCTATTAAAAATAAAAGGTAAAAGGTAAAATCAGTAATGACTCACAGCTGGGTGGTGTGTGAGTAAAGGGTAACAAGCGATGCAAAGATACAAATTATTTTGTAATAAGGGTGATTTTAAGGTAAAAGATAAAAGGTAAAGCCAGTTTTACTGGCTTTACCTTTCTTGTTGTTACTCGCTTTAAAGAATAAATTCCTTAGTGGTAACATTGGCAGGACGGTCGGTGGCTGTTACTATTACCTTATCGCCGGTAAGAGAAGCGTTTACCACAGTGGTGGTATACACCCACTTACCTTCTTGGAAGGTAGCATTCCCCTCTTCTACAAGTGTAGCATCGTGGTCGGTGATTTTCACTTTCACGCCTGTTACTTTAAAAGTGTCGGATACTTGTACGACAATCTTTTCTCCGGTAACGGAACCTGTATAGTTTGAGGTATCTACCGCGTCAATCACAGGAGCTTTAAGATAATCGGCAATTGCCATATTATAGGGGGTGGTACCTGGACGCTTTTTAGCTTCCTCGGCATAGCTTTGCTTAAGTGCACTATTTTGCAAAGCGCTTTTAGCATAGAAAGCTGCTCGAGCAAACCTTTGCTGATGTAGCTGTTGTGCTTGGCTTACTTTCTGAGAGCGAACGGGGGCTTTCCCTACGATGGTTTGTCCTGCGCGTTGGCGGAATACGATTTGGCGAGCTAACATACCGCTCAATCCTTCGGTTACTACATTATTTCTACTTTTTGCCATAATAATTGATTTTTTAGATAAGAGGTCAAGAACTAAAAGATAGAAGGCGTCGACTTTATATTTACCTTTTGTCTTTCGGCTTTTCTCCTTATCAAGTTTTTACGGTGCAAAATTCTGGCGATAATTTTTTATGGGCAAATTCTTATTCAAGGGTTGTAGGATTTTAGGACAAGGATTGTGCGTTTGAGATACAAGGCTGAGAATTGAAGAAAAGAAAGTAACAGAGTAAATACAAGAAAAAAGTCGCTAAGCGAGATGCTTAGCGACTTTTTTATTATCAAAATTAAAATCTAAAAAACGTCCTTAATGTGTTTCATACTGTTGGTAATACTGCCTTTGGCTTCTGCAAAGTCACCTTGACCTATCTTCTTGATGATGTTGGTCGCAAAACCTTTCATCTGTTCAAAAGTGATATGAGGAGGCATCGCTAAGGTATCGCGATTGGTGTAGATATTCACCAAAGTAGGTCCGTCGTGCTCGAAAGCTGCTTTTACGGTGGCTTCGAGGTCTTCGGTTTTACGCACTTCATAGCCTTTGATGTTCATCAGGTCGGCAAGTTTGTCGAAAGGAGGGTTTACCATATTGGTTTGCCAATCGAGGTAGCCCGATACTTCCATTTCGAGTTTTACCATTGCGAGCGAACGGTTGTTGAACACAAATATTTTCACAGGGTATTGGTATTGCATCAGGGTAGCCAAGTCGCCCAAGAGCATTGATAGACCGCCATCGCCACACATTGCTACCACTTGTCTACCTTTGGAGGAGGCTGCTGCCCCAATTGCCATTGGGAGGGCGTTTGCCATAGAACCGTGGTTGAACGAACCAGTCAGGTAACGTTTGCCTGTACCTTTGATAAAGCGCGCTGCCCACACTACATTCATACCTGTATCGACGGTGAAAATAGCATCGTTGGCGGCGTATTTATCCAAAAGTTTAGCTGCATATTCGGGGTCTATTTGGTTCTCTTCGGTTTTCTTTTTGGTGTAATCGTCCAATGATTTTTCAAGATCCAAATACTCTTTGTGAATGTCTTTGAGGAAACTATCGTCGGTGCGAGGGGTGAGTTTAGGTAATAAGGCGGTAATGGTGTCCTTCACATCGCCTGCAAAACCGTAATCTACTTTGGCACGACGACCAATGATATCGGGGCGTTCATCTATTTGGATAATGGTGTTTTTCTTAGGTAAGAACTCCGCATAAGGAAAATCGGTGCCGAGCATTACGAGCACATCGGCTTTGGCGCAAGCATCATAACCTGAACGATGCCCGAGCAAGCCGTTCATTCCCGCTATATAAGGGCTATCGGTGCGGTCGAAGAATATTTTGCCACGGAAAGAAGCGACGATAGGTGCTTTAAGGGTTTCGGCAAGCTGTTCCACTTCTTTCACCGCATACTGACAACCGTGACCGCAGTAAAGGGCTATTTTCTTGTTTTTAGCGTCGTTTAGTACGGCTGATAATTTGTCGAGTTCACTATCAGAAGGACGTACTACGGGTTTTGCTAAGAAGGTTTGTGTAGCAGTAGGCACTTCTTCGAGGTCGGCACCTGCTACATCACCTGGGAGTCCCAACACCGCCACGCCTTTCTCGTTGATAGCCGTTTGTATGGCGCGTTGCATCATTGTGGTGAACTGTTTTGGGGTATTGGCTACATACACATATTTACTGCAATCTTGAAACAGCAAGAAGGGATTGGTTTCTTGGAACCAGTGGGTACCGAATTTATGGGTGGCGCAGGTGCTGGCAATGGCAATCACAGGGTTGCCTGAGCGGTTGGCGTCGTAGAGTCCGTTGATAAGGTGCACGTGTCCAGGTCCTGAACTTCCCATACAACAGCCTATGCCGTTTAGTTCGGCGTCCATAGAGGCTGCATAAGCGGCTGATTCCTCGTGGCGGACGTGTATCCACTCAAGGCGACCATCGCGACGGATGGCGTCGTTCACAGGGTTGAGACTATCGCCGGTAATGGCATATACTCTTTTTACGCCTGCTTGTACTAACATTTCGACCAATTGGTCGGATACATTTTTACTCATATATTTTATTATTAATGGTTTTTTGTATGCAAAAATAATACCAATTAATACTATTTTGAGTCGCACAGGCGAGAGAAATGAGGAAATGAGAGAATTAGAGAATTAGGAAATTAGCAAATGGGGTACGAATTACAAGCTTGCACCAGAGGAGGTTAACTTTGCCAAAGGTCGTAGCACAACGGGCGATTAACTTTGGCAAAGTGTAGCGACGCAAATGCTATTTTGAGACTTTTTCGGACAGCTTCTTTTTCACCATTCATTTTATCTTTCACTTTTCTCTTTTAACTGGTTCAGGGCGCTTCCTGCTTTAAACCAACCTATTTGCTGAGCATTGTAGGTATGGTTGCAGGTAATCACATCTTTGCTACCGTCTTTATGTACAAATTCTAAGTGCAAAGGAGTGCCAGGTGCAAAGCTGGTAAGGTCGAGGAAGTTGATTACATCGTCTTCTTGAATCTTATCGTAATCGGCTTCATTGGCAAAGGTGAGAGCGAGCATTCCTTGCTTTTTAAGGTTGGTTTCGTGAATGCGCGCAAACGATTTCACCAATACGGCTCGTACCCCCAAATGACGGGGTTCCATAGCAGCGTGCTCGCGTGAAGAGCCCTCACCATAGTTGTGGTCGCCTACTACAATAGAAGGGATACCCGCGGCTTTATAGGCGCGCTGTACTTTAGGCACTTCGTCGTATTCCCCGGTAAGTTGGTTTTTCACGGAGTTAGTTTTACCGTTGAAAGCATTTACCGCCCCTATGAGCATATTGTTGGAAATATTGTCCAAATGTCCGCGGAAACGCAACCAAGCCCCTGCCATCGAAATATGGTCGGTAGTGCATTTGCCTTGCGCTTTGATGAGGAGTTTAGCCCCTATGATGTTCTTGCCGTCCCAAGGAGCGAAAGGTGTGAGCAGTTGGAGGCGGTTGGAAGTAGGTGATACCACGACCTCGATGTTGCTACCATCTTCGGCAGGAGCCTGATAGCCAGGGTCATCAACCGCAAAACCTTTAGAGGGCAACTCTTCGCCATAAGGAGGGGTGAGTTTTACCGCTTCACCTTGGTCGTTAAGCAAGGTATCAGTGATAGGGTTAAAGTCTAACCTACCAGCAATAGCCAAAGCCGCAACGATTTCGGGGGAAGCAACAAAAGCGTGGGTATTGGGGTTACCGTCGGCACGTTTGGAGAAGTTACGGTTGAAGGAATGGACAATCGTATTTTTTTCTTGTTTTTCGGCGCCTTCTCTGTCCCACTGACCAATGCAGGGACCACAAGCATTGGTAAACACACGGGTGCCCAACTGCTCAAAAGCGTCTATGATGCCATCGCGTTCGGTAGTATAGTGTATTTGTTCAGAGCCAGGGTTGATACCAAAAGAGGCTTTAGGGGTAATTCTCTTTTCTAAGGCTTGTTTTACCACCGAAACCGCGCGGGTGAGATCTTCATAGGACGAGTTAGTACACGAACCGATGAGCCCCCATTGCACCTCCAAGGGCCAATCATTTTCGCGAGCTACTTCTTTCATTTTGGATACAGGAGTACCTCTATCAGGAGTGAAAGGACCGTTGATATAAGGCTCTAAAGTAGAGAGGTCTATCTCGATGAGTTGGTCGAAAAACTTTTCAGGGTCAGCATATACTTCGGGGTCGGCGGTGAGGTAGGGAGCGATCGCATCGGCAGCGAGGGCTACTTCTTCACGTCCAGTGGCAAGCAGATAGCGACGCATCGCCTCATCATAGCCAAAAGTAGAGGTAGTAGCCCCTATTTCGGCACCCATATTACAAATAGTACCCTTCCCCGTACAAGAAAGCGATTTAGCACCCTCGCCAAAGTATTCCACAATAGCGCCCGTGCCCCCTTTTACGGTGAGGATATCGGCAACTTTAAGAATCACATCTTTGGGGGCAGTCCACCCGCTGAGTTTACCCGTGAGTTTTACGCCTATGAGCTTAGGGAATTTCAGTTCCCACGGCATTCCTGCCATAACATCTACGGCATCAGCCCCTCCTACACCAATAGCGAGCATTCCTAATCCGCCAGCGTTCACTGTATGCGAATCAGTGCCTATCATCATTCCGCCAGGGAAAGCGTAGTTTTCTAAGACTATTTGGTGAATAATCCCTGCGCCAGGTTTCCAGAAGCCAATACCATATTTGTTAGATACCGAAGAGAGAAAATCGAATACTTCTTTAGACTGTTCAGTAGCTACTTTTAGGTCGGTCGCCGCGCCTTCTTTGGCTTGTATCAGGTGGTCGCAGTGCACCGTGGTAGGGACAGCTACTTTGCTTTTGCCCGCTTGCATAAACTGCAAGAGCGCCATTTGGGCGGTGGCATCTTGACAAGCGATACGGTCAGGGGCGAAATTTACATAGTCTTTACCGCGTACAAAGGCACGAGCTACAAGCTCGCGCCAGCGAGTGCCGTCCCATAGGTGTGTATACAATATTTTTTCAGCAAGGGTAAGGGGTCTTCCTACCACTTGTCGGGCTTTGTCGACGCGCTCAGGAAATTGGGCGTAGACCTTCTTTATCATTTCAATATCAAAAATCATAATATCTTTTTTAGTGTTTTACTTCCTTGCATTACTGTTGCTACTTTGGTGAAATCAGGATGGTAATAACCTCCTAACTCTACCGGCATACCTTGTATACGGGTGAGTTCTTCCACGATAGTCTCTTCGTTGTCTTTTAGGGCTTTGGCGATAGGAGCAAACTCTTTGGCAAGTGCGCTGTCTTGAGTTTGTGCCACTAAGGCTTCTGCCCAGTAGAGTGCCAAATAGAAGTGACTTCCGCGATTGTCGAGCGTGCCTACTTTGACTTGTGGCGATTTATCGTTGTTCAACAGCTTACTCGTTGCCTCATCGAGGGTTTGGGCTAAGATTAAGGCTTTGGGGTTCTCGTGTTTTTGCGCAAAATGCTCTAACGAAGCTCCTAAGGCGAGAAATTCTCCTAAGGAATCCCATTGAAGATGATTTTCGGCAAGAAACTGTTCGGTTAATTTAGGCGCCGAGCCCCCTGCACCCGTTTCAAAGAGTCCGCCACCGTTCATCAAAGGGACGATAGAGAGCACTTTGGCACTAGTACCCAATTCCAAGATAGGGAACAAGTCGGTGAGGTAATCGCGCAACACATTGCCCGTTACTGAAATGGTGTCTTTGCCCTTGCGAGTGCGCTCTAAGGTAAAGAGCATCGCCGTTTCGGGCGACATTATACGGATATCTACCCCCTCGGTATCGCGTGTTGCCAAATAGTGTTTTACTTTTTTGATGAGTTGCGCATCGTGAGCGCGGTGCTCGTCCAACCAAAAGACCGCTGGCGTTTTGCTGAGGCGTGCACGTGTTACCGCTAATTTTACCCAATCTTGTATCGCAGCATCTTTCGCAGTACACATACGCCAAATATCGCCTTTTTCTACCTTGTGCGATAAGTACACTTTACCATCGGTGCCTACCACCTGTACACGTCCGCTATGAGGGATTTCGAAAGTCTTGTCGTGCGAGCCGTATTCCTCAGCTTTTTGCGCCATTAAGCCCACATTAGCAACGCTTCCCATCGTAGCAGGATTAAACGCCCCGTGTTTCTTACAGAAGTCAATCACCACTTGGTAGATACGCGCATAAGTACTATCAGGCAGTACCGCCAAAGTATCTTGAGCCTCGCCTTTAGCATTCCACATCTTGCCCCCATTGCGAATCATTGCTGGCATAGAAGCATCTACAATCACATCGTTAGGGAAATGCAAGTTGGTAATCCCCCTATCGGAATTTACCATTGCCAAGGCTGCTGCTCGTGTAAGTGCTCCCTCGATGTCGTGTTTTAAGGGTTCTTGTTCTTCAGCAGGCAATTGTTCTATTTTCGCCAGAATATCCGAAAGACCGTTACGTGCATTCACCCCTAAGGCTTTCAGTTCGCGCGGGTGTTTTTGGAACAAATTAGCAAAGTATGTTTCAACCGCATAGCCAAAGAGAATAGGATCAGAAACCTTCATCATTGTAGCTTTCAGGTGCAAAGAGAGGAGTACGCCCTTGTCTTTCGCTTCGGCAAAGGTTTTTTTATAGAATTTACAAAGCGCCTCTTTGCTCATAAAAGTAGCATCTATCACTTCACCCGCTTGCAAAGGAAGTTCCGCTTTGAGCACTTGCACCTCGTGTTTAGGGCTTACCAACTCTATGCGCACCACATCGGCCTTTTGAAGTGTTACCGATTGCTCGTTGTGGTAGAAATCGCCCGCTTGCATCGTGGCGACTTCCGTGAGACTCTCAGCACTCCACGCGCCCATTGAATGGGGGTGCGTTTGAGCGTATTGTTTTACCGATTTAGGCGCGCGCCTATCGGAATTACCCTCGCGCAGTACAGGATTCACCGCACTGCCTTTCACCTTGTCATACCGCTGTTTGATAGCTGTTTCGGCTTCATTTGTAGGATTTTCAGGATAATCGGAGAGGGCATAGCCTTGCGATTGCAGTTCGGCGATAGCCGCTTTTAGTTGGGGTACCGAAGCACTGATATTAGGCAACTTGATGATATTAGCTTCCGGACACGTTGCCAACGCCCCCAATTCACTAAGCGCATCGGGCACCCGTTGTTCTGCTGTGAGAAAATCGGGGAAAGTGGCTAAAATACGCCCTGCCAATGAGATGTCTTTGGCTTCAAAGTTGATTCCTGAAGAAGCGCAAAAGCGTTTGATGATTGGCAATAGCGAATGGGTAGCCAAATAGGGCGACTCATCGGTAATGGTATAGATAATATTTTTCATTCTTATCGTTTATTCAATTCAACAAAAGCTCTTTCGGTGGCACCTACGTATATTTGTCGTGGACGACCGATAGGTTCTCCTCCTTGGCGCATTTCCTTCCATTGGGCAATCCAACCAGGGAGACGACCGATAGCAAAGAGCACAGTGAACATCTCTAAGTGCATACCTAAGGCTTTGTAGATGATACCCGAATAGAAATCTACATTAGGGTAGAGATTACGCGATTTGAAGTAGTCGTCTTCCAAAGCTACTTTTTCAAGATGTTTGGCAATGCTAAAAATTGGATCTTCTATACCCAAAGCATTGAGCACATCATCGGCAGCCACTTTGATGATTTTAGCCCGTGGATCGAAGTTTTTGTACACACGGTGCCCAAAGCCCATCAAACGGAAAGGGTCATTTTTGTCTTTTGCTTTATTAATGAACTTATCGACATCGCCTCCGTCTTTATGAATTTCTTCAAGCATTTCAATCACCGCTTGGTTTGCCCCGCCGTGGAGACGACCCCAAAGGGCTGAAACTCCAGAGGAAATACTCGCAAACAGACCCGCCTCGGAAGACCCCACCAAACGCACCGTAGAAGTAGAGCAGTTCTGTTCGTGGTCGCCGTGAAGGATGAGCAGTTTGTTGAGAGCACTCACTACCGTAGGGTTGATTTTATATTCCTCAGTAGGGATTTCGAAGAAGAGTCGCAAAATGTTCTCGATATAGCCCTTGCTATTGTCGTAATAATTCAGCGGTAAGCCCTCGCGTTTGCGGTATACCCAAGAAGCGATGATGGTTACTTTAGCAATGGCTTTACAGACCGCTTGATACACGTTTTTAGGACAATGTACATTTACTGGTACCGGATTGAAAGCGGTGAGCGCACTGGTAGCTGATGCTAATACCCCCATAGGGTGAGCCGAGCGCGGGAAACCGTCCATAATATGGCGCATATCCTCGTGAACAAGGGTATACTTGTGAATTGTTTTTTTGAAATCGTCATACTCTTCGGCAGTGGGGAGTTCTCCGAAAATAAGAAGATAGGCTACTTCGAGGAACTCGGCTTTAGCAGCTAAATCTTCGATGTTATAGCCACGATAGCGCAAGATGCCCCGTTCGCCGTCGAGGAAGGTAATGGCACTCTTGCAAGAACCCGTGTTTTTGTAACCCGAATCCAAGGTTACCAAACCCGTTAAGGCACGCAATTTTTCGATATTAATCGCTTTTTCGTTTTCGGTGCCTACTACGATAGGAAATTCGTATTCTTTCCCTTCAAAAATCAGTTTTGCTGTGTTTTCCATAGTACAATTTGTTTTTTATTTTTGGGCAAAGTAAGAAAAATTATTTCACATTTACAAATAAAATAGCGATAAATCTATCTTATTTAACAATCTTTAACGTTTTATGATTAAAATATAAGACAAATATATCTATAACGAAAAAAGAAATGAGAGAATGAGAGAATGAGAAAATGAGGTAAATGGCAATAATGCCAGAAATGCCAATAATACCACCAAGGGGAATGGGCAGGGAAAAATTAGCAGATTAGCAAATTTGAAAATTAGCAAATGTAGAGGGTTGGAGGATTCGGAAGGAAACGGAAAAGAACGGAAGTGAGTCGGGAGAAATTTTGGTGAAAAAAGGGTGTAAGATGGGTGGGGTTAGCTTATAGAGAGCTTATAGGAAGCTTATACGAATCTTGGACGATTGGTATAGAAAGGGTGTATAAGTGATTGATTTATACCGTAATACAACAGCGCTAAAAATGGTAAAAATGGGGTTTCGAGGCGAAAGAAAGAGGAAGAGGCACTAGGCCTTAGGCCATAGGCACTAGGGGGGAGTATGACGGGAAGGAGGAGGGATAATTAGGAAATTAGCAAATTTGAAAATGAGAAAATGGGGTGGTGTGGGGGCTTAAGGAATAGGCAATAAGGGGATAACATCCCCCTCTCACATACTCCGCTTCCGCGGACTTCCGTTCAAAAGGGGAATGTGGTGACGGAAAAGCGGAGGAAACCTCCCCCCTCTCACATACTCCGCTCTCGCGGACTTCCCTCGAAGAGGGGGAATTAGGGACGGGAAAAGTGAAGGGAATGTAGGGTCGTAGCATAACGGGAAATTATCTTTGGCAAAGTGTGTACGAGCTACAAGCTCGCAGCAGTGAAGGGTGGCTATATTAACTTTGCCAAAGTTTGAAACTTTGGCAAAGTATAGTGATAACAAATATCCCTCCTATCACATACTCTACTTTTGCGGGGCACAGACCCAACTGTCGTGAACTGGCTCCAAAGGGGAATGTTGTGAGGGTGTGTGGGGTTTATATCTGATTGACAAATTTGCTCATTTGGTAATTGTTTCTTACCTTTGCACTTTGAAATATAAAGTACTGATGACAGATAATCAATTTAAGAAATATAACCTCATTGTGGGGTGGGCTGTTTTTGCCGTAGCTCTTATCACTTATGGGCTTACGGTAGAACCTACGGTTAGCTTTTGGGATTGTGGCGAGTATATTGCTACCTCAGCGAAATTGGAAGTGGGTCACCCTCCCGGAGCGCCTTTATTCCAAATGATGGGCGCTTTTATAGCTGCTTTTGCTCCGAACTCGGATAAGATTGCGCTGTTTGTGAATTATATGTCGGTTTTATCGAGTGCTTTTACGGTTCTTTTCTTGTACTTCATCATTGTAAATTTGACCAAGAAAATCGCTTTAAAGAGAACCGATTCTGTTGAAGAAAAAACGCCTGCTACGCTTACCCAAGGGCAGTTTATCGCTGTTTTGGGGAGTGGGGTTGTAGGGGCTCTTGCCTATACTTTCTCGGATAGTTTTTGGTTTAACGCGGTGGAAGCAGAAGTGTATGCAATGGCAATGCTATTTATGTCGGCTATGTTTTGGGTAGGCATCAAGTGGACGGACAGTTTGCACGAACCACGTGGCGACCGCTGGTTGTTACTGATTTCGTTAGTAGTGGGGCTGTCGTTTGGGGTGCACTTTATGGCGTTACTGACCATTCCTGCCATTGGTATGCTTTATTTCTTCAAGAGTAACTACAAGAAAACGGTAGTGAACTTCATCATTGCTAATGTAGTTTCTATCGCTATTTTGCTGTTGATATTTAAACTAATATTACCTTACACGTTGGCGTACTTTGGTTATTTGGAAGTATTTTTTGTGAATAGCTTCGGTATGCCGTTCAACTCAGGGACTATTATCGCGGGACTCTCGGTTATTGCGTTCTTCTATTTTACGCTGAACTACGCTTATAAGCAAAACAAAGTGCGCTTGCAAACGGGCTTTTTATGCTTGTTGTTTGTGTTTATAGGGTTTTCGTCTTGGCTAATGATACCTATTCGCGCGAATGCTGATACGGTTATCAATGAGAACAGTCCGACTGATGCGCGTTTGCTATTAGCTTATTACAACCTTGAACAATACCCCGAAACGCATTTGTTCTACGGTCCTATGTATTCGGATAAATACGCTGGATTAGACGAAGAGAACCCGTATGAAGATGCGAAGCCAAAATACGAGCGCGATTATGCCTTAGGCAAATACATCATCGTGAATCAGTACAAAAACGCTCAGATGGCGTCGAATAGCAAACAAGAGGGTGTTTTGCCAAGAATGTGGAGTGCGCAACACGCGGCGAATTATATGAAGCTCACAGGACTACTTACGTTTAGAATAAAAGAAGAAGCTTATAACGAGCCGAAGCTCTATCAGTTCTTACAAGAAGTGCAAAGGCAAATGCAAATACAACCGCTTCCGCCTGAGCGTTACGACCAATTCCTTACCGAATATCGGGACTATATAGAAGTAGAGAAGCCAAGTTTTTGGAAGAATATGCACTACTTGTTCGAGTATCAGTTTGGGTATATGTACTTCCGCTATTTTGCTTGGAACTTCATAGGCAGGCAAGACGATGTGCAAGGCAAGATGGAGAATGACCACGGCAACTGGCTATCGGGCATTAAGCCTATTGATAGTTTGCGCCTTGGGTCGCAAGACAACCTTCCTGCCGATGTGCTGAACAATAAAGCTCGTAATACTTACTATTTCCTGCCTCTGCTCTTAGGACTCTTAGGGTTATTTTTTATGGCGACGAAGAGCGAACGCCAAACGTGGGTAGTGATGATGCTTTTCCTCTTTACGGGTTTGGCAATGAAAATATACCTCAACGAACGACCGTTTGAACCGCGAGAGCGAGATTATCCGTTAGTAGGTTCGTTCTACGCTTTTGCTATATGGATAGGAGTGGGTGTATATGCGTTATTCCACGCACTTAGGAGGGTGCTTTCGTCACGAATAGGAGCGCCTTTGGCAGTGGTAGCGAGTTTGCTTGCTGTACCTGTGCTGATGGCAAGTGAGAATTGGGACGACCACAACCGCTCGCAAAAGTATTCGGCAGAGTTTATTGCGGACGCTTATTTGAGCTCGGTAGTTAAAGATAAAGACGCTATGATATTCACCATTGGCGATAACGATACGTTCTTACTGTGGTATGCCCAAGAAATAGAAGGCTATCGCACCGATGTGCGGATAATTAATACGAGCTTGTTGCAAACGGATTGGTATATAGACCAAATGAAGCGCCAAGCGTACCAAAGTAGTCCTATCCCAGGTGAAATGGTGCACAAACAATATGCTCACGGGGTACGTGAAGGAGTGTATTTCCAAAAACGCACCGAGAACCGCTGGAACATTAAAGACTTTGTGAAATGGGTAACCAGCGATGACCCTAATACACAGCTCAGTAGCAGTAGTAGTGAAAGTAGAACCTTTAACTACTACCCTACGAACAAAATACGGATTCCTGTAAATAAAGAAAACGTACTAAAGAGCGGTATTGTAAAACCCGAAGATGCTGATAAAATAGTAGACTATATAGATATCACGCTCCCTAGTGCTATCGATAAAGCACGTATTGTGATGCTGGATATTTTGGCTTATAACGATTGGAAACGCCCGATATACTTCTCAGGAGGTAGTATGGACTCTGCTGAGTATATCTGGATGAAGGAGTACTTGCAATTAGATGGACTGGTGTACAAACTTGTGCCTATTAAAACAGAAATCGATAAGAACCACCCCTTTGATATGGGTCGTATAGACAGTAATTTGATGTACGACATCATAAAGAAATGGGATTGGGGTAATATGGGTAAAGCAGGTATTTACTTAGACCCCGAAACGCGTAAGAACAGTATTATCTTCCGCGGTAATTTGGCACGTCTTACCGAAAAACTGATAGAAGAAGGTAAATTAAATAAAGCCAAAGATATCTTGGATATCGGAATGAAGCATATGCCTTTGGAGGCTTATGGCTATTACTTCACTCTTGACCCTTTTGTACAAGGTTATTTTAGGGTAGGTGAGAAAGAAACCGCTCGTAAATTGGCTTTGCAGATATTTGGGAAATATCAAGAAGAACTGAATTATTACGCACACTTATCGCCAGATGAGCGATACGCTAATACTGCCAGAATACAGTATACCATAGACCGCTATGGAGAATTATTATTGCTCATAGCGCCTTTGGATAAGGATTTTTACGAAAGACAAGTAGAAGTGCTCAGAGCGAAGGCGAGTCCGTTTATGAAATCGCAAGAGCTTGATGAGTATATGAAGATGCTAATGGATGAGGAGGCGGATACGCTTGTTCAGGCAGGAGCGGAGAAAGATAGTGGAAAGAGCGAATAATCCTTGTAAGTAGTTATTGAAGTAATTTTGTTTTTTAAAAAATGGTTTTATCTTTGCCTTTTCTAAATTAAAAAGAAAAATGGTAAATATAGTTATCCCTATATATAAAGAAGAGCCGTCTGGCAATGATATAATCTCTATCAAACGTGTTTTTAGAGTATTAAAGGAATATCCTATTACCTTCGTTCACCCTAAAAGTTTAGATATAAGAGCTTATGAAGAGTTTGGTAAGGTTACTTTTAGAGATTTCGATGATGCCTATTTTAAAAGTATTGATGGTTATAATCAACTGATGCTTAGTATAGATTTTTACGAGGCTTTTACTGAAAAATATATACTTATCTATCAGACTGATGCGTATATCTTTAGAGATGACTTATTATTTTGGTGTAAAAAAGATTATGATTATATAGGAGCTCCTTGGATTCGTCGCAGAGAGAAAGCCCCTATTATTAAGAAAATTTGGGATAGCTCAATCTGTTTTATAAAGCAAGCTATAAACTATAAAGGCAATCGGAAAACTCAAAAAAACAAAATTTTGCTTTATAATGAGGTAGGCAACGGAGGTTTCTCTCTGCGAAAAAGAGAAAAATTCATAGAAGTATTAAAACAGCTTACCGAACAAACTGCTGTGTATCTAAAACCTTCTAACAGAAGTACCTTTTATGCTGAAGATGTTTTTTTTAGTATAGAACCTAAGCGAAATGGGATTGATTTTAAAAAACCAAACTATAAAGAAGCTTGTCTTTTTTCTATTGAAAATAAAGTAAGAAAAGCACTTGCTTTTAACAACCAAATTCTGCCTATGGGGTGCCATCGGTGGGAAAAAGAAAACAGAGAGATTTGGGCACAATTTATAAAAGATGAAACAGAAGGATTTTGAGGGAAAAACAATAATTATAGCAATGCCTAACCACTTTGGGTTACTTGAACAATTCAAAGATAATTTAGAGTTTTTAGGCTTTGAGGTTTTTGTATTGGATATATCTAATAGAACAAATGCCATTTCTTTGAAAGATAAAATTACTCACGGATATAAGAAACTATTTTTTGGTGACAGAAGTTATAAACCTTCTATCAAAAATAAGAAGGCAAAAGAAGACATACTGATCCAATTATCACACATCAAAAAAACAGACTATGCTCTTTTCATCCGCCCAGATTTATTTGATTTTGAGGTAATAGATAAAGTAAAACAAATATCTAAGAAAACAGTAGCTTATCAATGGGACGGTTTAAACAGATATCCTTTAGCTAAGAAGTATATCAACTTATTTGATAAATTCTATGTTTTTGACAAGAAAGATTTGAATTTAAGCAGGCGTCTAAAACATACTACTAATTTCTATTTTGATAATATAATCTCAAAAGAAGTAGTAACTCCTAAAACTGTTTTCTTTGTAGGTACTTATATGAAAAATAGAGTATTATTGTTGGAGCAAATAAGTACTTTGTTAGAAAATAAAGGATTGATACCTAATATTTTTTTAGTTTCACAGCGGAAAAAATCTTATCATTATAAGTTTAAAATAATTGATAAGGAATTTAGCTTTAAAGAAAGTATTTTGAAAATGCAAAAATCAGAATATTTATTAGATTTACATAACCCTATACATAATGGACTTTCGTTTAGGACATTCGAAAGTATTGGCTATAGTAAAAAACTAATAACAAACAATCTTTTAGTGAAGGAGTATGATTTTTATGATCCCAATAATATATTTATAATTGAAAAAGGTTCTTTTGATAACATTGATGAGTTTTTAAACGCTCCTTATCAACCTTTAGAAAAAGAGATACAAGATAAATACAGTTTTTCAAGTTGGATAAAACAACTATTAAAATGATGAAAAGGAAGCTTTTGTTCATCGCCCCCGACTATTATGGTTTTAATGAAGTTGTTCTTAAGGGATTAAAAGAATATAGTGATTGTGATGTGAGCTATATAGTCTCAAACTTTAAGTACCAATATAAAAATTGGGGGGAAAGGATTTACAACTTCTTTTTAAAAACTCTTTTAGGAAGAAATCTAAAAGAGAAAAAAAAAGATGAATATATAAAAGAGTTTATTAAATTTATTAACGAAAGTAATGATTATGATATTTTACTAATAAATGCCCCATACCTTCTAACTAATAATCAGATAGAAATAGCTTTAAAGAAAACAAAATTATCAGTAGTTATTTTTTGGGATAGTATTGAAAAAATACCTATGCAGAAGAAATATTTAGAAGATTTTGACATTATCTATAGTTTCGAACCAGATGATTGTGTAAAGTACCATCTAAAAAAGATTACTAATTTCTACTTTGCAGAAAGTAATAATGATTCAAATAACCTATACGATGTTTGTTATTTAGCCACTTATGATGAGAGAATAAAAGTTGCTGAACGTATCTTTAAATATTTTGATGAACATAATATTTCAGTCAAAGGAAAGATGTTTGCACGTAGGCGACAAAGGCTCCCTAAAAGTATTGAACGCATTAAAGAAATTATTCCTTTTTCAAAATCATATAAATACTATTTAGATAGTAAAATTATTTTGGATATTGCACATCCTCACCAAAAAGGGTTGTCTTTTCGTCCATATGAGGCTATAGGACTAAGAAAAAAACTTATTACCACTAATAAAGATATTGTAAATTATGATTTTTACAATCCTAATAACATCTTTGTTATAGAAGATATTGACAACATTACTATCCCTTTGGAATTTTTTAAAACTGACTATCAAGAAATAGATATAAAACTAAGAGAAAAATACCATATTAAAAATTGGATTCATAATATTATTAATGGAAACTAAAATACTCTTTCTTTGCCCTAATAACAATTTTATGAGTGGCGGGGTAAAACAGATTTTCCGCCAAGCAGAAACATTAAAAAAAAATGGCTTTAATGCCTCTGTCCTACTACAAGGTAAAAGTAAGCAAAAGTGGTTTCATAGTGATGCACAAATATCACATAGTCCTTACTTATTTAAATTACTAAAATATATACTTGGGAATAGAAAAATTACTTTTATAAAAAAAATAAAACTATGGTTTTTAAACAAGAGAAGTATTCCTATAGACAAGAATACTATATTAGTTTTTCCTGAAATATACGGTGATAAAATAGATAAGATAGCCCCAAATATTAAGAAAGTAATCTTTAATCAAAACTGCTATTATACTTTCAACCACTATTTTTTTGAAAAAGAATATACTCAAACACCTTATAATAACCCTAATATTTTAGCAACAATTGTTGCTTCTAAAGATGCTTTAACTTATATGAATTATACTTTCCCTAAGTTAAACACATATAAAATGACCTTAGGTATTGACACTTCGATTTTTTCTTATTCTTCTAAAAAGCAAAAACAAATATGCTTTATGCCTCGAAAGTTAACTGATGATGTACGCCAAGTAATCCTTATTCTCAAACTTAGGGGAGTGCTTCGTAACTGGAATTTGGTGTCTATTGATAATAAAAACGAACTAGAGGTCGCTAATATAATGAAACAAAGTGTTTTCTTTTTAAGTTTCAATCATCGAGAGGGTTTTGGACTTCCACCAATAGAAGCTATGGCTTGTGGTTGCTACGTGATTGGTTATCACGGAGAAGGAGGTAGAGAATATTTTAATCCCAAATTTTCTTCTCCTATAGAGGGTGGTAACATCATAGAATATGTGAAGAAAGTAGAAGAACTACTATTGATTTATGAAAAGTCTCCTGAAATAATTATAGGGAAAGGGAAGAAAGCTTCTGATTTTGTACTTTCTAACTACTCAATGGAACGAGAGGAAAAAGATACTATCTCTATTTGGAATAAAATTCTACATCTCTTTCAACCCTTATTATAGTATAAATTAAGTGTTTTCTCCTGTTTAAAAAAAACAAATATTAAAAAAGGAAGTAAAATAAGCACCCCTGGTTGATAATTTAAAACAACATCCGTATTCATAAATAAAAGAAAGGTCATAAGGCAATATATAATATAATTATCCCTATTGTAAATCCCTTTTTGGTAAATAGTGAATATCCATAATAAAAGCAAAGAAAACCCAACCATTCCTAAATCAATAAATGTGGCTAAAAAATCATTGTGAATGTGTACTAATCCTATCGTTTCGTTTGCTAGAAGTTTTTCATAGGAGGTGCCTGCCCCTATTATAAAATGATGATTAATACTTTCTTTTGCTTTTATAAGCATTTTCTCTCGCGCAGAATCAGCAAAAAAGGTCGTATGAGTAACTAACCAATAAATACCTAATAAGCCCATTGAAAACAGTCCTATTTCAGTTATAATACGCTTTCGAATAGTCCATTCTTTAGAAATATAAAACCAGCCTAATATCAAAAGACATAAAGGGAAACCTATTATAGCTACTCTCGCTTGTAGCATAAAAACAAAACAAAACAAGAGAACTCCATACAAAATAACTTCTGGTAATGATATAAGTTCTTTATTCTTCCTCCACACCAAAACTCCTAATCCCCATATTACAAGCATTATCCAAGCTATAAAACTAGGATGCTTAAAAATAGACCATCCTAATAAGAGCTCATAATAATTCATATAACCTTTATTAAAAGCCAAAAAACTAAAAAAATAAAGATTTATAGCTTTTTGTATAAAAATATAAGCACTTATATTCAAAGTAAGTAATAGTAAAAACAACTTAAAACATAGAGTAATAAAACTCATACTCTCTTGTTCTTTTATCCGAAAACCAATGCAAGTAATAAGAACAAGTAATAAAAAATAGAGTTTATCTGTATTAACATCTTGCCAAGCAAAGGCTTTGTCTTCTGCCCATAGTATTCCTAAAAACCGCAATATTATCAGCAAAAAGAAAACAATCATCACTCTATCAGGCATTATCCATTTTCGGTAAACTAAAGAATAAAAACCACATAAAAAAAGTAAGAGTAGATCCATACGAAATGTGATTTTATGCTTATATGTCCACAAAAAAACGGTTGCGGCTCCTACACATATTATAAGTGAACGTAAACATTCTTCTTTTCTAAAAAGAATCAAGTGATTTTGTAACAACCATAAAGCAGAAAAAAAACCACAGAAATAGAAACCTCCTTTAAAAAAGCCATTACTAAACCCCTCCCTTATCCATAAATCTGGGAAAATATATGAAAGAAAAAAGGCTAAGACAATAACTAGTAAGGAAAGTAAGAATATCCAATTTTTTAGCAACTTGTTTATCATTTCTCAACAAACAAATAAGTCTTCTTGCAATTAAAAGAATTTGTAAAAATACTAACTAATAATGCAAAAGTATAACATCTTGATGAGATAACCAAAAATAGTTTCTCTTCCTCCCTCCTTCTTTTGTTTAAATAATTCCCCACTTACACTCTCTACCAACTTTTTTCGTCTTTCCCTTCTCTCTATCCACTTTTTTCACTACCTTTGCCCCCGAAATCTATTACTCACAGATCCAGTGTTTACTGGTTTTACCTATTTTAAATGAATAAACTACTCATTCTCGGAAGTATTGCTTTCGACCAAATAGAAACTCCTTTCGGAAAAAGCAACGCTATTATGGGGGGCTCAGCTAACTATATAGCCCTTGCTGCCGCTCAGTTCGAAGTCCCCTCAGCTGTCGTCTCTATCGTAGGCGACGACTATCCACAAGACTACTTAAACCTCCTCAGCCAGCGCCATATCGACGTGTCGGGCATTGAGATAGTGCACGGAGGAAAAACGCTCTTTTGGAGTGGCAAGTATCGTAACGATATGAACCAACGCGATACCCTCGACACCCAACTGAACGTGCTTACCAATTTTAAGCCCGTAGTACCCGAAGCCTTCCGCAATGCCGAAGTGCTCTTACTCGGCAACCTCCACCCTACTCTGCAAATGGACGTACTCGACCAAATGCTATCGCGCCCCAAATTAGTGGTGATGGACACAATGAACTACTGGATGAACCACACTTGGGACTTGCTAATGGAGGTAGTCGCTCGCGTAGATATGATTACAATCAACGATGAAGAAGCACGCCAACTTACCAAAGAGTATTCGCTCGTGAAAGCCGCCCAGCGCATTATGGCAATGGGGGTGAAGTTTGTGGTGATTAAAAAAGGCGAACACGGGGCGCTATTATTCCACGACGACAAAGTGTTCTTTGCGCCAGCACTCCCCTTAGCCGAAGTATTCGACCCCACAGGTGCCGGTGATGCTTTTGCTGGCGGACTCGTAGGCTATCTCACCAAAACCCGCGACTATTCGTTCAGCAATCTAAAAAACGCTATTGTTCACGGCTCGAACATTGCCTCGTTTTGCATCGAGAAATTTGGGGCTGAGCGCCTGCTTACCCTCACCCAAGACGAGCGCCACGCCCGTTTACAACAATTCCGTGACCTTACTCAATTTGACATTCAACTTAAGTAAGAGATAAAAGGTAAAACTGTTGCTTGTTGCCTCTTATCTCTTACCTCTTACCTAAAAAGATATGCTTTACAAAAGAAGTAGCGAACTATTCGCAGCTGCACAACAAGTACTCCCTGGCGGAGTCAATTCACCCGTACGCGCTTTCAATGCCGTAGGGGGACACCCTATTTTCATCAAAGAAGCCCAAGGCGCTTACCTCACCGATGAGGACAACCGCAAGTACATCGATTATATCGCCTCTTGGGGACCTCTCATTTTAGGACACGCCTACCCTCCGGTAATTGAGGCAGTAACCGAGCGCGCCAAGAAAGGTACTTCTTTCGGTATTCCTACTGAAGTCGAAGTCCAAATCGCCGAATTAGCGGTCTCAATGGTGCCTCATATCGATAAGATTCGCTTTGTGAACAGCGGAACTGAGGCTTGTATGAGCGCCGTACGCTTGGCTCGTGGCTATACCGGTCGTGAGAAGATTATCAAGTTTGCCGGTTGTTACCACGGACATTCCGATGCTTTCCTCATCGAGGCTGGTAGTGGTGGCGCAACTTTTGGTAGTCCCAATAGTCCTGGCGTGACTCAAGGCACGGCTAAAGATACGCTTTTAGCAAACTACAACGATTTAGCCTCCGTAAAAACCCTCTTTGAAGCCAATCCACAGCAAATCGCTTGCGTAATTATCGAACCCGTAGCCGGAAATATGGGCTGTGTGCCTCCTGCCGAAGGTTTCTTGGAAGGATTGAGACAACTCTGTACCGAAAACGGAGCACTTTTGATATTCGATGAAGTGATGACCGGCTTCCGTTTGGCAAAAGGCGGAGCACAAGAGGTCTTTGGTATCAAAGCCGATATCGTTACCTTCGGAAAAGTGATTGGTGGCGGACTCCCGGTAGGGGCTTTTGCTGCTAATAAAGAAATTATGAGCTATTTAGCTCCCGAAGGTCCCGTGTATCAAGCGGGGACTCTTAGCGGAAATCCTTTGGCGATGAGTGCTGGATTGGCGATGCTCACAGCTCTGAATGAACAACCTGAGGTGTTCGACAGTTTAGCGAAAAAGACATCTTACTTGCACGAAGGCTTCGACAACGTACTGAAACGCGCAGGGTTCCCTTACCAAATCAATAGCTTTGGTTCGATGTTTACCCTCTTCTTTGCCGAAGAACCCGTAACCGATTTCGCCAGCTCAGCTAAGAGCAATACAGCACGCTTCCGCAAGTATTTTCACGGAATGCTACGCGAAGGTATCTACTTACCTCCAAGTGCTTTTGAAAGTTATTTCCTCAACGACGCCCTTACTTACGAAGATTTAGATAAGACCATCGGAGCTCTCAACAGAGTAATTATGGAGTTGTAACACTCATAGTTAGCGTCATACTACACTTTGTCAAAGTTTCTAACCGCACGTACTGCTACGATACTTTTTGACAAAGTGTTTTTTTATTATAGCTTATCAAAATTGGTTTGCGAATTTTCTTCCTACACTTTACCAAAGTTTCTACTTGCTCGTCGTACCACGACCCTACATTACCTTCACTTTTTCTGTGACCACATTCCTCTTTTGAAGATAGCCAGCAATAGCTGAGTATGTGCCTCGTGAAAGCGGAGTATGTATAAAGGAAAATATTTTCACCACATTACCTTCGTCATTCGTCATTTGTCCCTCGTCATTTCTTCCCTTTTCTTTCGCCTCGAAACCCCGTTTTTACCATTTTTAACCTTGTTGTATTATGCTATTATTCAACCATTTATATACCCTTTCTATACCAATCTTCCAAGATTCGTATAAGCTTCCTATAAGCTCTCTATAAGCTAACCCCACCCCTCTTACAGCCTTTTTTCACCAAAAATCCCACCTCTCCTCTTCCGAACTTTTCCGTTTCCTTCCGAACTCCTCAATCCTCTAAATTTGCTAATTCAACAGCCTATGTGGCTCACACTGCCTGTGCGGCTCGCACCTTATTTTCTCATTTCAAATTTTCTAATTCTCTCATCTTCTAATTTGCTAATTAAAAAACAATTCGCGGTATTTTGTCAGTGTCCAAAGTTCGTCGTCTACCATAAGTTCGAGTTTGTCGCAATGGTAGCGTATTATCTCAAAGAAAGGTTTGACCTCATTGCAATAAGCATCGGCTTTAGCTTCAAAATCGGGTAAGTGATTAGCGTGCTTTCGCGCCTCTACCATTGCCTCTACCTGACTGTGGATCACCTTGATATGCTCGGAAATATGGCGTATGAGTTCCATTTGCTCGGCAGCGACTTCTTGGTAGCTATCGCCAAATATTTCTTTTAAGCCTTTCACGTTCTCAATAAGGGTGTTTTGGTAACGCACGGCTGTTGGCACCACGTGATTACGGGCAATATCGCCTAATACACGCGATTCTATCTGCACGGTTTTCACGTATTCTTCTAAGCCAATTTCATAACGCGCTAAAAGCTCTACTTTGCTGAGTACTCCTGTACTTTCAAACAAAGCCACAGCCTTCTCACTGATGTTTTCTTTCAGTGCCTCAGGTGTCGTTTTATGATTACTCAAACCACGGCGAGCAGCCTCTTCCTCCCATTCTTTGCTATAACCGTCGCCTTCAAAGCGTATTTTCTTACTTTCCTTAATGTAGCGGCGCAACACTTTAAAAATAGCATCTTCTTTCTTCTTGCCTCCTTCGATGAGCGCATCAACTGCCTTCTTAAACTCGGTGAGTTGTTGAGCTACTATGGTGCTCAGTACCATTGTAGGCTTGCCACAATTGGCTTTAGAGCCCACGGCACGGAACTCGAACTTGTTGCCCGTAAAGGCAAAAGGTGAGGTGCGATTGCGGTCGGTAGTATCGAGAAAGAGGTCGGGTATTTTGCCTACTACATTCAGTTTGAGTTCGGTTTTTTCTTCGGGAGATAGGTTATCGGACGACACTTCTAAGGCATCTAAGACTTGGGTAAGCTGTTCGCCTATAAACACCGATACTATGGCAGGCGGTGCTTCATTAGCGCCTAATCGGTAATCATTAGTTGCTGATGCCACCGAGGCTCTTAACAAAGGCTCGTATTCACATACTGCCTTGATAGTACAGATGAAGAAAGTGAGGAATTGCAGGTTCTTGATAGGCGTTTTGCTAGGCGCCAAGAGGTTTACGCCTGTATCAGTTACAAGCGACCAGTTGTTATGCTTGCCCGAACCATTGACCCCTGCAAAGGGTTTTTCGTGGAATAGGATCACAAAGTCGTGGCGTTCGGCTACTTTGCGCATCACGTCCATCAGCAGAGAGTTTTGATCGACAGCAAGGTTGGCTTCTTCAAAAATAGGCGCCAACTCAAACTGGTTAGGCGCGACCTCGTTATGACGCGTTTTGACGGGGATTCCGAGCAATAGACACTCTTGCTCCAAATCGCGCATAAAAGCCAACACACGGCTTGGAATTGCCCCTAAATAGTGGTCGTCCAACTGTTGCCCCTTAGCCGCTTGATGCCCTAAGAGGGTGCGACCGGTAATCATCAAATCGGGGCGGGTATTGGCAAGGGCTTTATCGATGAGGAAGTACTCTTGTTCACAGCCTAAGGTAGTGGTGACTTTGCTCACATTTTTGTCGAAATAGCGGGCAACCTCGGTAGCTGCTTGGTCGATAACGCTAAGAGCTTTGAGCAAAGGCGTTTTATTGTCCAACGCCTCGCCGGTATAGGCAATGAATATTGTAGGGATACAAAGCACGGTGCCATATACAAAAGGCGGTGAAGAAGGATCCCAAGCGGTGTAGCCCCGCGCCTCAAAAGTATTGCGGATACCACCATTGGGGAAACTGGAAGCGTCGGACTCTTGTTGTACGAGCTGTCCGCCCCCGAAGCGTTCGATAGCGCGGTCGCGAGTAACAGGCTCAAAGAAAGCGTCGTGCTTTTCGGCTGTGCCCCCTGTAAGAGGTTGGAACCAGTGGGTGTAGTGGGTAGCGCCTTTGGAGATTGCCCAATCGCGCATAGCGGTAGCCACTTGGTCGGCTACACGGCGGTCTATTTTAGTGCCATTGTGAATGGCGTTCATTACAGCGGCAAAGGCATCGCGGGTCATCAGTTGGCGCATAGCCTCTTCGTTGAATACATTTTGGGCAAACAGTTCGGAGCGTTTGCCATTTTCGGGTACCGCCACCGGTTTGCGGTTTTGTGCGGTAGTAAGAGCGGTGAATCTTAGCATAGGTAAGAGGTAAGTTATTATTATTTTAGTTTTTAGGCAATTTTTGAGAGTGTTCAGCTATCATTTTCTCATCACGCGCTACTTTGCGCTCTAATTTCTTAATATCTTCGGCAGGAGATAATTCTTCTGGTTTGATACCACGTTGCCCTAACATTTGTCGTACAGTTTGGTTATTTTGTACGTGCTCGTGTGTGATGGCAGATTCGCCGTGCAAATCATTACTTTCTACATTGTAATTGGTCATTTCGGTAGCGAGGTTCTTAGCTGCAATCGTAAGCGTTGGTAAGAAATCTGCCAAAGGTCTGTTGGCTTTTATTCCTAACCGTAGCTTCATATCCTCAGTAGTATGTCCGCCAAAAAGAGCGGTATCGCCTTTGGAGCGGATACGCGCAAAGCCTTTATCATCAACGCCTCGCTCATAAATATTCTGTGAGAGTTGCTTTTCGGCACTTCTGAGTTTGTCGCGTGTTTCTAAACGAGAAAGCAAGTTGAGGCGTTCTTCTATGAGCTCAGCCTTACGTGTCTGTACAGCAAAATAACTCTGAGCAAAAGCCACTTCTTCTTTTTTAGGGTCACCATTCTGAGCAATGAGATAGCAGGCATAACGGGTAAGCATAAAATCCATAATTTCACGCTTAGAGCCACTGCCTAATTCGACCATTTTCGTGACCTCACGAAAATGGTCATCTACATTGATTTGTTGTGACATACACGAAGCAACTGCTCGGTGTATCGCTACCGAAAAGTTCTCCCATCGGGCATAGCCCAATATGGTTTGCAACTCACGGGCAAACCACACTTCTATTTTCTCTTTGGCATCTTCACTTTCTATATAATGAGTAATGCCGTCAAACAGATTTTTGTACTGTAAAACACTGTTCTTATCCATAATGTTTTAGCGTTTTTAAGTTTCAAGGGGCAAACCTGTCCGATAACTACTACAACGCAATTGTAATCGTTGATTTTTCTTTCGCTTTAAGGGTAACCGTTTTCACTGTTTTCAAACTGTTCTTAGTAATTTCAGTGCCCGAAAGATTTTTCTTCCCTGCATTGCCCTCAGTATAATACACCACAAACTGATACACTTCCTGCTCATCAATCACATCTACACTCAGTACAAACGAGGCTATCCCCTCATCATCTGTCACCGACTGCTTCGCGTGAAAAGTAGGGTGCGAGTCGCTTTTGTGTTCCCACGCCCATTCATCGTAAGCATATACGTGCCAATTCTTTAAGGGCGTACCGTTGTTGTCTTTTACGTAGACGGTAACATCTACCTTTCCTTCTAATCTCTTAATATCCTCTTTACTACAAGAGAGTGCTCCAAAGACAATAAGAAGCATTAAAATCGTTCTTTTCATTGTTCTATTATTTAGTTTTAAATTTTCACTCGTGAGTTCTTAGTTCTCAAATCGTTTTTCTTCTGCCTTCCGTGCTACGGATGCCTGTGTGGCTCAAACTGCATATATGGTTCACATTTCCTCATTTGCTTATTTACAAATTTGATAATTTTTCACCTATGCGACTCATACTGTTTGTCGTGCTACGACTTCTCTTGCGACAAAAGTAATCATTTTCCTTCATATCGTCACCTTTTTTACAATTTATTTTGTATTTTTGCGCTGTCAAGACCATAAACATCACCCAAATGAAAAGATTTCTTTACATCGGTTTAAGCGCTTTATGCCTTTTCACAGGTTGCCAAAAAGACAATAACAGCGAAGATAACGGCACTCTTATCTCCAACAACACCCCCTTCCCAATGATGGCGTGGATAGGGCTCTCCCCTCAATCCTCTACTGAAGCCTATCAAGAGATGAAACAAGCGGGCTTAAATTACAATATGTACCCCTATTATTCCACCCTTTCCCAAGTGAAAGAGGCTTTGAATAAGATGCAAAACCTACAAATGAAGAGTATTGTAAGTTGCTCAGAACTCTCTACCGATACCGAAGCAACCATTAAAGCCCTAAAAGACCACCCTGCTGTGGCAGGCTGGTTTATGGCAGACGAACCCTCAATGAAAGATTTAGATAAGATAGCTGCGAAGATGAAACGCTTTCAGCAAATCGATAAAAAAGGCATCTGCTATGTGAATTTCCTCTCAATAGACACTTCCGAAAAGCAATTAGGCGCCTCCTTTAATGCTTATCTTGAAAAAGCTACCCGCACCCTCCCTCTGCAAATGCTCTCTTCTACCTTCTACCCTATCGTACTCAACAAAGGAGCAAAAGAGAGAACCGTAAACGGATTGTGGTATAAAAACTTAGAAGTCTTCTCGGCAAAAGCCAAAGAATTACGCATTCCTCTATGGACGCTCGTGCTATCATCGTCCCACCCTCTCGGTGAAGGTGGATATCCAGAACCTACCCTTGCCGACCTCCGCTTGCAACTGTACACCAACTTAGCCTATGGTTCGCAACTGATGCAGTTCTTCACCTACACCACCCCTCCTGATAACCTAACTTACAAAGCGCCTATTGCGCCCGATGGCTCTAAAAATGCTACCTATTACCGATTAGCGCAAGCCAATGCCGAAGTACAGAAACTTTCCGGCGTGTTCGTAGGAGCAAAGATGCTCAACGTATGGCATACCGGCAAAAGCATTCCCGCAGGCACAAAAAGATTGGTTTTGCCCAAAAACTTTGAAGTCCTCAAAACAGGCGATATAGGGGCAACTGTTTCGCTCTTGCAGAACGGGTCACGCTACTATTTGATGATTGTAAACCACAGTCCTCTCAAAACGTTGCCCTTAGAGATAAAAGCCACTGCCGAAGTACAAGAAGTAAGCAAAGAAGCCCGCTTGCTCCCGGTCGATTGGACAACCTCTAAAACATACACCTTAGAAGCAGGAGATATGCGCCTTTTCTCGTGGACAAAATAAAAGACTTTTCATCTTATAAACTTCCCCACCTTACCTCCACCTTTCCGTCGCCACATTCCCCTTTTTCCGTCGCTCTCTACTCGTCACTACACCCCCTCTCCTTGGGAGAAGTCTCCGAATAGGAGAGTATGTGATCGGGATGAGGATTCCTTTTCTTTCGCCTCGAAACCCTCTTTTTAACATTTTTACCCCTGTTGTATTATATTATGAGACAACTACTTATACACCCTTTCTATACCAATCGTCCAAGATTCGTATAAGCTTCCTATAAGCTCTCTATAAGCTAACCCCACCCATCTTACACCCCTTTTTCATCAAAAATCCTCCCTCCCTTCTTCCGTTCTTTTCCGTTTCCTTTCGAATCCCTCAACATCTCCTCTGACCTGTCCGACTCGTCCATTTCCCTTGGTGGCATTATTGGCATTTCTGGTATTATTGCATTTACTCCATTTTCTCATTCTCTCATTTGCTAATTTTCTAATTTCCAAGTTTTCTAATTAAAAAGTTCATATTTTTTTGTTATATTTTTTAATGATTTGCAAGAGGTAAGGCAATGCTCCAGTCGACATTGTAATCCTTGTGACTTTAGGTGATTTGATTTTTACATATAAACCATTTTGGCTATAACCCCAACCCATATCCGTGATTTTAGTAGGGTCAATTTCACGAATCGCATAGAAAATAAAGAAGTAAAGTTGCTTATTGCACAACACAAACGGCGGATTATAGCGATTGAGAATGAACAGACTATCCTTTACTTTTAACAGCAAGTCGAAATCACTATCGCTCATTTGTTCTACTAGCATACACAAAGCTTTTTCTTTGCGTTTTAGCACAAAGGTGAAAAGCCAATACAGCAAAAAGGTAATGAGTAAAGAAAGGAGGGTCTCCCCTATTATTTCATCGGCAAACAACAAGTGTAGCACCTCTACACCTTCTTGTATCATCAGCACAAGATAGACAAACAAAGGCGCTGTAAACACCACAATAATAAAACCGGTAACCCACAAGCGGAACTTACGCACTTTTTTCAAATAAGCCTCCCGCTTTTGCGACAACTGGTGTTGAGGGCGATAAAGTGCTAAGTGCTCTTCGAATTCGTTTTTGCGCACCATCGTAAAGTACATAAAAACCAAGAGAAGCACCAACGAAACAAAACAGAGTAAATAAATTATGTCCATAATTTTAAGTAAGAGTTATTTATTTGGGTTTTGTATATTGTTCAACGATTGGCAAGAAATAAGAAAATGTTGTGGGGGATAGGGTAAACATTGTTCTCTTAGGAGATTTGAGGCGTATAAAAATACTATTCTTATTATTTTCCCAATTAATTTCGGTTATTTGAGTAGGGTCAATTTTTCTAATTGCATAGAAGAGAAAAATATACAACTTCTTGTTACACAATACAAACGGAGGACTATACTTACTGATAGAAGGCAAACTATCTTTTACTTTGAGTAGTGTTTCAAAATCGGTATCACTCATTTGTTCTACCAGCATATGTTGGGCTTTTTCATTGCGTTTCAGCACATAGGTAGCAAGGTAATACGCCAGAACAATAGGTATAAGGGCAAGAAGGATAAACAATATGAGTTTCTTAATTTTATTAAAGATTACCATATATACACTGCCTATTTCCTCAAAATCCTCTTTGAACATTACAAAAATCAAAATCAATAAAAGAAAAGAAAATAGCACCAGCAAAGCAATAGAAGCATATTTGCGGTATTTGTGTGCCCCCTGCATATAGGTTTTACGCTTTTGTGAAAGCTGGTGAGTAGGACGGAAAAGCACTAATCGTTCTTCAAAGGCGTTTTTCCGTATTATCGTAAGGTACAGAAAGATACCTATAAAAATCACTAAGGGTGCCAAACAGATAATGTAAATTATGTCCATTTTTTTAGATAAGAATTAAGAATTGCCGTATTTAGCAAAATACTCATTGATAAGCCCTTCTAATTCCTCAAAAGTGATTTCGAGTTCGCTATTGTCGATTTGAATTCCTTCAAACCTATTCCTTATCTCTTTACTTTTGATTCTGCTCAAGTAGTTTTCAGGGTGTTTGAGTTTGATATGGATGTGTATTCCATAGAATTTCATTCTGCCTATAGCAGCTATTTCGTTCCAAGGAATTTCACCTACCCATTTACCTACAAGATTCACATTGCTTTTGAGGTACTCAGGAGTGAGTATTACACCTCCTTTGCTTCTCTTTAACGATAATAGACCTTTTATTCCCATAAAAAAGAGAATAATGGTTACTATCAATAAAACTAAAAAGAATGCTAAATAGTATAGGTTTAGGGTATCAGCTGATAAAATAAGAGCGATAACACCTGCTACACCAAGGATTATAAGAGCATAGATGCCTGTGAGTTTCAGCATTTTCTTTTTGCTGAACGGGATAATGATAGTATCTTTCATTTTTCTATTTAGTTCATAGGTTATTTTAAAGTTTTTATTTGAGCATTAGGATTGTATTTCTCGATAATCTCCCCAAAAATAGGATATACATTCCTATACATCACAATTGAAGTAGATTTTATTGATTTAATACGTACAATTACTCTCCCTCCCCTAGCATAAACAAAACCTACTTCTTTTATTGTTGTAGGATCAATCTCCTCAACGGTAAGAGATACAAATAAGTACAGCTTATCTTTGCAAAGCATAAAAGGAGGAAAGTATTTGAAGAGAAATAATTCTTTTTGTACACTAAGCAATAGCTCAAAATCGCTATCACTCATTTGTTCTAAGAGAGCTTGTTGGTTTTTAATATTTCTTTTTAAAATACGATATATTAAATAAATAACCAAACACTCTATTGCTATTAGAAAAATTAGAAGGAGAAAAAAGATAGGAATACCAGCGTCAAGTAATAGAAAAGCGCATACAACTATTAACGGAAAGCTAACAAACAAGCCTATAACTATGCTCGCTTTTTTGATATATCGCTCTGCCCCTCTGATATATTCCTGTCGTTCGGGGGAAAGAAGTCGGGGAGTATGATAGGCTAAATGTTTTTCGAAATTACTTTTGTACTGCACAATAAAATATACCGAAACAACTACAAGCACGAATATGAGAATAATTATAGTATTCATTGTATACATACTTTTAATTTTTGATTCACTGTGAGGTTGTGTTTTTAAACCCTCAATAATACAACTACGACAAAAAAAAGAGGCTTCACCACTGTGGGTAAAGCCTCTTTGTATTATTACATTACAATATTGATAATCCTATTAGGCACTACAATTACCTTTTTAGGGATGTTACCTTGTAGCTGTTCTGCGGTTTGAGGGTCGGAGAGGATGGCTTGCTCTATTTCGGCAGGGGTCATAGTGGTTGCAAAAGCGCGTTTGAAGCGTACTTTGCCATTGAACGATACAGGGTATTCCTTGCTGTCTTCTTGCAAATACTTATCCTCGTGTACGGGATAAGGTGCATAAGTTATGCTTTCGGTATTTCCGAGCCTTTTCCAGAGCTCTTCGGAGATATGCGGAGCGAAAGGCGCTACCAACACCGCAAGAGGCGCTAAAATGTCTCTATGGTGGCATTTTAACGTTGATAACTCATTCACGCATATCATAAACTGACTCACCGAGGTATTGAAAGAGAAATTCTCGATATCTTCATTTACCTTTTTAATCGTTTTATGCAGAGCTTTAAGCATTTCGGGCGTAGGGGCTTCATCGGTTACTTGCCAGCCGTTGTCATTGAAATACAAACGCCATAGCTTGCGCAAGAAGTTATACACCCCCGAAATACCTGCTGTGTTCCAAGGTTTGGCTTGTTCCAAAGGACCTAAGAACATTTCATACAAGCGCAAAGTATCAGCTCCGTATTGCTCACAAATATCATCAGGGTTTACCACGTTGTATTTAGATTTCGACATCTTTTCTACTTCACGCCCTGTAATATACTTACCATCTTCTTCTAAAATAAACTCAGCATTGGCAAACTCTTTACGCCACGCTTTGAATTTCTCAATATCTAATTCGTCAGAAGTATCTTTTAAGAGAGAAACATCTACGTGAATAGGTTGCACCGATTGTCCTTTTATTTGATTTTTAGATACAAAAGTATTGGTACCTTCTAAACGATATGCAAAAGCACTCATACCCAATATCATTCCCTGATTTATCAGTTTTTTGAAAGGTTCTTCAGTGGGGGCAAAACCGCGGTCTTTAAGGAATTTGTTCCAGAAACGAGAGTACAAGAGGTGTCCTGTGGCGTGTTCGCTACCCCCTACGTATAGGTCTACGTTTTGCCAATAGTCTACTACGGCTTTGGTAGGGAAGGTTCCACGTGCGTCTTTTTCCATCATATATTCCAACCAATACCAAGAAGAGCCCGCCCAACCTGGCATAGTATTCAATTCTAACGGGAATACGGTTTGATTATCAATAAGGTCATTGTTCACTACCTTGTGGTTTGCCGTATCCCACGCCCAAGTGGTTGCATTGCCTAATGGTGGGTTGCCCTCTTCGGTAGGGAGGTATTTCTCTACTTCGGGTAGGAGAATAGGGAGGTGCTCCTCGCCTATCATCTGTGGCAAGCCGTTTTTATAGTACACAGGGAAAGGCTCTCCCCAATAACGCTGACGTGAGAAGACAGCATCGCGCAGGCGGTAATTCACCTTGGCTTTGCCTGCTCCTCTGGCTTCTAAGGCTGCTAACACTTTGTCAACCGCTTCGTCAAAGTTATTGCAACCATTGAGGAAATCCGAATTTTGGTAAGTCATTCCCTCTTTGTCGGTAAAGGCGTTTTCTGAAATATCTTTATCGAAAATGTTAATCATTTCTGGCATTCCTTTAGTGCCCTTGAAGTGTTTGGCAAAGGCATAATCGCGGTCGTCACCAGCAGGCACTGCCATAACAGCCCCCGTACCATAGCTAGCCAATACATAATCGCCTATCCAGATAGGGATTTGCTTGCCGGTAAGAGGGTGCAGGGCATACGCCCCTGTGAAAGCTCCTGATACGGTTTTGGTGTCTGCCATACGGTCGCGCTCTGAACGTTTGGCAGTAGCAGCGATATAGGCTTCTACCTCAGCGCGTTGTTCCTCAGTAGTAATTTGCAATACTAAGGGGTGCTCGGGAGCAAGGGTAAGGTAAGTAACACCGAAGAGGGTATCGGGGCGAGTGGTGAAGACTGTGATAAGCCCCCGTTCCCCCGAAGGGGGACAAGCCTCAATAGTGATGGTAGAACCTGATGCAATAGCGATGGTAGAACCTTTGATAGGCTCCCGAACCCCCGAAGGGGGACAAGCCTCAGTAGTGATGCTAGAAGCTGATGCAGTAACTTTACTCAATTCCTTTTGATTAGGAAGAAAAGAAAGTTTTTCAGTGATTTGGTGAATAACTTTATCAAGGTTGTTTAATACTTCTTCATTGGTAAATCTAATTACTTCAAAACCTAATTGTTTGAGTTCTTCTGCTCTTCCTTCATCTAAACCTTGTTGAGTGTCATCAGTATGATAGCCTCCATCTACTTCAATTACTAAACGTTTAGAAAGACATACAAAATCTGCAATGAAATTGCCTATAATATGTTGTCTTCTAAACTTATCTCCTATATGTTTTGATTTTAAAGCTTCCCAAAGAACTGTTTCGGATTCAGTCATATTTTCTCTCATTTCTTTAGCTTTCTGTTCTAAGAAATGAAAATTATCTCCAGAAGTCATATAACCAAATTTTCCATCTGAAATCACTTCTGAAACCATATCTATTGTCTCATCCGCTGCATTTGCGGATTTTCCCCCTTCGGGGGATAGGGGGCTAAGCATAAAGTCGATAGAGGCTCCTACTGATTTTCCTATCCAGTTGCGTTGGCTTTCTTTGATGCTCTCACTCCAATCAATGGTGTCTAAGCCTTGCAAAAGGCGTTCAGCATAGGCGGTGATGCGCATACTCCATTGGGTCATCTTCTTGCGAATCACAGGGTGACCACCACGTTCGGATACGCCATTGACAATTTCATCGTTGGCGAGTACAGTTCCTAAGGCAGGACACCAGTTTACTTCGGTTTCTGCCAAGTAGGTAAGTCGGTATTTTAGTAAATGACGTTGTTTGCTTTCAGCTGTCATTGCGTGCCATTGGGCAGCAGTGAAGGTTGGGGTATCGTCGTCACAGGCAGCATTTACCTTGCTATTGCCTTCTGTTTCAAAGAGAGCGATAAGCGTTTCGATAGGCTCTGCTTTGTTGGTTGCGTTGTTATACCACGAATTAAACAACTGTATGAATATCCACTGGGTATGACGATAGTAATCGGGGTCGGAGGTCTTTACTTCGCGACTCCAATCAAAAGAAAAGCCCATTTTATCTAATTGTTCGCGGTAACGGGCAATATTCTGTGCCGTAGTGAGGGCAGGATGTTGCCCTGTTTGGATAGCATACTGCTCGGCTGGCAGACCGAAGCTATCATAACCCTGAGGGTGCAACACATTAAAGCCTTTGTGACGCTTGTAGCGCGCTACAATATCGCTGGCGATATACCCCAGCGGATGCCCTACGTGTAAGCCCGCTCCTGAGGGGTAAGGGAACATATCGAGCACATAGTACTTAGGTTTGGTACTGTTATTCTGGGCTTTGAAAGTTTGGTGTTTAGCCCAATATTCTTGCCAAAAGGCTTCTATTTCTTTGTGATTGTAAACCATTCTTCGTTAATTTGTCGATTAGCAACTTTGCCAATTATGGTGCAAAGGTATGAAGTAATTAGCAAATGAGCAAATTTAGGGATTGGCAAATGCTGAGAAGTAGGAAAATAGAAATCTTTGCCAAGATTATAAAACCTTGGCAAAGATGAAGAAAGTTTATGTTTTTCGATTAACTTATGTTTCTAAAAACGCGGGCGTTTTTCAGGGATAATGTGTGCTGTGTCGTACCCTGCAAAGTGTTTTAGGTAGTTTTGCAACGTAGTGCCATTGCCATCGGCAAAGGCATAGCGTCCTTTTTTCTTCAAATATTTTTTTACTGATTGCGCTCCAACTAAGTGAGCTGCTGCTAATATGCCTGACTCGGTAACTTCTATACCGTTAATTTTAGTGCCTACATATTGCTTGATTTCTTTGCGCAAATACCATTTGTTGCGCTGAAGACTAAGGGTAAAAAGTCGTTCTTGTTGTTCGGGAGAATTGAGGAATTGCTGAGCGTCTTTTACTCCGTAGAACTGCAAAGCTGATTTTCCGAATTGATATTTCCCCATATAGCCAAACCTATTCACTATAAAATAATCGCCTCGTGACTCGCGGTAGGCTAAGGCTTCTTTAAAGCCTATAAAACTTTTTCCTACTTGTGGTGGATTTAAGGAAAACAGATTGGGGTCGCTTGTTATTTCTTTTGGCATAGCGGTAACCAAACGAGGTATATCTACTACAAAGCTGGGTGGTACTACGGTAGTTCTCTCTTCATCACTTTTTACAGTAAAACCCAACATAAAAAATACGGCCATCATCACGGCACAATAATACCTCTTTTTTATATTTTTCATAAAAATTGTTTTCTTTAAGACTTACATCTGTTCTTCATAAGAAGTACACCTGCTTAAAATTATTTCGGGGGCAAAATTACAAAAAAAATGCCAAATGCAACTTTTTTAACTTATATTTTTATCAATAGTGTTATAAATGATTTTGATAACTACCCTCTAAACATCAGTAATTACAAGGGTCGTAGCACGACGAGCGGGTGCGAGCCGCACGGGCGAGGAAAATGAGAAAATGAGAAAATGGAGTAAATGCCAATAATACCAGAAATGCCAATAATGCCACCAAGGGAAATGGACGAGTCGGACAGGTCAGAGGAGAGGTTGAGTCGTGCGGAAGGAAACGGAAAAGAACGGAAGAGAGCAGAGAGAAGTTTTGGTGAAAAAAGGGTGTAAGATGGGTGGGGTTAGCTTATAGAGAGCTTATAGGAAGCTTATACGAATCTTGGACGATTGGTATAGAAAGGGTATATAAGTAGTTGATTCATAATATAATACAACAAGACTAAAAATGTTAAAAAAAGGGTTTCGAGGCGAAAGAAAGAGAATCCTCACCCCGTTCACATACTCTCCTATTCGGAGACTTCTCCCAAGGAGAGAGGGTGTAGTGACGAGTAGAGAGCGACGGAAAAAGGGGAATCTGGCGACGGAAAGGAGGAGGGATAATTAGGAAATTAGCAATTTAGAAAATTAGTAAATGGGGTGGTGTGGGGTCTTAGGTCATAGGCAGTAGGGGATAACATCCCCCTTTACACATACCCAGCTATCGCTGGCTACCTTCAAAGGAGGAATGTAGTGACGGGAAAGCGAGAAAAACCTCCCCCCTAGCCCCCTCCAAAGGGGGAATGTAGCGACGGAAAGGGGAAGAGAATTTAGAGCATTAGCAAATTTGAAAATGAGAAAATGGGGAGGTGTGAGCCAAAACTAGCGGGTGGTCTTTGCTGGGTATGTGAAAGACTGATTTCACTGATTACTATATAAGTACAACTGTATATCAGTATTATATATCGGACGGACATTATTTATAAAAAATACTATACTCTCTTCACTATTATTGCCGTTATGATAAATGATAGAAAAGCAGGAATAAACCACTCTATTCGGTAGTCAGCCAAGGGTAATAACGCTTTGAAGTTATTAATCCACGCTATATGTAGCAAATCACCTATGATGAAAAGTCCTGATAATATAGCCGTGAGCGTTACCCCCACTATATAAGGAGCATTGCTCTGCACCCGTTTGCCAAAGAAAAGCACAAATAAGGTAAGTGCGATGGTGATAGGATATGAGAAATCTAACAGATAGCCAGCGTAATGAATAATTTCATCTACACTTCTGATAGAAAGCGCAAACGATACTAAGGTACAAATCCACACTCCCCATTTATAAGGGATACGCCCTTTGCTGATGTTCTCGAAAATCTCACCCATAGCCGATACAATAGCAATAGCCGAAGTAAGGCAAGCAAAAGCTACCGCTACCGATATTACAATACCACCATTATCGCCTAATACGTTATAAGCTATATGCTTGAGAATATCTATATAGCTAATCCCTTCGGAAGAAGAAAGATTAGAGGTAGCTCCCAGATATAGCAATCCTCCGTAGATAAACACCAAACAGCCAGCGGCTATGACCCCAGAGAGTATTGTTACTTGTTTTTTATCAGCTTCACTGCGGTAGCCCTCTTGGACGATTGACGAGATAATGAGCCCCGAAAAAATAACCCCCGCAAGCACATCTAAGGTTAAGTAGCCTTTTGAAAAGCCAAACGCAAACGCCTCTCCAAAGCTATAACCGTTGTCTACCAATTCCTTAGGCGCATTGATGGTGCCCACGACTATCAGGATAGTAAGTGAAAGGATAAGAAAAGGCGTGAGTATTTTACCGATGATGTCTACTATTTTGGCTTTCGAGATAGAGAGCAAAAGCGTGATGCCAAAGTACAGCACCCCAAAAGTAATTTTGCCTATTTGAGGGAAGAAAGGCTGTACTGCCACCTCGTAGGTTGTAGACCCCGTACGCGGTACACAGATAAGAGGACCTAAGGTAACAATGATTAAAAACACAAGCGCATTTACGAATAACGGAGGGAAGCGCTTGCCTAAATCGGTGAAAGTAAGTCCTACAGAGGCTACCATTACCACCG
Organism: Capnocytophaga ochracea DSM 7271; assembly: GCF_000023285.1. Classification (NCBI taxonomy): domain Bacteria; kingdom Pseudomonadati; phylum Bacteroidota; class Flavobacteriia; order Flavobacteriales; family Flavobacteriaceae; genus Capnocytophaga; species Capnocytophaga ochracea. The sequence goes on along the minus strand of NC_013162.1, from coordinate 1,107,461 downwards.
CTAAGAACGACAGTAGTATGTCCGACACAAAAAAACCTGCAAAAGCCACGCCACTTAAAGCTCCTATTTTTAAGCCTATATAAGGGGGAATAACCAAATTGCCCGCCCCAAAAAACATCGCAAATAGAGCAAAACCTGCTGTTAGAATTGTAATGAATTTCTTTTTGTCCATAATAAATTAGGTTTATATAGGTTAGAATGCTACAAAGGTATAATTTTCTTTTTATAAAACAAATCTTTTCTTTAATTTCTTTTTAAAGTTTTTATTAGTAGCTTCGTAAATTATTCTTACTTTTGTCGCCAGAATCTTAATATTTAAATTAAAATGACAGGATTTTCAGTTATTGATTTCGAGAGCCCAATCAGAAATTGGAAGAAAGGTGTTTTTAGCTACACCTCTACAATGGCAAATGAAGGGGTACGAGAAATAAATTTTGGGAGGTTGGGAATTAGTTTGTAATTTTGCGCATCAATCGAGAGAGGACAGAGAGACGAGAGAGGCTGGTGAGATTTAGAAACTAAAAAATAAAACAAACAAAAATGAATGATTTTTCGACTGCGGATTTTGAAGGACTCATTAAAGAGTGGATTACTGGACTTATTAAATTTGCGCCTACACTATTGTGGGCAATTGCGCTTTATTTTATAGGGCGATACATTATTCGGTTTATTGCAAAACTCCTTAAAGGCTTGATGGTACGCCGTGGAGTAGACGTGGCTTTGCAGGGATTCCTCTTGCAAGTTGTACGGTGGATACTCTATATTGCTCTGTTCCTTACTATCGTGCAAGTAATAGGTTTGCCTGCGACTCAGTTTATCGCGATTATTACCAGTGGTTTTGTAGCAGTGGGGTTAGCCTTACAGGGGTCGCTATCCAACTTTGCAAGCGGGATAATGATTCTTATCTTTAAACCTTTCCGCGTAGGCGATACCATTGAAGGTAATGGCGAAAAGGGGACAGTAAAAAACATTGGACTCTTTGCTACAACTCTTAACAAAGCCAACAACGAGCAGGCGATTATCCCCAATACCCAACTTTTTAGCAATAGCATTATCAATTACAGTAGGGAAGAGAAGCGCAGGGTGTACGTATTAGTAGGCATAGGTTACAGTTCGGATATTCAAAAAGCTCGCGAAGTGCTCCTGCAAATTGCTAAAGAAGAGCCCAAAGCCTTGCCTGACCCTGAGCCTGTGGTATATGTAGAGGAATTGGCTGATAGTTCGGTGAACCTTTCACTGCGCTATTGGTGCTTGACTTCCGAGCACGCAGGGTGTATATTCCGTACTTTAGAGACTATCAAAAACCGCTTCGACGAAGCTGGTATAGAGATACCATTCCCACAAGTGCAAGTGCATCAGTAGGGGACTTAGAGGGTCTAGGAGAGACTCTAATAATCAAAAAACAGAAACCAATAAACATACAGATACCGGCTATAAAGATAGTCGGTATTTTTTTTTGTGAATATTTCGTTGTTAATTGTTCTTTATTTAGTACCTTTGTGGCGTCTTTAACATCATAAAAATGATTTTACAATGAGAAAAATCTTCTTTTTTGCCTTCGTGGCTATTGCTTTGGTGAGTTGTCGTAAGAACGATGACAACGGTAACGAGGTAAACGTATCGCCTAATGACTACACTCTCAGTGCCGATGGTCTTACCTTAATAAAATGGACTAATAGTAGTACTATTTCTATTGATATGCAAGGGGATAGCAATTTGCGGAAAGTAAACACTATTGCCGAAAATGCTTTTAAAGACCTTAAAAGTTTAAGAGCGATTACTTTTTCGGACAATTTAAAAGAAATAGGTTCTGATGCCTTTTCAGGAACGAACCTCAGTGATGGTGTAAACTTCAACTCTTATTCAGACGTTGTTTTTGGCGAGAGGGTTTTTTATCGTTCGAATATTAGAAAAGTGGTGCTCCCCAATACCAAAGCATTATCTAACCGGATTTTTGCTGAATGTAGAAACTTGAAAGAAGTTACTTTTAAAAGAACGGGTATTATAGGCGATGGGGCTTTTTCGTCTTGTGGAACTCTTGAATTAGTAGATTTAACAGATGCGGGAGTTACTCATATAGGGAAAGAGGCTTTTGCTAACTGTAAACTTTTAAAAAAGGCAGTCCTTTCGGTAACTATGAACTTAAAGACGATAGGAGATAAATCGTTTGCGAACTGTACTTCGTTAGAGAATGTTACTATTCTTGCGCTTTACCCGCCGTATTTAGAGGGAGAGCCTTTTTCTGGAATAGCTAAAACTAAGTTTCCTACTTTTTATATCCCCAGAAAACCTAAGGATTTATTGGATATATACAAAGGGGATAACAATTGGAAAAATTTAGTTGATAAGATTCAGTTGATACCAAAATAATTAGGTGCGAGTCGCACAGGCAGTCGTAGCACGACGGGCGGTGTGAGCCACACAGGCGGGGGAGAAATGAGAAAATGAGAGAATTAGAGAATGAGGAAATTAACAGATTAGTGGAGTAAATGTTAATAATACCTACCGACAATCAACTTTGCCAAAGTTTGAGATGAAAAAGAGATATGCTGGGACTGTTAGGAGCTTTCAAAAGATATCGGAAAAGAACGGAAGTGAGCTGAGAGAAGTTTTGGTGAAAAAAGAGTGTAAGGAGGGTGGGGTTAGCTTATAGAGAGCTTATAGGAAGCTTATACGAATCTTGGACGATTGGTATAGAAAGGGTATATAAATGATTGATTCATAGTATAATACAACAGGGCTAAAAATGGTAAAAACAGGGTTTCGAGGCGAAAGAAAGAGAATCCTCACCCCGTCCCTCTCCCAAGGAGAGGGGGAATGTGGGGACGGAAAGGAGAAGGGATAATTAGAGAATTAGCAAATTAGAAAATTAGCAAGGGAGAGCACGAGCTAAAAGCTCGCGCCAGCGGAGGGAATAGGTGATAGGCCTTAGGTCATAGGCACTAGGGGGGAGTATGACGGAAAGGAGAAGGGGTAATTAGAGAATTAGCAAATTAGAAAATTAGCAAGGGAGAGCACGAGCTAAAAGCTCGCGACAAAAAAGAGGGAAGATGGAGACGGAAAAAGTGAAGGTAATGTGAGGTTATAGTGCGACGAGCTGATGAGAAATTAGTGGATTAGTAAAATTGAAAATGAGAAAATTAGTAGCTTACAAAAATTGATAAATACGATAAAAAATAATTATACAATGAGAAAAGTTTTATTATTAGCTTTGGCGATGGTTGCTTTGGTGAGCTGTCGGAAGAGTGATGATGACAGCAATGGTAACTCCACTGCTGATTACGAGCTCAGCGCTGATGGGCGTACGCTTATCAAATGGAAAAACGCGAATACTACGGTGCTTGATATGCAAGCTGACGAGAAGCTCAGAAATGTGAACACTATCGGGAAAGAGGCTTTTAAAGAACATCAGAACTTACAGTCGATTACATTTCCGAATAACTTGAAGGAGATAGAAGAGAGTGCTTTTGAGGATGCAAACCTCAGCGGTGAGGTTATCTTTAACACGAAAGCTACCGTTGATTTTGGCGAAAAGTGCTTCTACCACACTCATCTGAAAAAGATAACATTTCCCAATATGAGTGTGTTAGGTATCAATGCTTTTTCAGTTTGTAGAGATTTAAAAGAGGTTACTTTTAACAAAGTAAAGAAATTAGGTGATCTTGCGCTGAGAGATTGCAATGCTGCCTCGCTTACCTTTGAGGGAACGGGGCTTACTGAAATAGGGCACGGCGCTCTTGAGGGGATGTGGAAGCTAAGAGAGGTTACTTTACCCGAGACGCTTACTAGAATAGAATCAGATGCTTTTTGGCAATGCATAGTGCTGAAAAAGCTTACTATTAAAGCGGTAAATCCACCTGCCTTGCATATTAATAGTATTTTTGGCACAAACGATAAAAGTGTGATACCTACTATTTATGTGCCTAAGGGTTCGGTAGAACAATACAAAAAAACGGCAGGCTGGAAAGATTTCGCGGAGAAAATACAAGCAATTAATTAAATTAAAGAATGAGAAAATTAGGAAATTTGAGAATGAGAAAGGTTTTATTATTAGCTCTTATAGGGATTGCTTTGGTGGGCTGTCGGAAGAGTGATGATGACAACAACGGTAACTCCACTGCTGATTATGAGCTCAGCGCTGATGGGCGTACACTCATAAAATGGAAAAATGCAAATACTACGGTGCTTGATATGCAAGCTGACGAGAAGCTCAGAAATGTGAACACTATCGGGAAAGAGGCTTTTAAAGAACATCAGAACTTACAGTCGATTACATTCCCGAATAACCTGAAAGAGATAGAAGAGGGTGCTTTTGAAGAAGCTAGCCTTAGTGGTACCGTTACCTTCAATACCAATGCTACAGTAGTTTTTGGCGATAAAGCTTTCTTCAAAACAAAAATTAGAAAACTCTCCCTTCCTAATGTAAAAAGACTGCCCTATAGCGTATTGTCAATGTCTTATAATCTCGAAGAATTACACTTCAATAAATTAGAAATATTAGGATTTGGCGCTATTGGGTGGAATTATCTAAAAGAAATTAACTTAGAAAATACAGGACTCACTGATATAGAAACTGTGGGAATTTCGGGGTGTACGGAGATGAAGAGTGTTGTCTTGCCTGCAACACTGAAGACTATAGGGTATGATGCTTTTTGGTATTGCCAACAGCTTAAAACAGTAACGATTAATGCGGTAAACCCTCCTGCCTTAGTGAATAACCCGTTTAGGGCTACTCGTATAGAAAAGATATACGTACCTAAAGGCTCGGTAGAGCAATACAAAAGAGCTACTTTCTGGAGTGCTTTTTCTGATAAGATATATCCGAAAGCACAATAAATAATAATTGAGGGCGGTATATCATATCCAAAGATTAAGATTATATTGATGTATTTGACTTAGATATTTATTAGGTATTTTTAAATTCTGTAATTTTTATCCAAAACTATATGAAACGCTTTTTGACTGTTATTGCTTTTTTAAGTATCACTTCGATAGGTTTTTCGCAAGTGGCTATAGGAGTACGCTTTTCCTATCCTTTTACTATGATACAAAGTATGCGTCCTGTTACCCCAAATGTACCATCTTCATCTGTAAGCTTTGGTAAATTTAGAAATTACTTAAATGCGGGAGGTTTTATTAGGATTCCTGTACAAGAAAGATTAACATTCCAAATTGAAGGGATGTTCAGTATTGCCGAAGTAGATTTTGACGGTAAATATCAAGGTAGTTCTTTTCATTCGGGCTACCGTTTTGTGCATTTTGATATGCCTTTTTTGTTACAATATGAAGGCAAGCGACCTATTAGAGGTTTTGTACAAACAGGTTTTTCACCTAAATTTTATTTGATGCGCGAGGTTAGTTTGGATAGCTCTTATGATATTTCGTTTGCTGATACCCGTCGTTTTAAGAAGAGCTTGCTGATGTGGCATATAGGGGCAGGCATTCTCTTTGAGCGTAAGCATTGGATTTTCACTCTTGATCATCGGTTTTCTATGAGCGTGTTTAACGTGTCGGAGCATAACAACAAGGAGTTTTTAGACCTCAGCAAAGCGAAGTTTTACTTTTTTAGTACTTCCTCAGGTATAGCGTATAAGTTTTAAATTTGTACATCACTTCCCACTGGTTATTTTTTCATTTGTAATTGTGAATTGAAAATTATTTCATATATTTGTTCCCTAATAATACATTTGACTAATTGATAAATTAATTATGAACTTTACCACAGCACGTGAGCACCTCAAGAGTGTGCTCCTCCCTACACACCTTATTTATAGTCCGCTCTTCTCAGAAGAATCTGACAACAAAATCTACATCAAGCCTGAAAACCTTCAAAAGACAGGAGCTTTTAAGATTCGTGGCGCTTATAACAAAATCCTTAAACTCACCGAGGAAGAGAAAAAAAAAGGAGTTATTGCTTCTTCAGCAGGAAACCACGCACAAGGCGTTGCCTACGCAGCACGTGAATTGGGTATCAAAGCCGTGATTGTAATGCCTAAAACTACACCTCTTATCAAAGTGCAATCTACTAAAAAGTACGGTGCAGAAGTAGTGCTCTACGGCGATGTATACGACGATGCTTACCAAAAAGCGAAAGAGCTGGAAGAGAAAGAAGGCTACGTGTTTGTACACCCTTTCAACGACCCTGATGTGTTGGAAGGACAAGGTACTATCGCCTTAGAGATATTGGAAGAACTGCCTAACACCGATGTGATAGTTGTACCTATAGGCGGTGGTGGACTTATCTCGGGGATTGCTTGCGCTGCTAAACAGCTCAAACCCGATATTAAGATTGTAGGTGTAGAACCCTCAGGAGCTGCTTCGGCAACCGAAGCGCTCAAGAAAAATAAGCTTGTTAGCCTACCTGAAGCCAATACCATTGCTGATGGAACAGCTGTAAAACGGATAGGAGAGCTAAATTTTGAGTATATCAAGAAGTATGTAGACGAGGTGGTAACCGTAGATGACTATGAACTTACGGAAGTTTTCTTGCTATTGGCAGAAAAGCACAAGCTTATCGCTGAGAACTCAGGCGTATTACCTTTGGCAGCACTCAAAAAACTCACCGACCGCGGTAAGAACGTTGTGCCTGTAGTAAGTGGGGGCAATATAGATGTGCTAATGATATCTTCGATGATAGGCAAGGGATTGGTGAGCAGAGACCGCATCTTCAACTTCTCGGTAAGCATTCCTGACCGCCCTGGTGAACTCGCTAAGATTACTCAAATTATTGCAGAAGTGGGAGCTAATGTAGTTAAACTCGCCCACAACCAGTTTAAGAACCTCTCACGTTTCCGCGATAAAGAAGTGCTTATTACGGTAGAGACCAACGGTACCGACCATATCCAGCAGTTGGTAAGAGCTTTTAAAGATAAAGGGTACGAAATTACTGCTAAGTAGTTGTTAGTAGAACAAACGCTTTTAGATTACTAAAAAAGACTTTGCCAAAGGGTCAGCACGACAGGCTATTAACCCCTTGGCAAAGTCTTTTTATTTTCTGTTAAGCTATATACGGACTTATTGACTTCAGACTTTTCTCAAAGAGAATTCTGCTTTATATTCTTTGCCGTTTTCTTCTATGAGTACATAGCCTTTGGGCAGGTCTTTTAATAAATAGTCGTATTCACTATCAGATAGTCTATGTGTACTTACTGCTGCTGGATATCTAGTCATATTTTCTATTTTCAGATTAGGAAATACAATAGCTTTTATAGAAGCATTACCTATTTCTTCATTAAAGAAAATATTAATTTGTTTAGCGAAAAAAGAGGCGTCTTTGTCTATAAGCTCAGCAGTGCCTTTAACTTTCAAACGTGGAGGAGTTTCAGGAACAACTTTTTGAACGGTAATTTCTTGACCAAAAACCTCTGATTTCAGGTGTATTTGAGAAGATAATACTACCTTATAAGTACCTGACTCTACATTATTATCTATTTTAAAAGTTGCGGTGGTACCTCGGTGATTATACGTACTTAAAGTTACTTTTGTTTCTCCGTTTTTAATTAAAAGTAACTCGCAATATCTGTAATTAGTATTAAAACCTACGCTCATATAGGTAAAGTTTTCTCCTGTTATGGTTAATTCATCACCTGTTTTTAGGGTAGTTGCAGAGAGAGATTTGATTACTGGGGCATAAGTAGGTACTATGTTTATCGCTTGTCCGTCGCTGTTTACAAAAGGAAGTACTTGCTCTTTAGCACCCCCTTTTACTACAAACTTAAAGTCATTACCTCCGCTGAAAGCTCCAGCTGGTGTATTGAACATCTTAAATTCGAGGTTGTAACCAGACATTTCTGCAACTGTAAGCTGGTAATCTTGTCCGTTTTTGCGTAGGTAATAGGTGTATTTTTTTAAGGCTTCAGCATTAGCGTATACTAGCACTTTAAAGACTTGCAAGTTGGTAGTCGCTAATGTTTGTACAGGACCTTCAAAAAGATTAATATCTAAAACATCTAAAACAATCTCACTACTATCTAAGGTAAAAACACCACTTTCGACTTCTTCTTTGTCGAAGGTTGCTTTAAAGCGATATTGACCGTTTTTATAAGTTGCGGGCAAGACCACATATACACGTCTTTCTTTTTTGTCTATCTTTTGTACTTTGAGGTCGTAAGAGAGCGCGCTTCTGTATTTAAGGAGCTTTACTTTTATTTGCTCTTTTTTGACGGGTAATGTATTTACCTCGAAGAAAATCACCTCGCCTCCTGCTTTGTTTACCGTATATTCATTAGGAACGTGCCCAATTTCTATTGGGACTTGCGGTTGTTCGGTCTTTTCGGTGGTAACCAGTACTTTGTAGGTTTTAGTACTTTTGTTTTCGGCGGTTACAGTGTAGGTTACTTCCTTAGAGAAGTTTTGAGCTACCCCTGTATTAGGGCTTACGGTTGCGCCCTTAGAAACCGTGATGGTAGGAGTAAGGGTGGTGACATCGGTGTCTTCAGGTAATTGGGCGGTGATAGTGGTATTGCTGATAGTACCACTATAAGTGTTACCCTCTACGGTAAAGACAAACGAAAGAATGTCTTTTTCAGCGCTCAGTGGGAGCGTTTCATCATTGTCTTTCTTGCACGCAAAAGCGATGAGCAAGATGCATAAAACGTACAATTTTTTCATTGTAGATAATTTTTTTTGAATTGCTTGCTATTAGAAAGTGCAAAGATACGGCGTAATTAGCAAATGAGCAAATAAGGGAATGAGAAAATGAGGCACTACATCTCTCCTCGTTTCATCTTTTCGAGATTAGCTTTTACCTCTTGGCGTTGAGACTCAAATTCATCATTAGTTTTTGAAAGGAGTTTTACGGCTTTCTCTTCGAGCTTAATAGCTTCTTGTTTTTCACCGCGTGTGTACAAGAGGTGAGCGAGGGTATCTAAGTAATAAGGATTCTCAGGTTCTAACTGTACTGCCGAGCTTGCCCACTGATAGGGTTCTGCTAATTTAGCGGGGTCGTTTTTATGTTCTTCGTACACTTTCCAAGCGATATTATTAGCGCGGTTAGCAAAGCGCATTTTGTAATACTTCCAGCTATTTTCTTCATCGCTTTCGGAAAAAGCCTTATCGAGTGCTGCAATGAGGTTACTATCTCTCTTCAATAGGTTTTTATAGTATTCGCTGAAATAAGCACTGGCTTCTTCTACGTTGTTTTCATAGAGAAAATCGATGTAATCATCAGCGGTAAGTACATTCTTTTTGACACCTTCGATATAAACGGCTTTTACAGGTTCAAAAAGAGTTTTGTCGTTGAATACAAGACGGTCGAGAAGAGTACTGAAGTGTCCATAGTTTGCTTCTATTACGCCTTTCTCTAAGCGTTGTTGATAGTCGGTATAGTCATCGTTTTTAGGAATGAGTTTTTCGTTATGTACTTTAATTTCCTCGCTGAACTTCACCAAATAAGCGATTGCATCTACATCAGCAAGAGAAGCAGGCTTTTCGGCATTGAAAATTCGGTAATAATAATCGCTATCATTGCTATTAAGAGCGAGCAAGAAAGCATATGCGGAATCGAGTTTGCTATCGTTTTTATGAGCGTTTACGATGCGCTGCCATTGGGTAGTTACTTGCTCAGGGGTAAGTTGCATTTGGTAGATGCCTTTGGGGTTTTTAAAATCGGAGAAGTAATCTTCTTGCTCTTGTGCTATATAGTCGAAGGCTTCTTCCTCATTAGCATCGCCTGTTTTTTGCACGGGACGATTTTTAGCTAACAAATACACACGCTGGCTGTCCTTTTTGAGAAAAGTGGTAAAAATAGCTTGTAGGTCTTTTACAGAGAGTTTAGGATTTCCCAAAGCTTTGTCGAGCGCACGAGCCATAGCTATCGTACCGAACTGCTGTCCGTAGGAATCACTTGTTACTATTTCGTCATTGGCAACCTCTTCGATAGTAGAGGGCTGATTGTAGAGCAGATCACCGGCTACGTCAAGCACAGCCATTTGGTTACCTGTAGGTACGCCTTTGGCTTTGAGGGTTTTCATATCTTTGGTAGTAGCCAAATAGAGTTCATACGGATAGCCATTGCTACCGCCTTCTTCTTTATATTTGGCAAAAAGGGTAGCGAATTGTTGTTGAGCCTCTTTGTTATCGGGTTGTTGGAAAACTATTACCAAACGGCTATATTTATCGGCTGAAGCAAGGGCAGTTTTCAAGTTCTTGGGTAATGAAATATCTGCTTGGCTTTTCTGCTTAGCTCTTTTTTCAGGATTATATTCGGGGATATCCTGTTCTTCCTCAAAAGCGATGAGATATTTCCAATTCTTTACATTTTCCTTATTGCTACGGGCTACTTTTGCTGGATTAGGAGTGCTTGCCTTGTTACTGAACAGAATTGCGTTATCGGAATCGCCTTCGGTAAGAGAAATCGTTCCTTTATCGGGGTTGTAAGTGCCTTTTAAATTAAGCATATTATTGGTTCCTAAAAATTCTACTTCCACGGCATTGGTTGTCTTTCCGATAGGATATTTCTCAATAATTACTTCTTTGGATTTATTGTTGAAAGCTACTGAATGGGCATTCACTAGATAAAGGTTTTCAGTACGTGGCACTTCAAAACTTTCTAATACATAGTAACCAACTCCATTGCTGTCTTTTGTTTTTTCTACATTTTCCAATGAAGTGATTTTGTTATGTACACACACATATTCCACTTCACCTTTGTTGTTTTCATAGCCTACATATAAGAAATGTGGGTCGCCAAAGAGCCCTGTTCCTATTTTAAAGGTAATTTGCAACTGAGAGCTATTGCTCTGTTTCTTCTCAACCAAAAAAGACGACGCATCGGAAGAGAACTCTATTTTTTTATCCTTTAAGGTATAGTTGCCCGAAGCGCCTACCAATTCGTAAGTGTTGTTATTACCAATCCTAAGCTCCAAAGCATTGCCAAGAGAGCTGGCTTTGTAAGAGCCAGCAGGAATAGGGTTTTGGGCTATAAGTGATAGCGGAAATAGTGCTAATAGGGGAAGTGCCTTCATTTGAGTAAAAAGTTAAAAGTTAAAAAGCTGAGACTTGTGTAGCAAAAAGTGAGCCAGATCATTCAGTATACTTTTTGATAAGGCGAATCATTAAGTCGCTGAGTTTTTCGACTTGATACTCCCCTACACTGGGTTCCAAATGGGCGTTACCTATACCGCTGTCGTCGGTGATAAAGACATAGGTACCATTGGTATATATTGCCATAAAACGCATTAAGAACTCGGTGGGCTTATCGATACCACTGGCTACGATAGGAATGAGTTTGATACCTTTCTCGGCAGCGGTTTTAACTGATGCTTGTACGCTTTTGAGTACCTTATCTTCGTGATGTGGAGGAGCATCGAGTACTAAAAAGGCAATACGTGTGCGTGCCTCGCCGTCCCATTGGAGTTTGTTGAGCTGGTTGAGGGCTGTGTGTACTGCTTCGGGGAAGTCGCCTCCACCATCAGCTTTTTGGCTATTAATAAACTGAATGGTTTTATTGATATCCTTAGTAAAATCGGAATGTTTGACTACATACTCATCGCCTTCGTCGCGATAAAAGACCGTAGCGGTGCTTATTTTGAGGTTTTTATTTCCTTCTTCTACCTTACTGATTACGTTCTTCAAGTCCATTTTTAGGAACTCTAACTCATCGCTCATTGAGCCCGTAGCATCTACCATAAAGGCAATTTGTACTTCGTTTGATGCTTTTTTAACTTCATTTTTAAGCGCAATACGGTTGAGAGTGTTTTCGCTAATTGCTTTTTCTGTGCTCACCCATTGGTCGTTTACTTTTAGGCGCAAATGCTCGGTGTTAAGCTCTTTTTCTTTTTGGAAGGCACTCACCCATAGTTCAGCTTTACCCGTGTTATCGGTTTTAGCTGTCCATAGCAGGGTATTGTTGCGATAGAGCGCTACGGTAGCATTCACAGCAGGCTTGCCATTAGCGGTTACAAGTACCGCTATACGGTGATTGGTGTACATTTGCCAATGTTCGGGGAAAGAAGCAAATTCATTTTTATTGAGTGTTTTTTGATAGAAATCCCAACTATTGAGGTCGTTCCACTCGCCGGCAGTTACCAAGCCGGACTGAGGTTGGGGGTCGCTTTCGGGACGATGTTTGCGGTGCTTAGGTTCAGTGCGTTTTGCTGGTTTGCTGGTTGCTACATCTTTTGCTACCGACATTTTAGCTGACATTGTACTTTCGTCATTTCTGCTAACATCGACTGTTGTTTTAGAATGTTTTCTCTTAGCACTCTTTTCGCCGTAGCCTACTACGGCTATCTCGGCTAATTCGCCACTACTTTCTTCTCGGTAATCGGTGGCAGAGCTTTCATATGGGTATTCGGTGGTACTGCTTCCACGATCAACGGGTTTATAAGCGTTTCGGTTGCCACAAGCTCCTATGAGTAGGGCGAGGCATAACAATAAAAAATAAGATATGTTTTTCATTTTGAAATATAGTTTTTGTGTTTCTAAGAGAAAGTATACGAAAATAATGCCAAATTAGTGCAATGATGCCGGAAATGTGGATAAAAAAGATTATTAGGGGGAATGTAGTGGCAAAAAGACGAATGAAAAATAGTGTTATATCGAATAGCCGTTAAAATTACCTTTTCGTTGTTCAAGTATAAAAACATTTTTGTACTTTTGTGATATTATTGAATTTTAAAATGTTTATGCAATGAAGAAAGTTTTATTATTGGCTTTGGCGGTGGTTGTTTTGGTGGGCTGCCGGAAAAGTGATGATGACAGCAACGGTAACTCTACCGCTGATTACGAGCTCAGTGCTGATGGGCGCACGCTTATAAAATGGAAGAATGCGAATACTACGGTGCTTGATATGCAAGCTGACGAGAAACTCAGAAATGTGAATACTATCGGGAAAGGGGCTTTTAAAGACCACCAGAACTTACAGTCGATTACATTCCCGAATAACCTGAAAGAGATAGAAGAGAGTGCTTTTGAAGAAGCAAACCTCAGCGGAGAGGTTGTCTTTAACACGAAGGCTATCGTTGATTTTGGCGAAAGGGTTTTTTATCACACACATCTGAAAAAAATAGCGCTACCCAATATGAGCGTGTTAAGTAACAACGCTTTTTCAGCTTGTGGTGATTTGGAAGAGGTTACTTTTAGCAAAGTAGAGAAATTAGGTGATTATGCTTTCTTGTGTGACATCAATATTACTACGCTTAACTTGGAGGGGACAGGGCTTACTGAAATAGGATATGGCGTTTTTGAGGTAATGTGGAAGCTAAAAGAGGTTACTTTACCCGAGACGCTTGCTAGAATACAGTCGAATGTTTTTTGGGATTGCAAAGTGCTGAAAAAGATTACTATTAAAGCGGTAAATCCGCCTGCCTTACATATTAATAGTATTTTTGGTACGAAAGATAAAAGTGTGATACCTACCATTTATGTGCCTAAGGGTTCGGTAGAACAATACAAAAAAGCGACAGGCTGGAAAGATTTTGCAGAGAAGATTCAGGCAATGAATTAAATTAAAGAATTAGAAAATTTGAAAATTAGAAAATGGGGTAAATGCCAATAATACCAGAAATGCCAATAATACCAGAAATGCCAATAATACCAAACAATCAACTTTGCCAAAGGTGCGAGCCGCACAGGCAAAAACTTTGGCAAAGTGCATAAGGGTTTAATTTTAGGCAGAAGCTTTGGTAACGGTTGTGGCAAAGAGCTTGAAAATCAGGGGTTGTATTATATTTAACAAAAACTTTAACATTATTTTAACATATGGGGGGGGGGGGGGGTAAATTCGTACTTTTGCTCTAAATTAATTTATAAAAAAAAAAAAATGTACAGAATTATTACCACTATTGCAGTGGCGTTTGCTACTATTACAGCGGTTAACGCCCAAGAGTTTAAAGTAGGAGCTAAAGCAGGATTGCTTCTTTCTGACCTTTCTATTGCTAATACTTCTATTCAATGGAGTGACGGAGGTACCTCATACTTAACAACTGGAGATATAAACACCACTCTCAAGGCGGGCTTTCACTTCGGAGGCTTTATAGAATACGGTTTTAACGACCGCTTGTTTGTAGAGGGAGGAATAGATTATGCTTTTCAAGGAGCTAAAGTGAAGTCGGGGGAAACTATGACGGTTAACCTTTCTACATATGATGTTAGCAACGAAAAGGAAAACCCAAATGGGACTTCTATCAGAACGCAACAGCTTAACATTCCTCTTTGGGTGAAGTATGATATTGCTGGTTTCCGTCCTAAAGTAGGGGTGAACTTAGGTTTCTTGACAAAGGCAGAGCTCAAAGGAAAAAATGAAGATGGCAATTCAGAAACTTTATCGTTAAATCCTAATAAAACATTCGACTTTGGACTCGGCGTGGGAGCTGAATACAATTTGCCTTTTGGTTTGTTCTTTGACGCTACTTTCAACTTAGGACTTACTGATGTTTCTACTAAAGAAAAAACAACTGAACAATTTCCTGCATTGGAAATGAGAAACCGTGTAATACAAATAGGAGTAGGGTATAAGTTTTAAAAGAATATTATTACTTAAAAGAAAAGACTGCTGTAAAAAGCAGTCTTTTTTTGTTAAAGTACCTATCAAGAGTTGAACAATTTGATTATAAATATAATTCTTTACTCGGTTATAGATTTCCGACTCACTTATGAGCCCCCGAACCCCCGAAGGGGGACAAGCCACAAATAGGGTAACTTGTTTGAAAAGAAACATTCTCTTCTCATATATTCCGCTTTTGCGGGGCACATACCCAGCTGTCGCTGGCTACCTTCAAAGGGAGAATCTAGTGACGGAAAAGCGACAAACGGGAAAAATAGCAAATTAGGAAATGAGAGAATTAGAAAATGGGGTAAATGCCAATAATACCAAACAATCAACTTTGCCAAAGGTGCGAGCCGCACAGGCAGTCGTAGCACGACGGGCAGAGAAAATTAGCAGATTAGAGAATTAGCAAATGGGGGAGAGTTGAGTCGTGCGGAAGGAAACGGAAAAGAACGGAAGAGAGCTGAGAGAAGTTTTGGTGAAAAAAGGGTGTAAGAGGGGTGGGGTTAGCTTATAGAGAGCTTATAGGAAGCTTATACGAATCTTGGACGATTGGTATAGAAAGGGTGTGTAAAAAATTGATTAATAGTATAATACAACAAGGCTAAAAATGTTAAAAACGGGGTTTCGAGGCGAAAGAAAAGGAATAGGCAATAGGCCTTAGGCCATAGGCACTAGGCGGGAGTGTGACGGGAAGGAGAATTAGCAAATTGGAAAATTGGGAAATTAGCAAATTTATGGGAGGAGTTTAATGGGAGTGTGGTGACGGGAAAAAATGATGAAACATCCCCCTATTCACATACTCCGCTATCGCGGACTTCCATTAAAAGGGGGAATATGACGACGGAAAAAAGGGAATGTGGTGGCGGGAAAGAGAAGAGATAATTAGGAAATTAGGAAATTTGAAAATGAGAAAATGGGGTGGTGTGGGGTCTTAGGGAATAGGCACTAGGGGGGAGTATGACGGAAAATCAAAAGGAACCTCCCCCTATCACATACTCCGTTCTCACGGACTTCCTCAGAGAGGGGGAATGTGGCGACGGAAAAGGGGGAATGTAGCGACGTGACAAGAGTCTGTATGGAGCGTTAAAAGAGCGTTAAAATATTTGCTATTAGTTGTCAGTTATTATTTGTTTTATATCTTTGCGCCCTAAAAGTAACATAAATGACTATTCAACAGATTCAGAATGAGCTTATTGAAGATTTTTCGCTGTTTGATGATTGGACGCAACGTTACGAATATCTGATAGAATTAGGCAAGTCGTTACCACTTATCGACGAAAAGTACAAGACGGAAGAGTACCTCATTAAAGGCTGTCAGAGTCAGGTGTGGTTACACGCCGAAGAGCAAGACGGTAAGCTTATCTTTACCGCCGATAGCGATGCGATTATCACCAAAGGGATTGTTGCTTTATTAGTGAAAGTGTTCTCTGACCAAACGGCTGAGGATATCCTAAAAGCGGATATGAGTTTTATTGACAAAATAGGACTGAAAGACCATCTATCTCCTACTCGTGCGAATGGGTTGGTGAGTATGATAGGACAAATGAGGGGATATGCTGCTAAGGTGTTAGGGAATAGATAAGAAGGAATACACCTGGCGGTGTAGAAATTAAACAAGTCTATTCAAATCAAACAGATATATCTTTATTAGATTTCTGAGGCGTTAGACTTATCTCTTTAAAAAGAAAAATTAAATGACTGAAGAAAGAAAGATAGAGCAATTGGGCGAGAAAATCGTTGAGGTGCTCAAAACGATATACGACCCTGAAATACCCGTAGATATTTACGAATTGGGGCTTGTTTATGACGTGTTTGTGAACGAAGACTTCGATGTAAAAATATTAATGACTCTCACTTCGCCTAACTGCCCCGTGGCAGAGTCTCTCCCAATGGAGGTGAAGGAAAAGGTACAAAGTATTGACGAAGTGCACGAAACGATTGTAGAACTCACTTTTGACCCGCCGTGGAATCAGGATATGATGAGTGAGGTGGCGAAACTTGAATTAGGATTTTTGTAAAAATTATAAATAAATCACTTATGAAAAGACTTTTATTTTCAACTTTACTATTGTCTTCAGTAGCTGTATTTGCTCAGGAAGACCAAACGAATGACGGTGTAGCACAAGACCCTACGGCAGCTCCAACAGAGGAAGCTCCTGCTCCTCGATGGACAAAGGGAGGTAACGCTTCACTGATGTTCTCGCAAGCCGCCTTCAACCACGATTGGACAGGAGGGGGAACTAACAACGTAGCAGCAAGCCTTGCGGTGAGCTATGCTTTTAACTACAAGAAAGACAAATGGGCGTGGGATAACAACGTATTTGTTGATTACGGGATTACTAAACTTGAAGGTGATGACTATTCAAGAAAAACTACTGACCGTTTTGAGGTGAACTCAGTACTCGGTTACCAATTGAACAACCCTCAGTGGTACTATTCATTCTTCTTGAACTTCAAAACACAAATGACCGATGGTTACAAATATGAGAGCACAGGTCGTACGCTCATAAACCAAATGCTTTCACCTGGATACTTACAATTTGGTCCTGGTATGTTGTGGAAGAAGAGCGATAACCTAAAAGTGAACTTGGCTCCTGCAACTTCTAAAATCACGACTGCTAAAAGCCGTTGGACAGAAACAGGTCCTTTCTACGGTGTTGAACAAGGAAAGAACATTCGTTATGAACTCGGTTTCTACTTGAACGGTTATGCTAAGTTTACTGTAATGGACAATGTGTCTTTCGAGAATATCCTCAGCTTGTACAGCAACTATCTCGACAAACCACAAAACGTAGACTTGGATTATACTGCAAACATTGTGATGACTATCAACAAGTACTTATCAGCTAACTTTACTTTCCAAGCTATCTACGACGACGCTGCTAAAGCCTTCCAAATTCGTGAAGTATTGGGCTTAGGAGTAAACTACAAGTTTTAGTGTGAGATGCGAGTCGCACACACAATTGTAGCACGTTAGCAATTAGTAAAAAATAGAGAAGGGACTACCTTAATGGTAGTCCTTTTTTGTTTTATTGTTGGGTGGTTGTGGATTGTTCAGAGGAAGCATTTGTAAGAGCTAAGATTGGTATTTAGAAAAATAGTAGTACCTTTGCCTTATACACTATTGCTGAATTAGAGAAGATTTGGAAAAACTTATTGCATACATACAAAAAACCGTTCCTGAGCTAAAAATACAGGAACAGATGCTTAGAGAGGCTTTCCAAAAAGAGAGCGTTGCTAAAGATGCCTTGTTGTTGGACTTCGGACAAGTGTGTGAGCATTATTACTTTGTAAACAAAGGAGCTCTTAGGATATTCTTTTACGATGAAGGAGAGGAATACACGAGCTGGATAGCTTTTGAAGATTACTTTTTTACAGAGCAAAATAGTTATATAAATTGCTTACCTTCTCGTTATGCTATTACAGCTATTGAAGAGACTGAGGTACTGAAAATACACAAACAACAAATGCTTTCACTTTTACAAGATAGCTATGAGTGGCAACAGTTCTTCATACAAAATGAGCAACAAACAATATTACGACTGATGGAAACTATTGAGCTTTTCCAAAGACAATCGGCTAAAGAGCGATATGAAGCTTTGTTCAGCTTTCCTGCCTTTATACAAAAAGTGAAACAAAAAGACCTTGCCACAATGCTCGGAATGACTAAATATTCTATCAGCAGACTAAAATCTTACAAGTAAAGAGAAGAAGTTGCCAAATAGCAACTTTTTTGTGTATTACTGTGCGTAATTTTGCATTTATAAAACAAATGTAAAATGAACCAAGAAGAACAATACAGTTTCAGTCCGCTGGATAGCTATCAGTGGATAAAGAAAGAGGCTTTTGCTTATATAAAAGCCCAACAATGGATAGATGAAGCGTTGTTTGAAGACTTTTTAAACGCTTTTGAAGATTATTTTAAGCACTCATTACAAAAAGCATCTCATCTTATCAAGAATGAGTTGGACGAAGGGAATGTGCAGTTTGCGGTTTTGGTAGTAGCTTTGTATGAAGCTTTTGTGAAGATAGGCAAGGACGGAAAAGAGGCTTTCAAATATGTGTGTCTTGCTATCAATGAGCCGATAGCTCCTTTTATGGAGCAAAACACAGAGGCTTTCTTAACAGCTTCGGAGCACCCTTTTAAGGCGATAGTGGAGATATCGAAAGCACGAGAAGCGTATTATTTTGGCAAGAGTTTTGGCTTTGAGCGTCTTATAGATGATGATTATGGTTATGTATTGCAAATTAAAAAGTGTTTGTTTCACGAAGTACTAAAAGCCCTTGAGCATACTTTTTTGCAAAGAATTATATGCCAAGTAGACTGCGGTTGGATAAAAGGCATTAAAACAGAGCTACACAACTTACATTTTGCACGACCCACTACTTTTGCTACGGGCAATACCTGCCAAATGTGGTTTATAAAAGAAGAAAAAACAGAAGATATACAATGACCCTAAACCTCGATTTCCTCAGTCAGTATTTTACTGAAGTACATTTTGATAAAGATGCCCTCATCACCCGTGCAGGCGACGTGGAGCACTCGCTCTATTACCTCAGCGAGGGTATCGTGCGCTTTTTCTACTACAACCCCACAACCGACAAGGAAACGACGGTGGATATTCTTTTTGCTGAGCAGTTTTTTATGTCGTATGCCTCGTTTGTAAAGCGTGAACCTTCTCTCTTCTCTATTCAAGCGCTCAAAGAGGTTACTGCCTATAAAATAGGGCGTGAACACCTGGAACACCTCATAGAACAGCAAGAATACTTACAAATAAAAGCTGATATTTTGGAGCATCTGCTGATTGAGAAAATGCAACGAGAGGCGCAATTCTTATTGCAATCACCGGAGGAGATTTACTGCAATCTATTGGAAAAAGACCCTAAACTTATCCAAAATATTCCGCTGAAATATATTGCTTCTTATATTGGCATCACTCCCCAAGCGCTGAGCAGAATTAGGAAAAGAATATTTTAATGGTTGATTATCGTTATTTTATTTTAGTAAAGTATAGCATTACTAAGCTATTTTGGCTTTGTGTGCTGTAGGAGAACTTGGTGTTATTATCTGAAAAGACAAACGACAAGTCTACTTAGTTTTGAGGATTGGTTACGTTATAATATTTGCCACCCTTTTTTGCCTAGTAAAATGAATAAAGTTGTGGCAAGGAGCGCTGAAAAAATAAGTTTTTTCATAGAATTGTTATTTTAATGTGCCACACACACATAACAAATTATCCTTTGTCAAATGTTCTTTGTTAATTACTTTTACATTCTTTCTATATTTTTCGTTACCACTTTCTTTTTATTTTGTTGTTTATCAAACAGCTACATTTTTACTTATCTATATTTTCACTATCCAATGTTTTTAGTATATCTTTAACGTTTTATCTTTGCGGCAGAATTAGGTATCAGGTCTCAGGTGTCAGGCACAAACTCTTACCTCTTACCTCTTAACTTTTAACTAAGATGAAAGGAAAACAAAGAACTTTATTAAACAGTATTGGCAAGCTCGCCTTGCTACTACTTTTTAGCTTGCTTTCTACCGCCCTTTCTGCCCAAAACAAAAAGATTAGCGGAAAGGTAATCGATGAAAAACACCAGCCCGTACTGGGGGCATCGGTGGTGGTGAAAGGCACTACTAAGGGTACTACTACCGATTTCGATGGGAATTTCACGATAGATGTACCTGCTAAAGCCACGCTATCGGTCTCATTTATAGGGTATCACACCCAAAATGTAGCGGTAGGCAACCAAAACCAACTCACTATCGTGCTCAAAGAAGAACAAGAGCAGTTAGACGAAGTGGTGGTGGTAGGCTATGGTACCGTCCGCAAGAAAGACCTTACGGGGGCTGTCTCTTCGGTGTCTAACAAAGCCCTCAAGGAGAAACCTATTGCCAACGCAGGGGAAGCGCTTCAAGGGCGTGCTGCTGGGGTGCAAGTAACCTCGGCGGGAAAACCTGGCGACAACGTGTCATTTCGCATTCGCGGTATTAGCACGATTAACAATAGCGAACCGCTACTGGTTATCGATGGTGTACCTACCGACCTCGGTATCAACGCGCTCAACGTAGATGATATAGAAAATATCGATGTGCTAAAAGATGCTTCGGCAACAGCGATTTACGGTTCTCGCGGTGCCAATGGGGTGGTGCTCATCACTACCAAAAAAGGAAAAAATGGCGACGGCAAACTGTCGTTTAGCACCAATGTAGCTCTTCAACAAGCTACCAACTTACCCGTGATGCTCAATGCCCGTGAGTTTGCTTCTTTTCACAACGAAATGATTGCCAACTACAACCGCACCCCTGGGGTGAGTCCGCTTACACAACGTCCTGATTTCGCCAATCCTGAAGACTGGGGGGAAGGCACCAACTGGCTCAAAGCGCTTTTCCGTCCTGCTTTTATGCGTAATTATTCGCTTTCTTATTCAGGCGGTAACGACAAAAGCAATTATTACGTATCAGCTGGGGTGTTCGACCAAGATGGGATTATCCTCAACACTTCTTACCGCCGTTATACAGTGCAGTTCAATGGTGAATCGCGCGTAAAACCGTGGATTAAGTTTGGCAACAACCTCACTCTCAGCCACGACGAAAAGAAATCGGGCGACTACAACATCCGTATGGCAATGGCTTCTTTGCCTACACAGCCTATTTACAATGAAGACGGTAGCTACTCAGGTCCTGATTCGCCTGCCCATCAGTACAGCGATATCCGCAACGTGGTCGGTACCGCTCTTATCAACGGACAAAACACTACCAAAGGCTATAACATTTTGGGGAATATTTTTGCCGAGATTACCCCTGTGAAACATTTAGTATTCAAAACTACTGGAGGTCTTGATTTTAAATATTGGGACAATCGTAGTTTCTCCCCTAAATACAACTGGAAACCTATACCCAATCCGCTCTCTAACCTCTACCAAGATGCTAACAAGAGTACTACCCTCCTCTGGGATAACACACTCACCTACACCAATACCTTTGCTCAAAAGCACTTCCTCAATGTGATGGTGGGTACGAGTGCGCAAAACAACGTGTATAGCAAAATCAATGCGAGTGTGAGCAATTTCTTGAGCGACCAGCAAAACCAACTCAGCAAGGGATTAGAAAACCCTACGGTAGGCGGCACAATGAACGATTGGGCTATCCTCTCTTTCATCGGGCGACTCAACTATACGTATGCTGATAAGTACTTGCTCACTGCTACAGTGCGTCGCGATGGTTCTTCGCGTTTCTCCAAAGAAAATCGTTGGGGTACTTTCCCTTCTTTCTCTTTGGCGTGGCGTCCATCAAATGAGTCTTTCTTCCCTAAAAACGACTATGTAAACGATGTGAAATTGCGCGTGGGTTACGGTATGACGGGTAACCAAGGCGGTATCGACAACTATGCTTATTTCACCAAATTGCGCACAGGGCAATATGTGTTCAACAACAACCTCGTTTCTACCCTTTATCCTCACGTGATGCCTAACCCTAATGTGAAATGGGAAACCGTAGAGCAATTCAACGGGGGTATTGACCTCGCGCTACTCAAAAACCGCTTGAACCTCACTTTCGATGCTTATATCAAAAACACCAGCGATATGTTAGTGCCAATGGCAGTATCGGTAAGTTCTGGTTATTCGGATATCAATGTGCCGAGTATCAATGCTGGTAAAGTGGAAAACAAAGGAGTAGAGCTTACTGTATCATCAGTGAATGTGAATAAAAAGGACTTCCAATGGAATACTGATGTAAATGTATCGTTCAACCGTAATAAAATCGTGAAAATGAACGACGGTGTGCCTTTGTTTACTGGTTTTGAGGCGTTCCTCACCAAATTGCAAATCCTCTCCGAGGGTCACCCTGTGAACTCCTTCTATGGCTATGTAATGAACGGACTTTTCCAAAACCAAACAGAGGTAGACAACTATGCTACTCAAGTGGAAAATGGTACTGCCCCTGGTGATGTGAAGTTCCGAGACCTCAACAACGATGGGGTTATCAATGCTGAAGACCGTACCTATATCGGTAATCCGTTCCCTGAATGGACGTTCTCTATGAACAACAATTTCAACTACAAGAATATTGATTTACAAATATTTTTACAAGGTGTAGCAGGCAATGATATCTACAATGCCAATCGTATATGGCAAGAGGGTATGTCGGTGCCACAAAACCAAATTGCTAAGGTAAAAGATCGCTGGACAGGCGAAGGTACTAGCAACAGCATTCCGCGTGCTATCTATGGCGACCCTAACCAAAATGCCCGTCACTCAACCCGCTTTGTAGAAGATGGTTCGTATTTGCGCATCAAAAATGTAACCTTGGGGTATACACTTCCTAAAGAGGTTACTCAAAAATTCCACACCGATATGTTGCGCATATATCTGTCTTGCCAAAACCTCTATACTTTCACCAAATACAGCGGTATGGATCCCGAAGTAGGTACTGGTGGCGTTGATAGCGGTACTTATCCTGTAACTCGCACAGTTAGCTTTGGATTAAACGTGCAGTTTTAGGTTTTAGGTGTCAGGTATCAGGTGTCAGGTAATAAAATATAACACAATTATAAACCAAAAAAATTACCCCTATACAGCCTTTGTGGCTTTCCCCCTCTCCTTGGGAGAGGGGGAACGGGGGAGAGGAATCAATACTATGAAAAAGATATTATACATCACCCTATTAGCATTTCCGCTCTTCACGGCTTGCTCTAAATTCTTAGACAAGACCCCTTACGAAGATTCAAGTGCTGAAAACATAAGCGATGCGGCATCGGCAATTGCCCTTACCAATTCGGCTTATAAACCTTTGCAACGCTCTAACCTCTACAATATGCGCCTCTGGACGCTCGACATCGTAGCAGGTAACAGCATCGTAGGCGCTGGAGGTGGTAACGACGGACTCGAGACTATCACTCTTTCCAACTTCAACGCAACTGCCGATAACCCTTTGGCGCTCGAAATATGGCGCGGTTGTAACCCTGGTATTCTCTATTGCAATACGGCTCTAAAAGCTTTGCCTTCTGCCAATATTCCTGAGGATATCAAAAACCGCTGTATCGGTGAAGCCAAATTCCTCCGCGCGCACTACTATTTCCTTTTGGTGCAACTCTTTGGCGATGTACCTCTTCAGCTCGACCCTAAAGAGAGTTTGACTAACAAAACGCCTTTCCGCCAAAGCAAAATGAAGATATACAACGAGGTGATTATCCTCGACCTCAGAGAGGCTTTCAACCTATTGCCTACACGCGAGCAATATAGCAATGCCGATAAAGGTCGCGCCACCAAAGGTGCTGCTGCGGGTATGCTCGCCAAAGTATACCTCACTTTGGGCAGATATAGCGAAGCTCTTGAAATGTGCAACGCTGTCGAAAACCTCGGTTATACCCTCAATCCTGATTATTCCGATTGCTTTGGCGCTGCCGAACGCAACAAAAACACTGCCGAGTCTATCTTTGAAATTCAGTATTACGGACTTACCAAAGATGATTTTTGGGGCGAAGAAAACCAAGCCTCTTGGCTCAGTACCTTTATGGGTCCTCGCAACAGTGGTTGGGTAGGCGGTGCTTATGGGTGGAATCAGCCTACACAAGAGTTTGTAGACCAATATGAGGCTGGCGACCTCCGCAAGGATAAGACGATTCTCTATGAGGGTTGTCCTAATTTTGAGGGGAATGCGTACCGCGCTTCAATGTCTAACACGGGCTACAATGTGCGCAAGTTTTTAGTGCCTCTAAGTCAGTCGCCCGATTTCAATACCAACCCTGCCAACTTTGTAGCACTCCGCTTTGCCGATGTACTCTTAATGAAAGCTGAAGCTCTCAACGAATTGGGTCGCACTACGGAAGCTGAAGTGCCTTTGTACAAAGTGCGCACTCGTGCGGGTCTTACTCGTCGTGCCGATATAGAGAACCTCACCCAAGCGCAAATGCGTGAGAAAATACGCCACGAACGCCGTATAGAACTCGCTTTTGAAGGGCATCGTTGGTTTGATATGATTCGCTGGGACAACGGTCAGTATGCACTCAATTTCTTACACTCTATAGGCAAAACCAACGCCCGCGAGAAACACCTGCTCTTGCCTGTCCCTCAAAAAGACATCGATGCCAACCCCAACCTTACCCAAAACCCTGGTTGGTAGTGCGAGCCGCACAGGCAATTAAAACAAATTACTTAATTAACAAATAAAAACAATTTTACCCTTGTCGCTTTTGCAGCTTCCCTCCCCCTCGCCTTCGGAGAGGGAGAGAACGGAGGGGGTGAGGAACAAACTAATATGAAACCATACCATTTATACATCGCCTTCCTCTTACTGCTCCTTACGGGATGCAAAAAAGAGGACTATATGGAGCTCTTCAAAGAGGGAAAACCCTTTGAATTGAAAGCTCCTAAAGAAAATGTAGCCTTAGACGCTGCCAACCCCGAACAAGAAGCGATCAAGTTCACTTGGACGGCAGCTTCTAATTACGGCACTAATGCCGCTATCACCTATACTTTCCAAATGGATGTGCAAGGCAATAACTTTGCGAGAGGTATCAGCGAGAATGTAGGTCGTGAAGCCTATGAGAGAGTGTATAAAAACGAGGAACTCAACAACCTCTTGCTCAATACTTTCAAGGTTGCGGCAGACACCGAAGTTACGATGGAAGTACGTATCATTGCCCAAGTAGCCTCTGGCGAGGGAATGAAACAACATACCAACGTGAAGACGGTAGTGTTCAAAACGCATACCCCTATCAGCAATACGTTGTATATCATTGGTAGCGCAGCCCCTCACGGTTGGAGTGCCGATCAAGCCGAAGAGATGAAACCTGTTGAGGGTACTCCTAAAGCCTTTGCGTGGTCAGGACGATTGGCTGCTGGCGAACTCAAGTTCATCACTACCAAAGGTCAGTTTATACCATCGTATGGCAAAGGCAGCAATAATAGTGAGTTGCACTTCCGCAAAACCGATGCCGACAATAGTGATGAGAAATTTACAATTGCCGAAAGTGGTGTCTATACCGTAAAAGTAAACCTCATCAATCTCACCATAAGCATCACCAAAGGTGAAGCGCCTGAATATACCGAGTTGTGGTTCGTAGGTGAACCTACCGGGTGGAGCTTCAAGAAAATGACCGTAGACCCTACCGACCCATTTGTGTTCCACTACAATGCCGATTTAGGCAACGGAGGTGAGTTCAAAATAGGTACTAAAGAAGGCGATTGGTTAGCAGTATTTTTCCGTCCGAAAGAAAATAATACGGCTGAAGGTAGCGACCTCCCTGTGAAGAAATGGTCAGGCGACCCCGATTACAAATGGAAAATTGCAGCGGGTACTTACAAGATTTCCCTCAACACCCGTACGATGAAGATTGACATTGTGCCTTTCACTCCTTATGCAGGAATGTATATGATTGGTAGTGCCACCGATGCGGGTTGGGATATCAACAATCCTATCGCAATGACTGTTGATAACAGCAATCCTAATGTCTTTACGTGGGAAGGCGACTTGAAAGCGGGCGAACTCAAATTCTCTTGCGACAAGAAAAGCGATTGGGGTGGCGACTGGTTCTTAGCTGCTAAAGCTGATAAAGCACCCGCCGGTGTAGAAGAACCGATGATTTTCAGCGCCCACGGCTCTAACCCTGATAACAAGTGGAAAATCAGCGAGGCAGGCACCTACAAAATCACCCTCAACCAACTCACCCAAAGGGTGATTATTAAAAAACAGTAATTCTTTATACGTGTTAAACAACCCTCTTTCCTCCCTTTCGGAAGATTGTCAGCAATTCGGGAGTAGAATTTAATCCCTTTTGCGGATTCCCTCCCCCTCCCTTTCGGGGAGGGGGAGAACGGAGGGGGAGAGGATAAAATCAATTAAAATGAAAGTTTTATATACTCTATTCTTCGCCACTACGCTCAGCCTCTTCTCTTGCGAGAAGAACGATACGCCTAGCAACAACCCTATTACATTCGGCGAAACTTATTTGAAAATAGATATCAGCACCGATAAGGCGGTCTATACCCCTGGTAGCACGGTGCGTTTCACCTTGGCGAGTATGCCCTCTGGTTCCTACAAAGTGCGTTACTCTCACTTAGGCGAAATCATTAAAGAAGAACCTCTTACCAGCGCCTCTTGGCAATGGGTAACCCCTGCCGATGACTATCGAGGTTATTTGGTGGAAATATACCAAGAAGCAGGCGGTAAACAAAATACTTACGGCAGTATCGCTGTGGATGTATCTTCCGATTGGACAAAATTTCCTCGTTATGGCTTCTTGTCCTCTTACGGTAAAAACGAGCCTATCGAGAAGAATATTGACTTTATGAACCGGTGTCATATCAACGGCATTCAGTTCTACGACTGGATGTACGACCATCACAAACCGCTGGCTGGCACCCCTCAAAACCCTGCTAATGAGTGGCCAGACCTCTTCAAACGTCCCACTTTTCTTTCTACTGTAGGTGGCTATATCAGCGCTGCTCATAGCAAGGGTATGAAAGCAATGTTCTACAATTTAGCTTTTGGGGCGCTCAAAAATGCCGAAGCTGATGGCGTTGCCAAAGAGTGGTTCCTCTACAAAGACAATCAGCATAAAGAGAAAGACGCTCATATCTTAGGCGACTTTGCCCGCAGTAGTATCTACCTCACCAACCCTGGTAATGCGCACTGGCAAAACTACTTAGCAGGGCGCAACAGCGATGTCTATGCCGTTTTTGATTTCGATGGCTATCACATCGACCAACTCGGGGGACGTGGCACGGTGTACAATTACAATGGCAATAGCATAGACCTCTTGCCTCAATACGCTTCATTTATCAATGCAATGAAAACAGCACACCCTAACAAACGCCTTGTGATGAACGCGGTAGGGCAATACGGTCAAACTGAAATAGCAGGCACTAATAAAGTGGATTTTCTATATACTGAAGTATGGGACGAAAAAACCTACGACCAGTTAGCTCGCATTATCCTCGATAACTACAATCGTAGCAACAACCAACTTAAAACCGTTTTGGCTGCCTATATGGATTATGAAAAATCTAAGAATGCAGGTTTTGTAAACGAACCTGGCGTATTGCTCGCCAATGCTGTGATTTTTGCCTTCGGAGGGGCTCATTTAGAGATAGGCGAACACTACCTCGCCAATGAATATTTCCCTAACAAAAACCTCCAAATGAAAGCCGACCTCAAAAAAGCGCTCATTACCTACTACGATTTCTTGGTGGCTTACCAAAACCTATTGCGTGACGGCGGTAGTTATACCTCAGCGCAGGTAACTGCCGAAAATGCAACCATAGCGGCTTGGCCTGCAGCCAAAGACCAAATTGCTTGTGTGAGCAAAAAGGTAAATAGCAAAGAAGTGGTGCATCTTATCAATTTCAACGGGGTAACCTCTATGGACTGGCGTGATACTAACGGTACTCAAAAGAAACCTACCACAGTAACCGACCTTAAAACTACTGTTACTGTAACCGCACAACCCAAAAAAGTGTGGTTCGCCAGCCCCGACCTCTTTGGCGGTGCTCCTCGTGCCGTAGAATTTACCTATAACAACAACCAAATTACCTTCACCCTCCCCTCCCTCAGCTATTGGGATATGGTGGTGATAGAGTATTAATCCCCTCCCCAATCTCTCCCCCAAGGGGAGGGGCTTGTAGGACAGCACTTTAACTAACAAAATGAATTTTAATAAAAACACCCTTTCTGCATCTTGCCTCCCTCTCTTTCGGAGAGGGGGAACGGGGGTGAGGATTTTAATATGAGATTTCTTACTTTCATAACAATAACTATCCTCTCCTGTGCTACTGCTGTAGCGCAGGAGTTATTTTCGCCTAACAAAGCGCTGAAACTCTCTTTTTCGCTCAGCGCGGAAGGTACTCCTGTCTATTCGCTTTTTTACAAGGGAAAAGAAGTAGTTAAACCGAGTAGATTAGGTATTGAACTATTTAGCTCCAATGAAGTGAAATTTGGCGCTGAAATCACCAAAAAAGAGGGGGTAAACACCTCTCTCTACCATAATTTTGAAGTGGTAAATACCCAAAATACAACCGTTGATGAAACTTGGCAACCCGTATGGGGCGAAAGCCAAAACATTCGCAACCACTACAACGAGCTATTGGTGAGCCTCAAACAGAAGGACACGCACCGAGAAATGAACCTGCGTTTTAGATTGTTTGACGACGGATTGGGCTTCCGCTATGAGTTCCCCGAACAAAAACAAATGCCTTACTTTGTGATAAAAGAAGAACGCACCGAGTTTGCAATGACGGGTGATCACCAAGCGTGGTGGATACCAGGGGATTATGATACCCAAGAGTACGACTACCAGCAATCGCGCCTCTCCGAAATACGCGCTATCAACCAAAAAAGGCGTCAGGCGAATTTAGCACAAACAGGATTTTCGGATACAGGTGTACAAACTGCTTTAATGCTCAAAACTGACGATGGGCTCTACATCAACCTGCACGAAGCTGCTTTAGTAAACTACGGGGCGATGCACCTCAACCTCAACGATAAGACCTTCGTGTTCCAATCGTGGATTACCCCCGATGCCAACGGCGCCAAAGGTTATATGCAAACCCCTGCCCAAACGCCTTGGCGTACGGTAATTGTAAGCGATGATGCCCGCGACATTTTGGCTTCGGATATCACCCTCAACCTCAACGAACCTTGTGCTTTGGCTGATACTTCGTGGATTCACCCGATGAAGTACGTAGGGGTATGGTGGGAAATGATTACCGGTATGAAAGAATGGTCGTATACTTACGATGTACCCAGTGTGCATATCGGTAAAACCGATTACACTACCCTCAAACCCCACGGCAAGCACGGGGCTACTACCGAAAATGTGAAGAAATATATTGACTTTGCTGCCGAAAACGGTTTTGATGGCGTACTGGTAGAAGGTTGGAACATCGGGTGGGAAGATTGGTTTGGACACTCTAAAGATTTGGTATTCGACTTCCAAACACCTTACCCCGATTTTGATATTGAAGCTATTCACCAATACGCCAAAAGCAAGGGAATTAAGATGATTATGCACCACGAAACCTCCTCGTCTATCCGCAACTACGAGCGTTTTATGGACAAAGCCTATCAGCTGATGAACCAATACGAATACCCTGCCGTAAAAAGCGGTTATGTGGGCAATATCATTCCGCGAGGCGAAAACCATTACAGTCAGTGGGTGAATAATCACTACCTTTATGCTATTAAAAAAGCCGCCGACTACCGCATTATGGTGAATGCGCACGAGGCAGTGCGCCCTACGGGTTTGTGTCGCACCTATCCTAACCTCATAGGCAACGAGTCGGCACGCGGAGGTGAGTACCAAGCCTTTGGCGGCAGCAAGCCTAATCACGTGTGTGTGTTGCCCTTCACCCGACTCATTGGCGGACCAATGGACTATACCCCTGGGGTGTTTGAAATGGACATCAGCAAGAACAACCCCAACAATCATTCACACTGCAATGCTACTTTAGCGAACCAATTGGCATTGTACGTAACGATGAGCAGTCCGCTGCAAATGGCATCCGACCTTCCTGAGAACTACCGCCGTTTTCCCGATGCTTTTCAGTTTATCAAAGAGGTTGCTCTCGATTGGAGCGAAAGTCACTATTTAGAAGCCGAACCAGGGGCTTATATCACTGTGGCACGCAAAGCCAAAGGCACTCGCAATTGGTTTATAGGCAATACTGCCAGCAAGGATTTTACCTCCAAGATTCATTTCAGTTTCTTAGAACCCAAAACTACTTATGTAGCCACTATCTACGCTGATGCCAAAGATGCCAACTACAAAACCAATCCACAAGCCTATACCATTCAGAAAATATTGGTAACCAACAAGAGCAAACTCACCCTGCACTCAGTAGCAGGCGGGGGTTATGCCATTAGCTTGTTCCCCCTCACTGATAAGGCACAAGCCAAAGGATTAAAAAAACGATAGCAATTACAGTAATAATAGTGAAATAGAAATCTGTCCGAAAAGTTTTGTTTTGTGAAGGCGATTTACAAATCGCCCCTACAATGTAACTAAAAGCAATTGATTATCATAATCAACTTTGCCAAAGGTGTAAGCCACATAGGCAAAAACTTTGGCAAAGTGTAACGACGCAAATGCCATTTTGAAACTTTTCGGACAATCTCTTTATTTTTTGTAACCACCAAAACAAATTTGCTAATTTGCTAATTTTTCTTACTTTTGCCTCTGAAAATTAATGTTTGAAAATGAAGTACAAAAGCCTTATCATAACCCTCCTACTACTCCCCTACTGCGCTTTGGCGCAAATGGCGCAAAATCAAACGCTCATTCACAACCTCACTGCACTTATCAAACAGAAAGATAACTACACGCAGCAAAAAAAACGCAAAATAAAGGAAGCTATCGACTTGTTACGAGTGCCCAATGCCTCTGCTGAACAACGCTATGCTATCAACCAACGCCTCTTCGACGAGTTTAAAACTTATATATCCGACTCGGCGGTGTACTACGTGAAAGAGAATATCCGCATCGCTGAAGAACTCCAAAAAACCGACCTCCAAAACGATTCCCGCCTTTCACTCGCCTCTCTGTACATCATTTCAGGCAACTACTTAGATGCTGCCGACCTGCTCAGAGCTATTGATAAAGAGCAACTGCAAAAACCTCAGCTCATTCAGTACTACAACTGCTACCTCAATCTCTACAACAACTACGCTTTCAACAACCCCGATGCCAAAACCTATATCGCTAAAAGCAATGCTTACCGCGACCTCCTCCTCAACTTAGTAGATAAGAATTCCACTCACTATATCCTCCTCTATGCCGGTGTGCTTACCGATGCTGGCAGGTATGACGAAGCCGAAAAACTCCTCCTCGACCGCTTTGCCCTAATGCACACCGATGAACACGAAAAAGCCGTATTAGGCTATGTGCTTGGCACGCTCTACAAAAAGAAAAAGAATGTGCCTAAACAAATAGAATACTTTGCTATTTCGGCGAGTTGCGACATCAAAGATGCCATTAAAGAAAACGCCTCGATGCTCGAACTTGCCTCAGCGCTCTTTCAATTAGGCGAAGTAGAGAACGCTTACACTTGTATCAAATCGGCGATGGAAGACGCTACTTTTTGCAATGCTCAACTGCGTTCCGATGAGGTGATGAAGATTTTCCCCATTATCGAAAAAGCCTATCAGGAACGCATTCACAGTCAGAATACCAAATTGCGCAACGCCTTGCTGTTAGTAGGGTTGTTTGCCGTTTTCCTCATTATTGCCGTAGTATTGGTTACCCGCCAAATGAAGCGCATCGCCAAAATACGCAAGGAACTCTACCACAAAAACCGAGATTTAGAGCAACTCAACGAACATTTGCGCGAGGTAGTAACCCAACTCAACGAAAGCAACGAAGTAAAAGAAGCCTATATAGGCGAGTTTTTCAACTTATGCTCGGTGTACATCAGCAAATTAGAAAAATATCAAAAAATGCTCGTCAAAAAGGCAAAAGACCGCAATTGGGACGAACTCAACAAAGTACTCCGCTCTACCGAGATGATAGAGCAAGAGCTGAAAGAGTTCTACAAGCTGTTCGACGATATTTTCTTACATCTATTCCCACACTTTATCACCGAGTTCAACGCTCTATTAGCCGAAGACGAGCGTTTTGCCCCCAAACCTCACGAAATGACCCCCGAGTTGCGCATCTTTGCCCTTATCCGCTTAGGCATCACCGATAGCTCTAAAATAGCCACTTTCTTGCACTATTCCACCAATACGATTTACAACTATCGCACCCGCGTGCGCAATAAAGCTATCGTACCGAGAGAAACTTTTGAAGAAAAAGTAATGAAAATAGGCAAGAAATAACACAAAAAGTAAGCTACTTTATTGCTAATCATTTCTTTTTTTGTACCTTTGTGGCGATAAAATAAAAACAAATGACTTACACAATCACCATAGACAATAGTCCGCAAGCTTTATCATTTATAGAATTCGTTAAGAATCTTGATTTTGTGTCGATTACTAAAACTAAAGAAAATAGTACAAAATCAAATGTTGTACTTAATGAACAAAAAGAACTCAAAAAACGTTTTTTTAAAGCGTTAAAAGAGGCTGACGACATACGTGCTGGCAAAAAAGAAGCTATTGATTTAGACGAATTGCTCAATGAACTATAAATTTAAAGCAACTCCCAATTTTGCTAAAGAATTAAAAACTTTAGCTAAAAAGTACAAGAGCCTCAAACAAGACATTGAGGAACTAAAAAAAGAATATGAAGAAAATCCACTTTTAGGCAATAGTTTAGGAGGTGGATATAGGAAGATACGTCTTAAAATATCTTCTAAAAAACAAGGCAAAAGAGGAGGAGCAAGAGTGATTACTCACGAAGTAATTCTCAATATAGCAACAGATGAAGAAACCACGTCTGTCCTTTTAATTTCTATTTATGACAAATCAGATTTTTCAACTATTGATATTACCCCTTTTAAAGATTTTGTAAAAGAATATCGAGAACAAGAAGAGGAAAACCTTAAAAATAAATGATGAAAATATACATCTTAGATGAAATAGAAGATAAGTACATCGGTAAGATAGGTACCAAAGAACGTGATAAGGTTGAGAAAAAAGTGCAATAAGTAATAAAGAAATACAACCAAAAGAAATTAATAAACAAATGAAAAAAATAGTAGTAACAGGCGGGTTGGGCTTTATTGGCTCTCATACCGTTGTAGAATTACAAAACGCAGGCTTTGATGTGGTTATCATTGATAACCTTTCCAATGCCCAAGAAAATGTAAAAGACCACATTGCTAAAATTACAGGTAAAATGCCCGTATTCGAGAAATTCGACTTGCGTGATAAAGCCGATGTACAAGATTTCTTCAAGCGTCATCGCGATGTGCAAGGGGTGATTCACTTTGCTGCCTCTAAAGCGGTAGGTGAGAGCGTGGAGAAACCACTTTTGTATTACGAAAATAACCTTACCAGCCTTGTATACCTCTTGCAAGAACTGAGCAAGTTGCCCAAAGCACACTTCATTTTCAGTTCGTCTTGCACCGTATACGGTCAGGCAGATGAGTTGCCTATCACTGAGAATGCTCCTGTGAAGAAAGCCGAATCACCTTATGGTAATACCAAACAAATCAGTGAGGAGATTATCAGCGATACTTGCAAGGTTACTCCTTCGCTCAATGCAATTGCTTTGCGCTACTTTAACCCTATTGGGGCACACCCTTCGGCTGAAATAGGCGAACTGCCCTTAGGCGTACCTCAGAACTTAGTGCCTTATATCACCCAAACGGCAATAGGTTTGCGCGAGAAACTCTCGGTTTTCGGTGGCGACTACCCTACCCCCGATGGCACTTGCATTCGCGATTATATTCACGTAGTAGATTTGGCGAAAGCTCACGTGATTGCGCTTCAACGCCTATTAGAAAGCAAGAATACTGAAAACTATGAGGTCTTCAATATAGGAACAGGTAAAGGTAGTACTATTTTGGAAGTTATTCAAAGCTTTGAACGGGTATCGGGCAAGAAATTGAACTACCAAATTGTAGGTAGACGAGCTGGTGATATCACCGCTGCTTATGCTAACACTGATAAGGCTAATAACGTACTCGGTTGGAAAGCCCAAAGCTCTTTGGACGATGCGATGCGCTCGGCTTGGCAATGGGAACAGAAAGTACGAGGTCGGTCGTAGCACGACAGGCGGGGAAATTAGCAAATTAGCAGATTAGAAAATTAGAAAATGGGTAGTAATAAAAATGGTTTTGACAGGTTTAGCTTGTTGGACAAATCGGACAGGTTAGGGGTTTCGGAAGGAAACGGAGATTTTCAAAAGGAGGCTGGGAGAGAATTTGATGAAAAAAGGGTGTAAGATGGGTGGGGTTAGCTTATAGAGAGCTTATAGGAAGCTTATACGAATCTTGGACGATTGTTATAGAAAGGGTATATAAGTAGTTGATTCATACTGTGATACGACAAGGCTAAAAATGGTAAAAAGAGGGTTTCGAGGCGAAAGAAAGAGAAAAGGCACTAGGCCTCAGGCCATAGGCACTAGGAGGGAGTGTGACGAAAAATCAAAAGAAACCTCCCCCTTGCCCCCTCAGAGAGGGGGAATGTAGCGACGAAAAGGGGAAAGAAAAATTAGAGAATTAGCAAATTTGAAAATTAGTAAATGGGGAGGTGTGAGGCCTTATACCATAGGTACTAGGAGATAACGTCTTACTATTCACTTACTTGGCTATCGTGAACAACCTTTTAAAGAGGGAATGTGGTGAAGGGTAGATGATAAAAAAGTTAATAACAATTTTTGGATTAAGAAAGGGAAGGGACTGACTGAGGAAACTCAGATAGTCCCTTTACCGCTCATTATATGATTAGATTATGAACGAGCTTTTAAACGATTTTTCTAATACACACTTCGTAGGAGAACTCTCCCTTGGGGTGGTGTGCTTCCGCTTGCTTTTAGCAATAGTCTTTGGCGGATTGGTAGGCTTTGAACGAGAACGCAAGCACAAGCCCGCTGGTTTTCGCACATATATACTCGTGTGCTTTGGCTCTGCGGTAGTTTCGATGATTCAAGACCAATTACGCGTTAGTCTTATTGACTTTAACGCACATTTTCCTGAACTGGCTGCTCTTTTCAAAAGCGATTTAGGGCGTTTGGGTGCGCAGGTGATTAGCGGGATAGGCTTTTTAGGAGCTGGTAGCATTATTAAAGAACGCGGAGAAAGTATTGCGGGAATGACTACCGCAGCGGGTATCTGGGCTACGGGTTGCGTAGGCTTGGGTATTGGCTGGGGTTTTTACAATATCGCTGTGGTGGCTATCGCTTTTATGCTTATCATTATGATATTCCTCAAAAGAGTGGAATCACAGCTCATCAAGAGAAATTTTGTAGGAGTTTTTCAGGTTACTTATGAGGAAGAAGAACTAAATGTAGCTGAAACTATAGAAATCTGCTCGGCTATTTTCCGACGCAAGTCAATGAGTATAACAAAAGTAGAAAAGGACGTCGAAAATCACACACTTACCTTTACGATTGCTACCGCTGATGTTTTGAGTATAGGCAGTGTGGTGAGTTTGCTTTCGGCTAAAGAAGGGATTGCGGCAGTTTCGCAAATACAGTAAGAGCGCATTGGTATGTACGATTTTATTATTATAGGCGGAGGCTTAGCAGGTGTTACTTTTGCTAACTTTTTGGAAAAACACGGCAAGAGCTTTTGTTTGATAGCCGACCGCTCACAAGTAGCTAGTTTGATTGCGGGAGGGGTGTATAATCCCGTAGTTTTAAAGCGATTTACTCCTATATGGCGAGCCGAAGAAGTAATGAGTATGATTGAGCCGTTTTATGCGGAAATAGAGGCTAAAACGGGTGTTTCTTTTCATATATCAATGCCTGTGCTCCGAAAGTTTGCTTCGGTAGAAGAACAAAACAACTGGTTCACTGCTGCTGACCAGCCCTTGCTTTCGGGTTACCTCAGCACTGCATTAGTGCCCGAAACCAATCCCGCAGTGCCAGCTCCTTTTCTTCTTGGAGAAGTAATGCGTACGGGGAGAGTGGAAGTGAAGAAGTACTTATCGGAATGCCTTAGACGTTGGCAGGAAGAAGGAGTTTATCACGGTAAGACTTTCGATTATGAAGCACTTGAGATTTGCGATACACACGTGGTATATCGGGGAGTGGAAGCCCGCAATATAGTGTTTTGTGAGGGATGTGGCATTAGTAAAAATCCTTATTTCAGTTCTTTGCCAATGCGCCCTTGTAAAGGTGAGACCCTTACCTTTTACGCTCCCGATTTACAGTTGCACACTATCCTAAAAAGTGATGGTAGTATCATTCCGTTAGGGGGAGATACTTATATTATGGGAGCAACTTATGACCCCGAAGACCTTACAGATACGATTACAGAGGGAGCTCGCACAGAACTACTAGATAAACTGCGCAAGATGGTGCGTTGTTCTTTTGAAATTATCTCACACCAAGCGGCTTTACGCCCCACGGTAGCTGATAGGAGACCTTTAATAGGGAACCACCCGTTGTATCCTCATCTTTGGGTGCTGAACGGTTTAGGGACAAGGGGAGTGCTCAATGCTCCCTTCTGTGCTAAGACACTTTATGAAGCGGTGTACGAAGAGAAAGAGATTCCTAAAGAGATGAACATAGCGCGTTTCGCTAAACGACTTAGAAGATAAAAAATAGGGAAGAGTTGTGTTCTGCAACTCTTCCCTATTTCTTCTTAATACTTAACTCATTTAAAGGTCTTTTCCAATGTCTTTCCGCCAGTAAGCACCTTCAAACTGTATCTTACTGATATTGTCGTAGGAGCGTTGTAAGGCTTCTTTGAAATCATCACCAAGCGAAGTAATGGCGAGTACGCGACCGCCAGCGGTGAGGAGTTTGCCGTCCTTCAAAGCAGTGCCTGCGTGATATACAGTGCTACCAACAGCTTTTTCAGTGCCTGTAATCTCTTTTCCTTTCTGGTAATCCTCAGGATATCCACCCGATACCATTACCACCGTAGTAGCGCTCTGCGGGGTTACTTTCAGCTCTTGTGAAGCCAAAGTGGCGTTGTAAAGAGATTGGAAAAGCGGAATGAGGTCGCTTTCTATACGGGGGAGAACAGCTTCGGTTTCGGGGTCTCCCATACGCACATTGTATTCTATCACGTAAGGCTCGCCGTCTACTTTTATGAGTCCGATAAACACAAAACCTTTATATACGATACCTTCCTTGTGCAATCCTACAATAGTAGGTTTTACGATGCGCTCTTCAATCTTCTGCATAAAGGCTTCATCGGCGAAAGGCACCGGCGAAACAGCCCCCATACCGCCAGTGTTGAGCCCTGTATCACCTTCGCCTATGCGCTTATAGTCTTTGGCGGTAGGCAATATCTTATAGTCTACCCCATCGGTGAGGACAAAGCAACTGAGCTCAATGCCGTTAAGGAATTCTTCAATCACCACCTTAGTACTTGCTTTCCCAAATTTCTCGTTGATGAGCATACGGCGCAATTCGGCTTGGGCTTCTGTTAAGTTATCTAAGATAACAACTCCTTTACCAGCAGCCAAACCATCGGCTTTCAGTACATAAGGGGCTTTCATCGTGCTGAGGAAAGCACAACCTTCTTCCACTGTATCCTTAGTAAAGCTCGCATATTTAGCTGTGGGAATATGGTGACGTACCATAAACTCTTTGGCGAACTCTTTACTTCCTTCAAGAGTAGCGCCTTGCTGTGAGGGACCTATCACTTGCACGCGGGCAAGGGCAGGGTCGGCAGTAAAGAAATCGTACACTCCTTGCACTAAGGGGTCTTCCGGGCCTACCACTACGATTGCAATCTGTCTTTCGAGTACAAAGGCTTTCAGTGCTGGGAAGTCGGTAGGGCTGATAGCTACATTGGTAGCTACGGTGTGAGTACCCCCATTACCAGGGGCGATATACAAGGTGTCGCATAGCGGACTTTGGTGTAATTTTACGGCAAAAGCGTGTTCGCGACCGCCAGAGCCTAAGATAAGTATATTCATTTTGTTAATTTGGTGCGAGCCGCACAGGCATTTAATCTATCAATTTGTCAATGTGTCGATTTGTCAATTAAATAGCACCGCTACTCATTTGCTAATTTTCTCATTTGCTAATTTTACAATACGGTATGGGTTGCATTTTGTGTTGGTTAGCACGGTTGAGGCGGGTGTATATCTCGAATACTTCACGCTCTCTACCTCTAAATTCCTCAGCTTTTTTGCCTTGCTCTGTTTGGAGCATTGCCCATTCCAGCTCATCGTAAGTAGCTTTCAGTTGGTCTTCATCGCTACGGTCGTCGCCAAAGAGTCCGTCGGAAGGTTTTGCTTTGAGAATACTTTGGGGAATTTGCAAGTATTTGCCAAGTTTGTACACTTCGCTTTTCATCAGGTCGGCTATGGGGCTGATGTCTACCCCACCGTCGCCGTATTTAGTAAAGAACCCTACTCCAAAATCTTCAATCTTATTGCCCGTGCCTACTACTATATAGCCTTCGAGTCCTGCAAAATAGTAAAGGGTTGTCATTCGCAGGCGTGCACGAGTGTTGGCAAGTGCCATTTCGTAAGTAGATTTATCGGTAGGGGGTATTTGTGTCACAAATTGGTCGAATACAGGAGTGAGGTCTACCCTCAGATTGTTCACATTAGGATAATGTGCTTTGAGAAACTCTATATGCTCTTGGGCGCGGCTCACGTGGCTTTCAGCTTGGTGAATAGGCATTTCGAGGCAGAGAGTAGGTAAGCCTGTACGCGCACAAAGGGTAGAGACGACTGCCGAGTCTACCCCGCCCGATACGCCTATGACTAACCCTTTTACACGAGCGTTCTCGGCGTAGGTCTTCATCCAATTAATTATTTGAGAAGCTATATTTTCCATTATATTGAAGTGTTTAACTCTTATGGCGACAAAAATACTACATTATTACCAAATCAGCAAATTTATCATTCACCATTAGAAAAGCCTTTCGTCCAAAAAACTCAAATACTCTTTCTCGGTAACGATTACGTGGTCTAAGAGTTTGATGTCTAACATTTCTCCTGCTGTTTTTACTCTCTGGGTGAGTTCGATATCTTCCTTGCTGGGAGTGGTGCTACCCGAAGGGTGGTTGTGTACTAATATCAA
The DNA here is from genome assembly GCF_000023285.1 of Capnocytophaga ochracea DSM 7271. Taxonomy (NCBI): domain Bacteria; kingdom Pseudomonadati; phylum Bacteroidota; class Flavobacteriia; order Flavobacteriales; family Flavobacteriaceae; genus Capnocytophaga; species Capnocytophaga ochracea. The sequence goes on along the minus strand of NC_013162.1, from coordinate 1,068,371 downwards.
CGCAATAGCTCCTTGCTCCAACGCTGTTTTGAAGAGCAGTCGCACATCTACGGTAGTATGGGTAATCCCTCCTGAAAAAAGTCGTGCTTTGTGTATCACACGATTGGTGCTATTGAGGTAAAGTACCCAAAATTCCTCGTGGGGCAACTCGCCTATGAGAGGTTGCATTAGGACAAAAACGTTATGAGCTACCTCTATTTTGGGCTGTGGTTCGGGGGTTTCGGCAGCGCGTCGCCTGCCCATTTCGGTAGCAGCGAGAATGGTAATGGCTTTTGCCTGTCCAATACCTTTGAAGGCTTGTAATTGTTGCAAACTCTGTTTGCCCAAAGTCGTCAAGCTATTATTCACCGAAGCCAAAATGCGCCTACTCAGCTCCACAGCACTCTCATCTGCCGACCCCGAGCCTAATAGTATCGCCAAAAGCTCGGCATTACTAAGGGCTGTTTTACCCTGCGAAATCATCTTCTCACGCGGTTTATCGGTATCCGCCCAGTTTTTAATGGTCATAATTTTAGTTATTAGCCGTTATAGTTTGCAACGTGTTTCCTTTTACTCACATACCCAGCTGCACCAACTCCCTCGCTTTACCTGAAACCTGTTACTTGTTACCTATTACCTATCCTATTCGCCAGCCAGCTCACATAAAACAGCTGAAAGCTGTGATAAAGCATTATCGGCAAGAGGAACATCACTTTGTTATCGTCGGGAATACCCAATACCATCATAAAGAGACTCCCGTGTACTAACGATTTCTTCGAGCCACAAAAAGTAGTAGTAATCGTATCTTCGCGGTTAAAGTGCAAACGGTGCGATGCCCATTGCAAGAGATAGTATACAATGAAAAACATTCCCACCACTGCTACCGCGATAATCGCAAAAGTAATCGGTGGGACACTGCCAAATATACGGTTTACAAAAGCCGTCGAAAAGCTCTCGTAGACAATCAGCAGGATAATAAGTCTATCAAACTTGCCTATCAGTTTGCCATAACGCTCTATAAACTTCTTGCACAGCGGATTAAGCAAGAGCCCTAATACTATCGGCAACAGCACTTTTAATAATAATTGCTGTATAATTGCTACTTGGTCTACTGCCCCTCCACTACTGCTTTCCATAAAAGGGTGCATTAGCATAGGGGTAGCAAAGATTCCTATGAGCCCCGAGATAGAAGCGTTAAAAATCGCTGAGGGCACGTTCCCTTTTGCGATAGACACCATCACTACCGATGACGATACGGTAGACGGCAAGCAAGCCAAAAAGTATATCGAAAGCCACAACACATAGAATTCTGTGCCCTGTGCTATCTTGTAAAAAGGCATTACCAAGAGCGGAAACAGCACAAAGGTAGCTATTTGTACCAGCAAGTGTAGCTTCCAGTTCTTAACGTCGTTCAGCACTTCTCGCAAGTTCAGTTTGAGTCCGTAGAGCAGGAAGATAATCACAATCCCCCAATCGATAAAGGTTCCTAAATTAAAGTAAACGTTATAGCTTTCACGATAAGGAATAAGGTAGCCCATAAGTACCATTAGTACCAAGAGCCACAAAAAAGCGTTTTTAACAAAAAATTTGTGTGAGTTTGTCATTTACTTTCGTTTTAACTATTGTTTTAGTTCCCGTAAAAAACTGATATCTAAATATTTATATACCATTTCTATACTCATCGTTCAAGATTCGTATAAGCTTCCTATAAGCTTTCTATAAGCTAAGACCACTCTTCCTATACCCTTCCAAGTCTTCTGAACCGTTTCGTTTCTTTTCGTCTCCATCTTCCAATCTGTTAATTTTCTCATTATCTAATTCTCTAATTCTCTCATTTGCTAATTTTCTCATTTCTCCTTGCCTGTGCGGCTCGCACTTCATTTTTCCCGCATTTATCAACTATCAAAGCTACTGCACCGTCACCCGTTACATTACAAGCCGTGCCAAAGCTATCCATCGCTATATAAAGTGCAATCATTAGTCCCTGTTGCGCCTCATTAAAACCAAGAATACTGTTCAGCACTCCCAAAGCAGCCATAATAGCCCCTCCCGGTACCCCAGGGGCAGCAATCATCACCACCCCCAGCATCATTATAAAACCAGCAAACAGCGAAAAGTCATAAGGCATTCCTTGAAGCATCATCAGGGCAAGCGCACAAGCCGTAATCTTCATCGTACTGCCCGAAAGGTGAATCGTAGCACAAAGCGGAATCACAAATCCCGCTATCCGTTGCGAAATGCCTAATTTCAGTGCCTGCCTCAACGTTACAGGAATGGTAGCAGCCGACGATTGTGTGCCCAAAGCCGTCGCATAAGCCGGTAGCATCGTAGCCAGTGCCTTAAACGGATTCTTCCCTGCAATACTTCCCGCAATCAGGTATTGGATAATGAGCAAAGCAATATGCATCACAAAAAGAACCAAAATCAGTTTAAAGAACACCTTCATTATTGCCATTACCTGTCCGTTGAAGGTAATTTCAGCAAAAATACACATAATATAAATAGGCAATATCGGTATAATAGCCCTAACGATAAGCCATTTCACAATGTCGCCAAACTCTTTAATCACCTCTGTAAGTTTCGATTCTTCTCTAAACGACAACCCAATCCCGATGATAAAAGAAAACAGCAAAGCACTCATCACATCAGCCAAAGGAGGCATCTCAATGGTAAAATAAGGAGGCAAACTCTTTCCTTTATCTACAATGGTACCCAATTGTTCACCCTGCAATAGCGAAGGAAAAAGAGATTCGCCCACCAAGTAAGTAGAAAAACCCGAGAAAAGCGTAAAAGCATACGCAATTCCTATGGTAATAAGCAGTAATCTACCTGCATTTTTACCCAAATCACTAATCGAAGGCATAATGAGCCCCATCAAAATCAGCGGTATTGCAAACTTTAAAAAGTTGCTAAACAACACCTGAAAAGTAATAAGAATGCGGTACAACCATTCAGGCGCATAATAGCCCAACGCTATCCCAAACAGGATACCACAAACCACCTTAAACAAAAGATTATTAAAAATATTTTTCATTTTCTAGATATTGAAATTATGCTTAAAATAAATCTACTACAACTATCAGCCTCGTACGACTCACTCTGCCCGTGCGGCTCGCACTGCTTGTCGTGCTACGACTCGTGCTACAACCTACGACTTCTGCAGATACTCCCATTTCTTTTGTAGAAAATAATCGGCATATTCACTGTAATCACTCGTTTCATAAAAAGAAAGCAAAGCCTTACGGTACGTATTGATATCCTCTAAGCGAGTCGTGTGAATCGGTACGATATCGTCATTCATCAGCACAATACTCTCAACCAAGCGCGAAGTGCGCTTATTGCCGTCAATAAAAGGTTGCAAGCGCGCAATATTGCAATGCAAAAACACCGCTTTCTCTAAAGGATTTTCTATTTCAGCCTGTTCCTCCATTATCTGGTCTAAGGCTTTTTCAATAAGGTGCTCCCCAGTAGGAGGTGTATAATCCGTTCCAGTAATCCGCACAGCGCGTTTGCGGATAATACCCCTCTCGCGGTTATCTATCAAATCAGCAATCAAGCGAGAGTGTAGCTCAAAAAGCAATCGTTTGTTAATCTCTTCGGTATTCCCTTTTTTGATATACTCTACTTCCGAAATAAAAGTGTTGTAAAGGTTTTTGAGCATTTTAGCCTCTTCATAGCGTCTGGGTGAAGTAATACCATCTTTTAAGAGCGTTTCCGTCTCTACAAAAGTATAAGTATTACCTTCTATCTTCCCAGAGTAAAACGACCATATCACCGCCAAGTCTTGTATTTCCGAAGAATATAAGTCACTTAGGGGTGAAAAATGATTATGCTCCAAAATACGAGCTGCCAACGCTTGCTGTTTTGTTGTAAAGATGTGTTTCATTAAACTTTTAGGTTTTACGTGGCAAATATACAATATTTTCACCTTCCTTTGCTAAAACAAGTTCTGAAATTCAATAAGAAAAAGAAAATTTAAACCTTATATCTGTTGATAATCAATATTATAAAAACCTACAATAAAATATTTTTCTAAAAAAGAATTACAAAGATTTGTCCCTTTTTAAAAAAGTCCCTACATTTGCACAATATTTAGGTTTCTGCTCATAGGTCTCATATTTCAGACCTCAGCTTCTAAAACCATAACACCTACAACCTATGGCTTAACGCCTATGGTCTAAACAACTAAAAATAAAAAAGAATGTTACAAAAAGGAAAAGTAGCACAAGTAATTGGACCTGTGGTCGATGTAGAGTTCGCCTCTGATAATGAACTCCCACGCATTTATGATTCCTTAGAAATCACAAGACCCGACGGTACCAAACTCATATTAGAAGTACAATCGCATATAGGCGAAGACGTGGTGCGCGCCATCTCTATGGACTCCACCGAAGGACTTAGCCGCGACACCGAAGTGATTGCCACAGGCAGTCCTATCAAAATGCCCGTAGGACACGATATCTACGGTCGCCTCTTCAACGTAATTGGTGACGGGGTCGACGGACTCGGCAACCTGCCCAAAGACGGCGACAACGGCTTGCCTATTCACCGCGAAGCTCCCAAGTTCGAAGAACTCTCCACCACTACCGAAGTACTCTTCACCGGTATCAAAGTCATCGACCTTATCGAACCTTATGCCAAAGGAGGTAAAATCGGTCTGTTTGGCGGTGCGGGTGTAGGTAAAACGGTGCTCATTCAAGAATTGATTAATAACATCGCCAAAGGGCACGGCGGTCTATCAGTATTCGCTGGGGTAGGCGAACGTACCCGTGAAGGAAACGACCTGCTACGCGAGATGCTCGAATCGGGCATTATCAAATATGGCGAAGGCTTTATGGAATCGATGGAAAAAGGCGGTTGGGATTTGAGTAAAGTAGACCGCAAGGCACTTAAAGAATCCAAAGCAACCTTCGTTTTCGGGCAAATGAACGAACCTCCTGGAGCACGTGCGCGTGTAGCCCTCTCAGGACTCACTATTGCCGAGTACTTCCGCGATGGTGCTGGCGAAGGTCACGGTAAAGACGTGCTTTTCTTCGTCGATAATATCTTCCGTTTCACTCAAGCAGGTTCTGAGGTATCCGCCCTTTTAGGTCGTATGCCATCAGCGGTGGGTTACCAACCTACGTTGGCTACCGAAATGGGTGCGATGCAAGAGCGCATCACCTCTACCAAGCACGGTTCTATCACCTCAGTACAAGCGGTATATGTACCTGCCGACGACCTTACTGACCCCGCTCCGGCAACTACCTTTGCCCACCTCGATGCTACAACCGTATTATCGCGTAAAATCGCCGAGCTCGGTATCTACCCTGCGGTAGACCCTCTCGATTCTACTTCGCGTATCCTTACCCCCGAAATTTTGGGTAAAGAGCACTACGAGTGCGCACAACGCGTGAAAGAGCTCTTACAACGTTACAAACAATTGCAAGACATTATCGCTATCCTCGGTATGGAAGAGCTTTCAGAAGACGATAAAGTAGCCGTTGCTCGTGCACGTCGCGTACAGCGTTTCTTGTCACAGCCTTTCCACGTAGCCGAGCAGTTTACCGGATTACCAGGAGCTTATGTAGATATCAAAGATACTATCAAAGGCTTTAATATGATTCTCGACGGCGAACTCGACCATCTTCCAGAAGCTGCCTTCAACCTTAAAGGCACCATCGAAGAAGTAATCGAAGCAGGTGAAAAAATGCTTGCCGAAGCACAAGCCTCTTAATAATTAATTATCACAGACCTCAAGTACGTCGATTTTACGTCGTTACATTCCCCCTTTGAAGGGGGCTGGGGGATGTTAATTATAACATCACAACACTTTGCCAAAGTTTTAATGCCTATCGTACTACTATCTTTGGCAAAGTTGAAAAATTAATAAAAAAGCCCGTATGGCTCGCACTTATGTTAGTAGAAATCTTTACTCCTGAAGCCCTTTTGTTTAAAGGTGAAGTAACCTCGGTGAAGGTGCCTGGGGCTAAAGGAACATTTGTAATATTAAATCACCACGCCCCTATCATCTCATTGCTTACGGAAGGCGAGGTAAAGCTCTTCGAGGGCAAAAAAGAACTGCAACATTTCACTATTACAGGAGGTACCTTGGAGTGCAACCAAAACAAAGTAGTGATTTTAGCAGACTAAAAGAAAGGTTTTTTTTTATTTCATCGTAATTAAAAAATTAAATGTAAATAACCGACTCTTGTAAAAGCAGTCGGTTATTTGTTTTTGTAGAATCCAAAATAATTGTGTAACTTTGCCTTTTAGATTTACTATAAATCTTATCTCTTAGCTAAAAAACAGTGATTTCAAAAAACACTATCGACAAAGTATACGACCAAATGCGGGTGGAGGAAGTCATTGGCGACTTCGTCCAACTGAAACGTGCAGGGTCTAATTACAAAGGACTGAGTCCGTTCTCTAACGAGCGGACACCTAGCTTTATGGTCTCACCCGTAAAGCAAATATGGAAAGACTTCAGTAGTGGCAAAGGCGGGAATGCTATTGCTTTCCTGATGGAGCACGAGCACTTCACCTACCCCGAAGCCATTCGCTATTTGGCTAAAAAATACCATATCGATATTGAAGAAACTCAGCAGTCTTCCGAAGAAAAAGCACAAGCCGATGAGCGCGAGAGTCTCTATATCGTCTCAGAATACGCCCAACAGTATTTTCAAGATTCCCTTTTCAATACCGAAGCTGGTAAGGCTATCGGTATGACCTATTTCAAAGAGCGTGGTTTTACCGAGGAAACAATCCAAAAATTCCGCTTAGGCTTCTCCCCCGACGAGTGGACTGCCTTCACCGATACCGCCCTTGCCAAAGGCTATCAGTTGGAGTTCTTAGAAAAAACGGGGCTCACTATCGTCAATGGCGACCGTAAGTTCGACCGCTTCAAAGGGCGCGTAATGTTCCCCATTCACTCTATGAGCGGACGCGTATTGGGCTTCGGAGGGCGCATCCTCACCAACGATAAGAAACAAGCCAAATACCTCAACTCTCCCGAAAGCGAGATTTACCACAAGAGCAAAGTGCTCTATGGCATTTTCTTTGCCAAACAAGCCATCGCCAAAGCCGATAACTGCTATCTGGTGGAAGGCTATACCGATGTGATTCAAATGCATCAAAAAGGCATTGAAAATGTGGTAGCCTCCAGCGGAACAGCCCTTACACAAGACCAAATCCGCCTCATTCACCGCCTTACCCCCAACATCACGGTGCTGTACGACGGCGATGCCGCTGGCTTACGTGCTTCCATTCGTGGGGTAGACCTCATCTTGGAACAGGGTATGAATGTAAAGGTCTGTACCTTCCCCGAGGGAGACGACCCCGATAGCTTTGCTCGCAAAACTGCCTACGAAGACCTCGTACTATACCTCGAAAACAACGCCACCGATTTCATTCGCTTCAAAGCCTCCCTTCTAATGCAAGAGGCACAAAACGACCCTATCAAAAAAGCCGAAACCATACGCGATATGGTAGAGAGTATCTCTAAAATCCCCGACCTTATCAAGCGGGAAGTATATGTGCGCGAGTGCGCTACCATTATGGATATCTCGGAGCAAGTGCTCTTTTCTACTTTGGCGCAAATTCTCAAAAAGGACTTTTATGAAGGACAAAAAGTAGAGCGCAAGCAATCTACTATGCAAGTGGTGCAAACGCCAGAAGAGGCTCAAAAACGCACGGTAAACCGTTTGGAGGTGTTAGAACACGATTTAATAAAGATTCTTCTTTCTAAAGGGAATGAAGACTGTGTTTTCACCGATACTATTCTGGTAGAAGAAGAAAACGGCGACCTCAAAGAAAAACAAGTACAGCAAACTCTCAAAGTTTACGAAAAAGTATTCCTTGAACTTCAAGAAGACGAAATAGAGTTCGCTAACCCCGATTTTAAGCAGATATATGACCAACTAATGACAAAATTCTTGGAAAATGACTCATATGATGTAAATCGGTTTGCAAACGAACTTCCTGTGGAACTCAGTGCTAAGGTATCCGATTTGAAAATGGAAGACGAGTTTAGACATTTAGACAATTGGTTAAAACGAGATATTGTAGCAAAGGAGAAAGACAGAGACCTCAACAGAATTATCTCGGATATCATTCTAAATATTCGTTTGCTATTAATAATGCACCTCATCAACAATTTAGCAGAGAAAGTACGTACTGAAATAACAGATGAAGAACGCAAAAGCATTATGGAAGAGGTGATAGGCTATAACCAACTAAAAACAATATTAGGCAAGCGCTTGAATGTGATAGTAAATTATTAAATCTTCTCCTTTTTGTCATTCTTCATTATTTTTGTACCTTTGCACTTTCTAACGAATACTCTAATATTACCTACGATGAAGAAATTATATACAACTTTAGTTTGCTTGCTACTGATTTTGGGTTGTAAGGACGATAAAGACGAAACACTCCCTTTGAGCGCTGAAAAAAACATACTTTCGTTTGTCTTTACGCTTAACGATACCCCTTATAGTGCCACTATCAGTGGGACGACTATCAGCGCACAGTTACCTGCCGATACCTCGCTAACTACCCTCACGCCTACTATTAGCATTTCAAAAGGCGCGACTATAAGCCCTAACACAGGGATAGCTCAAGACTTTTCTAAAGAAGTAAGTTACACCGTAACTGCCGAAAACAAGAGTACCAAAACGTATAAGGTGATGGTAACCAAGAAGGAAAAAGACGATGGAAAAGATGACGATAACGACGGCAAAGACGATGATAACAATGGCAAAGATGATGACAATAATGGTAATGACAATGGTACAAAAAGCTCAGAAGCCGAAATATTAGCTATTACCTTTACCAATATTGATTATCCTGAAGATGTGACTGTACTTGACAAAGGAGAAACTTATATAAAATTAGAAGTCCCTGAGGGTACTAATATAAAAGCGCTAACTTCAAGCATTACCATTTCAGAAAGAGCTACGATAGAACCTAAATCAGGAGCTACTTTAGATTACTCTCAAGGAGTTCGCTATACTATAACAGCCGAAGACAAAACAGAAAAAATATTTTATGTGATTGTAGAAGAAGGATACAATTCTTTTGAGAAAAGTTTCGAACTTCTTACTAAAAACACTGAATACCTAAAAGGTGGCGATGTTATCTCTATCGAAGTTGGAAGGCTGAAACCAAGACATAAAAATATAAAAGCTTATATTAGTTATAATAACAAATCAAAAGTAGAGGCTAAAATTAAAAATATAGATTATAATAAAAAGCTAATAGATGTTGTTTTACCCAACACATACACAAATGGAGCCTATGAGATTAAAATAAAGGTTAGTGATGGCAAAAAGGAAAACGAAGGATCTGTTTATTTTTTTCTAAATCAAGGAACACCTTTTTTTAAAGGAGTTTTATCTGAATCAGGGATACCTCGTCAAAGGGTATTACTTCCAAATGAAGAGTTTACAGCAGGTGTTTATATTAATCCGAAAGATAAAGAAAACTATAGTTTTTATTTGCACAAGAATGGTCAAGATTATTCTCTTATAGTAAAAAAAATAGATACTTACTATAATACGATTAGATTTGAAACTCCTAAAAAACCTACAACACCTTTGGAGAGTGGTTCTGATTTTCAATTTGTTATAAAATATCAAGGGAAAGAGTATGTATATCCTTTTAGGATTTATGTTCAAATAGCCGATATTCCAACTAAACTAGAATTAGATAATTACTCTCTCAAAAAAGGAGAAGAATTTACTGTGTATGCAGAATGTGTGGGTATTCGATACCAAGATAAACATACACCTCTTCCTAAACTCAAATTAATAAAAGAAGATGGTAGTTTCAAATATATTGAAGCTCTACGATTCCCTGAAAAAGGAATTCTATCCTTTTATGCGCCCTTTAAAATCCCAAAAGACTTTGAATCTGGTAAATACAAATGGACAGTTACTAATTTCGTAGGAGAATCAGCAGTAGCTGATAAAATGATTACTATCGAAGGCGCTACAACCCCAGTTGCTCCTTCACACCTAAAAGTTACTAAAGCTGAAATCGTAGATAAGAGTGCGAGGTTCTTTCCTAAGCAAGTGTATATCACTTTCAATGAAGCTATAGGTAATGCTAAATTAAAGGCTATTGTGTTTCCTAATCTGAAAATAGAAAATATGATTACCTATAAAAGTGCCGTAACCTCTTCTCGCTTATCAGATAATGACTATAACTATTTAATGAACAACCTCCCCAAAGGTTATGTACTCATTGAAGAAAACGGCAAGGAATACCAAGCTGAGTTTTCTTTAGTAAAAGGAAACTAACAACTAACCTCCTAAGAACTAACGTCTAAAATATATATGAAGCCCATTGAACGAGCGGCACGCCTTTTTGCCGATATCAACGAACTGCTAATTTCCAGTGGTGCCAATACCCGTAGGGTAGAACGCAATGTAGAACGCATCTCTAATGCACTGAACTACCATTGCGAGAACTTCTATTCGCATTCGGCTATCGTGCTAACAATACAGGACAAAAGCACAGGCGAAAAAGAAACTATCGTGCGCTCTATCCCGCATCACGGAGTGAATTTCAGTGCGATTTCCGATATTAGTATTCTATCGTGGGAGGCTATCGAAAAGAAACTCCCTATTGAGGAAATCGAAGAGCAGGTAGCTACCATCAAGGCACGCCCACATTACAATATGTATGTAATGTGGTTCTTCGTATCAATAGCAGGAGGCTCATTAGCCTACGTATTTGGCAAAGAAAACGCAAGTTATGCCGAGTTCGCTATGTCGTTTCTCGCTACTTTATTAGGGTTAGCAGGCAGACGTATTTTGCAGTTGCGCAAGTTCAACGTGTATATCTGTTGGGGTTGGGCTGCTTTCGTATCGGTGGCTGTGATGAGCATCTTCCGCTTGCTTGGCGTACAAGACTATCACAATGCCTTGGCAGCTTGTGTATTGTGGTTAGTGCCTGGGGTACCTCTTATCAATGGCTTTATCGATATGCTCTCAGGCTGTATTGTAGCAGGAATTGCTAAACTCACTCACGCTGCTATTTTAGTGTTTATGATTTCATTAGGTTTTTATTTAGCTTTACTATTATTCGGTTATGAACTTCCTTGATATATTTTTAGGTTTAGCAGAACGCATCTTTTGGTCGATGTGGATTTCTATCGGCTTTGCTTTATTGTTTAACACACCACGTCGTGCTTTATGGATAACAGGTGTATTAGGCGGTATAGGGTGGGGTATTAAGTTCCTTCTATTAGCAACCTTAATGCCCGAACAAATCGTGATTACTTCTTTTCTGGGAGCTTGTGTGGTAGGGCTCTTAGCGGTGTATTTCGCCCACCGTGTACACACACCTCCTATTGTGTTTACCATCCCCGCCGTAATTAATATGATTCCTGGTAAATACGGCTATGAGTTTATGATGAAAATCATACAAATAGTAACCGTTGAAACCCCACAAGACGAAACATTAGATTTACTCTACCAAACCTTTAAACTCGGTTTACAAACAGGCTTTATTACTATGTGCTTAGCCTTTGGGGTGATTGCTCCTATGCTGTTATTTAACACCTATTCGGTAAAAGGTAAAGACCTAAACGACCTCATCAAACGTCGCCTCTTGCGCAAGAAAGCTGAAGGCAATTTACCAAAGGAAGAAGTGGAGAATGAACCGATATAGTTAATTAATAATTGATAATTAAAAATGGAAAATATATTACAAAACATCGCCTTAGTACAACAACGTATTGCCAACACTTGTGAGCGCGTAGGTCGCAAGCCGGAGGAAGTAAAGCTCCTCTTGGCTACTAAAACGGTAACTCCTGAGCGCATCAAAGTAGCATTAAATGCAGGATATACGCTCATCGCCGAAAACAAAGTGCAAGAACTCAAGGAGAAGTATGAAGCGCTGAAAGACACTCCACATACCAATCATTTTATCGGTCATTTACAAACGAATAAGATAAAAGATATTTTGCGTTACGAGGTGAGTTGTGTAGAATCGGTAGACCGCCTCGATTTAGCCCAAAAACTCCACAACCGTTTGGAGAGTGAAGGTAAAGAACTCGATATCTTTATTCAGGTGAATACCTCTAACGAAGAAAGCAAGTTTGGTGCCGACCCCTCTGAGGTACTAAATCTTGTAAAGCAAGTGGCTACACTGCCTACCCTACATATCAAAGGACTGATGACTATCGGTCTGTTTAGTGCCGAAACCGAAAAGGTGCGCGCCTGCTTTAAACTCCTTAAACATCTCCAACAAGAGATTATTGCTCTCAACCTCCCTAATGTAGACCCCCGAGAACTCTCAATGGGAATGAGTGGCGACCTCGAAACCGCTATTGAAGAAGGTGCCACTATCGTGCGCGTTGGTACCGCTATCTTCGGTAAGCGCATCTACCCCGATAGCTACTATTGGAATGAAAAGTGAATTTTATCAAATAAATATCTAAAATTCAAATAATTATAGAATTAGTGTTAAGTACAGTGGTAAGTTTAACTACAAATTTTTTTACCCATCTGTTTTATGATAGCACGAACGAGGCTCTCGCTAATCTTAAATTGTTCAGATATGAAAGTGTAACGCTCCATCTTTGGGGCGTTGCTTTTTTGATATTCTTCGTAAATTTCCAAATCTCGAAATATCTCACACGCTACCCTGCCTCCGTGTTTGTAAACCAAACGCAGGTCGTTCTCCATTGGTTTTAACTTCTCGTATATATTCATTGTCATTCCCATTTATTAAGTTCACACCCCTTTTCGTCTTGTCGCAAAAGAGTAGAGAGCGGACAATTACACACCTTACACTTCATACCCTTAACTTCTTTCAGCGTATAATCTCTCATTAGCCTTTGGTATGTACCCATCTTAGCCATAGGACACTCTGCGCATATCTTTGCCCGCTCTTTTGCCTTTGCCTCCACTTCTGGGTCAGTAAATATGTAATTTTCCCAACCCTTTAATATTGCTTTTAACTTTATCATATACTTGCCGATTGTCGCGCACGTTCATTGTCGCTAATTCTCAAAATGCTATCGGTGAGCCCTGAGGTAGTGCCCATTGTTGCACCTTCATACGCTCCTTGCATTGAGCCTTCAAGGCTACCTGCACGAGCCCCCTCGAATGCTCCTTGTTGTGAGCCTTGAAAAGCCCCATGCATAGCACCCTCATACGCTCCCGTTTGCGTTCCTTGCATAGCGCCTTCTCTTACTGCCTTAGTGATTTCTGTATAATCAATCTTCATCTCGGGAAGTTGTTTAATCACACCGCCCGCTTGCATATACACAGGATTGTAATTACCATTACTTACACTTCTATTAATGGTCTCCAATAAAGGAAAGTACATAGCCGTTGCTCGCTTGTTCACAAGGTATTCGCCTCCCTCAGCCTCGAAGCCTCCACGTCCTGCAACGGTGAAAGGAATACCACCCTCATTGTGGCTCTTTCCTTTGAGAATACCTCCCTTCTCGTACTTCACGTTGGTTTCCATTATCTTCTTAACGTTTAGCATACCCGATACTACCGCAGCGCCAGCCGCTACCGCACCCAATGCCGGTCCTACAACTGGTATTCCCGCCATAGCAGAGTACGCTTTTTGCGCAGCGATATATGTATTAATGGTAGTTTCAGCAATCGCAGCCGCTTTTCCTAATGCTGTTTGCTCACCTACCAACCCCTTGATTTGTGAAAATACTGATTGAAAAGCTATAAGTTTAGCCTCTTCTACACTCTTATCAATCGCTATTTTCTTCTTGGCATAATCCTTACGAATACCCTCCAATGTTCGCTGGTATTGTTCGTCACTCAATTGTCCTGCTTCGTGCAACTCATCTGCTTTCTGAATAGCAAGAGTATTTTCATTCTCAAGTTGTGCGTATCTTATCTCATATTCACCCGCTCCTTCACTTTCCAATCTCGCAATACGCTCCTGAAAGTCTAACTCAGCATTTAGCGCCCTTTGTTCTTTCTCTTGCTCGTATGCTTGCTTCTTTAACTCCCTGCTTTGCTCATCATACCCTTGTCTTAGTTCTTGCAATTGTTGCTGATAAGCGTCCTCAGCGTTGTAATCCCAATCGTGTGCCTCCTGTTTGAGTTTTTTCTCTTTTTCTAACGCCTCGACTTTCTTCTGGTAAATTGCTTCTTGGCGGTCCTGCTCTTGCAGGATAAGTTCAGCAGTTAATCGTGTTTCGCTGTCAATCTTAGTTTTGTTTTGCAACTCGTATTGCTCTGCTTCCTTCTTTACCGCTTCAATAGAGAGGTCTGTACGTGTCTTTAAATACGCTTCCTCAATCTCTCGCTTCTGCTTTTCATACTCATTTTGCTTTATTAAGCCCTTAGATTTTTCTTTCTCCAATACCGCCAAGCGGTCCTGCATTCCCTTTTCCTCAATCTCTAAACGTTCCTGCAATGATTTAGCAACCGCCGAATTAGTCTTAACGTACTCTTCTACTGCTTCACGTTGTTGCTTTAATTCTTCTTGCATTCTTGCACGTGCTTTATCTGCTTGCTCTTTTGCCTCATCATTTCTCGCTCTGTTTACGCTGTTTATTACTTTATTCTGAGCGGTTTCTGCGTTTATCCTCTCTTTATTGTTGGCAATAAGTTCTGCTTTTTTTCTTGCCAACTCCGCCCTCTCTGCGTCGCTCGTATCGTTGCTTTTTTGTTGTAGTTCTATGCGTTCTATTTCCAACTTGTTACGCTCTATTGCTAATGCGTTTATCTGCTTCAAAGTCTCAACGGACGCCTTCGCCGCTTTCTCTCTCTCTTCTACACTCTTAGAAGTGTCCCTCGCTATTTGGTTTTGTTCTGCAAATAATTCTTTTAACGCCTCTGTCTTCTCTATATGCTCCGCCTCCGACTTTGCTAATTTTTGATTTATTTCCTCAATTCGCTGTCCACGTTTAAGTGCCTCGTCCATTGTGTCGCCAATACCTCCAACAATGCCCTTCATTTCCTTGCCTAATTCAGCATACTTAGCACGAGCCTCTCCTACTGCCTTACCCATCTCTTTACCCTTGTTCACTAAGTCCTGTGCGGGCTTCTTCACCTCTTCCCAAGCACCCTTAAAGTTTCCTGTGAGAATCTTCCCAAGTCCCTTAACTACGCCCACGACTTGCTTTATTGGTGTGATAAGGAATGTGCCTATAAACTCACCAACTTTCTTAATAGGCTCCCACGCCGCTTTAAAGGCTTCCACTAATACCTTACCCACTTGTTGCACTACTCCGAATAGCGTTTGAAAGAGCACCTTTAACGGTGTAAGTACCTTGTTCACCTTATTCGCTCCTTCTTGTGTGCTGGTGAAGTATGATATTAAAGAGCCTAATGCTACAATGAGCGCACCTATACCTGTGCTGATAATTGCACCACGTAGTATCTTCATACCAGTAGATACATTCCCCGTAGCCGTTGCAGTAGCATTGAGTACACCTGGCGCCATCTTGCCAGTCTGCACGAAGTTGGCAAACGGAGTCGCCAATGCAACAACATTCACCTTCAAAGAATTAAATGTATTAACAACGCTATTCATTGAAGTACCAAATGCTTGGTTATCCCCAACTGCATCTAATATCGCCTGCCGGTAATTACCCACGTCTACTTGATTATTACCGATACTCTTTTGTAATTCCTTATACTTCTTATCCTGCTCCTGAATAACCGCCAACAACTTACCGCCTACCTCAGCGTTGTTGCGCTCCTCCTCAGACAGTTGTTGATATATGTGTTTATTCTGAGAAAGTGCAGCACTCAATTCCTTAATTGAGCCTTTCATTGTGTTGTTAGAAGCCATCTGCTTAGCCTCTGTCGTAATGTGGTTCTTCACCAAAGTATCATACACACGCAACTCATCACTTTGCCCCCTCTGCTCTGCTGTTAGCAAGGTGAGCCTCTTCGTGTACTCTTCTATTGATATATTCCCCTTGGAGAAGTCGTCCTTTAAGGCTTTCATCTCGTTGCTGATATTAATCAACTTTTCGCGCACCTCAGCGCTCTTCGCAATGAGCGAATCCACATCAATATCTATCTGCGCTATATTTACCCTTTCCATATTCTAACTAATCTTTATCATTTCCACTTCTGTCACCGCTCCTGCCTTGTATTTTATTTTGTTTGGCAAAAAGTAGCCCCCAAGTTGCTCAACGTATATACGTGAGAAAAAAGAAAATTCGTATACATCTATTTCGTTTAAAGCAAATTCGGCAGTAACAATATAAGGGTGCTCCATTAACCGACGAAAATCTTTATAGTAGGTTTTTATGAGATTATCCCAATTAAAGTATGTAGCGCTTGCAAAAATGAAAGTATCGGTATTTTGTTTCTCCGCTTTTGCTTTGAGTTTAAATTCTACTCCTGAATAAGTAGTGAAAGAAGAGAAAATATGCCAGCGTGCTGTTTTTTCTTTATACTCAGTTTTGATGTTACCATTACTTTCTTTTTTTAATTCTTTTACAAAGAATTCCATATTCTCTATTCCCGCATTATCTCCTTTTAAAAATGTATAATCGTTCAACGGACTATAGAATTTACTTTGGAAATCTTTTCGCTCATCAAGCGATTCATCGTTAAAAAAAATTGCCGAATCTCGCTTTTCTTGTCTGTA
Source organism: Capnocytophaga ochracea DSM 7271 (assembly GCF_000023285.1). Classification (NCBI taxonomy): domain Bacteria; kingdom Pseudomonadati; phylum Bacteroidota; class Flavobacteriia; order Flavobacteriales; family Flavobacteriaceae; genus Capnocytophaga; species Capnocytophaga ochracea. The sequence goes on along the minus strand of NC_013162.1, from coordinate 1,051,820 downwards.
AGCGTTCTCATCATCATATTTCTTATAAACGAAATTATTCTTTTTCCCGTATTTATTGTTGTGGTATTGTTCCTCTTTAACTTGTACTAATTTATTGCTCCAATCTAATTTTGGCGCATTTACTCTTTCATTTAAAGTATAAAAATAATAATCACCAGTTTTCCTATCTCTAATTGGAGTAAGAGAGAATATTCTAAAAACTTCCTTAAACAGGTCTGTTAATGCAAAATCGGTTAATAAAACATCTATATTATCATTACGTTTCACCTTTTCTATTCTAAATGTTATACCGTCATTGTATAACATACTATAAGCAGTATTATGATTTGATTCCGCTAAAGCATAATAAAATACTATATTTTCGCTTTTTTCTAAACTTAAAACTTTTTCTCTTTTAAATTCAGTTATTCCACTCTCTGGCACAAGTACATTCTCTACCTCATTATGTTTTGATGTAATTAACCCCACTTCAAGTTCTAAAATACCCGCATTGGGGTGCAAGTTATTAATTACTGTAGTAATCTTATATTCACCAGTCTCATTAATTTTGTATGGTTGCGCTCCCTTGTATGAGTATCTTAGTTTTATCTTGCCATTTTCATTGATAAAACCCATTGTAACTCCATTAGAATACCTCAATCCAAGATTAATACCTCCTCCCTCGTGAGTAGCCTCAAACGCTTCCCCCTCTGTACTATCATTATACTTTATATTAGAAGACGCTATATACGTGTCTAACCATATTTGACTTTTAAAAAAATCTCCTACAAAATTAAACCCGCTCATCTGCTGTATAAGCCTAAACACTCTATCTAATCTTATAGATAAAGGTGTATTTTCAAACTCATACTCAATTAAATATTCGCCACTACTATTTAAAGTAATAGCATCATCTCCATAATTGGCAATTAGATAAATCAATTCAGGAGTTGTTGTGCTATTATGTTGTGCAATGATATTTGTTATTGTACGATTAGCTGTATCGTCTAATAGTCCCTTAACTCCCTTTATATCTCTATTTTGCAAAAAAGTGTAGAGTTCTTTGCTGTTGTCTTTAAATTCAAAAATAAAATAGTTTCCTCGCTTTCCAATAAGTAAACCGTTTGCGCTTTGTACAATAGGAATACCATTAACATAGTAATCGACCTTGTGGGTCTTGTATGCTTCGACCTTGTCACTAAGGGGTTCGTTTGCAAATCCGAAAATAATATTATTGGTAGGGGTAGTAGGTAGGTATATAGTTTCTGAATACGACACTTCACGAGTGTCGAAATTAAACATATCATTTACCTGCAAAGTGTATGTAAACGGCTTTTGTTCTACATCTGCCTTTCTTCCATTAATAAATAACTCTATCATAATTGCGTAATTGTTTTAGGTTCTTGAAATTCTATTGTTACACTCAAAGGGTGTGTGTATTGGCTATTGTGTTTGAATTTTTGTGAACCCTCTACTATATTCACCCGTTCCCAATATTGAGGTTGAATGTCATCTACTTCTTTGCTTTTCCAAATATATATCTCGGGCGATACAAATAGCGATTTTATTTCCTCAAACTCATAATCAAGTACGGGTACTTCACTTGTAAGTGTCCACGTTTTCTTTGAGGTAGTTCCAAAAGGATAAAATGAATTGTATTTTAATCCTACATACGTGCGCCCTATTAAAGCGCTGCCTAATGATTTTGTTTTAACATCTTCGGTGTAATCTTGTGAGAATAGCCAATAACTCCAACCTCCGTATGTATTTCTCCAACGCAAGAATATACCGCATTCTTCTACTATTCTTGCTACCTCTTTTGTTTCAGATGTTCTTTCTTTGTTTTGCATTCTGAAAGGAACATTGCCTTGTATCTTTTCAATATACAAGTCTTTTTGAGGATAATCTTTGAAATAGGTTGTTTTCTTACATTCGCCTAATCTTGAATTTTCGGTTATCGAAATAGTAGATGGTATAATGAATAACGAACCATTAGCAATATTACCTTTTGATGAGTCTATTTTTAGACTAACAATTTTAAAATTATCGCTCAAAAAAGAATCTTTTTTTAAGTCAAACATTGATTTAAAAAGACTTGGCAAGAACAAATCAACTCCCTTATTTTCTCTGTATGATATATTGATAACAAAATCTTTTCTATCGCTTGAAGATACTGTTACTCTCAAATTTGTGTTATTTTCCAAACTCCATTCGCCTGTACCTGCTGAGATACTCTCTAATACAATAGCATCTTCGCTAAATGCTCCGTATGCAAAATTATTTTCTATTGTAAAACTCATTTTCCCATCTCATTTAAAAAGTTAATAATCTCACTTGTGAAAGTAGCCAAGTACTTATACCCTACCTTCTCCATTATCTGTTGTACCCTCTCGGGCGTTATCACAGCGTCAATAAAAGGCGGTTGTTCACCTCCTTTAAATCTCTTTGTGCCCTCTCGTGCTATCTTCTTGGCAATCGCCCACGCCAGCGAGGTAGTGCTCATCTTGTCCTTTATTGGTTCTAAACCTCTTGCCAATATCCAACGCTCAATGGCTTGTATAGGTGGCATTCTCCCCTCCTTGCGTCCGTGTTGCATATAATAGGTGTAATCCACTCCCGTAATCACACCACGCAACCCGCCGGTAGTAGCCGTAGCCTTTACTTCGAGCGTGTGCTCCCATAATCCACTTGCCCGCATACCAAGTTCTTCATACTTAGCGATTAGGTCAAGTTTTAAGGCTTCCAATTCCTCTTGTAATATCTTAACAGCCTCTTCCATTATTCACTACTAATTTGGAAGGTCACCAGCACGCCATCGAAGTTGTTATCATACAAGTTAATAACCTCAACCATTCGCCAGCCCTCAATTGTGTAATCACCACAAAAGGCTTTGGCAATTTTCATCACCTCTCTTTTGCAAGGTTTAATGTACTGCTCATACTTACCTTCTACTTGTTCGTTTTCGCTCTGTGAATTATACACCCTATCAAATTCCGAGTGTTTCAAAAGCATAAATCGCCCGTTATAGGTGTGCTTCGTTGGTTCGGCGTAATCATCAAACGTTACACTCTCTTCTAATGGGTCAAGAAAGAAGTAATAATCCTTACCAGCTTCTGTTTCCAAGTTGTGAAAATCCGAACGCCCATAATCAAAGTGCCAGCCGTTACTCGTTGCTATTTGTTGCAAAATCTCTTTCATTTTCAATAAAGGTTTTTATTATTTCTAAAACATTGGTATATGCTGAAAATTCACCATCAGAAAAGTTTTGTAAATGTTCAAACTCTTTTGCAACTTCTGGCGTAAAAGTAGCGTCCTCTCTTATTTTAGTGATAATTTTCTCTAATAACATTAATTCTTTCATATCTTACTTATTTATTATTAACTTCTGAAATCTATTCTGTATATTCGCTTGTGTTGCCCTATACCACAAGATATAATGCACTTCCAAGTAATTGAGTTCCTCAATGTCGTTGTATCTAAGAATATCACCACCGGCAAGGCTATCAATCATCGGCAAATCTCCGAACTGTTCTAATTCTTTAACTCCTGCTTGTTGTAGTTTAATGTCGTGTTCGGTAGGTTCGGTATTCCAATGCTCTTGTTCCATTCTCATTACCCTTTCTGCCTCCAAGGTGAGAAATCGCAAACAGCCATAAAAGCGAAATACATTCATTCGCAAAGGCTCCTCTTTGTATACCATTCGCACCACGTCTAATTTATCAATACTATCTAAGCTCATCGTTTGCCTCTTGATACTATTCACCTCGCCAAATGTCAATTCGGTAATGCTCTCTTTCACTCCGCGCGTGCGCTTCTTAAACCAACGCCTACGTGTATAGTTTGGTATTGGCTTTAATATTTTCAAAGCAGGCAAAAGTTCTTTCTGCTTTTCTTCGGACAATTGTAGAAATTCGTAAAGTGTCATCTTCTGAATATTGGTTTAAAAATTCGCTTAGGTTTCAAGTCAAAGTACTCACGCATTAGTAACATATCTCGGTAGTCAGGGCTTCTCCCTATGGCTTGCTTCACCGTATCTTTGTTAATTACTGATAACCTTTGCCCATCTTTATTGTCACTTTTGATTTGTTCGATTTCCTCAATTATCATCTCCTTGGTGCGCTCTGATACCTCAGCACTAATGTATATACCATTACTATTAATGCGCTCTGCTAACTTGTACAAGCATTGCGTCTGTAAATTCTTATAATTGGTAGGTTGCCCATTCTCTTCGAACGGTGTGCTATTATTCTTAAAGCCTACAATACCCGTGTTGTCTACCACTCCACCTCCTACACCGTCCTCATCGGCAATACAATTACCCTTGGGTATATTATACTTCATTCGTAGCGTGTTGATGAGTGCTTGTATCTCGGTAGTTGCCGAAGTTGCCAGTGTATATACTTCTATCAACTCCCAGCCTTGCCATACACCTATAACGCATAAGTCAGAGCCAAAGCGGGCAATATCGGCTGTTAGGTACGTCGTGCTTTCCTTGGGTAATTGGTCGTTATTGAATATCGCTAATATCTTATCGTAATCACACAATGAATTCGGGTCATCGTCGTATTCCCATAGCCCATTGAGTAGTCGTTGTTTCTCTGCGCCTCTTAGGGTATTCTCCAAGTTCTGAATGTATTCCTTGGGTAACATCTTATTATCATATGGCAGAGCCTGAATGAATGCCCTTCTCTTGTTGAGTGTACCCTCCTTGTAGGGGGTGTAAAATTCCTTATATAGAAAATTCTTGGAAGGGTTGGCGGTTATCAGTAATTTGCCCTTCAAATTATATTCTCTATTTTTCCATCTCCCTATTGATATTTTCAAGTTAGAATAACTATCATAATCGAACTCTCCGCCCTCTTCTATCCACCCACGGGTAAATTGCATTGACCCTAACCGTTGGTATTGTGGGTCGCTTGGTAAATACTTACAATCTAATAGCAATACTCGTGAGCTGTTATACAATTCAAAGTAATTATCCTGCCCGTTGTACTTCCACGCTTCTTGTGGTATGCCCCAGCCGTTGAGTACCTCGTGAATACTCGGTATAGTAAACCGCCTCAAATCATTCAATTGCTTGCGGGCAATGAAATACTGTGTACCTGCATACATTAGAGCGTCGGCTAATATCAATGAGCAACCTATGAATGATTTGCCACCGCCTTTTGCGCCACCATATAGCACCTCGTCAATATCATCATTAGCCCACGCTCTGCCGCATTCCTTTTGCTTGTCATTTCCGTTGCTGTTAAATTCAAGTACCACATTCTTCATTGCTACTTAATAATTATCCCTGTTACTTGGAAATTGTTAAAGTCTTTACCATCTTTTCCTGTGATTTCCTGTTTTTCACACCAATTATGCTTGTTAATTAGCACGAATTTGGTCATTGCGGCATTCAATCGGTCTGCTGTGCCGAATTTTTGCAATTTAAGTTCCTGAATTTTGTTTGCTTTTTCTAATAACTTGAAAAACGAAGGGAATTTACTCCTTAAATATGTTACTATTTCTGGATACAAGTCTTTTTCAATTATCAAAAATTCTTCATAGAATATATTCCCCTTATCATTACCTTCACTATCCTTCTCTTTTAGCCATTCAATAAGTTCACTACCTAATTGTAGTGCTCTTTCTTCTGTCCACTTTTCAGGAGGCTGGTATTCTGATGAGAATAATTTGCCATTAAGTCTTTTTATTTTATTGTTTTTGTTCTCTGTTTTCATATTGTATTTTTGTTTAAATGTTATTAATCCACTCCGTGTGGAATTCATAAAGGCTTTTGTTTTGAGTGAATGAATATTGTTCAATTCGTGAGTTATTGGATAGGTTGCCACTACCTTCAATTACATAGTATTTTTCATCTTGCGTTCTTACGCAAATTATCTTAGTGTGGTTGTTCTCTATTTTGATTTTGAAAGTGTTGCTCTCATATTGTTTCATTAGGTTATATGCATCAGGGCACAGTTTAGGAAATCCGTCATTAACTAATAGTGTTATATTAGTGATGAGTTTATTGTCTTTCAAATTCTTTAATTCCTGAATAACTTTTTTGCCAATGCGATAAAATGCGATGGTTAGGTCTGTTATTTTGTTCTTATGAAGTAATAATAAAATAAAATCAAACGAGTTAATATTCTTTCGTGTGACAATTCTGTAATCTTCATTATCGTTAGGAATGCCTGCTATTTGATTAATTTTATTTATTGCTTGAAAAAAAACAGTTTGATTTGACAAAACAATACTACCTGCTTTAAAGTTTGAGTTTTCAGTAACAAACTTATCAGCAAGTATTGATTTTGATTTTCTATTTTGTCGTATCGGTTTAAGCATATATAATTTAACAGTGTTTTTTGTATATAATTTTCTTAAATTATTGTATTTTGCTGTTTCTGTATTTGATTTTCAATAACTTGTTGAAACTCCTCAAACGAGTAGCATACAGCGTAAGTATGCCCTAATGCTATTGCTTTCTTCTGAAACTCTTTTTGGTTGTCAGTTTGGCGATTTCCTTTTACTTTCATCTCAATATACAGGCTCTTCCCTTGTGGAAGTAACACAACTAAGTCTGCTACCCCCGCTAATACCCCCTCTGTTTTGAGACGCTGCGCTTCACGCACATTGCGACTACCACCATTAGGGACGGCGTATATAACGAGGTTCGGATATTGGTGTCTGAACCAACGCACGCAAGCGGTTTGTAAGGTGCTTTCTTGAAGTTTCATAATCATTCAAATTTCGTAGTGCAAAGGTATAAAACATATTAAACAATTCCTAATATTTTTTGATATAATTATTTGGTAATCAGATACTTATTTGTATTTAAAGCTAAACAAAAATACTTGCAAAAATTCAAACGTTTGAATATCAAAACGCTCAAAAACAAAAAAGACGAGCAAATGCCCGTCTTGTTGGTGAAAAATATTTTGTTATATTTATAACATTTCTATTTTTTTGAGTTTTTCGAGGTAGAAATCACGAAGATTTGTAAATTCTTCTTCACTGAATTTTGCCCCTCTTAGGTTCATTCTCTTGTGTGTGGTAGTCGACTTGCTTTTGCCTATCGCACGTGCTACCTTGCTATCGGATATCTCCAATTGCTGAATGATGTATATTACTTTGTCGTGTGGTGTCATAATTATTCTTGTGTTATCATATTAGTATTATACCATTCCCACGCTTCATCTAAGAATTGTGTTTCAGAAATAGCAGGGGCTAATTCCCCTCCTGTTATCTTTACGTTATTCTGAATTATTATGAGTTTAAACTTCTCATATTCATTGAATACATATAACTTCTGAGGCTTATCCTTTAATTCTCTGTTAAGAACTATCTGCTGTGTACGCTCTCTAATTACCAATATCAGAGATAAGTAGAGGGGTGAGTAGATAAAGTGAAATTTATTAGGCAAATGCTCAGGCTCTGGCTGTAATGCCAATAAAAACTTTGGCATTTTAAATTCAAAAAGTTTGTTTTTGTCCATATTATTTTGTATTTTTGCACCCTCATTTCTAAGGGTGTTTAAATCGTTAGAATTGTTTTAATTTTACAAGTAAGCCCCTAACACTACATTAGGGGCTTTTTCTTTGTATTAACGATGAGAAATATCAATCATATAAAACTGCTCTTCACCGCCTTGACGGTCTGCTATGCCTACAATCTCTACTGTATAGGTCTCATCATATCGAGCATACCCCTCAAACTCTTCACCTTTAACGACGAACGTTTCGATTCGTTCGGGTGTATCTAACGCTCTTAACTCTAACCACTCATCACGGTCATCAATAGAGTCGTTGTACAGCTGTTCTGCTTCTTCGATACTATCTACATAATTGTAGTATCTGTAATTACGCTTGATGAAGTCTATTATTGCCTCATCGCTAATTGTTTCAGTGGTGAAGTTGTTGTCGTTCACCCATTCTTGTAAGCCTAATGTTTTGTCTGTTGTTGTCATTTTTTTTCTAATGTTTAATTGTTAATATTAATGTTAATTTTACAAGTTTACAAATTCGGTCGCACTCTCTAAGGTGAACTTCTTAGAGTAGTACTCTTTAGAATACTTTTTGTTTTTCTTTACAAAAGCGTAATAATCTTTCAAAAGTTTTTTGCTTGATTTCACAAAATCTAATACTTCTTGGCTTGCTTCTTTGTTAGCGTTCAATTTTGCTTTACTTGCTTCTGCTTTGGCTTCTGCTCTTCTTTCTCTTACTTCTAATTCTGCTTGTAACTTAGCAACGTATTCAGCATTCTTCTGTAATTCGTAAGCTATTACCCACATTTGTTTTTCAGTGAAAAAATCTTTAAGATTGCTTGTTAAGATTTTGAATGCCAAAGAATCATTAGATACATAATCAATTAACTTTCTTCTGCTGTAAGCTGCTGCTTGACGACTACTTTCTTCTACGAAATCACCTATTGAGCTGATAGTTGATACGTTTGGGTTGATGTAAGAAGCTTCGTTGTAGATGTCTTTAATTGTAACTTTCATTTTCTTTGAGTTTTTAATGTTAATAATTGTTCTTGTTTTAATTTTACACGACAAAGATACGGCAACTTTTTTGATTGTACAACTTTTTTGCGTACTTTTTTACATTTATTTTGTTATATCTGTAACAAAAGCGTATAACTGTTATATAATCAGCATTTTACGTATAATATTTTTTTGCAAAAAAAAGACAAAGAACTAAAAAATGTCTTTGCCTCTCGTTTTTGTTGTTAATCTGTATCTATTATTATGCCTATTACTAACGTAATTAATGGTAGCCAAATTAAAATTAGTCCACCTCTTGGAGTGCTCCCCCATTCTCTGAAATCAAATTCTGCTGAAATAAAAGCGAACATCAGATACAGTAGCACGAATATTATTATCGGCGCTATTATACACAATAATACTTTGTTATTCCTGTTCTTCATTAATCAAATCGTTTAATGTTATTGCCAAATTCCTTATGTACTTCAATTAGCTTCATCACCAGCCCTTCTCGTGCTTTCTCGTACTTCTTCGCAAAATAGCTAAACGTGTGCCCCTCCTTAATATCCAAGTGGTAGAATGCGCATTGCGTACCAATGTTAATATCCTTGAAGGTAATCTTGTAGCCTTTCGCTCTGAACCAAGCGAGGGTGTCGTCCCAAGTGGGGGCAGATACGTATAAATCTCTCTTATTGTTGTTCAATTCATCAATTAGGTATGAATAAATATAAGTCGTATTCTTATAATCTACTCCTCCTATATTTATTTCATCATCTATTGTATTTAAACATAAGGAGAAATCATTATTATTATTCTTCTTATAAAAGAAAGAACAAGGGCAATCAAATCCTATTTCTTTAAGTTCTTTGGCTATCTCTGATGTGACGAGCCAAGTAGGGTAGTTGTTATTATTCATCTTTGATAAATTTACCGTTAATAATTTTGCCTTTTCTGTTTTTGATTTCGTTGTAAGCGAGGTTCAGACAGGCTTCTAAGGTTGTGCCTTCTAATTCAGTTACAAGGCGCAATTCGTTAAGCACGTCTGATATGTTATAAAAAGTGTAGGTTATTCCGTTTTTGCAAAAACTTACAATCTCATCAGTTATCATTTTAGCAACGTAAGAATTAGCATTAACTGCTGATATAGTTTTAGTTGTGACGCATTTTGTTTGTTTCAATGATATTTCATAAAGATTAACAAAATCTTCACCTATTAAATTACAATAGTTAATAAGGGTAACCATTACATCGCCTATGGCATCGCGTATGCCTATGCGGTCATTGTCATAACACGCTTTGATAAGTTCGCCGACTTCCTCGTGGGTTTTCAGGAGTTCATCAAAGGGGGTTAGCTCTTCGTAGATTTTTCTTTCTTTTGCCCACTCTTGGATAAGTGGAATGAGTTCTTGGATTGTTTTCATTGTTTAATCTTCTTCTTTATAATTTAACAATTCGGGGTTTTCATATTGGTTTCCAATAACTTCTGCACGTTGCAAACACGAACGCCAAGCGTGTTCAGAAAGGTTGAAATACCCATTAATGTTGCCTACATCTTTGGCATCGACACGACAGAATGCCATACATTCCTCTCGGTACACAATAAGGCTGTAATCTCCATAATCGTGGGCAAGAATGTCGCCCTCATAGATTTCAGTGCCGTTTTTGTCATACAGTCCTGTAAACTGTCCAATAGATGCTTTATCTACTTCATAGTCAATAAGGCTTGTTGTTTTCCTTATTTTATTTTCTTCACTTAAAAAGCCATAAACCCATTTATCTTGAACTAAGCAGTCCGTAAATCCTCTAAATTTTATTGTTCTCATTTGTTGATATTTTTAGTTATTAATTCTTCTCTCATTCCCATACAGTAGGAGCGGTAATTGATGTTGGACTCGTGTGTTAGCAGATAGTCGTACCATTGCAGTATTTTATCTTTGGGTTTATCGTGCTTCATATCGAAGTATATATCCTCGATGTTAAAGACGTAATCCGATAGGCATATAATTCCTATACCTACATCGTAATTGTCGAATTCAAATTGTAGGTCTTGCTTGTCGCAAAACTCCTTGATGAGATTACGTGCAGCGTACTCGAATAATTCTACTGCTTCTCGTTCTTGTGATAATTGTTTTTTCATTGTTTTGTAAATTTTAATCGTTTTGCTATCAATTCTACTATGTCCACTGTTACGGCATTACCAATAAGCTTGTAGCGTTGTGTTTTGGCTATTGGTTTTATTATGCCGTTGTAGTCGCCGTATTGTGTCCAATTGTCAGGAAATCCTTGCAGGCGTTCGCATTCTATTTCGGTAAGTCTTCTAATGCCTCCCAGTAGGTTATTTTCTTGAAAGGAGTTGCTCGATATTGTAGGGCAGACTTTAAGGTCTGCACCTTTGTTTTTTCCTCGTGAACGTTGCTTTATAATAAAGTCAGAATTGTGTCTTGTTAGAGCGGGACTTATTCCTTTTTCGTCAAAAACTCTATTTTGCTGATAGGGTTGCCTGCCGTTGGATTCCTTAGATGGATTAAGTTGTATTACGGGCATACCACTGCCATCTTCCCTTGCTCTTGCGGGGATAGTAGGGGCAATATTGCTTTTTACTTCTCTAAATCCCTTACCGTCGTTGTGAGTGCGGTAAGTACCTACTTGTATGTAAGTATCATTGCTCCCCATTTTGTGATAACGTGATGTTATTGTTCGTGCAGGTGAAGTTTTTATACTTGGAAATTCCCCATTTTCTTTCCTTGTCTCCCGTTTAAACAGTCTATCATCTTCTGTGATAGGAAATACTCCGCACTCACTTCGTCCTGCAAGATGTCCGATAAGATATATCCGCTCTCGATTTTGGGGTAATACCCAGCGTGTATTAAGCAATTGCCATTCAAGTCTATAACCCCCAATGTGGGTAAAGGCTTGGAGAATTGCCCAAAAGTCTGCGCCAGCATTGGAGCTGAAAGCTCCTTTAACGTTCTCCCAGATAAAAATACTTGGTCTGACGTTAGCAATGAGGGCAATTGCGTATTGGATAAGGCTACTTTTTGCGCCTGCGAGTCCGGCACGTTTCCCAGCAAGGCTGAAATCTTGGCAAGGCGAACCGAAAGTGATAATGTCAATTCCTGTAAAGTCTCCTCCGTGAAGAGTGGTAATATCTCCGATGTATTTTGCATTTGGAAAATTGTTTTTATAGTTTGCGATTGCGTGTTTATCTATTTCGCTGAAATAATGCTCGGTAAAATGGTAGCCTGCTCGCTGAAATCCGAGCGAAAAGCCACCAATACCGCTGAATAGGTCTATGAGTTTCATTGTTTTTTAGGTGTTAATAATTCTGAAAGCTCCTTGCCCTGCGTAATGAGGTAGTCGTAGAAGAATTTCAAAGTATCTTCCTTCTTAAAGCTCCTCAGTTTACCCTCAGGGTCGCTTATTCCCTTCTGATATTGTTCTAACAGTGCCTTAATAGCACTAAATTCCTTCTTATCCTTAGCCTTCGTCTGCTCTTGTCGAAGTCGCTTCTCAGTTTCCGCTCGCATTAATTGCTTGTCCTTCTCTGTAAGTGTAGCGAAGTAAGGTTGTAATATACCTCGCTGATAGAGTGCGTCGTATATAGGCACGGATATTATTGGCAACTTCTTTGTTTCCTTATATTCCTCAAAATGATTGATAAGCCAACTTAGCGATGAGGCTTCTGTTTCTTCCTCTGTCATCGTATTTTGTTTTTCGGGTAATTGTGAAATGTTAATATTATGCGCTCGCTGGGTGTCTTGCAACCACTGACGATATCTTCCCAAAACCTTGCAGACGTATGACACGTCAAAAAACTGATAGTGGTCGGTTACGTCACCAAATTCCCCGCTTCTGTCCATCTGAAAGGCTTTGTATATCTCCTGAAAAGAAAGTCCTGAAAAACGGCTAAAAACAGCGTTCCAAATTTCCTGCTTTTGTAAAGGGTCGATTTCTCCCTTAAGCCCTACAAGAGTAGCAATGCGAGTGAATACCATTCCGAATGTTGGGGCAATTACTTCGCGGTCAAGGTCTCTAAGTCGTGGGTATTCGTGCCCTTTCTTAGCTATTGCCAAAGGTGTGAGCTCCCCAGCCTTGCATATTATTTCTAATGTTATCGGCTGTTTGGCGACCGGCATAAAACCGTTGTTTATCGCTTGTAGATTGTTGCTGTTGTTCATTTGTAATGATTTTTCCATTTTCATCTAAGATTATTTGATTATTATTGGTCTGTTGAGGTATTTGGTCTGCTTGTAGCCAACTCGCCTCAAAGCCTCTCCATTGCTTCTGTACTACCCTTTCAAGGATAGCGTTCTTGTCTTGCCCTGTTTTTTTCACTTGCTCAATGAATGTTTTAAAGGCAATTTCGCTGTTTATGGCTTTTTTTGCCTTCCGTATTTTTAACCACTCATCTACAAGTTCGGAGGCAAAACCTTCCGCAAGCATTGCTTTTTTGAAATTGAAAGGAGGGGGGGCGGGCGCAACTTGGGGGGAGGTTTCTTTTTCAGCGTTTAAAGCCTCTTCTTTTTTTTCTTTCTCTCCAAAATTGACACACACGCTTTTTTGTTTCTTTTTTTCTAAAAAAGAAATATCATTAACATTATCATTTACATTTACATTAACATTAAGGGGGCTTTTGCTTTTTTTGCTTTTTTCAAAAACCAATTGGTTTTTTTGCTTTTCTTTGCTTTCTTCTAAGTCTTTGTTTTTCAGCGGCCTACCTCCTTTTACTCCTGCCTCTTTTCTCTTTTCTTTAATTGATATATACTTTTGTGTATCCCTATCAATTGTTTGCTTTACAAATCCGAATGCTACTTTTGCAAGTGGTTTTAGTTCAATCAAGTTACCGTATATGGCATATTCCGCAATAGCCTGATAAACTTCCAACTGAACCTCACTTGGCAAATCCCGAATAACATTCAACCAATCCTTGTAAAACACAAATGTATCTCGTTCCATAGTGTAGGTATTTTATTCTTAAAAACACCCCCTCACCCTCGACAAGCAAGGAGGTGAAAAATGAATGAGTTATTAGAATAACGTTAATTGTCGTTGCTTCTCGGTTACCATATTAATATTCTTAACGGCGGTTTCAAAATACTTATCTTTGAGTTCTATGCCTATACCGTAGCGTTCTAATGTAACTGCCTCGTATATCTCACTTCCTATTCCTAAGAATGGTGTAAATACAGTTTCTCCCTTATTGCTCCACATCTGCACACAACGCTTGATAACTGATAATTGCAACGGTGCAATGTGCTTTTCATCGCCTAAATCAGTAGCCTCTTTCTTTCCGTTGAGTACATCAGTACGCTTAATATCAAACCACGTATTTACTTTGTAATCTTCCATTACTTCGTGTAGATGGTCAATATCTCCCTTCTCTACATTCCAAGTAGGCGATGCCCAATGTTGCCAAACATCTAATGGAAAATTCTCTTTATTCTTGTTGTTAATTGGTGTCCAATCTTCCTCATTTCCTTCCCACTTGCGAAATATAGTGCAATATTCAGGTAGCCCTACCCCCGTGTAACTACTATCCTTACGCAGTTGCTTGTATAGAAGTCGTTGCGTTTTGGTACGTTGCATTTCCAAAACTGGGTCGGTCCAGATATTCACCTTAGAGTGATATTTAAATCCTACCGCCTCAACGGCTCTATGGTGGTCTCCCGTGAAGTCGTATAGTCCGGTATAACCGCTTGAATTCTTATATACCGCCAAATCTTTGGTGTGGCAAACCATTAGCCTGCCAGGCTTCAATATTCTATACAAATCGTGTAAAAGGAATGTGTATTGCTTAAAGAAATCTTCGTGGCTTTCATTATTCCCCATATCGTGAATGTAGTTAGAGTAGGTGAATAACGAACTAAACGGGGGGCTGAATATGATTAAATCTACTGAGTTATCAGGAATGCGTTTAATCTCAATGCAACTGTCGCCTTTCATCAGCCAATAATTAGGCGTTTTCACTTCTTTAAACTCATACGAATTGAGTAGTCCGAAAGCGTTACCGTTTATGAATTTATTCATCTGGTCCTGCATTTCCTTAAATTGTTGTTCTTTGCGTTCTCTTGTTTGTTTTACATTTTCCATTGTGTCAGTGGTTATGAAATAGATGTTTACTTCTTTTGTTTGTCCAAAGCGATAAGACCTCCTTACGGCTTGGTATGTGCCCTCGAATGAGAAGTCAAGGCTTGCGAATATTTGATTATGGCAATTCTGAAAATTCATACCGAACTGGGCTATTTTCTTCTTGGTTACCAATACCCTAAATTCACCATTAGCAAATCCGAGTAGTTTCTTTTCTTTGACCTCTGTTTTTTCGCTACCATTCACCGCTACCGCATCGGGTATGAGTTCAAGTACTTTCTTTTCCTCTTCATTTTGATTTACCCAAACAATAAATGCCTCATCGGAATTATTCACAATCTCGGCTACCGCTTCAATGCGTTGGTCAAGTGTGTTGCGTAATTCCTTTTGGAACTCGGTAGCACTTACCGAGTAAGGGTTGAAAAGCATACCATTATCACGCTTCTGTGTCTGTATTTCCTTTTCGATGTAGTTTAGTTTTGGCAACTCATAGCCCTCAGCGCTAAATCCTATATCTGAGGGTTTTGTAAGCATAGTTGCCCACGAACTAATCCACCCATAGAAGTCATTAGTGGCGTGTCCTTTAAGGCGGTAGTTGTTCATTCCCTCATCACGCACGAACCACTTAGCCCGCATATCCTGAGCATCTAATACATTAAGAAACTCGGAGTGGTTGCCTATCTCATTCAAGTCATTAGGGCTTGGAGTTGCCGTACAACACAATTTGTAAGGAGTGTTTTTGAAAGCCTTAATTAAGGCATTCTTATACTTTCCGGTGAAGTTCTTTAATATTGAACTCTCATCAAGCACTACCCCTACGAATTGAGCAGTATTGATATTATCCAACTGCTCGTAATTGCTGATGTACACGCCTTGTAATGGTTCGTTGTCGTGATACTTTTCTACCTTAATACCGAACTTTTGCCCCTCTGATATGGTTTGATAGGCTACCGCCAGAGGGCAAAGTATTAGCACTGGCTTCTGTGTGTGCTTACTTACTTGGTGTGCCCATTCCAATTGCATTAAGGTCTTTCCAAGTCCGCAATCGGCGAATATGGCATACCGCCCCATTCTTAGTGCTTTGCTCACGATGTAACGCTGAAAGTTGAATAGGTTAGGGTTTAATTCTTCATCAGGAAGTTCAAAACCCGCTTCGGCTACTTTTCGTTCCTTTGATTTTAAAAACTCTTGATACTCATTCATTTTTTGATTTGAAATTAGAGATTTAAAAAAAGATTTATGCGCACTCAATCTCCTTTCAAATCGGTTTTTATAGCCCCCGCTCACGGCTCGAACGTGAGTGCTTGCCTATCGGGGTGCACAATGGAAAAATTACAATTCTTTTATATTGTTTTAAGGAACTTATTAACAAAATAAACTTGCCCTTTGCCTGTTACTTTTGGAGTAATAGTAGTGTGCATTACCCCGCCGCTTCCTGAGCGTGTGCCTTTCTTTAATTCAAAAAGTCCTTGCTCAATGTATTGTTGGTTAGGAATGTTATAGTACTCGCCTCGTGTGCCTAAGTAGTGATTTTCTCGTAACCACTTGAAAAGCCTCTTTTCTCCTATCTCATAGCCTTTTTGAGTGATGAGTTTAGCAAGTTCACCAATAAGGCAGGAAGATTGAGAGCCTATTACTGTGTCTGCAAATAATACCTTAGGCGCTTGCGCTTGCAGTTGCTTTTGTTGGGCTTCTATCCTCTCGGCTTGTTCAGCTGCTAATCGCAATGCTTCTGAAAATGATTGAGGAATTTGTTGGTGTGCTTGTTCTTTTGCTCTTAGTTGCTTTTCACACTCAATAAAATATTGGCGTGCCATTTTGCCCCTTTCAGAGCGTTGTAGCATTGAAATCTCTTTTGCACAATCAAGAGTGAGGGCGTAGTCTTCTAACTCTCTTTGCGCACCATTATTCACAAGCGTAAAACTTTTAACACTTGTAAAATCGTGGTTTTCAACAAACCCATACTGCAACATTCTTTCAAACCAATTACTAAATCTTTCAGTAATTTCTAAGAATTTGTGTAATTCTCTTGCTGATACTGCTTTATTGCCATTTTTTTCGGTGATTTTAATCAACTCTTGCATAGGCTGATAGTTTGTGTTTGTTATTTCATACATAGTTAAATATTTTTTACTTTCTTAATACCCTGTTTTTGTTATCCTTAAATTCTCTTTCTCATAACTCAAAAGACTTCTAAGGGCTTCTATCTGATGAGTACAAGAGCGGTTGATACGCTCCACCCAATCTACAAGAAATTGTTCATCTTGAGCTATACCTTTAACTAAGGCATTTTGAGCTGTTGCCGATAGATATTGCTCCTTTGCTATGGCAATGATAGTTTTTGTAATTTCCAGCGTTGTACGTTGGTTGTAGAGGTACTTTGCCTTTGCAAGCATTTCTCCACTACGTGCTAAATAAACAGATAGCGTTTTAATGCGCTCTACCATTTCCTCAGGGCTATCAGAACATTCAATTTCTAAATAACTCTGAATATCTTTTGCTTCTTTTTTTAGTGCTTCCATTATTCGTTGTCATTTTCATTATCTTTCAATATTAACAATAGGAATATTGCTATTACCATTGCGTGCGTTGCTCTAATGTAGTCTTTACCAATGATTAGGGAAAAGTCTAAAAACAAGCATACTATTATCGTTATTAATTGTATATTTTTCATTGTTATTATCTTTGAAAGCAAGGCAGGACTCGAACCTGCTACTATCCCTTTTGATACTTGCTTTTTGTTTTTCCTTAAAAAGGCATTCCGTCATCTTCTTGTGCGGGTGCTTGCCCCATATTGTTAAAAATTTGCGCCTGCTGGTATTGCGGTTGCCCTTGTTGTGGAGGGTGCGCTGGGGGTGTATATCCCTGTGGTGCTTGTGCGTAACCTTGGGGAGATTGTTGGTATTGAGATTGCGCTACATTCGTGGTTTGAATGAGTTCAATTTTCCACCCTAATACTGTATTGAAGTATTTCACCTCACCTTGCGGGCTTGTCCATTCCCGCCCTTGCAGGTTAAAGTGTACTTTTACCCTCTGCCCTACTTGTAAGGTGTCCAACAATGCGCAATTGCCTTGTGTAAATTGAATGATAATATCTTGTGGATATTGCCCATCGGTGGTGATAACCAAATCACGCTTTTGAAAGCCATTTTGTCCTACTGTTTCAGTAGCAAATATTACTTTAATTTGTCCTTGTATTTCCATAGTGTTTTTAAATTAAATTACTGTTTTTATAAGCCAAAAACCTGTGCCGTTCTCTATTTTAGAAAAACCTTTAAATTTTATTTTATTTAAGGGGTTCTCTCCCACATCTATAAGAGGTAGCAGTCTACTTACTATTTCTTGAAAAGCTTAGGTGCGAAAACCTCACGACTGCTGGTTTTACTCATTCGTGTTTATAAAAACTTCTACTTTTATGCAGTTTTTTCATTAAAAATCTTCTTGTCAGTAATTAGTTCTCGGTTGCTCTCCAAAAACTCAATAAACCGCTCGCATACCTCATTTAATCGTGGCATATCTAACTTAGGCATATAAGCGTAAGTCTCTTTATACACACTCTTAAAATCGGTGACTAAATATTCAAAATTACTTATCTCAACACCTTGCTGGTTCAAGCAGTAAGGATATACAATGTGTTGCCAATTGTTGCGGTACTTGAAAGCATTGTATTTGCCTGTTGTCTTTAAATCTACCACCTTGAATGGTAGCAAGTAGTCTAAATATCCATACAAAAAGACTTCACCATATTGAGTGCTAATAGTACCCTCAACTCGATATTGAGTAAGTGCGTTTTCCTCTTTCAAAGGCGTTGCAATGCTCTTAGCAAGTTCCTTTGAAAACACGAATATCCTGCCATTGATTGTCGCTGTTATAACCTCGCCCTCGCTGTGAATATCTATCTTAGTACTCTTGCGCCCCTCAACTATGCAGTCTATAATCTCATTGAACGCTGTACCCTTGTCAGCAGCTTCACTCTCAAAAGGCACTCTATTAATGCGGTTAATGAGTTCTTGAAATGCTTGACGCTCGTACTCTTCCTCTGTCAGCGTTGGGGCTTCAGATGAGCCCCAAAATTGCTGATAGATTACTGATGAATTAAGATAGTTGGTAAAACTATCCAACAACGTAGGATATATATTATACTGCTTCATACTGCTTGCTTTCTTTGTTGAATTTTGCATTCAAAGTCGCCGCTTTCTCATTGAGTTTGCGCCCCGCTACTATCTTAGAGTTGCCGATATGTTGCCACTCCTGTATTCGTTGAGCAGTTTCGTTGAGGCTGTCTATATCTGTGATAACCGCTATATTGTCGTCAATCTCTTTAATGAGCTTTTGGTATGCCTCATTAGCCTTGCGGTGTTGTTCTAATCTCGCATTATACGCCTCAATTACGTGCGTTGTGAAGAAGTCGTTAGGTGCGGTAGGGTTGCCCTGCTCATCAATAATGGTAGGTATCTTAAAGAGCGGAGGCAAATTGCACGAGTTCTTGCCGTCATTGCGTGAAGTGGGGTCAAATGTGATAGTACGCTCACGACCTTGCGCTTCTACATACCCTACAAGGTCTAACTCTGTCACAAGGTTGTCATAGTTTGTGCCTCCGAATTGAGGAATGTAGCGAGTGTCGTCGCCTTCTGTTTTTGTTTCCCTATGAGCGACGAATACCACGTGCTTGTTCATTATGCTAATACGTTTTACAAGTGCTGAAAACATCATCTTACGTTCTCCAAAGCCTTGTAGTGTTAGCATACCATTTGCTTTTCCCATTTTGGGGTTATTCTTAATGATATACTCGCCCATAAAGTCTAACATCTTTCCTCCTGTATCAATAACAAAGGTTTCATAAGGAGTTAGATTTTCATTCGCAAGCACGTCCAAGAAGTCCTGATAAGAGCGTATCTGTACAGTGTCCACATCTTGCAAGTGTGCGAAGTTCACACGGTGTACGCCGTTGTCGAAGTCAAAAAGTAGCGGCTTTGGTGATGATAGCGCAAGGGTAGTCTTCCCTGTACCAGCCTGCCCATATATAAGGGCTTTAATTTTAGTCTGAATTGTAAGCTCATTTGCTTTTTTTATTAAACTCATTCTTCTGTATATTTAATTGTTAATTATTGTTCTTAAAGAAAGTGCCGTGCGTTGTCGTGATGAATTATGTACAGATTTAAGGAAACACGGCACTTTTCTACGTGTATGAATTAATTGGAGATTTTTCTAATCAGTTTGTTTATCTCATTACGCTTGGAGCGAAACTCGTGCATAAATTCACTATTGCTAATCTCTTGCACTTCATACTTGCTATTTTCATTTTGTTGATAGATATTAGCAGATATGTAACTTCTCATATTAATAGAAGTATAACCTACCTCTATGGCTGACAATAGTGTAAGATTTTCAGTAATGACTATCTTTTCGTAAATTCTTATGCACCAACTAATATTCTCATACTTCACTCGGTAGCATTTACCTACTTCTAATATTGTTACTTGTTTTTTCATTGCTGTAAGATTTTAAACTGTTAAGAAACCATAACCGTTGTAATCGGCAAGCTCAGGCATTCGCTCTTCTTCTGCTATCTCCTCTCTATATCGCCTTTCTGCTAACATCTCTTGCACTTGCCCTTCAACATCTAATAAGCCTTCAATTTCTGCCCATTGTTCATCTGTAAACTCAATAGGTAACCATTCACCATTTACTCTTCTGCTACTCTCGCTATAAGTACCTCTTGCGTCAGCGTACAGGATAAAATCGTAATAGTTGTCTTTGTAGCACAACCCCCATTGCTCATTGTTGCCGTTGGGGTCTGATTGCAATTGCTCAATAATCTTATTGAAGGTTATATCACTCACCCTCGCAGTATCTGGGTGTAGTTCTTGTCCGAGCGCCTCATTAAACGCCTCTCTTTCAAATGGCACGCACTCATCATAGCGCTTGCCATTCATTGTTACATAGCCGTCAATTAGAAGAATTTGGCTATTTTGTTTGGTCATCTCATTCATTTGTTGTAATTTTGCCATCGTTTAAAGATTATTATTATTAATAATTTTATAAGGCGACGCTGTGAAGTGTCGCTTTATTTGTTTCTCTTCATCTTTCTTAGTATTTTGTTGGGGTCTTTCTCCTTCAAGTCTTCCAACTGTTTTACGCTTATAAGCGACTGCCCTCCTGCAAGGTTCTCGTTCTTCAATACCCCACTTGTTAGCCACGTACGCACAATATAATCCGATACCCCTAAGTACTCAGCCACCTCAGGAACACGTAGCAATCTCTTAGCACGCTTGCTGTCCTCATAACGTTCAATCGCCATTGCCATTAAGTCCACCGTGTTAGGCACTACACCTTGCATTGCCCACAACTCCTCACGCTCACTTGCGAATAGTGCGTTAATATCATCGTTTAATCTTTCTACTCTACTTAACATATCTTATTCTTCATTTTCAGTAAATGCTTCTTCTTCTGTCATTTTGAGTACCTCTATCACCTTATCTCTTATTGCTTCTGAACGATGATATAGAGGTGTTTTATCCGCTGAACGCCACTTTACCAACGTCCAATAACTCACATTTAACTTATCTTCCAATGCTCTTGCGATTGTTTTATCAAGCATTTTTTTTCTCGCTTCTTTTGTTAGTTTCATTTTATTTTGTACTTTTGCCAAGTAAAAATCGCTAAACGCTTTTACTTTTATTTTCACAGGGCAAAGATACAACACATTTGTTAAGTATGCAAATTTTTAAGCAGCTTTTTACTATAAAAATGTAAAGTATTTTATAAGTAATTGATTTTCAGTGTAATTTTTTTTGAAGAGATTTTGAAAAAATATGACAACAGAACTAAATATATTCAAGGGAAAAGATATTGATGAGGTTCTAAAAGCGTTAAAGAAAGCTGATGAAGAGATTTTTGCAAGTGATTTGCAAGAAAAGTATTTGCCTAATTGGCAACGTCTTAAAGTAGAAGCTATTTTTGAATACCTGTGTACCAATAAACGGTACAATTATCGTTTTGAAGTAGCAAAATATAGTGTAGATTATGGATACTGTTTACAATATAATTCTGATGAATGGGACGATGATTTAAATAAAGGAGGGTTTGAGGCGTTTTGGCAAGAACGTGAAACTGTGTTACAAAAAATAAAGGGGACGCTGTCCGATTACAACCTCCCCGTGGATACCACTATAAAGATATTCAGCACTATTAGTTCCCTTTTTTAGCCAACATCTCCTTGTGTTGCTTTATGAGTACGCTTAGAGCTTGTTTCTTTTCTTTTGCTAAGATAACGCCACGCCTGCGTTGTATATAATCCAAAGCCTCTCTATAAACGTTGTATTCATCTTTATTTCGGCTCAAAATGTAGTGTAAAAACACCTCTAATTTCTCAACATATTGCTCTAACTCATCATCAGAAGCGTATATTTGGCGCTGGTCTATAATAACTTTTGAATTGGTTTTATGGCACAATAAGAGCCATACAATCACAAGCAACAACAGGATAATAATAATATCACTCATAACGTTTAATCTTTAAATTTTTGCAAAGATATGAAGGATAATTCAGATACACAACAAAAGTTAAGTGAAATTCCTGAAATTAATCAACGCTTCATTGAAGTAATGAAGTATAAAGGATATTCAGGATACAAACTTGCACAAGAAATTGACGGTCTTTCAGAAGCAAAAATAACACATATACGTTCGGGGAGAAATAAAGTGAGCTCTGAAATATTAAAACTTATAACTAATAAGTTCCCCGATATTAATCCCATTTGGTTGCTCACAGGAAAAGAAACTATGATAAAGGGTGAAAACACCCCTGAAAAAACAATAACATCATCAGTGCCAATAATCGCCAATGAAGTAATCAATTACAGTGAAAAAGGCGTGCCTTATTACAATGTCGATTTTACCAACGGTTTTATGGGTGTGGTAGAGTTTGAAAACATCAAACCCGATTATTACATTAACTACCCTCCTGCTAATAATTGCGATTTTTGGATTAACGCCACCGGTCGCTCAATGGAAAATATGATAAATCACGGTGATATAGTAGCCGTCAAAGAAGTAGATTTATCTTGGTTTCCTCTCGGCGAAATATACGCTATCGTAACATCTAATGGCTATCGCCTCATCAAGCGCATTACTGAGTCTCGAAACAAGAAATGTTTTCGTCTTGTGTCTGAAAATCCCGATAAAGACAACTATCCCGACCAAGATATACCAAAACAATATATCACTCGTCTGTTCAAGGTGATAATTGCAAGTAAAATAATTAGTTAGTTAAATTTAAATATTATGAGTTTCTTAAACAATCTCTTTAAGGGCTTTGTCCGCTCATCTGTCAATCAGGTAGGGCGTGACGGTGGTCGTGTGATTAGCAATAAACTATATGGTGACGCTCATTCCTCACCTGTAAGAGTGGCACAGTCGCCATCTGTTATACAAACAATCACACAACCGTGCGAACCCCAAAATACTGATAACACCTCTTATAGTTTTCTATCAATGGCTTTTGCTGACAATCTCATATTGAGAATTGTTGCCTACTTGCTTCTTTGTACGTTGCCTTTTTTAGGTTCTCTTTACACCTTGTTAAGGGGTGTCGAGTACACAAAAAAACAACAAATGGAGGTATATGGCACAGAAACTATAGGTGTAGGAAAAGCTGACCGTCGATTTAATTCGGGTGTGAGGGTAACACACTATAAAAAGAGAACCGTAATAACAGGCTATGTCCCTGCCGATTATGTACACTTGAAATACTATAAAACCAAAGGAACTATATATAAAGTTATTGGTTGGACATACCTTATTACACAAATTATCATAGCAATAATGATGATAGTAGATTAATTAGAATATTAATATATCAAAATAGACACTAATGAAAAAAATATCTCTATTAGCAATTGCTACTATATCAGTAGCATTCTTCACTTGTACCAAAGATAATAATGATGGCGCTTATAAAGAGTGGAAAAAGAAAAGTCAATCTGAGCAAGAGTGGATTTGCGGAAAATATAATGGATATACACTCTATACAGGACCGCGCGGAGGCTGTTATTATAAAAAACTTAACAGCGATTTTAAAGAAGAAATAGTATATGTAGATAGGAAACATTGCAGTAAATGCCTTGATTAGAATATGTAGAATAATAACAAAAAAGAGCCTAGCAATTACACGAGGCTCTTTTTTAACAACTAAAAATAATTATTTATGAAAACACTTCCACATTCTCCAACCTATTACACCCGCCAGTAGTGCCAACAATAGCCATACCCACCAGCTAACAATTCCTTTCACATCTTTTGTTTTATGAGAAAAAGCCGTCGTACTTTCTGTACTTCGTAATTCATTATTAGTTGTGCTTATAGTGCTTGTAAGGGTAGTATTCGCCACTGTTTGGCTATTGGATAGGCTACTTTTAGTAGTAATCTTCACCTTTCCACCTCTTACCCTTATAGTTTCATTGTCGCCGTCACGAATGCGAGTATATGTAAGCTCCTTGCTGTTACCCACGCTATCCTTATCGCTCTCTACTGTTACCTCGTACTCTTGCGAGGTGTGTGTATCGAGTTGCAAGGTTTGTTCGTGTTGCTGAAAAAGTGCTGTACTATCCTTGTACTTTATAATACGCTCTTTTTGGACTTGCTTTTGCTCGGTATTGGTTACCTCTTTGCGCGTTCTGCACCCTATCAAGGTGATGAACGCCAATAATAACATTACTATTCTACTCATAACTACTTTTCTTGTTTTCTGATTTCTTTTTCGAGCCACATTGTGCCCTCTTCTAATTTTGTAATTACAAGTGATAACTCTCTTGTACGTGGCAACTGTTCTACTTTTGCAAGTAAGCTGTCCAATTCCTTTTTTAATTCTTTAAATTCTGCTGTCATTTTCTTCCATTTTTTTGATTAACTTCTTTAAACTATCTGCGTAATTAGGAGCAGTAGCATACCCTGCCTTTGCCACCTCCTCAGCGAACTTGTACGGGTCACTTCTTACTAACAACGCCTTAGCATATCGTTTGTTTTTGAAAAAGAATTGTGCGTGGTCGGTAAAGCACTCTTCGGGCGTGTCGTACTTCCTAAACCAATCTTTAACTGTGTACTTGTACTTACCACTCGGTAACATCTTCACCGATACAACCAACGGAAACAAGTGCTTTAAATTAGGGCCGCTTAATATCTCCGTTGTAGTTAGTAATTGCTTCTTGTTAGCGGGTGTGTCCTTTCCCGCTTTCACCCCAAAAAACATATTGCCTGGCACATTCTTTCCCCAACTGCTCTCTAACGCAGCTTGCGCCAAAATAAAGAGATGAGAAATACCTGTTTTGCGCTCTGTTTCAAGAGCAAAGGGTTTGTACTGCTTTATAAATTCCTTCGGTGTCATTGTTGTTCTTCTGTTTTGTCGTTATTGTTTAATTCTTCAGGAATAATACCACTGTTTACCTTTTCGTAAAACTCCCTTAGTTTTCCACTCTTTTCGTAATTGTATAAGGTTCTCATAAAGAACTCTGGGGGAAACTTACCTTTTGAAAGCACAAAAACATTCTTTACAATATCCTTAACAGGGTACAATAAAGATATCATCTGTATAGTAATTTCAAACGCATTACCCCACCCTGACCTGCTTAATGGTATATTTAAAAGCGATAAAGATATAAAGGCTATTGCAATAAGCAACATCTTAGTAATTGTCCCTTTAAAGAGGTCTACAAAATCAAAATCTCCCTTCTTAAAGTGATACCAAGCACCAGCTAACATATCAAGGAGTAACAAAACCCCTATGCTCGCATAAAATATAGCATTTTGTTCTCTATCAGTCGAAAAATAAGCGTACAACAACAGCAATGGAATGCTCTTAAAGAAGGCAACAAAAAAATAGTACACCCTATCTCTTAGATGTATCTTATCATCAAAGTAGAAGAGCAATACCAACGGTGTAGCCCATATCGCTATCTTTATCTTGGCTTTGAGTAGCCACTTTATAAATTTATCCATTAGCCTCCTTGTTTATGCGTTTCACAATAGGGTAAGGCGTAATGCTTGCTACTATGTCCCACCAATCAATAAAGGTATGCTTTACTTGCTTGTCGAATAGCTCTTTGGAAAGCCCTATACACAGCACCCCAAAAAAAGCAAATGCTAATGCCTCCCACCACTTCATAAACAAGACAAACACTAAGAAGGATACCACTAATATAATGTTTCCAAAAAATGAGTGTAGTAGTTTGTCTTGACCTGTTAAGTTTTGTTTAAATATATTCATAGTTCTTTTTATTTAATCTTCATCAGCAGGACCCCAATCGGTAGGGTTGTTGCCTAACTCTATCTTAGGATTAGATAATTTAACTTCATCAGCTGTACATTGAATGTGAAGTCCTAATTCAGAGATATATTTTGTCTCCTTCCCTTTGTTAATTATCTTATTGATATTAACAACTCTTTCAGAAGAGGAAGTGCCTATAATACTATCGGTATCAACCCATTTAATTGCATTAATATATTGTACACTTTCGTCTGTATAAACTATATTAAATTCTATAATTACCCTTCCTTTTGTTTTTAGATTTTTAAACATTAAATCGAAAGAAAGTGTGATGTATTCTTCGTTTTTAACATCTTTTTTAAAGTCGGGCGAAATTCTGATATTCTTCCATCCGCTTATAATGCTTGTATTAGAATTTAATGCATAATTGCGTCCTATGAACGCCTTCCTCTCAAACTTCTTGCTCATAGTAAGATAATCACCCTCTCCCCACAACGCTACCATTCGCAACTCCTTTACATCACTCGGTGTGGCAAAAGTTAGTCCTATTACATTCCCCGCATAGTCTCTTTGCACAGAATTTACTACCAAACCAGCCTCGTAACCTAATACTTCAAAAGTATTGCTGGTTGTCTCCACAATAAGAACATAAGTGCCTTTTGTTAGTGCGTTCATTGTGGCAATATTACCACTATCCGCCTTGTCTATCTTTATCGATAACTCGTGCGTGAATCCTCCGCCAAACTTTTGCGAGCCACTTACTTTAAAAGCATTGTTTAATTCAAACAAATACCCTCGCTTGCTGGGTAACAGTTGCAAGTGAGTAATTACTGTCTTGTCAGCGTTCAGTGTAGTATACCTCCTGTCAATGTCCTTGTAAGGTATTACCAGTACTCTGTGTTTTAGTCCCTTTTTTGGCTTATAATCACAATCAAGAATTATATCCTTTATGTTGTCTATACATCTCATATCAATTGCATTCTCATTCTTGGTTTATTAATTCGGTTGTTATCCCCACAGCCACTATTACATCTATATTCTGGGAATAGTGTGGCATTTCTTTCAAGGTACGAAACACAATCTTGCCATAGCAAGTCCGCTTGTTGCTTGTACATTGTGCGCACATCTCTCCGCTCCGCTTGGCTCACTGTATCACCATCTTGATTTTCTTTCACTTTCAATCCCATAGCGGTATCAATATAGTGCCCAGTGAAGACATATCGAGCGTATGTGAAGTATGCTAATACGGCTTTGAGACCTGCAAATTCGTACTTTTTGCCCTCAAAGGTATAAGTGCCACCATTAAGCAATAAAGAGTAATCCCTCACGGGCGTTTCGCTCATCAAATCTTGGTAAAATGCCTCACATACAAGTTCTTTTAGGTCAAACATCTGCGCCTCTCTAATAAAGCGGTTGAATTCTTCCTCCTTTCGGAATAGTGAAACGCTTAAATACTTGCTACATTCTTGCTTATTAACTAATAACTTCATACTAATTTGCTAATTTCAAAAAGTCCGTTTACCGATATATTCCTTGCGAATCCGTCGAAAAGCTCCTCGAACATCTCTTGTACATCTTGGCGTTCTTCTTGCATTTGCTCCTGCATAAAAAGGCGTGCCTCTTTCAAACTTTCCCCCGATGTATTGCCTAATTTCCCTTCCACGTAATCAATAAGCACAGGAGGCACATTACCATACGATTTGCGAATGTTATTAGCAGTCTTCTCGTCAGCGTACTTAAAGGTATCGTCCTTGATATTACTCTCGATAGCCTTTATCAGTACATTATCCTCCAACTTATCGCCCTGCATTTCCGTTTCAAAGTGAAAAACGCTCTGCTCTGCTTCAACGCCTATGCTCTTTCTTAGTTCATTCCTGAAATCCTCTCGTTTTTCCTCACTTTCCATTGTTGGAGTAACAATGGCATACGTTCCAAAGAATCCTTTCTTAAATCCGTTGCGGGTAAATATACTTGATAGACTTTCACTTTCACAATCACGCATTACTACATCAGCCCACGCCAACGGGTAGGTATCATTTCTGTCAAGGTTTAAGAAGAGCACTTGCCCCTTATACTTATCCCAGCCTCCTGCCTTGGTTACCTGCGCTTCTATCACCTTGGGGCGAGGGTCGTATCGGTCAATTGCAACCAAATTCTTGTCTCTATCCTTATAGTCCGTCAATTTATCCCAATCATTATATACAAGCACCTTACCTCGATAGTCCTCGCTGTCTTTTGCTCCTAATCGGCAATTCTTGTATGGCAAGACTTGTACGCTTGTTTTCTCATAAAATCCGTTGTAATTCACGTGTACAAATACGCCCTTATGTATTGCAATGCTTCTTGCTACTTTCTTCAACAAGTCATTAGGGGTCTCTCGTTTATCATTGACGAACAACTCATCTTTTCTAAATCGAACCCCTTGCGACCTTGCTTGCTCTCTCTTTTCAATTTCCAATGCAAAGCCTCGTCCATAGATAAAATCAGCAATTACGCCCGAACAAGCACGAGCGGTTGGTGAACCTGCCACCAACTGCTCAATAATTGTCGGGTAGTCGTTATTATGACCGTTAGCCAAATACGGGAAGCCCTTATACTTCTCGCTATTTGTCTTTCTCTGCTCTTTCGCTAATTCTACTGCCGTTACCTTTGCCATTGTTAATTATCAATTGCTAATTGTTACTTAATAAGCTCTTCCCAATTCTCAGGATACACTTCGAAGTTCGCAATCCTATTCTTATTAATTTTGAGATATCGTACCGCAATTTCATCTGTGATGGTGTCGTTGTTAAACAACTCACTACTACCGAAGTCCATTGCCAGCGACCCAATGCCTTCACGCAGTTTGAATGCGCATTTGTCATTCGCTAACTTACCTACTTGTTCATTAGCTAATTCTTCTTGTGTGTTTTGACCTTTTTTTGCCATAATAATATTATTTTTAATTCTTAACTTTTCTTTGCCCTCATCAACGAGCTTATTCCAATACCCCTTCAACTTATTGCCACAAGTCGTACAGGGGTCGTTGTCGTCAAACAGGTAAGCATAAAAGGCGATGAACGTATCTTTGTCCTCGCTCACCGCCTTTTCATACCCCCCAATGAGCAACTTATTCAATTTCTCATCTGTAATAACCATTTCACCAATTTATTTTGTCACTATGCAGCAAGTTTCTTGTCAAACTTCTTCTTAGTGGTTGCGTAGTCGGTTTCAAGCCATTTCAAAGCCACATTAGGCTCTTTCTGATTTGCAGGTGTCGAAATTGTGAGTTTGAAAGCACCTCCATTAGTGCGTCCTTCACCTTCTGTTACTTCTAACCCTACATAGAAGCCTAATACGTCAAAACTGCTCTCTCCTTTGGCTTTGTGTTCAATTACTGCAACTAATTGTGCACCGTTTACAAATTGGTCAATCTGCTCGTACTCCTCAGCACTCTTGCCATACACAGTAATACCTATTGAGTGCTTATATCCGTTGAAATCATCATCTGAAATCTCTGGTTTAATGCTCTCCGATATGTGTGTTTCTTTGAAATTGTCAAAGAAGTAACCTGTTTTGCTCGCTTTGAGCACAAGCGAACTCATTTTGTTTTTTGAAGCGTCTACTGTGGTTGCAGCGAAGTCTATATCTGCTCTATTGATGAGCAAGATGCGCTTCTCAATACCTTTTACCTTGTCGGTACAGTCAAAGGTCAAATCTTTACTTAACGCATTAATACATTCTGCCATAATTTCTCTTTTAATGTTTAATTGTTAATGATAAATGGCTAAGCATACATTAACCATTTATCATTAATCATTACTAAATCGCCATTGCTCCGGTATTGCCAATCACACGTTGGAAGTCTGCACGATAAGAAGCCTTCAAGTAAACTTCTTCAAACTTACCGCCTAAGTACTCAACTCCTATATCTTTCAGCGCTCCCATACTATCAATAGCAATTTGGCACTCATTCTTATCAAGTAACAAGGCTCGGTGTGGATTGTGCCACTTAGTGCCGTCGTCAAAGTTAGAGCGTATCATATCATCTAACCATTCAGAGGTAACCACAGGTACACCTTCGAACTCTGACACCATATAACCGCCCTCAACCATTTTAAACGATTGCTCATTGCGGAACTCTTTACGCATAAAACGTGTTAAGTTGGTTGCTAAGCTCTGTGTAATTACAAACACAGGTGAAGCTCCTGACTTAAATCCTGCAATATCTTTCAATTGACAGAGAACTTTGTATGCTCTATCATCTGCAAGAGCACGCTGTCCAGCATAATTTGCCTGTGCATTCTCATCAATAGTAATCTTTCTCTCGGGCGCAGTTGCTACCATTGCTTCAAACTGAGAAAACAATCCGTTAAGCACATTAAAGTTAGCCTTGTCCAAGCCCGCTTTAAGCACTTGTGTACCACTTCCACTTCCTACTGTCGAATGGTTCTTGTCTGCAAAGAACACGAATCTGTTAAAGTCGTTCAAAATACCACCCTCGATTAGTGAAACCAAAAACGCCACATAATCTGAATCGTCAATGTTAAAACGGTCTGCTCCTGTTTTAGCCACCCAAGCGTCGAATGTCTTTTCCAATGTTGAATAACAATCGGAAACAATCACCTTTAATGGCACAGGGTCAAACCAGCCAGTGCGCACTTGTGTATCAAGTGGCTTAGAAGGCTTACCGCAACCCTCGTCTAAGTGAGTTACATTCGATACTGGCGCATAGTATCCAAACTCAGTACCTTTCACAATACCCTCACGAATGGTAAAGATTTGTTGCAAAGGAAGCAATCCAAATTGTCCTTCTTCTAACAAGTCTTTTATTCTCTTGATGTATTCCTTGTTTCTTTCCGCTTCTTTAAGAAACTCTTTAAAAGCCGTATTTGCCATATTTTATTCTCTTTTATAGTTAAAATTACTTAGTACGCCCTAAAAGCTTACGCATTTTGTCCATATCCAAGCCGTCTCCACCCACAGAGGATTCATTGCTTGTTGCTCCTTTGTCGTCTGCTGAGAATCTACTTTGCGTCGATTTTATCTTAGCAAATTCGCTTGCCAAAGCGTCAATTTTTTCAGCCACCAAACTAAAACATTCCTCCAATTGTTTGGCGAATTCCTCTTGGTTGCCTTCGTCAGGATTAGGCTCGCTCGCTTTCTCCTTAATTTCCTTAATAGCCCCGCCTTCCACTACCAGCGTGCTCTCGTCTTTCAAAACATACTCACCATCGGCAAGCGGTTTTTCGGCGTCTTCTCCCCCGTCAGTCTTTTGCTTCACTTTGTCGCCCACTTGTGGCTTTTCAGCCTCAGTAACTACGGTAATAATGTCACCGTTAGCAAGTGTCAAATCCAAGTCAAAAGCCTTGTTAATTGAGAAATCAAACGCTTTCTTCACTCTTTCTAAAATATTCATATAATCAACTTTTTTTGTTTTACTTTTGTTTGAAAAAAATAGTCCATTCGTCGCAGCGGGCACGTCTACCAAGTCAGAAGCCACCCACCAATCAAGAGATAGTCCGGCAAATCGTTTTGTTTCTCCACCTTCGGTTACCTCCTCTACAACCTCATCAGCGAATACGTATACAGAATTGCCAAACATATCCGGACACTCCGAAGCCATTGAAATAACATAATCAGCAATCGAAATACCCCTGCCCATTACTTGTGTCTTCTTAGCCACATCTGCGATAAACAAATCACCATACAGATTGCCGTTTTCAATTCTGAAATTCTTAAACCAACCTATTAGTGACCCAAAATTAGAAGTGCCAAAAGTAGGGTGCTCAAAGCGAGATTTTATTTTACCTTCCTTCTCTCCGTATGCTTTTAACTCGTTTAGAAATCTTTCTGAGAAGTAATAACCATTCTTGTTAAGCCCTTTATTAGCCAATGCTACCCCATAGATAACGCCTTTTTCAGCGTCAATCTGTGAGGCTGTCAATTGTTCATTATGTGTGCTAAAACGAATTTCCATATGGCAAAATTACGCACAACATACCCCACGACGTTGCTAATGTGTGTTAGCAATGAGTTATAAAACATTTCATTACCTTTGCCCCATCATTACAGTTGTAGTTTTATTTGTTGTTAATTTAATTATTCACAAAAAAGCACACTTTTTATAGTGTGCTTTCTTCTATTGAAAATTCATTTGTTTTTTTGTATATTTAGGTTATTATTAAACAAAAAACACGCCTCAATAAGCGTGTTTTTTTTATTACCCAACTTTTACCCAACTTTTACCCAAAAATACCCTACTTATATACTATCTTCTGAAAAGTATACTCCTTATTGTACTTAAATTTAAAGTATTTAGACTTCTGAAACTCCCTATGAAAATAATCATAACCCCTCAACTCCCTAATATCATCAGGAAGTAACGTTACAAACTCTGTTAAATTACTCTCGCATATCAATACCTTATCATTCTTAATCAAAAAGAATAACATCTTAATATTTGCATTCATATTTATATATATATTTAGATTTTGCAAAATTATATAATTATTTTTACACTACAAAATTAAAATACAAATCGCTAAAAAACAATATGCTACAAAAATATTTGCAAAAATACATAAAAATATTTGTAAAAATATTTGCAGGTTCAAAAATACTTACGTATATTTGCACCGTCAAACAATAAGAACAAGTAATAACATTAAACACATTAATAGTATGAAAGCATTAAACAAACAACAAGAGATACAAGTATATTACGAATGGTGTTATAACAATTATGAAGTACGCACCAAGTTAGAACTCAAAGGGCGTGGTATAAAAAAATCAGAATATACAGAAGGTGTTTATTTTGTAACACCCAAAGCACTTGAAAAACTTGAAGAAAAATACACTTGCGCTCGTTACGATGTTCATTCGTTAAAAAACTAACCCCCACGCCCTGAGCAAGGCGCAAAAAGGCTCAAAATATTAAAAAAAGTAGTTTTTAGGCGTAGCCTAATTTTCGCCTAACATACATTTGCATTCGTAATCAATTAAACATTATAACAATGGATATTCAATTTATTCAAATCACACCCGTAGAGTTAAAAGAACTCATTCAAGAAACAATTAAATGTGCATTTAGAGAGTTTGCAAAAGACTTTCAGCCAAAAGAACCAACGGAGTACCTAACACGCAAAGAGGTGGTAAAAATGCTCAATATTAATATGAGTACTTTGCACCATTGGACGAAGCAAGGGAAGTTAAAAGCGTACAGTATAGGTGCGCGTATATACTACAAACGGCACGAGGTAGATGAAGCGTTGGAAACGTTTAAGTAACTAAAAAAAGCACCTAATTAGGTGCTTTTTCTTTATCCTTATAATACGCTTCCCAGTGTGCTAATAACTTTTCAGCGTGCTCTTTGGGCGTTACTTTGATATACTTTAAAAAACTCGCCTCCGTTGTGTGTCCTGTTATCTTCATTATCGAAAGTGTTGGAAAATTCATCAGATATAAATTAGTTGCAAACGAACGCCTACAAGTATGCGAACTTATTAATTGCCATTTCTCGAATACTCCTCGCTCCTTTCTTCTCGTTTTTGGATTCATCAATGAGCCTTCCACTATATCATTAAATCCTACTAATCTGCACACTTCTTTAATATTGCTATTAAATACTACACTGTTCAAAGGTGTAGGCATTCCTCGCTTTCTTATCATTTCCTTAATATGGTGATGAAGTGGTATTACAACCTTTGCCCCCGAAGTATTATGTGTTTTCTGAGGTTCAACCTCAATAAACTTACTATCAGGGTCAATTGCTGGCAGTGCCATAACATCCGACACACGTAACCCCGTCCAAAGTCCTAAAATCATCAAATCTCGTGTATTCTCTAACCTCTTATCCTTAGAAAAGTCAAACGCCACCAACCTTTCAATTTCTTTCTCTGATAGTGCTACTGATACACTTTCCTCCTTTGTTTTAGTGAAGTTGTCTAAATCGTTAGCGATTGTATACCCCTTTTCTTTTGCCTTTCTTAACAATACCTTGATACCCGAAACCAATTCGCCTATTGTATTAGCCGAGTACTTCTTTTCGTTCATACAAAACGCTACAAACTCATCATTCAGTTGAGCGTTATACTCATCAATTTTAATTCGTTTGTTAGAGTAATTTTCAAAATTAATCAAAGCATTACGTGATTGGTTGTAAATGTAAACACGAGCCTTACTGTATTCCTTGCCAGTATTCTTATTAATCGTTCCCTTAATAGAAGAAACAAAATCACTTGCAAAATCTGTGAAGTACTCAAATCCATTAGTTACCCTCTCAGGTTTGAATTTAGCGTCAAAAGCGTTCTTTAATTTTTCTCTTGTTATCTTCTCACCATTCAATTTGTAATTATCAATGAGGGTAACAAGGAAGTCGTTATACTGCATAATATGCGCGGCTATCTTTCGCAACCTTACCCCGTCAGCACCCTTGCGACTCTTTGGCATACGAGCGTTAAAGTCCCAATCGTTAGGGTGAACATATTCACCCGTCGAATACTTGAACAATTTTTTTTCATCAACAATGTAATACTGAATGATAATTATTGTATCTTTGTCGCCATTAGGCTCTTTGAGATAGAAAAACATAATCCGATAATTTTCGGCAAAGATACAAAAAGGGTAAGTATCGTGGTAAGTTTATTTTAAATATTTTTCATTTTTAAAATTAAAAACGTTTCAAAGTTCCTTGTGTAAGTTGCTTTTTATTTATTTTTTCGTTTTAAAGAAATCAAAATAGATTAATATAACTGTTTGAATGAAAAATAGTCGTTAGCTGTTAATGTTTATTCTTTAAGCCTTTAGCTATCGGTATCGAACACATTCGAATAGTCTGACTCGTCCGTATCAAAACTTTAGCAAAGTTTCAACTGTCCTTCGTGCTACGACCCTCCCTCCATTTTCTAATTTTTCTTCCTCTTTTTCTTATTCCACTGGCGCGAGCTTTTAACTCGTGTCCCTATTATTAATTTCTTAATTTTCTGATTTTTAACTTCTAACACCTAACATCTAATATATTTCATAAATAAACCTTAAAAAAGTTTTCGTTTTTGTTGTGTTTTATATTTTCTTTATTTACTTTTGCCCCACTATTTACTAAATACAGTAGTTAATAGGAGAAATAAGTAATTTCTAACAACTAATTCCCTTCTCCTATTCCCTATTTTCTAAAATAATAAATAACTAAAAATAATGGAACACCAAAATCAACAAAACAAAAGTTACGCATTACCCATTGCGATGATGTTCGCCTTATTCTTTATGATATCATTCGTAACGGGCTTACAAAACCCTTTCGGGGTAATTGTAAAAAACCAATTTATGGCAAGCAACCTCGAATCACAATTGGGGAACCTAGCCAACTTTATCGCTTATGCCTTTATGGGGATTCCCGCAGGACTAATGCTACAACGCATCGGTTATAAGAAAACTGCTTTAACAGCTATTGCCGTAGGCTTCGTTGGCGTTTGTATTACTTTCCTTTCAGGTAATATGGGTAGCTTTGGAGTATACCTCACTGGGGCATTTATCTCAGGCTTCTCTATGTGTATGCTGAACGTGGTAGTAAACCCAATGCTCAACACCCTCGGTGGTGGTGGCAAACGCGGTAACCAACTCTTGCAATTCGGAGGCGCTATCAACTCTATCGGGGCAACTATCGTGCCCGTATTAGTAGGGTACCTCATTGGTACTATCAGTGCCGGTACTTCTATTGCCGATGCCAACCCTGCCCTCTTCTTAGCAATGGGTATCTTCGCTTTGGCATTTATTGTACTTGCCCTAATTCAAATACCCGAACCTCACGCAGCGGTAAAACAAAAAGATGTAACCGATAAACACAGTCCACTATCTTTCCGCCACTTTATATTAGGAGCGATAGCTATCTTCCTTTACGTAGGGATTGAAGTAGGAATTCCCAACATTGCAAACCTTTTTATGACCAGTAGTCCAGAAATGAACGGCTTAGCAATAGATACCACTATTGCAGGTTCAGTAGTAGGTACCTATTGGTTCCTGATGTTCATCGGTCGTCTTACCGGAGGTTCATTAGGAGCGAAGTTTTCAAGCAAAGGAATGCTTACTTTTGTATCTTCCTTAGGAATTCTTTTTGTTATCTTAGCTATATTAATACCCGAAACACAAATGGTAAATATGCCTGTGTTCAAATCTGATATTTCTTTTGGGTTAGCCGAAGTGCCAATAAGCATAATGTTCCTCATTCTTTGTGGCTTGTGTACCTCAGTAATGTGGGGAGGTATTTTTAACCTCGCTACCGAAGGTTTGGGTAAATATACAGCCGCTGCCTCAGGTATCTTTATGGCGATGGTATGCGGGGGTGGTATTTTGCCAGCTATCCAAGGTTGGGCTGCCGATGCTTTTGGTTATAT
This sequence comes from Capnocytophaga ochracea DSM 7271, assembly GCF_000023285.1. Classification (NCBI taxonomy): domain Bacteria; kingdom Pseudomonadati; phylum Bacteroidota; class Flavobacteriia; order Flavobacteriales; family Flavobacteriaceae; genus Capnocytophaga; species Capnocytophaga ochracea. Next base: position 1,015,654 of record NC_013162.1, on the reverse strand, counting down.
CCAAAGTTACTGGGTAATCGTATTAGCATTGCTATTCCTCTTGTATTATGCCCTCGTAGGTAGTAAAAATGTAAATACCGATATCAACGTAGATTAATAATCAAATTTCCCTAAGTTAGAAGAAAGACTGCTCCCACTTTTAGTGGGGCAGTCTTTCCTATTTTCTCTCCTAAAATTTCTTCAAGCTTCTCTCATACAGCAAATTTTCCCTTCATTCTATCTTCACTCAAAGCCCGTCATTCGCAATTTGCCATTGATTGAATATTATTAGCATTTTTAATATTGTAGCGTTAAATACGTTTTGTCTTTCCTTGTCACAATACTTTGCCAAAGTTTTAAATTGCCTATGTAGCTCACACCTTTGGCAAAGTTATACTGCGTCTCGTATTACGACCTCTCATTACCTTCGTCATTTGTCATTCGCCCCTCGTCATTTCTTTCCTTTTCCGTCATCACATTCCTCCTTCGAAGGTAGCCAGTGATAGCTGAGTATCTGCCTCGCGATAGCGGAGTATGTGTAAAGGGGAGGTTTGTCTCCTTTTCCAGCTTGTCCCCCTTCGGGGGTTCGGGGGCTTACCGAATAAATGACTCGCCACATTCCCCTTTTGAAGATAGCCAGCAAGAGATTTTCATCACATTTCCTTCGTCATTCGCCTCTCGTCATTCGTCATTTCTTTCCTTCTCCGTCATCACATTCCCCCTTCGAAGGTAGCCAGCGACAGCTGGGTATGTGCACCACGATAGCGGAGTATGTGAGAAGGGGGAGGTTTGTCTCCTTTTCCAGCTTGTCCCCCTTCGGGGGTTCGGGGGCTTACCGAATAAATGACTCGCCACAAATTCCCCCTTTGAAGGTAGCCAGCGACAGCTGGGTATGTGTAAAGGGGGATGTTTCATTATTTTTTCCATCATACTCCCCCTATTGCCTATGGCCTAAGGCCTATCACCTCTTCCTCTTTCTTTCGTCTCGAAACCCTCTTTTTACCATTTTTAGCCTTGTTGTATTATATTATTAATCAATCATTTATATACCCTTTCTATACCAATCGTCCAAGATTCGTATAAGCTTCCTATAAGCTCTCTATAAGCTAACCCCACCCTCCTTACACCCTTTTTTCACCAAAAAGCCTCCCTTTCTTCTTTCGTGCCTTTCCGTTATCTTTCGAAAGCTCTTATGCGTCACGTTTTGCGGTACACACTTTGCCAAAGTTTGAAATTTTGGCAAAGTTAATTATCAGTATTTCTGGCATTATTTGGCATTATCAGTATTATTTCTTACCTTTGCCCCTACATTTTCTAATTTGCTAATCTGCTAATTTTCTAATTGAATTTATGAGAGTAGTTATCACCGGAATGGGTATTTATTCCTGTATAGGCACTTCACTGGGCGAAGTGCGCGATTCGTTATACCAAGGTAAATCGGGTATTGTTTTTTTGCTCGAGCGCAAAGAATACGGCTATCGGTCGGCGCTGACGGGCTTTGTAGAAAACCCCGACCTAAAAGGACTCTTAGGTCGTCGCGAGCGTATTTCTATGGGGCAAGAAAGCGAATTTGCCTATATGGCAACGCTCGAAGCGCTTAAAAATGCCGGTATCGATAGCGATTTCTTACAACAAAACGAAGTGGGAATCCTCTACGGCAACGACAGTGTAGCCGAGTCGGTAATTCTTACAAACGATAAGATAAGAGAGAAGAAAGATACTACTCTCGTAGGCTCTGGGGCGGTGTTCCGTACGATGAACTCTACCGTAACGATGAACCTCTCAACTCTCTTCCAATTGCGAGGGGTAAATATGAGTATCAGCGCAGCTTGTGCCAGTGGGTCGCATTCGGTAGGCTTAGGCTACTTGCTTATCCAAAGCGGTATGCAAGACTGCGTAATATGTGGCGGAGCTCAGGAAATCAACAAGTATAGTATGGGCAGTTTCGATGGTCTTGGGGTCTTCTCAATGCGTGAGGACGAACCCACTTTGGCTTCTCGTCCCTTCGATACCGGTAGAGACGGCTTAGTACCCAGTGGAGGGGCAGCTACTTTGGTGTTGGAGAGTTACGAGTCGGCGATGAGGCGTGGGGCAACCCCAATTGCTGAGGTGGTAGGCTACGGCTTTTCGTCTAATGGCGGACATATCTCTACACCCAATGTAGAAGGTCCTGCCCGTGCTATGGCACGCGCCCTCAAAAATGCAGGAATACAAGCCAGTGAAATCGACTATATCAATGCGCACGCCACTTCTACCCCCATAGGCGATACCAACGAAGCAAAGGCAATTTATGAGATTTTTGGCAGTAATATTCCTGTGAGTTCTACCAAATCAATGACCGGACACGAGTGCTGGATGGCAGGAGCCAGTGAAGTGATATACTCAGTGCTGATGATGCAAAACAGTTTTATAGCTCCTAATATCAATTTTGAAACCCCCGATGAAGCTTCTGCCAAGCTAAATATTATTCCCGAAACTGTAGAACGCCCTATTAAAGCCTTTTTGAGCAACTCTTTTGGCTTCGGAGGTACTAACTCAGCGTTGGTAGTAAAAGCGTTTATTTCTTAAACTCTAAACGTCCTCCTGCAATAATTTCTTCATAAGTAATATATCCTCTATTCAGCGGTTTGTCGTTGAGTAGTGTTTTTGCTTTACTGTCTTTTCTTTTTTCAATCGTAAAAGTCTTGCCGTTTTCTAAATGCAACGTAGCTTTATCGAATAGCGGTTCACTTAGATAATACCTGCTGTTGGCAGGGTTAAGAGGATACAAACCTAAGGCGGAAAGCACATACCAACTGCTCATCTGTCCGCAGTCCTCATTACCACAATGTCCGTCGGGTTTATTTTTGTATTGAGTGTTCAATATTTTGGTAACGCGCTGGGTAGTTTTTTCGGGGTGAGCTGTAAAGTGATAGAGGTAAGCCACGTGATGACTCGGTTCGTTGCCGTGCACATACTGTCCTATCATACCAGTACTGAAAATAGGCAGTTTCTCATCGGGGGTAACTGCCAAAGTGAACATCGAGTCGAGTTTTTGTTCAAAAGCCTTAATGCCTCCCATTGCATCACATAATCCTTCGATATTTTGTGGCACAAACCAACGATAATGCCAAGCGTTGCTTTCGCAGAAGTATTTACTATAATCTTTGGGGTTAAAAGGCTTGATAAATTGCCCTTTGCTATCCTTAGGGCGAAAGAAAGTAGTTTTTTCGTCGAAAAGATTACGCCAGTTTTCAGCGCGTTTGGCAAAGTAAGCCTCATCTTCTTTTTTATTCAAAGCTTTGGCAAATTGCGCAATACACCAATCGTCGTAAGCGTACTCTAAGGTTTTGGACACCGACCAGTTTTCATCGGATTTATCTAAATCGTAAGGCACATAGCCGTATTGCTTATATAAGTCGATTTCGCGTTCGTTTACCATTGCACTTTGCTTGCAAGCCTCGTAAGCCAAAGGAATATCCATTGGGATTTTCTTAAAATACGCATCTACGATAATAGGCACAGCGTGATAGCCAATCATCATATTGGTTTCACCTCCTTGCATACTCCACACCGGTAGCGCACCATTTTCGCGGTAGTGTGCCAAAAAACTACTGATAAAATCGGCGGAAGCTGCGCGGTGCAACAAGGTATAGAGAGGGTGAGCTACGCGGAAAGTATCCCAAAGAGAAAAAGTATCATAACGCTTTTCGGGTGCATCGACATCGCTGAAAAGATTAGGTGCCAACATCGATTGGTAGAGCATTGTATAGAAAATCGTTTTTTGCTCCTCATTACCGCCTTCTACCGTAATCTTCTGCAACTGCTTCTCCCATAAATTGCGAGCTGTCTCGCGATAGTCGTCGAAAGTAAAGTGAGGCGCTTCAACTTCCATATTTTTATACGCTTCTGCAATGCTATGCATAGAGAGAGCTGTTTTCACTACAATGGCTTCATTATCGGCGGTAGCATAGCGGAGTACAATTTTAGAACGGTTGCTCTTGCCGTTTTCTTTTTCTTCTGTAAACTCCTTATCAGCAAAGGGTTTGGAGAGTTTGATGACGAAATAGACCTTTTGGTTACGTGCCCAACCAGTAGAAAATCGATAGCCTTCCAAAGTTGTATTATCCACCACTTTTAGATAGGTTTCGGTAGGTTTATCCCAGTTGATGCTATAACCTAAATCTATTGTAATTTTAGACTGTTCGTCTTTAGGAAAAGTATAGCGTTGCACGCCTACACGAGGAGTGGCGGTAAGTTCAGCTTTGATACCATAACTCAGCAAATCAACGCTGTAATAACCGGCGGTGGCGGTTTCGTGTTTGTGAGAGAAATAAGAGAAGGGCAAACGGTTGTTTGCCTCAATACGCTCGTTAAACCTGCTATTGGTAGGCATTATGAGCACATCGTAGAGGTCGCCCGCACCTGTGCCTGAGAGGTGGGTGTGTGAAAAGCCAGTAATGATGCTATCGGGATAGAAGTAACCCGAAATTCTGTCCCAGCCAGGGATACCTATATCGGGGCTTAGTTGCACCATTCCGAAGGGAGTCATCGCTCCTGGGTAGGTGTTACCCGTACCATCGGTACCAATAAACGGATTTACGTAATTGGTGAGTTGCTTTTTAGGCAACTCTTTTTGTTCTGATGCGTTGTGGCAAGCCGTAAGGGCAAATGCTAAAAGGTAAAAGTATGGTTTCATATAGGATTGAGAGTTATGAGTTGCAAAGATAGGAAATAATACTGATAATGCCAAAAAATGCCAATAATGCCAGAAAATACTAGAAATACTGATAATTAACTTTGCCAAAGGTGCGAGCCAAAGCCAGCGAGAGCTCACAGCTGGGTATGTGCGGGCTGTTAAATTAGCAGATTAGCAAATGTGGAAATTAGAAAATGGTGGAGGTTTGAGGAGTTCGGAAGGAAACGGAAAAGTTCGGAAGAGAGGAGGGAGGGTTTTTGGTGAAAAAAGGGTGTAAGGAGGGTGGGGTTAGCTTATAGAGAGCTTATAGGAAGCTTATACGAATCTTGGAAGATTGGTATAGAAAGGGTGTATAAGTGGTTGATTTGTAATGTGATACAACAATACAAAAAATGTTAAAAACGGGGTTTCGAGGCGAAAGAAAAGGAATCCTCACCCCGTCCCTCTCCAAAGGAGAGGGGAATGTGGTGACGGAAAAGTAATGCGAGTTATACAGGCAGGTGCGAGGTCGTGGCACGACAGGCGAGTAGAGACTTTGCCAAAGTTTTTTATATAACTATAAAATTACCCTCCGAAATCGTCTTTAAAGATGGTTGTGGCGGGTACGTTTTCTTTTAACAAGAGCTCTTGCATTGCTTTGGTAAAGCTATTGGTTCCCACGATGTAATAGTCACAATCGGTGAGGGTGTGGAGATGCTCCTTTAAAAAATCGGTATTGAGGCGCTTTTGGGTGGCGGTGAACACAGGCAGATAGGTATAGTTAGCCAAAGTGCTATGCTGTAAATCGTTGTGAAAAGCAGCTGAGGCTTCGGTTTTATTGGAGTAAAATACTACTACTTCACCTGCAAATTGCTGTTGTTCTAATGTTTTGAGCATCGGGAGTACGGGGGTAATGCCAATGCCTGAGGCGAGGAACACAATGCGCTTATTTTTTCCTTTAAGAGTGAAATTACCCATAGGAGCGAATATCGTGGCTGTATCACCTATCGCCATTTCGACAACACTTTTCTTAAAACTGCTATCGCTGAGGCGCATTGCAAACTGCAAAGTATCTTCATCAGGATGAGAGACCATTGAGAGCGGGCGCAAAGGCATATCCAATTCGGTATAACGAGGGTTGTTGAGCCTCAATACGGCATACTGTCCTGCTTTATACTGCAAATCTTTAGGTTTTTCAAAAGTGAGCAAGATAGTATTATGGGCGATAAATTCTTTTGCTAAGAGTTTTACACAGCGTTCATCGGCGAGAGTTGAGGGTGGGTAGTTGTGCCATTTCACTTGGGTTTTCATCTTGCTTGCCGTCATAAAACCGCTGTAAATCGCCCCTGAATAGCCACCCCCCGAAGGCGCCCAAGCTGAGGCAAAGTACAAGTTTTTCAGCGGTGAAGCGGTGAGTTTATCGCGTTTAGGGTAGGTTTGTTTCACCGATTGCACATAGCCATACGGAGTGCCCTGCGGATTTAAAGTGTATCTTTTTATGGTTTTGGCAGTGGCTACCTCATAACACTCCAAGTATTCGAGAATAGTAGGAAATTCGGCTTCTAAACGGGTTAAAAACAGCTGTGCGACCCTTTCCTTCTTCTGTTGATATTCCGCTTCGCTGAGTCCTTCCCATTCTTTGAGGTAATCCACGGCACAAATCACGGCTACCGTCTTCCCCTCAGGAGCTAACTGAGCATCTATCCTTCCGTAATTCACAAAAGTAAATGATTTTTGAGCCCAATCGCCCTGCGAATCGGCTTTTACATCTTTCAGTTTATAATCTTTTTGACCTTGAATGATGGTAGAATAGTGGTTTACGCCGAGTTTTTTCAAATCGGTATTGAAGCCCAAATAGATGGTGAGCAGTGAGCAGGCGAGTTCTAAAGGCGCTACCTTTTGCGCTAATTTAGAGCGATAAGGCTCGGGGAGCATTTGAGCTACAATAGGTTGGGCGGCATTGGCGACCACGGTATCGGCATAGAGCGATTGCTTAGCCGCCGAAGTGTTGAACGTATCGCGATAGCTCACCCCCACTGCTTGGTTGTTTTCCACTAAAATCTCTTCTACGAATTTACCCGTAAGCACTTGTCCGCCACGTTTTTCGATAAAGCGCACCAAGTAGTTAGACAGCGACTGTGAACCCCCTTTTACGAAGTTGCCTCCTCCGTTTAAATAGCTACCTTGCGCCATCAGGAAGTACATCAGCGAGAGGTTATAAGGGTCATCGGTATAATAACCCAAATTAGCCGTGAGTACGTTTTTGAGTGCTTCATTTTTGATATTTGCATCGAGCCATTTACCCACATTCATTGTAGAAGTTTTGATGATGGTAGGAATCAAGAAAGGCATCAGCGGGTAGAGCAATATATTGAGCCATTTGCTACGGGGGAGTCGGCGCATTTCGGTGTAAAGCCTATTGATGAGTTCAAAAAAGCGTTCTATTTCGACTTTACTATCGGGAAAATCGGCGATGAGTTTTGCTTTGGCTTCTGCCCCGTGATGAAGAGTACACTGGAAGTTTTGCTTCTTCAAATGGTAGAATTCGGGTACTTTTAGAAATTCTACTTCCTCAAACACCCCTAAAAGTTCTAAGATAGGACGTTTAGGGTCAGTTTCGTTCAATCCGTCGATTTCGTGCAAACCTACTTCCATTAGGTAATCTTTACGTTTGAAAGCAGTAGCACAACCACCTGCGATATAGTGTTGTTCGAGCACAATTACCTTCTTGCCCCAGAGAGCCAAAGTAGCTCCAGCGATGAGTCCGCCCAAGCCACTACCTATAATAATACTGTTGTAATTTTTCATCTTTGAGAAATAATTATTAATTTTGGGGCAAAATTACGGCGGTTGCGCAATTGTGGCAATACGCAAAAATAACCATTTTTAATTGACGATGAGCACCTCAGCCTCTATGGAATTCTTAGCACAGAAGTATATCCCTTATGCCAAAATGCTAGCAAAAATAGGGAATAATGCCGTTTTTATAGTAGATAAAAACGAGCATTTCTATTTTATTTCCGATAAGTTTAAACTCTTTGGTTACGACGATATTCCTAAGAATGACAGTAGTGAAATGCAAGATTATCCGCTAAAACGACGCATTCACCCCGATGATTTGGCGATGAAAGAGCTCATAGATGAGAAGATTTACGAGTTTCTATCGTCCTTACCCAAAGAAGAACAAGTGCAGTACAAATACATTTACGACTATCGCGGAATGGCAACCGATGGCACTTATGGGCGCGTGACTAACGAGGTGCAACTATTAGAAGTTACTGACGATAATTACCTCGCCTTAGGCATTATAGAAATTGCCCCTGACCAATCGGAGAACTTGCCGGTAAGGGTGCAAATGAAACACTGTATCACAGGGGAGATTATCCCCATAAAAATAGAAGAGGAAGATTTTGTGCTTACCCCGCGAGAAAAGGAAATACTCACACTTGCCTCGCAAGGCTTTTCGAGCAAAGAAATAGCTGAACAGTTATTCATCAGCACTTACACAGTGAATAGGCACCGGCAAAATATACGGGAAAAATTCAATGTCGAAAGCCTTATAGAAGCAATTGATTTAGCAAGAAGGAAAGGAATATTGTGATAAGTAACAGGTTTAATACGCTGTTACCTTTTGAGCAATACTTTCGTAGTGAGTGAAAATACGATAGGTACCTACTTTCATTATTTTATTCTCACTGTCTTTTTTTTCAGTAACTGTTAGTACAAACGCTAAGTTTTTAATACCTTGAGGAGTCAGTTCTCCTGAAATTAGGGTTACATCGTTATTCTTTACACCTTCTGTATTAGCAGCGTGGTTTAGGAAGACGGTAAACTTGTTACCACTACCTGAAATGATAGCACCAGAGCCTGTAGCTGTATCAAACACTCCGAATTTCAGTGCTTTGTAATCAGATTTTACCTTTACTCCTTGTTGATCATAAAACTTATATTTATAATCGGCAGCTGGATCTCCTTTGGTAAAGTAATGATCGTCGGGGTCGCTGGTGTAAAGGAATTTGAGATTGTCGAGCAAATAGATACCCTCGATATTAGGTGGATTAGTTCCTTCGTGAATGGTCATTCCGTTGGCAACCATTTCGGTAAGAGTTTTGTCGGGCAGAATAGTTTTAGCTTCCTTAGGAATATTGAAGTTTGTAACTTCGATATCATTTTTATCCTTGTTCTTTTTGCTGTCGTTGTCATCTGATTTAGAGCATCCAACAATTGTAAGCAGTGCAAATACGCCTGCACAAAGTGTGTAAATTGTTTTTTTCATTTTTATTATTGTTTTTTAGGTGTTAGGTGTCAGGGGGTAGGTTTCTAACTTTGGCAAAGGTCGTAGCACGACGGGCGAGTAGAAACTTTGGCAAAGGTGCGAGCCACACAGGCAATTTGAAACTTTGACAAAATTTCTAGCACTACTCATTTGCTAATTTTCATATTTGCTAATTAGCTAATTCGTTTTCTCATTTCGTTGAGTTTCATCAGTGCCTCTACGGGAGTGAGGGTGTTGATGTCGAGACTGAGTAAATCTTCTTTTAGGGCTTCTAAAAGTGGATCGTTCATATCAAAGAAGCTCAATTGCATTTCTTTTTGGGCGTTTTTAACCACTTCGGCAGTGGGTACTACATTATGACTCTCTTCGAGCTTTTTAAGCATTTTATTCGCCTTCTGAATCACATATTGGGGCATTCCCGCCATCTTCGCTACGTGTATCCCAAAACTGTGCGCTGAACCGCCCTCGGTGAGTTTGCGCAAGAAAAGTACGCTGTCTTTGGTTTCTTTTACCGATACATTGTAATTCTTGATGCGCTCGAACTGCTCACTCATCTCGTTGAGTTCGTGATAGTGGGTAGCAAAAAGGGTTTTGGCTTTGCTAGGGTGCTCGTGCAAATATTCGGCGATTGCCCACGCTATGGAAATACCGTCGTAGGTGCTAGTACCACGCCCGATTTCGTCCAAGAGCACCAAACTTCTATCGGAGATGTTGTTCAAAATAAGGGCTGCCTCGTTCATCTCCACCATAAAAGTAGATTCGCCCATAGAGATGTTATCGCTTGCGCCTACACGGGTGAATATCTTATCAACTATACCTAATTGAGCAGTAGCAGCAGGTACAAAACTACCTATCTGTGCCAAGAGTACTATCAGGGCGGTTTGTCTCAGAATAGCCGATTTACCCGACATATTAGGTCCGGTAATCATTATGATTTGCTGGCGTTCGCGGTCTAAATACACATCGTTGGCAATGTAGGGCGTACCTACGGGTAGTTGCTTCTCAATCACAGGGTGGCGACCGTCCTTAATTTCAATGGCATACCCTTCGTTCATCTCGGGGCGGTGATAGTTGTTTTCCATTGCCAAAGTAGCAAAACTACAAAGGCAATCCAGCTGACCGATAAGGGTGGCGTTCGTTTGTACCTGACCGATATATTCACTGATAAAAGCAATCAGTTCGGCGTATAGCGATTGCTCTAACTGAGCGATTTTTTCTTCAGCTCCTAATATTTTGGTTTCGTATTCTTTGAGTTCTCCGGTGATATAACGCTCGGCATTCACAAGAGTTTGCTTGCGTATCCAATCGGGCGGGACTTTATCTTTATGGGTGTTGCGCACTTCGATATAGTAGCCAAACACGTTGTTGCTATCTATTTTCAGAGAAGGAATACCTGTGCGTTGGCTTTCACGCAAGAGCAAATCGTCTAAATAACTTTTGCCCGAATGCGAGAGTCCGCGTAGTTCGTCCAATTCTGCCGAAAAACCTTTGGCGATAGCATTACCTTTGGCTATGTTCACAGGAGCATCTTCACTAAGTGTTTCGGCGATGCGTGCGCTGAGCTGTTCGCAACTGTGGAGTTTATCGCCCAAAAGGGTAAGCGATTCATTGGCAGAAGCCAAACACAACTGTTTTATCAGGGGGATATGTTCCAAAGAAGCGCGCAATTGCACTACCTCCCGCGGATTGATTTTAAGGGTAGCAACCTTAGAAATCAGTCGTTCGATGTCGCCCATATGACTGAGGGCAGTTTTCACCTGCTCTAATACATCGATGTGTTTCAAAAAGTAATCGACCACCTCGTGACGCTGACGGATTTTGTCTAACTTCTTGAGCGGTAACGCCAACCAGCGTTTGAGGGTACGACTGCCCATAGGCGATAGCGTTTTATCAATCACATCGAGCAAACTCACCGAGGGGGTGGTATTGCCCACATAGAGTTCCAAATTGCGAATGGTAAACTTGTCGAGCCATACATAAGCCTCTTCGGCGATGCGCTGAATGGCAGTAATGTGTTGGAGTTGGTGGTGTTGGGTTTCGGATAAGTAGTAGAGAATAGCCCCTGCAGTAAGAATTGCTTCGGTGAGTTCGTCTACACCAAAGCCTTTGAGAGAGTTGGTTTGGAAGTGTTTGGTAAGTACCTGCTGGGCATAATCATCTTTAAAAACCCAATCTTCCAAGTAGAAACAGTGAAAGTCGTCGCCAAAATGCTCAGCAAATTCCTTTTTTTGTTGTTTAGCAACAAGCAGTTCGCTGGGGCGGAAGTTCTGCAAGAGCTTATCGATATAGGTTTTTTCGCCTTGTGCTACCAAGAACTCACCGGTAGAAACATCGAGAAAAGCTGCCCCGCAACTTTGTTTGCCCAACCATACTGAGGCTAAGAAGTTGTTGCTCTTGCTTTGCAGTATATCGTCGTTGAGGGCGACTCCTGGGGTAACAAGTTCGGTAACACCTCGTTTTACGATGCCTTTCACGAGTTTAGGGTCTTCCAGCTGGTCGCATATTGCCACGCGGTAGCCTGCTTTTACGAGCTTGGGGAGATAGGTATTGATAGAATGGTAAGGAAAACCCGCCAATTCACTGCGCTCGGTGCCGTTGTTGCGGTTGGTGAGCACAATGTCGAGGGTATGAGCGGCTTTTACGGCATCTTCACCGAAGGTTTCGTAGAAATCGCCTACCCTAAACAGCAGTAAAGCATCAGGATATTTGCTTTTTATCTGATTGTACTGCTTCATCAAGGGGGTTTCTTTTGCCATATTTTTTAGTGAAAAAGTGAAAAAGTATTTATTATTTCTTATTTTTATAAAAAAGCTCTGAATGACTACCTATTCTATCTAACATAATTGTTTTTTCAGTATCATCTTGTTCCCAAATAAGTAGTAAGTCAGGTTCTATATGACATTCCATACAACCTTTATAATTTCCTGTTAAAAGATGAGGTTTTTTATCCATTGGGATACCTTCAGAACCTTTTTCTATCAAAATATTAATTATTTCTATAATTTTTGATAGCTTAATAGGTTGATTTTTATATTTTTTTAGATCCTTTTTAAAGGTCGTAGCATAGACAATACGATACAAATCTTTATTTTCTTTTGTGTCATTCATCTTCTTCAGATAAGATATCGTTAATCAATTCTTGAGCATTTGTATAACCTTTTACGAGTCCCTTTTTATATTTAGCGAGTTCTATTCTTCCTTCCTCAATAGCTTTTATAGTTTCTTTATTAGGAATATATTCCTCTACAGGTTCCGCTACTATAGTAGGTTCTACTATCACATTATATTTCTTGAAAAGAGATTCAAACATAGGTACGTCTCCCTCAGGGATACTCACATTGTAATTGACCATTTTATTGTAATTTACAGTTCTCATATTCTATTTTTTTTTGCAAAGATAATAATAATTTGCTAATCTGCTAATTTTACAATTGTCTATTCTATATCGGCAGTGGAATTATACTTTTGGATAAGAGTGATAAAAATTGTTTTTTGATAGGTCAGACTTGTTGGACAAATTGGATAGGTTAGAGAGAGCGGAAGGAAACGGAGAAGTTCGGAAGAGGGAAGGAAGAGTTTTTGGTGAAAAAAGGCTGTAAGATGGGTGGGGGTAGCTTATAGAGAGCTTATAGGAAGCTTATACGAATCTTGGACGATTGGTATAGGATGGGTATATAAGTAGTTGATTCATAATATAATACAACAAGGTTAAAAATGTTAAAAACGGGGTTTCGAGGCGAAAGAAAGAGGAAGAGGTGATAGGCCTTAGGCCATAGGCACTAGGGGGGAGTACGACGGAAAAGCGAGAGAATGACGAATGACGAAAAAGGGGGAATGTGACGAATCATTTATTGGGTAAGCCCCCGAACCCCCGAAGGGGGACAAGCTGGAAAAGGAGACAAACCTCCTCCTTTACACATACTCCGTTCTTGTGGGGTACATACCCAGCTGTCGCTGGCTACCTCAATGAGGGGGAATATGACGAGTCATTTATTCGGTAAGCCCCCGAACCCCCGAAGGGGGACAAGCTGGAAAAGGAGACAAACCTCCTCCTTTACACATACTACGTTCTCACGGGGTACATACCCAGCTGTCGCTGGCTACCTCCAAAGGGGAATTAATGATGGAAAAGTGTAATGGTAATCATTATTGGGTAGGGTATTTATGAGCTAATTTTACAAATTTGCTCGTTTGCTAATTATCTTCTACCTTTGCACTTTAAACTTGTGAAGACTAATAGCTATGAACACGTGGAACATTATCGTAGAGGGCTTTAATAAAGCTGAGGTTACCAAACACGAAAGTATTTTCAGCCTTGGAAATGGGGCTATGGGAATGCGCGCTAACTTTGAAGAGGACTATACGGGCGATACACTTCAAGGGAGCTACATCGGTGGGGTGTATTACCCCGATAAAACCCGAGTGGGCTGGTGGAAAAACGGCTATCCTGAGTACTTTGCCAAAGTGCTCAATGCGCCCAGCTGGATAGGACTGCACATCAAAATAGACGGGGAACTATTAGACTTAAATACTTGTTTGGAGGTAAAAAACTTCCGCCGACAACTGAATATGAAAGAGGGTTGGTACGAACGAAGGTTTACGGCTACGCTTCCTAACGGTGTGGAAATTGCTGTAAAAGTAGTGCGTTTGCTCTCGTTGCGTTATGATGAAATAGGAGCTTTACGTTATGAGATTAGTCCTCTTAATGCTGATACTTCCATAGAAATAGAAAGTTACTTAGACAGTGGTATTAAGAATAATGATGCTAACTGGGACGAGCTTTTTTGGAATACTTTGGAAATTTCTTCGGAAAACAACTGCGCTACTATACTTGCTGAAACTAAAAAGACAGCCTTTAAAGTGCAAACCTTTATGGAAAATCATCTTTTTATAGAAGGAAAAGAACTGAATATCAGTGAAAAAGAAAATAGAAAGGAGAACTATATAGGGTTGCAGTATGAAGTAACTGTTAAGCAAAACCAAACCTTTCGTATTGAAAAATATGGTGGCTATACACCTTTGACAAAGTCTAAAACTTTGTCAAAGGTGCGAGACGCACAGGCATTAACATTTGAGGGGTTATTGGAGATGCAGAAAGAAGATTGGGCGGCGATATGGGAAACATCGGATATTGTGATTGAAGGTGATGAGAAAGCACAACAAGGTATCCGGTTTAATATTTTTCAGCTCAACCAAACGTATCAGGGCAAGTATGCCCATTTGAACATAGGACCTAAGGGTTTTACGGGGGAAAAGTACGGTGGTAGTACCTATTGGGATACTGAGGCTTATTGCCTGCCTTTTTATATGGCTACCAAAGGCGCGGAAGTAGCTCGCAATTTGCTGTTGTACCGCTATAAACAGTTGCCACAAGCTATTGAAAACGCCCAAAAACTCGGTTTTACTGGCGGGGCTGCACTCTACCCTATGGTAACAATGAACGGTGAAGAGTGCCATAATGAATGGGAAATTACCTTTGAAGAAATACACCGCAACGGGGCGATTGCTTTTGCAATTTATAACTATACACGCTATACGGGCGATGAGTCGTACCTGAAAGAATATGGAATGGAAGTGCTTATTGCTATCGCACGTTTTTGGGCACAGAGAGTCAATTTTTCAGAAGAAAAGAAACAGTACGTAATCTTAGGAGTGACAGGACCTAATGAGTACGAAAACAATGTGAACAATAATTTCTATACGAACTATCTCGCCTCTTGGTGTTTGAGTTATGCAGCGACTATGGCACTGAAATACAAGAGCGAAAAGCAATGGGTGACTATTAAAGAATTGAAGGAGTGGAGTGATATTGTGGAACATATGTACTTGCCTTATAGCGAAAAGTATGATGTATACTTGCAACAAGACGGTTTTTTGGATAAAGACCTCAAGCCTGTGAGTGCCATTCCTACTGGGGAGCGCCCGCTCAACCAACATTGGTCGTGGGATAGGATATTGCGTTCGCCTTATATCAAACAGGCAGATACGTTACAGGGATTTTATTTCTTTGAAGAGCGATTTACCAAAGAACAACTTCAAAAGCACTATGAGTTTTATGAGCCTTTCACCGTACACGAGTCGTCACTCTCACCTTGTGTGCATAGTGTCCTCGCATCAGCCTTAGGGAAGACAGAGGAAGCCTACGCGCTCTACCTGCGTACAGCTCGGCTTGATTTGGACGACTACAACAAGGAGGTACACGAAGGGTTACACATCACCTCGATGGCGGGCACGTGGCTCAGCATTGTAGAGGGCTTTGCTGGTATGCGTGTAAAGAACGGTGCACTAACGTTTACGCCTCGCTTGCCTAAACAATGGAAGCGTTTATCGTTTAAAGTGATATTTAGAGGAGAAGTAAAAGAAGTGATTATTTAAATGACAAAAGATTACCTTCTTTATCTATATTTACCTCTCTGCCTTTCTTTATGAGGATATAGTAATAATCTTCCCATTCCTCATTGCTTTTAGTATAGGGTTCAGCCTGTTCATATTCAAAAGGAATGATTGTATTACCGAGATTATCAATCATTCCCCACTTACCTTTATACTTCACCATTGCCTTTTTACTATCGTTGAAATCATCAGCGTCATCATATACAAAAGGCAATACTACTTTACCTTTAGTATTTAAATAGCCATACTTATTACCTTGTTTAACACGAGCCAGACCACCGAAAAAGAAGTCTATTTCGTCATACCAAGGGGTGAGTGTTTCGTTATTAGTACTAAGAAGTTTTTTCTTATCATTGAGTTGTACAATAAAAACACCTTCGGAATACGAAATAAAATTATACTGAGCAGGAATGAGTTCTTCACCCGAAGGGCGTATCACCCCATATAAATTATTAATGGTAACATCATAAAAAGGTATTTCGGCAGAAGGGTAGATATTGATATAATCATACTTCAAAGGTGCTACGACGGTACCTTCGGCATTTACGAGTCCGTATTTATTATCTCTTCTTACCATTGAAATTCCGTTTTGAGACGGATATACCTCATCGTATTTTCTGCGCCAATCGGTATTACAAGCCGTACAGAACAAAGCTAAAGTAATAATAAATAGTCTTTTCATAAGTATATGTATTTTTAATATTAGTATTTTATTTCTCTTTCTGTAAATCCTACGATATATCCATTGACGAATACAATGCGAGTAACCCAATTACCTTGCTTATCAAAAGTATGTTCAAACTTCTGGTTATTTACGCCGGTAGGAATACCTTTTTTATCATATGTATAATGCATTACATCGGGTTTGGTGTTTCCCTCAGCAATACTGCGTTCCACTACCCTACCCTCACGGTCGTAACGCACTGAGATGCGCATCTCGGTAGGTGGATTTCCTTCGGTTACCATTTTGAGCAAAGTGCGCTGATTATTTTTATCAAACTCCTGGAATACCTTCGCTTTGCTATCGGGTGTTACTAAGAGACCTTCGGTAGGGTTACCGTTGGCGTCCCACTTGTTAAAAGTATAGGTTTGTGTAGGCGAAGCGCTACCCTCCATCATTGTACGATAAGTTACTAAATGCCCTTGGTTATTATATTCATAGAGTCCTGTAGAACTCTGTATACCTCCGTGAGCCATTCTCAATATTTTCACTTGTAGAGGTTTTTGCTCAACATTGTAAACATAGTCGTAACGCAAAGTAATACCACTATATTTTTGTTCTAACTGCAAGGTGTTTCCTTCTTCATTAAATTCATAATAATTTTCGGTTGCAAGACGTTTTTGTTTAAGATTACCTTGAAAGACGTCATAAGTACGTTCAATAAGAGCTTTTGCTTTACCATTGAGTTCTTTCTCCAAACGTGTAGCTGGAGTATTGATAATTTGTGCCATTCCGATAAAAGGAAATAACAACAGGAATGAAAACTTTTTCATACTGATATATTATTATTTTACGCCGACAAAGGTAATAAATATTTTTAAATAAAGCTATATATTCAATTCATAAATGTTCCACGTGGAACATTTATGAATTGACAATTGAGAATTGATAATTAACAATTCATTTGTTTATCTGCTAATTTCTCACTACTTTTGCCACATACTTTTTACTTATATGAATCGGTTTATAGTAAACAGATATTTAGTACCTAAGGGTTTTAGTGGTATTACCCTCTACCCCTTTATATTTACTAATGATACAAAACTATTGAAAGATGCACAATTCATCAACCACGAACGCATACATTTAGCTCAGCAACGAGAACTCTTGGTGATATTTTTCTATATATGGTATCTTGTGGATTTCATACTGAAATATATTAAGTATAAAGATAAGAAGAGAGCTTACCAAAATATCATCTTTGAACGTGAAGCGTACGAGAATGATTATAACCTTGAATATTTGAAGAAGAGAAAATTGTTTGCTTTCTTACGAGGTAAAAGGTAACAAGTAAAAGACAAAAAGTAAGTATATAAGAAATGTTCCACGTGAAACATTTTCAATTGATAATTCACAATTGATAATTGACAAGTAGTAACTAACGACTAAACACTAACAACTAATGACAATTAAAGATTACAGCGTATCACAAGAGGATTTTACCCTCGTATATGATTCATTATTAAAACTTTACCGCACTACTCCCCTACCTAATGACCTTGAAAAATACTATGAGAGTGAGAATTATATTTCGCATACAGACAGTCGCAAAACACTATTTGATAAACTCTACCAATGGGTAAAAAGTTATAACTTAAAGCACAAAATAAAACTCATTAAACAATACAAAAAAGGAAATGTTCGTCTGCTTGATATAGGTGCAGGCACAGGCGACTTTGTGCATAGTGGTAAAAAGTATGCACATTGGGAGACTATGGGCATAGAGCCCAGCGAGAAAGCACGTACCAAAGCAAAAGAAAAAGGAGTTTTGTTACAAGCTGATTTTAGCAACCTCCTCCCCCACTCTTTTGATGTGATTACTATGTGGCACGTATTGGAACACGTACCTGATGTAACACAAGAAATACAGCTTATCAGTAACTTACTGAAAGAAGGTGGTTTAGCGGTTATAGCTGTACCTAACTATCGTTCCTGGGACGCACAGCTCTACGGAGCCTATTGGGCAGCTTATGATGTGCCCCGACACTTATGGCATTTTTCTAAGGATAGCATCGAACAGCTTTTTGCCAAAGAAGGTTTTGAGTTGCTTGCCACCCACCCTATGCTTTTTGATGCCTTCTATGTGAGTATGCTTTCCGAGCAATATAAAACAGGAAAGAAAGATTTTCTTAAAGGTTTCATCAACGGAGTCCGTTCAAATTATTATGGTTGGAGGAAAGGAGAATACTCATCGCAGATTTATGTTTTAGGAGTTAGGGGATAGGGGTCAGGTTTCAGGAATCAGGAGAAAGTTTATTTTTTAAAAAACACATTTTTGAAGCTAAAAATAGCAAAAACTTAAAATAAGACGTTTTTATAAGACTTCTCAACTGTTACCTTATACTTTATTACTTTTTAAAAAATAATACTTAAAACAAGCTGTAATAAAGTCATTTTTGATAAAGTACACTTATAGAAGATTATTTCTGATATAGAATAAATTTATACAAGGTAAAAAAAGATAGCAAAATGTTTCACGTGAAACAAGGTGTAATGAATAGGGACGAAAGAGAGTATTTTTACTTTTTTAGTAACAAAATTAAAAAATATTTCTTTTACACGTAAAACTTTCTTACTTTTGCCACGTAATTCAAATTAAACATTATAAAAATGAAAAAACTCATCTTAACAGGCGTAGCACTGCTCGCCCTTACTGCTTGTACCGACAAGGTGGCGTTTGTAGATAACTCTAAACTTCTAAACGACTATCAAGAAAAAAAAGACATCGAGGCAAAACTAAAAGGACAAATTAGTGCCTACGAACGAAAACGCGACAGTATTTCAATGGCGTTCCAAACTGAAGCGCGTGCTTTCGACGCTCAGGCTAAAACTCTCCCTCAGAACGTAGCTCAGAAAAAATACAACGAACTGATGCAAAAAAGCCAAATATTGCAACAACATTTGCAACAAGAGGAACAAAAAATACAAATGGAAAGCCAAACTCAAATGGATTCTTTACTCAGCAAAGTGAAGAAAAATATTAAAGAGTACGGAAAACAAAAAGGTTACACTTTCATTCTTGGTGCTAATGACGGCGGTAGTGTACTCTACGGTACTGAGAAAAAAGATATTACCAAAGAAGTTACTGAATACTTAAATAATCAATACAAAGATAAGAAGTAATAAGGCCACAGACATTAGGCCATAGGCAATAGAAAATAGACTTTGTCAAGAGGTAAAGACCCGCGTGGCTTACAACTTTTGGCAAAGTTTTTTTATACACTATTTGTGCGAGTTGTACTTAATCAGTTAATTGTAATACGTTAGGAAAGAATGCTTGAAGTATCAAGAAAACTCCAAAGACTAACAATATAATGCTAATCGCGCGTTTAATTTTGTAAATATGAAAAGCAGTAAGTCGGTTTTTGAGTTTCTTAGCAATGAGAATTTTAAAAATATCTATACCAAAGTATACTAAAATAATAGAAGTGAAAAATACAAATATTCTACTGGCATTCATATCGAGTTTAGGACCAAAAACAATAATAATTCCCAACCAAAAACCCAAAACGCCTATGTTGATAAAATTCAGTAGAAAACCTTTGATAAAGAGGGCTACATAGTTCACTTTCTCAGCTACTTGCAAATAGGCATTCTCTTTGTTATCTATTGTTTTCTTGAAGTCTTTTTTTAGTTTGATGAACGAGATGAGTCCGTAAGTTATCATTATGAGCCCACCAGCAAAGAAGAGTTTAGGATCGTCCTTAATTTCGCGCAACAGACTGCTGGTAGTGAAATAGACAATGAGAATGAAAATAGCATCGGCTAATACTACTCCAGAATTGAAAGCAATAGCCGCCCTGAATCCTTTAGTAATGGCTGTTTCCAGCAATACAAAGAACACAGGACCTATGGTAAAAGCTAACAACAAGCCTAAAGGTAATGCAAGCAATACATCCGCAAACATCTATTTCTACCTAAAATTTGATTAACTGCACAAAAGTACTAAAAAACTACTGAAACACAAAAAATAAGGGAGAAGTTTTTAATACCTCTCCCCTACTCTATTGAAATTCAGTTGTTAGTCATTAGAAAACTACCAAATATTCTGTAGTATCTGAAACAAAGAAAGTTTTAGTATCTGGAAGATATACTACGTGCAAGGTTGTTCCTTGCGCTCCAAAATTCTTTACAATATTCTCTATTGCAGCTTCTTTAGTAGCAAATTGAGACTCATAATCTTCTTCATAACGCATACCTAATACAGTATATTTAGTATCGGAAGGTTTGTAGAAAAGAGGAGCTAAACCAATAGCCATATCTCCTTCAGCTTCTTTGTTAGAAAGTACTTCAATAGTTTTTTGAGTAGGATTTGCTTTGAAAGAAACCCAGCGCACTAAGTCTTTATCTTGCGAGGGTTGCATCACTACTGAAGCAAAATTATCATAGGATAACTGCTTATCATCAGTAGTATTATCCTTAGAGCAAGATATAAACGCTATGCCAAAGCATACCATTAGAAATAAAAATTTAAATATTTTTTTCATAGTATAAAATTTTGAATTTAAACTAAAATTCTCCTTCAACTTTTGATGACACTAATTCATCAATATTAGCTGATATATAAAAAGCTTTTATATCTGGAACATAAACCATATTAGCTTTACAAACAGTTGCGCATCCTCCTTGATTCAAGCAACTTTTAACTACACCTAAACAACTATATGCTTCACATTTTTTACTCCAGCCTTTATCACAAGTTACAATATAATCATACTTTCCTCCTTCATGAGAAGCTTCAAGCTCGTAATGCTTAACTATAGCATCCCAAACTACTTTTTCACTGGGAAAAGCCTCAGTACTTGACAATAAAGTAATAGTCTCATCTTTCGCATTAAATTCGTAAGAGATAAAAAGTACCTTATCTTCTGGAACGCTTACTTCTTTTTCTGAAACAGTTTTAAAGAAGTCTCCATAAGTCATTGACTTATTTTGCAAATCTTGCAATGGATCTTGATTTTTATCCTTAGAGCAAGACACTAACGCTACTACAAAACATAGTATAAAAAACGAAATCTTTATGAGTCTTTGCATACTAACTTTTTTAGTTAAAAAATACTTCTTTTGCACGTTTTTTTTATGAAGACAGTAATCCGTAGCTCAGTTAGGGGAAGTTATTTTTAAGGAAAAATTCTCACTATATTTCGTTTATAGAAGAAAACAACAAAATATATCTCCAAAGGAAATAATATCAGTATCAGGCATAGGCATTAGGATTTTATAGGACAAAGGTATATTATATTTTTATAACTTCCAAATATTTTTACAACTCTTTTAGTATCAATCTACAAAATAACTTATAATTATTTATATATCAATATTTTAAAAATATATTAGTAAATACATATTGTTACTCAATATATTATTAAAAGCATAAAAAACTTTGCCAAAGGTACGAGCCGTACGGGCAAGAAACTTTGGCAAAGTATGTGATGCAAAAACTGCTTGTTGTGCTACGACTAATCAATCAGTTCAAAATCTAATTGCTTTTTCATCAGGTCGGTGTTTTTCACACGTATCATTACTTCGTCGCCAAGCTGATAGGTTTTGCCAGTGGCTTGTCCTACCAAGGCGTATTGTTGTTCGTCGAAAGTGTAATAATCATCTTTGATATCACGAGCGCGTACCAATCCTTCGCATTTGTTGACCGTAATTTCTACATAAATACCCCATTCGGTTACACCCGAAATCACTCCTGCAAACTGCTGATTTTTATGGGCTTCCATATATTTCACCTGCATATATTTGATAGAATCACGCTCAGCTGAGGCTGCTAAACTCTCCATTTGTGACGAGTGTTTGCATTTGGTTTCATATTCAGCTTCGGGTTGTGAAGGGGCGTTATCTAAATAGAGTTGCAAAAGACGGTGTACCATCACATCGGGATAACGGCGTATAGGCGAAGTGAAATGGGTATAATACTCAAACGCCAAACCATAGTGTCCTATGTTTTTAGTAGTATAAGTAGCTTTTGCCATTGAACGTATTGCCAAAGTATCGACTAAGTTTTGTTCTTTTTTGCCTTTTACTTCTTCTAAGAGATTATTAAGTGAATCGGTAGTGGTTTGACGGTTGTTCAAGTTCAAGCTATAACCAAATCTACTAATTACCGCATTGAACTGTTGCAGTTTATCGGCATCGGGTTCATCGTGTACGCGGTATACGAATGTCTTTTTCATTTTGGCTACATACTCAGCTACCTTTCTGTTAGCCAAGAGCATAAACTCTTCAATCAGTTTGTTGGCTTCCTTGCTTTCTTTGAAATATACGCCTGTAGGGTTGCCATTCTCATCGAGGTCGAATTTCACTTCTACTTTATCAAAAGTAATAGCTCCCAAACGCATACGCTTACGGCGAAGTTTTTCGGCTAAGGTATTGAGTGTGAGAATAGCCTCTACTACCTCAGCAGGTATTGCACGCTCTTTATCGGTAATGGAAGTTTCAGCAGGAATGGTGTACCCCTCCCCTACTTTGGCTTGCTCTATTACTGATTGTGCTTCTTCGTAAGCAAACCTAAATGACGAGTGTGTTACGGTGCGTCCTATCCAAATATCTACCACTTCAGCCTTCTTATTCATCTCAAACACTGCCGAAAAGGTGTATTTATCTTCATCAGGACGGAGTGAACAAGCGAAGTTACAGAGCACTTCGGGTAACATTGGCACTACCCTATCTACCAAATACACAGAAGTAGCACGATTGTAAGCCTCTTCATCTAATATAGTACCTTCTTTTACGTAGTGCGATACATCGGCGATATGTACTCCTATCTCGTAATTGCCATTCTCCAAAAGTTTGAACGACAGTGCATCGTCAAAGTCTTTTGCATCACGAGGGTCGATAGTGAAAGTGAGGTTTTCACGCATATCACGACGACGGGCAATCTCCTCATCAGTAATAGAAAGGTCTAACTTTTTAGCAAAGGCTTCTACCTCTTCTGGATAGGTGTACGGCAGACCATATTCGGCTAAGATAGAGTGCATTTCGGTAGTTTGTTCACCTGGTTTACCGAGTATCTGCTCCACTACCCCCATAGGCGAATCACTTTTGTCTTTCCAATCTTCTATGCGTACAATCACACGGTCGCCGTCCTGAGCACCATTGAGTTTATCTTTTAACACAAAGAAATCAGTATACATACGGGCATCGGTAGGGACAACAAAAGCAAAGTTTTTGTGCATTTGCACAGTACCTACAAAGCGCACTTTGTTGCGTTCTAATACCTTACTAATTTCTCCTTCCATCTTATTGCGATTTCTAAAACGTGGAAATACATACACTTCCACCAAATCGCCGTGGAGAGCTTTATTTAGAAAATTCTGTGCTACAAAAATGTCGTTGTCTAAACCATCAACTATTACATAACCATTACCGCGCGCACTCACATCAAGCGTACCTACATAATAGTGTTGCATAGGGATAGCTTGATACTTCCCACGGTCGATTTCTACAATGCGTTTTTTCTCTTTCAGTTGTACGAGTTGTTTC
Organism: Capnocytophaga ochracea DSM 7271; assembly: GCF_000023285.1. Classification (NCBI taxonomy): domain Bacteria; kingdom Pseudomonadati; phylum Bacteroidota; class Flavobacteriia; order Flavobacteriales; family Flavobacteriaceae; genus Capnocytophaga; species Capnocytophaga ochracea. Next base: position 992,140 of record NC_013162.1, on the reverse strand, counting down.
ACCAGCATATCACGACGTGGTGCATCGGTAATGTGGAGTTTGGCAGCAATTTGCTTGTAGTTAAAGCTCTCTTCGGGGTGTTCTTGTAACACCGAGAAAATCGCTTTGATAAGCTCTTGCTTGTTGCGTTTAGCTAAACTCTTATTCTTTTTAGGTTTTCCTGATTTTCCTTGCTTTTGAGTTTTATTTGTTTTTTTCATATTGCAAAAGTAAATATTTTTGAGTTATCAACAATCACCAAATTATAAATTGAAAAATATTTCTTTTTAAAAAAAGAAGGGTTATTATTATGATGACGTTCATAAGAGGGATAAAATTAAGCCTAAAAACTTGCTTTTTTCAGTTTAAGAATATTATGATTAGTTATCAACAATAAAAAGTGATTTACGGTTTTTTAAATGAATATTTTAAGCAAAATTGTTGATAACTCTTTTTGATATTATGCACAACTTTTTGTTGAGAACTTTTCACTTAGCAGATTGTTTATAACTGACAAAAAGTAGTGGATATTTTATAAGAAATAAATTTGCTTTTTTCATCTTCATTTTTGTATACACAGAAAACATAAAGAAGCAAATATTTTAGTGTTTTTTCTTCCTCAAGTTATACACAATTTAAGAATGGACAATGAACAATACCGATAAGGATAATGAACAACACTCAAATAAAAAAAGTAGGAACGAATATTATCCGTTCCTACTAAAAATTGAATATCTCCACAATGAACTATACTTCTTCTTGATCTTTCAAGTACTGAATGTATTGTGCTTTTTGGATTTCGGCTCTTCTACGCACAGAAGGTTTAGTGAAATGTTGTCTTTCACGTAGTTCACGTACTACACCTGTACGGTCGAATTTGCGTTTATAACGTTTTAAAGCTTTATCGATGCTTTCTCCGTCTTTTAAAGGAATTATTAACATAAAGATACACCCCCTTTCAATTTTCAGGGCGCAAAGATATGAAGTAATTAGCAAACGAGCAAATTTTTTAACTAGAAAATTTTAGATTTAGGTTTCAGACGTGATAAATCTGGCTTGTTTGACTTGTTTGATAACTAATGGTTGAATGCTGTCATCGCTTTCAAAAAACCGGTATTCAGGGGGGATTTTCTTAAAGACTTCTTGCAATTGATGAGAATAGAGTAGGGGAGTGCCAAAAGAAATGGCAATGCCGTGAGCAATGAGCTCTTGTGCTACTTTTAGGTTTTTTCTGAAGCCGTGCAATATCCATAACTGTTGTGAGCGGGTGCGTTTGCGGAGTTGTATTACTTCGGCATAAGCTTTCACACAGTGAATGATAAGTGGGAGCTCTAAACTTTCGGCTAATTCTATGTGCCTTAGAAAGATTTCTTGTTGTAAGGGTAGGGGAGAGGTAACGTTCTTATCGAGACCACATTCACCTATTGCCCAGCAGTTGAAATGCTGGGCTAAGGGTATGAGTGCATTCCACTGCGCCTCAAAATCGTTTAAAAACCAAGGGTGAATACCTACTGAGAAAGGTTCGCTAATATCGGCGGTAAGTGGATATTGATTGCGAATCACCAAAGTATCGGAAGTTGAATGCTGGGTATGCGAATGAACGTCGAGGTACATTTCTCAGGTAATAATAGGCAAAATCCGTTATTGCGGAGTATATCAGTAATAAGTATTATTTGGGTGCGGCAAAGAGTTGCGTCCAATACTTACCGCTACGACCAGCACCTACTTCGGTAACTTGGGCATTCATAATATTAGCGCAATGTCCTGGACTTTCGAGCCAACTTTTCATTGCTTCTTCTTCATTTTGTTGTCCCATAGCTACATTTTCAGTCCACGTAGCCCATTCATAACCAGCGTTAATAAGTCTCCCACCAGGATCTTGTCCGTTTTTACTATAGTGAGTTAATACGTTGCGTTTAAGCATATCGTCACTATGGGCTTTGGCTACTTTTCCTATTGTTTTATTCCACTTTACAGGAGGTACGGGTTTAAAATAATTACTACCACAATTGCAGCCTTTTTGTCGTTGCTGATTGATAAGGGTGAGCATCTTGTCAGAGTTCAAACCTGTGGTCTCACTATCTTGTGATTTACTACACTGTAACGATAGGAGTGCTAAGAATAAAAAGAATAGTTTTTTCATTATTGATATTTAATATTTTTCTTTGTTCTTTAACTGTTTTAATTAGATTTTGAAAGGTCGTTATACGATACTTTTGTGTGCAAAGGTAATAAAAATAGAGTTACTAAACAAGAAAAAAAATAGAAAAAATTTGCTATGTAATAAAAAAGTTGTACTTTTGTCGCCGGCAAGTCCTACACGACCAGCTCCTGAAAAATCCTCCAGGGTGGGAACACAGCAAAGGTATTCGGTTGTAGCGGTGCGATGTAGGTAGCTTGCCACTTTTTTGTTTATAAGGGTAAGCTATTTAGTTAGTTCATTCCTCTTTGGCGTGCGATTTGTTCATAGGCTTGTTGTACTTGTTTGAACTTTTCTTCGGCGCCTTTTTTTATGGCTTCATCTTCTGTAATCACTCTATCGGGGTGATATTTTTTTGCCATATTTCTGTAAGCTTGTTTTACTTCGGCATCAGTAGCTTGGGGGCTTATACCTAAAATAGCATAAGCATTTTCATTGGGAGTTTGGGTATAGCTATTACTACCATAAGTGTTAGCAAACATTGCTTTGATACTTATAAAATCACTTTTTTCTATCTGGAAGTAATAGGCTATTTGCTCTATTTGTTGTACTTCGTCTTGGCTTACTACTCCATCGGCTTGAGCAATACCAAAGAGAAAATAGAGGATTTGCAAGCGTGTTTCGTAGGTAGTACGCGCTCGTACGTACATTGCTACTCGGGGAGCTTCTATCTGGCGTCCTTTTATTAGTTCATTAAAACTGCGAAACACGGCATTAGCGCGTTCTTTACCATAAAGACGCACAAACTGCAAACGCACGAAATCTAATTCGGCTTGGGTAACACGTCCGTTGGCTTTGATAACTAGGCTACAAAGTGAGAGGAGATTCAGCTCGAATGTAGCGGGTGATATATTTTGCTGAAATGGGTTGCGAAAGGGCTGTTCGGTGGGTAGCTGTTGGGAAAGTTGTCTAAAAAGCCAAAAGAAAAAAAGAAATATAAGAATAGAGAATAAGCTCATACGATAAAAATTTTAATAATGCCAATAATACCAGAAATGCCAATAATACCAATAATTAAATATGAAGCTAATTTACTAATAATATGTGATTTCTCTTTCTACGATATATACTAATTTGCCTTCGGAAAAGCATTTCTTCTCTATCCAATTACCTTTTTCATCGTATTGATAAGAAAAGGTATAGTTTATTTTTTTTGCTTTATTATGGGTCTTCTTTTCGAAAATTAAGAGCATTTCAGTAGGAAAAGGCTCTTTTTTATAGGTATACACTGTTTCGAGGCTTTTATTCTTTTCGTTGGATTTGGTTATTTGGTGGGTAACGAATCCGTTTTTATTATACTTTGTCTTCTTGGTGTATTTTACTGATTTATCGGGATTGTAGACTTTGGTTTCGAGTTGGTTATCCTTCTTGTCGTACTTATATGAAGAGTAGTTTTTGATACTTTCATCGGTGTTGTAATAAGTAGCATAGGTAGGGTAACTACGTTTGTTTGTATCACTTGAAAGTACTAAATATTCCTTACCTGTTTTAGGAAAGTAGACAGTTTTCTGCATTTTTTTCTCTTTATCGTCATAAGTAAGGGTATACTCACGCAATAGAGTATCGGTTTCATCGTATACTTTTAAGTTTGTTTCTCGGTTATTATCGTCGTAAGTTACTTCTGTTTTAAGGTTGAACACATTTCGGTCGGCAAACATAATTTGTTGGACAACATATCCTTGCTCATTGGCTAAGAGAAACAGATTTTCATCGTAATAGAATTTCTTTACAGCTGTTTTTTGAATGCGGTGTTTCTTGTTTTCTTTTACTTGATAAGGGATAACGCGCACGGATTTTACGTTGCCTTTTAAAAAGAGTTCTTTGAGCAAAAATATGTTCTGCCCAAAGGCATTAGTGGCTGTTAGTAGGGCAATGAGAGTATAAAGATATTTCATAATAATTTGTTTTATGGGGGCAAAGATAGGAGGTAATTAGCAAATGAGCAAATTTGGAAAATGAGAAAATTTGGAAATGAGAAAATGAGAAAATGAGAAAATGAAGAAGAGTCTGGTTAGGAGCTCTCGGGGAGACTCGGGAAAGTGAGCCACACAGATAGTTTTTAAGAGAAATAGGGATAAGGATTTTCAAAAAGAAAAATTTACTATTGTATAGGTAGCTTGGACGAACCTTAAACGAATCTTGAACGAATGTTGGACGATAGATGGCGCTTTTTTGGGAGGAGGCATTTTGTAAAATGGAGTTTTGGTGGAAAAATGTACTACTTATATAGCTTGTAGGGTAGAAAAATGTACTGAGTAGGGGAGAGGGCATTTGGGTATGGCTAGGATTTAAGAAAAAGATAAGGCGAAGGGTAGCGGTAAAAGTGTTGAAAAAGAGGACATAGAAGCAGTTTGCAAAAATTGAGGTATACAGCTTAATACATTAATTATGAATAAATTAAAGGAGGTATATGCAGTTTTTTTAGTTTTTTTATTTGCGTAGTTCATTTTTTATTTGCACCTTTGTAAGATTTTTTGATACACTTGCGCCCTAAATGGCTTGGTGTTTGTGAACTAAAAAATGTAAAAACAGAAACAGAAAACTTATGATGAAGAAAGTCCTTTATTTTTCATTTTTTGCACTTCAGCTTTCGGTATTCACGGCTTGTAATGATACCCCTAATGCTGAGAAGGCAACAGCTTCGGCTACTGTTGAGGCACCTAAACCTCCGGTGTATGAATTTGGTTTCAACCTGAACGATTACACGATAGTGAAAGACACGATTAAGCAGGGTGATACCTTTGGTAAACTATTAGAAGAGAACAATATAGGAGCGGTGGATATTCATAATATCACCCAAAAAACCAAAGGAGAGTTTAACCCTAAGAATATACGTACGGGTAAGGTTTACGCTTTTTTGTACGATAAAAAAGACCCCTCGAAACCCCATAGCTTTATCTATCAGCCGAACGTTACGGATTACGTAGTGGTGCGTCTTGGAGACTCGGTTCACGCTTACAAAGCGCAACGCAAAGTAACGATTGTGGAAAAGGCATTGGCAGGAAATATCAACAGCAATCTTACAGTTGATGCGCTTGCGGCGGGTATCAGTGCGAATGCTACCTACCAAATGGGACAGATTTTTGATTACACCATCGACTTTTTCCGCTTGCAAAAAGGTGATAATTTTAAGATTATTTATGAGGAACGTTATGTGGACGACACTATTTTTGCGGGAGTTGAGAGAGTGAAAGCGGCTTATTTTGAGTGGCAAGGGAAACCTTATTACGCTTTTAACTTCACTACCGATTCGGCAAAAGGCACAAATGGTTATTACGACGAAAAGGGGAATATGATGAAGCGAATGTTTTTGAAATCGCCTTTGGATATCTTCCGCATTACGTCTAAATTTGGAATGCGTTTTCACCCTGTGCTTCACCGTATGAAGGGACATTTTGGTACCGACTATGCAGCACCTACGGGTACGCCTATACGGGTGACGGCATCAGGAACGGTGATTGAGGCGGGCTATAGTTCGGGTAATGGTAACTACGTGAAGGTGCGCCACAACAATATGTATACAACACAGTACTTGCATATGTCGAGAATATTGGCACGCAGAGGACAACACGTATCGCAAGGACAGGTGATTGGACTTGTGGGAAGTACCGGCTTGGCAACAGGTCCTCACGTGTGCTATCGTTTCTGGAAGAATGGAAGACAAGTAGACCCACTCAGAGAGAAGTTACCAGAATCGGTGCCTATTGATGCGCGACTTAAAGCTAAATATTTGAAGGAGATTGCGCCACTAAAAGAACAGCTTGATGCGCTAAAAGCGACCCCTATTGAAATGGAAGAGGAGGTAACGAATGTACAAAAGCAAACGGTGTCGTAACAATGGTTAATGATTAGTGATTAATGGTTAATTGAGCAGAAGTACGAATTTTTATTAGAATAGAAGGTCGTAGCACGACGGGTAAGTACGAGTTACATAGGCGATTATATAAAGCAATTTTAATTGTTTTTAATGAGAACTTGATGTAAACGAGTGATGCTGTACTTCCAAAATAGGAACTAATTAGTTTTTAAAATTAAAAGAGAATCAAGGATACGCCTTTGAGAAAGGGTTATTTAGGACTTTAGAGAGAAAAATAAGAGTTTTTGGATATGGGAAAAAGCGTTAAATTCATAGATTTATTTGCAGGGGTAGGGGGCTTCCGCTATGCTTTGCAGAATATAGGGGCTGAATGTGTCTTTTCGTCAGAATGGGACAAGTTCGCTCAGCAAACCTATAAGCTAAACTATGGAGAAGTTCCTTTTGGCGATATTACTTTACAAGAAACGAAAGATAATATTCCTAATGAATTTGATATACTTTGCGCAGGATTTCCTTGTCAAGCATTTTCTATAGCTGGATATCAAAAAGGTTTTGAAGATATTAGGGGAACACTTTTTTTTGAGATAGAAGAAATAGTAAGGAAGCATCGTCCTAAGGTTATTTTTTTAGAAAATGTAAAGAACTTAGTGAGTCACGATAAGGGTAAAACATTTAAGGTAATAACGAATATCTTAGAAGAGAAATTAGGTTACAAGATATTTTATAAAGTCCTCAATACAATGGAATATGCTAATATTCCACAAAATAGAGAGCGTATTTTTATAGTAGCTTTTGATCCTAAACAAGTTCCTAATTATAAAGAGTTCCAATTTCCTGAAAAAATTAAACTTACTAAAACGATTCATAGCTTTTTAGAGAAAGGAAAACAGAATGATTATTTTTATTATCAGCTATCTCACAAATACAGTCCAGAACTTATTAAAATAGTAACACGTAAAGATACTATTTATCAATGGAGGCGTGTGTATGTTCGAGAAAATAAGAACAATGTTTGTCCTACTTTAACAGCTAATATGGGTACAGGGGGACATAATGTACCGATTATTAAAGATAATTTTGGTATTAGGAAGTTAACCCCACGAGAATGTTTTAATTTTCAAGGTTATCCAAAAGGCTTTATACTTTCTAAAGAAATAGCTATATCAAAATTATATATGCAGGCAGGGAACTCTGTGACAATGCCTTTAATTCAAAGAGTAAGTGAACAAATTTTGAAAGTGTTATGAAGTCATTTGCTAAAATAGATAAAGAAAAGAATGGTGATTACTTGAAATTACTTTCTGCGGTTTCTAAGTTATCAGGACTTTTCAGTGAAAGTATAATTCCCTATATTAATTATAGGGTAGTTGAAAATGTTTTTTGTAAAAGTTTTGATGCTGAAAATCTTTCTCGTTCAGACACTGCTTTTGATGCAAATTACGAATCTATTGGAGTAGGATTAAAAACATTTACTTGTCCTTCAAATAGTAGTATAGAAAAAGTGGCTGAATTTAATTCTTTATCAACAATATTAAAACCTTTGAAAGGAAAAGAATTAGCACTAAAACTTGCAAAATTTCGTAATGAAAGAATAGATTTAGCCAATAGACTTTATAACATTAATAACTCACTATATCATATAGTAGCGAGACGAGAAAAGGAATTAATTCTGTTTGAGACAGACTACGATAAGATAGATATAAATAATATTCATTCTATAAAAGATACCAAGGCAAGTCTACAATTTGATGATGGTAAAAATCAGTATAATTTTAATTACTCGAAAAGTACTCTTTTTAGGAAATTTTATATTCCGCAAAATGCTTTTCATTTGCCAGTAGAAATTATAGAAGACCCTTATCAATTACTTTTAGAATTATTTGGAGATAAAGTTTTTAAACCTGCTAAAGATAAATTAATTAAAGGTATAAACTATGTGATACTTCCTTTGTACGGCAGAAAGCAAAAGAGAAAGTATGTCTTTGAGAAAAGTGGACTCAATCAGTGGAATGCTGGAGGGAGAAAAAGAGATTTAGGAGAAATATATATCCCTATACCAATTGAAATTCATAAACAGTTTCCTAATTTCTTTCCTAAAAGAGATGTACAGTTTAAACTTAAAGTCCCCACAGGAGAGATTCTCAGTGCAAAAGTTTGCCAAGATAACTCAAAAGCATTAATGACAAATCCTAATAAAGCTCTTTCAGATTGGTTATTAAGAAAAGTTTTTCAAGTAAAAGAAGGAGAACTTTTAACTATTCAGAAGATGAATGAATTAGGATTTGATAGTATTATCATTATTAAGGAAGACGAAGAGAATTACAAAATAGATAAAGCGAGACTTGATAGTTATGAAGTTTTTATCAATGGGAGCTCTGTCGAAAATGAAGAATAAGAAGAGAAAATGGTTTGATTAGTTTAAATATCAGAAAAACGTTTAAAATATTATTTCAATGAAAAAGTTTATTTTTTATCTATTGGCTCTTGTGGGCTTTACCGCCTCAGCACAAGTGTATGAATTTAAGGTAGTAACCGCTATTGAATCGGTGGTACCTTCGGGAGCAGGACGCTCGCGACTTATCTCGGCTAATGAAACACGCAATTATAAAGAATTTACCACTACGCGCTCGGAAGAAGGAGACGAACGCAACAAAAGCGACCGTGATGAGATTCGCGTAAGGGGCTTTGATGAGACCAAACTCCTCAACTTCTTTAATCTCGGGGGGATTCGTTTTCAGAACATCGCTGCCAACGATGCTCTTATCACTTCTAAGTTGAACACTATGAGTGAAGAAGGCTGGGAACTTGCTTTTGTTACCAGTGGAGTAGAGAGCAATGCAGGAAGCAATGATTCTACTGGTATTTTTATCACCCGTTTTGTGTTTAAAAGACTGAAAAAGTAAGTTTCATTAAGTAATTTGTCAATTAGTAAATTAGCCAATGGTGAGGCATCATTATCTTGTAGTTTTGCACCCTGAAAAGACAGATGTTAGTTGCTATTACATAGATTATAATTAAACAAATAGAGAATTCAACTGATTATTAAGATAATTAACTTTGCCAAAGTTTCAAACTTTGGCAAAGTGAAAGGTGCAAAATTTACAGACTAATTTGTGATTGACTATAAAAAGAATAACAACATTAAACATATATAAATAAAAATGTTAAAAAACAGTAATCCAACACAAACCAATGCGTGGAAAGCATTGCAAAAACATTTTGCGGAAGTAAAAGACCGCCATATGCTTTCTCTATTTGAGAAAGACCCCACTCGCGCGGAGAAATTCGCCATCAAATGGCACGACTTCTATGTAGATTATTCTAAAAACCGCATAGACGAAGAAACTCTTAAACTCCTTGTGCAACTCGCCGAGGAATGTGGTTTAAAGGACGCTATTGGCAAATACTTCGGTGGCGACCTTATCAACAACACCGAAAAACGCGCGGTTTTGCACACTGCCCTTCGCGCGCCCGAAAACAGCGTGATAAACGTAGATGGGAAGAATGTAATGCCCGAAGTAGCGGCTGTAAAACATAAAATCAAACAGTTCAGCGAAGAAGTCATCAGTGGCAAACGCAAAGGCTATACTGGTAAAGCCTTTACCGATGTGGTGAATATTGGTATTGGTGGGTCTGACTTAGGTCCGGCAATGGTAACTGAGGCGCTTAAATTCTATAAGAATCACCTCAACGTACACTTCATCAGCAATGTAGATGGTGACCACGTGCTTGAAACTATTAAGCACCTTAACCCAGAAACTACTTTGATAGTGATTGTATCTAAGACTTTTACCACATTGGAAACCCTTTCTAATGCACTTACTGTAAAAGAATGGTTCCTGAAATCGGGTTCAGAAAAAGATATTGCTAAACACTTTGTAGCGGTATCGACTAACTTGCAAGAAATCGATAAATTCGGTATCGACCCTGATAACGTATTCCCTATGTGGGACTGGGTAGGTGGACGCTTTTCGTTGTGGAGTGCCGTAGGTCTCAGCATTGCCCTATCAGTAGGTTATGACAATTTTGATAAGTTGCTCAAAGGGGCTCACGCTATGGACGAGCATTTCCGCACTGCTCCTTTTGAGAAGAATATTCCGGTAGTCTTGGCATTGCTAAGTGTGTGGTACAACAACTTCTACGGAGCCGAAAGTCAAGCGATCATTCCTTATACTCAGTATTTGCACCGCTTGGCGGCGTACCTACAACAAGGTATAATGGAAAGTAACGGTAAACAAACCGATCGTGATGGCAATCCTATCCCTTATCAAACTGGAGTAATTATCTGGGGTGAACCAGGAACCAACTCTCAACACGCGTTCTTCCAGCTCATCCACCAAGGTACTAAATTGATACCTACTGATTTCATTGGCTTTAAACACTCATTGCACGGCAATACCGACCACCACAACAAGCTAATGGCTAACTTCTTTGCACAAACCGAAGCCCTCCTCAAAGGTAAAACCGAAGCCGAAGTACGCAAAGAAATGGGTGACAAGGTAAACGAAGCTTTAGTACCTTTCAAAGTGTTTACAGGGAACCGCCCTACAACCTCTATCCTCATCGATAAACTCACCCCTGAAAGTTTGGGTAGTCTTATCGCAATGTATGAGCACAAGATATTTGTAGAAGGTGTGATTTGGAACATCTACAGCTATGACCAATGGGGCGTAGAGCTCGGCAAACAGTTGGCAAGCAAAATCCTTAAAGACATCGCCGCTACCGAACTTTCTGCTCACGACAGCTCTACAACCAATTTACTAAAACAATTCAAAAAATAGAAATCTAATTACGAATGACGAGTTACGAATGACAAAACTTTCGTAATTCGTCTTTCGTAATTCGTTATTACAAATGATTCACATTAGAACAGCCGAAGAAATAGAACTACTACACCAAGCAGCCCAAGTGGTATCACGCACTTTGGGTATAATGGCAAAAGAAGTAAAACCAGGGGTAACCACCCTATATCTCGATAAAATCGCCGAAGAGTACATCCGCAGTCAAGGGGCTATCCCAGGATTTTTGGGTTTGTATGGCTTCCCTAACACCCTATGTATGAGTCCTAATGCGCAAGTAGTACACGGCATCCCTAACGACCGTCCGTTACAAGAAGGCGACATCATCTCAATAGATTGCGGAGCATTGAAAAACGGTTACTATGGCGACCACGCTTATACTTTTGAAGTAGGCGAAGTAGCCCCCGAAGTAAAAGAACTATTGCGCGTAACCAAAGAATCGCTGTACATAGGTATCCATCAGTTTCGTGCGGGTAACCGAGTAGGTGATGTAGGGCACGCTATACAACAACACTGTGAGGCACACGGCTATGGAGTAGTGCGCGAACTCGTAGGACACGGCGTAGGGCGCAAAATGCACGAAGACCCCGAAATGCCTAACTACGGCAGACGCGGTAGTGGTAAAAAGTTTAAAGACGGAATGGTAGTAGCCATAGAGCCTATGATTAATATGGGTACCAAGAGCATACGCCAACTCAAAGACGGCTGGACAATCCTCACCGCCGACGGCAAGCCTTCTGCCCACTTTGAACACGATGTAGCCCTCATAGATGGCAAACCTAAATTGCTCTCCACCTTCAAATACATATACGAAGCCTTAGGCATTGAAAGCAATGAGGAAGACGAATTTTTGCTTAATTAGCAAATTTGAAAATTAGTAAATTAGCCAATGAGTGTGTTACTACACTTTGCCAAGGTTTTCTGCCCGTACGGCTCGCACACTTTGGCAAAGTTGGATTCCCTATGATATAGTAATGAATTATTTAAAATTATCAACAATGAAAAAAGCCTTATTTTTAGTAGCAACTGCCATCCTTACTTTAGTTTCTTGTGGAAAGAGCGACGACAACCCAACACCTGATAATCCAATACCTGATAACCCTACCCCTCCTAAAACCACAAAGGTAAAGAGAATTAAAGAGGTAAAGATTACCTATTTAAATAGAAAAAAGAACCCTAATATCGACCCAACCTATTTTCTAAATGGTGAACCTAAGTTTATATATACTTTAGAAAATGGAGTCTTTGCTTATGAATATGACGCACAAGGGCGCATTTCAAAATTCACTTCTGATAAAGGAGGTGAACAAGTAACCTATGAATTTAGTTATTCTCAAGGAAAAATTATAGCAAATAGTGGAAAACAAAATTTTGAATTTCCTTTAGATGAGAAAGGTTACTTAAAAGAGACTGGCGGACATAATTATTTCAGCTATGACGAAAAAGGTCAGTTGTCTAAAATTGATAATAGTAACTTTATTTGGAAAGATGGCAACCTAACTGCTGAAACTTATACCTCTACTTCTTGGGAAGGAACAAAAGAAACTAACGAAATGAAATTTTCTTACTATCCTAACGAAAATAAGAATCGCTTTTTTATCTTCAACAACGAAGAAAGAGGTGAAATAGATGTCTATACCACCTATTTTTATTTGCTAAATGCACTTCCGGTAGGTGTCCCCACTAAAAATCTATTGGAGTCTATCTCTAAATCTTATACGTACAAAAAGGAAAACGCATCGTATGCCTCACTTATAAAATTTACTTATGCTTACGATAAAGACGGCTATGTAAGTCGTATAGTAGAAAATCGTTCTGGTGATGATAACGGAGTAAGTATCTCTTCTGGTGCAATTTCAGATGAAGACATAGAAAAATTAGAAGCTCTAATTACTAAAATAAAGGCAGGTACTGTCAAAAATATGACTTACAAAGAGTTCACTAATACCAATGGCACTTATAAGTTTAGTATCACCCATAAAGAGCACATCACCAAAGATTCTAAAGGCAAACCTATTGATGTAAAATACGAACAAGAGAGAATTTATACCTTTTCTTATAAAGAAGAAAGTGGCAAGAGAAAGTATTTGGAAAGAAAAGAAATAGTGTTTACCAAACAAGACGCCTCTACTATTTACGAAATCAGCTATTATTAATATGAATCAAGAGTTGAAAAATAATAATCTCTGATTAACAGAATGTTATCGCTTTTGCGTCGCATTTCCCCCTTTAGAGGAAGTCAGCGAGTAGGCGTATAGAAGAGTATCAAAAGTAAAAACCTTAAAAATTGAATATTATGTGTCTATTAGTTTATCCTAAAACTCAAAATCAAATCAATGTACTAACTACCCTATTCAAAGAAATGAACATTGATTTTGAATACACCCCCCCTCAAGAAGAGAGCTATATCCCTAATGATCTTACTCTACAAGCTATGAAAGAAGCCGAAACTATGGCTAAAGAAAAAAACAAAAAGAGCTATGCAACCGTAGAGGAATTAATAGAATCTCTTAAAAACTAACTATGGAAGAAGAAACATTTAAATATGAAATATACTATACAGGACTTTTTAAAAAGGATTTTAAAAAATTCCTTAATGATGAGACCAAAGTAAAGAAGATTACTGACACTATCACATTGTTAAAAAAAGGAGGAGTTGAGGCTCTACCTGATTATATGAGACCCCACAAACTTACAGGTAATTATAAAGGTCATTTAGAGTGTCATATCCTACCTGATTTATTGATAATTTGGTTGCAATATGATGAGGAACAAAATGAAATTTACTTGGTAAGAGTAGGTTCCCACTCCGAATTATTTAAAAAATAGCACTAATTCATAATTAAAATAAATGTACAGAACGCATACTTGTGGAGAGCTACGACTCTCTCACGAAAAACAACAAGTAACCCTCAGCGGATGGGTACAACGCATCCGCAACAAGGGATTTATGATTTGGGTAGACCTACGCGACCGCTATGGCATCACCCAGCTTATTTTTGATGAAGAACGCACTGATAAAACAGTCTTCGAGCAAGCTAAAACCCTCTCTCGTGAGGACGTGATTCAAATTCAAGGTATTGTGATCAAGCGCGAGGCAGCCAACGCAAATATTCCTACCGGAGAGGTGGAAATCCTCGTTACAGCACTCACCTTGCTTAACCATTCCGAACTCCCTCCTTTTACTATTGAAGATAATACCGATGGCGGTGAAGACCTCCGTATGAAGTACCGCTATCTCGATATACGTCGTACCCCTGTGCGCGATAATCTTATTTTCCGCCACAAAGTGGGGATAATGGTGCGCAACTACCTCTCTGGACAAGGCTTTATAGAGGTAGAAACGCCCGTGCTTATCAAATCAACACCCGAAGGCGCACGCGATTTTGTGGTACCTAGCCGTATGAACCCAGGTGAGTTCTACGCACTCCCTCAATCACCGCAAACCTTTAAGCAGCTGCTAATGGTAGGCGGATTAGACAAGTACTTCCAAATCGTAAAGTGCTTCCGTGATGAAGACCTTCGCGCCGACCGTCAGCCGGAGTTTACCCAAATAGACTGCGAAATGTCGTTTGTAGAACAAGAGGACGTTATCAGTACTTTTGAAGGTTTGGCAAAACACCTCCTCAAAGAACTCAAAGGCTTAGACTTTGGGGCTTTCCCTCGTATGACCTACGCCGAGGCGATGAAAACTTATGGCAACGACAAACCCGATATCCGTTTTGGTATGAAGTTCGGCGAACTCAACGACCTTGCGCAACACCGCGATTTCAAGGTGTTCAACGAAGCCGAATTGGTAGTAGGGATTGCCGTACCTGGTGCCAACAGCTACACCCGCAAAGAGATTGATGCTTTGGTAGAATGGGTAAAACGTCCGCAAGTAGGCGCTTCCGGAATGGTATATGTAAAATGCAATGAAGATGGTAGCTTCAAATCATCAGTAGATAAATTCTATAACGAGGACGACCTCAAGGCGTGGGCAGAGCGCACTGGTGCCAAAGCAGGCGACCTTATCTGTATCCTTTCAGGTAAGGCAAATAAAGTACGTGGGCAACTCAGCGCCCTCCGTATGGAACTCGCTGAGCGTCTCGGCTTGCGCAACCCCGATGAATATGCACCACTTTGGGTCGTAGATTTTCCTCTTTTGGAGTGGAGCGAAGAAGAAGAACGCTTCTTTGCGATGCACCACCCTTTCACCTCGCCTAAACCTGAGGATATTCCGTTACTTGATAGCAACCCTGGTGAGGTACGCGCCAATGCTTACGACCTCGTGCTCAACGGTAATGAAGTAGGTGGGGGTTCTATACGTATCTTCAACCAAGAGTTACAAGCCAAGATGTTCCAGCTATTGGGCTTTACCCCTGAGCAGGCACAAGCACAATTTGGCTTCTTGATGAACGCCTTCAAATACGGCGCTCCTCCTCACGGTGGCTTGGCTTTTGGCTTCGACCGATTAGTAGCACTGCTCGGCGGACAAGAAACTATCCGCGACTTTATCGCTTTTCCTAAAAACAACAGCGGTCGCGATGTGATGATTGATGCCCCTTCGCCTATTGATGAGGCACAACTGAAAGAACTAAGCATTCAATTAGTAAATTAACGTGAGTTTGATGTAATAAAAATATAGCTTACGCTACAGAAATCTTACAAATCTTTAAAAAATTAAACAAATAAACAGCTTTGCTGTTTTAAATGTCTCGCACAGATTTCACGGATTTCACAGATTTAGCACAGATGATTCTTTTGTAAAACATCATTGTTCCACGGATTGCTCAGCTTTAGCTGAGGAATTTCACGGAACAGTAATGAAAAAACAAATGTAAAACAATATTGTACATATCGAACAGACGTTAAAATAGTAAATAAAAGGCTGTCACAAACTAAAATTTGCGACAGCCTTTGTTGTTTTTTAACTTAAAAATATCTTTACTTCTCTCTTTCCTCTATTGTTAGAATAGATAAAGGATTGTTAAGCTCAAATCGCTTGGTCTTATGGATAGTTCTTAGATCATACAATGCGTTTTTGTGCATAGAAGAACCTTGATGAAATCCCTTACGAAAGTTAGGGTTAGCTTCTAAATTTTTATACAACTTCTTATAAAGAGACTTAGCAGAAGCGTCCATTAGTTTGGTAATGAGAATCATCCGCAAGTAAATACACTCTATAATGTCTTCCGTTTCTCTTCCTCCCGTACCTTCTATAACATAAGGCAGTATATCTTGATCATAAATACATTTTTCAGTATCTATGGTAACATCAGGGCTAGAGACAATGATAAACTGACGGTAGGTAAAACCCTCTATATCTTCAAGCATTATTGAGGGGATAGCACTTTCATTCTCTCGGGTGATAAGAATTTGCCTATATCCTCCCTTACCATCTCCTACCTCTATATAGAAAGAGGCTCGGCACTTGTCCAATATATCTTTAGCATTTGCGTAAAACTCTTGTGCAGAGGTCAATATCCAGTGTTGCATATTTTTGATATCTATTTACTTATTTGGCAAAAATACAACTTATTCTTGAATTTACTAACTATACTTTTGTCCTTCTCTTTATAAAAACACTATCTTTGTCCTTTCTTTAAAAACCACTCACCTATGGGATACTATATGTTTGCTTACGGAGTAAAAACTCCAGAGATAAAAGCTGTTTTGGCTCTAAAAGCGAAACTGAGGAAGAAGAGACAAAGGCTATAGTTATGAACATATTATGGGACTAAAAGAGAACATCGATTTTTGTCTTGAAAACGAATTAGATATGGTAGCTTTTTGCCATTAAGTGAAAAGTGAAAAAGCATTTTTTTGTAATTCGTATTTTGTAATTCGTAATTATTTTGTATCTTTGCCTTAATTAAAAACAAAAAATGAATAGTATGAAAAGAATTTTATTAGTAGTAGCCGTTGTTTTTGCAACTGTTACCTACGCACAAACTGGAAAAGGAAGCTGGATGGTAGGTGCCGATTTGGGTCTTTCATTTCAATCTAAAAACTTAGTAGTGAAAAATGACCAAGTTACAGAATTAGATCAAACAGTAACTACTTTTAAAATCACACCTAACTTTAATTACTTTGTGGTTCATAATTTAGCAGTAGGTTTAGGAGTGAGTTATGAACATTCAAAAGATAAAAGGGGAGATAATTGGGAATACAAATCGAATACCCTTACAATTGCCCCTAATGTGCATTACTATTTTCCTACAGGTGGAAGTTTAGCACCTTTTGTGGGAGCAAAAATAGGTTTTGCAAGCAGAGAAAACCAACCGGGCACTAATGGTGAGTGGAATGGTTTAGTAGTAGGAGGTAAAGCAGGCTTGGCTTACTTTGTAAATCGAGGTGCTGCTCTTACAGCCTATGCAGAGTATGACCATTTTTCTTTAAAAAATACAGATAACAGTAAACGCAAAGCAAAAGAGGGTGTTTTGGGTGTAGGTATAGGAGTAGCTTTGTTCTTCTAAGCAGGAAATCCTTCATAATTATATAAGTATGGGGTGTTTTAAAAAGTAGTGATATTTTTTAAGACACCCCTTTTTTAGTTGATATAATAAAAATGTAGCTTACGCTACAGAAAGTCTTTCAATTGACAATTGATAATTGATAATTGACAAATGTGATGGGCACGGATGGGGAACTTCGTTGCTGGATTTACAAGGATTGTAATACAAACGTAATTGTAAATCGGTGTTGTAGATTTTGAATAGGTGTTAATTAAGGTGGTTTGGATGTAATAAAGGTGTAGCTTACGCTACAGAAATCTTACAAATCTTTAGAAAATCAAACAAATAAATAAACAGCTTTGCTGTTTTAAATGTCTCGCACAGATTTCACGGATTTCACGGATAGTTCAATTGATAATTGACAATTGACAAATGTGATGGACACGGATGGGCAACTTCGTTACTGGATTTACACAGATTATGATACAAACGTAATTGTAAATCGGTGTTGTAGATTTTGAATAGGTGTTAATTAAGGTGGTTTGGATGTAATAAAGGTGTAGCTTACGCTACAGAAATCTTACAAATCTTTAGAAAATCAAACAAATAAATAAACAGCTTTGCTGTTTTAAATGTCTCGCACAGATTTCACGGATTTCACGGATAGTTCAATTGATAATTGACAATTGACAAATGTGATGGACACGGATGGGCAACTTCGTTACTGGATTTACACAGATTATGATACAAACGTAATTGTAAATCAGTGTTATAGATTTTGAACGGGTGTTAAATAAACTTTAGACGGAACCGCAGTGGCTCTACAGTGGGTCTACAGTGGCTCTACAGTGGGTCTACAGTGGGTCTACAATAAAGGTTAATTAAATTATAATTGAATATTAATAGAGTTTATAGTGCTACTATCTACTAATGTCACTCGTTTTGCAGGTTAGACTTCTTGGACAGGGGTGGACACACGGGTAGCCGTAGCACGGCGGACGATTAACTTTGGCAAAGTATATACCGCAAACGAGATTAATAATTAGAATTACATATTGAACAGACGTTATGGTATAAACATTCTAAAAGATAAAACAAAGCGAAAAATTTCTTTAAAAAAATTTGCACATTCGAAAATAAGTAGTACCTTTGCCTTATTAATAACAATAAAAATATAGAATTGTATGAAAAAATTTTTATTAATCGTAGCAGTTGCTTTTGCAAGCGCTACATACGCACAAACTGAAAAAGGAAACTGGATGGTAGGCTCTGACTTGGCTCTTTCATTTGAATCTCAAAAAACAACTGTTAGAAATGATGGAACTAAAACAGGAGAAACAACAGTTTCTACATTTAAAATTACTCCAAACTTAAACTACTTTGTGATTGATAATTTGGCAGTAGGTTTGGGATTAGGCTATGAAAGTAAAAAAACAAAAGGTGAAGATGGAGCAGAGAACACCTTTACTGTTGCTCCTACTGCACACTATTATTTTCCTATCGGAGGAAAATTGGCACCTTTTGTAGGAGCTAAAGTAGGATATGCTCACAAATCTGAAAAAGGCTCAACAAGTGACGCTAATAAATGGAATGGTTTAGTAGTAGGAGGTAAAGCAGGTATTGCTTACTTTGTAAATAATGGAGCTGCTCTTACAGGTTATGTAGGTTATGACCATTTTTCTTTAAAGAATAAGCAAGCAAACAAATTTAAAGCTCAACAAGGTACTTTCGGTGTTGGTATTGGAGTAGCTTTGTTCTTCTAAGCTGAGAAATTTATAACTGAATTAAGAATATGGGGTGTTTTAAAAATAGCAATATTTTTAGGCACCCTTTTTTATAGATAAAAGCGAACCTATATTTTTAAAAGACATTACTAATAATTTATAATATGAAACATTCCTTATTCTCCGCAACGCTACTTCTTTTAGTAGCCTGCAACCAAAACCCTAACAACACTAACGACGAAAAGATGAACTATCCTCAAACACGTATGGATAATACCGTTGATACTTACTTCGGCACTCAGGTGGCTGACCCTTACCGTTGGCTTGAAGACGACCGTTCTGCTGAAACCGCTCAGTGGGTAAAAGTGCAAAACGATTTTACGTTTGGTTATCTCTCTAAAATACCTTATCGACAAGCAATAAAAGAGAAACTCGAAAAACTTTGGAATTATGAGAAACTGAGCGCTCCTTTTACCGAAGGCGATTATACCTATTATTACAAGAACGATGGCTTACAAAACCAATCGGTGCTCTATCGCAAAGATAAAGAAGGCAAAGAAGAAATTTTCTTAAATCCGAATACTTTTTCTAAGGATGGAACAACTTCATTAGGAGACGTCGCTTTCTCCGAAGATGGTTCGTTAGTAGCTTATCTCATTTCAGAAGGCGGTAGCGACTGGAGAAAAGGGATAGTGCTCGATGCGAAAACTAAAAAGGCAATAGGTGATACCTTAGTAGATATAAAATTTAGTAGTATAGCGTGGAAGGGCAATGAAGGCTTCTTCTATTCCAGCTACGACAAACCCAAAGGCAGTGAGCTATCAGCAAAAACCGACCAGCACAAACTTTATTATCACAAACTCGGCACATCTCAAAAGAGTGATAAGCTCATTTTTGGTGGTACACCAGCTGAGAAATATCGTTATGTGTCGGGCACAGTATCCAATGACGGGAAATATCTGTTCATTTCGGTTGCCAATGCGACCTCAGGTAATAAACTATTTGTAAAAGATTTATCAAATCCTAAATCTTCTTTGGTAACTATTACCAACAACTTCGATGGAGATACAGGATTTGTAAATAACCAAGGCACAACGCTCTTTTTAGAAACCAATATCAATGCGCCTAACGGTCGCTTAGTGAAAGTAGACTTTAAAAATCCACAGCCAGAGCATTGGCAAGATGTTATCCCTGAAACCAAGAATGTGCTCAGTATTACTACCGCAGGCAAATACTTATTTGCTAAATATATGGTAGATGCTCTTTCTCAGGTAAAACAATACGACTACGAAGGGAAGCTCATTCGCGAAGTGAAGCTCCCCAGTATAGGTAGTGCGGGAGGTTTTTATGCTAAAAAAGATGAAACACACACCTATTTTAGTTTCACCAATTACGCATATCCTACCCAAATATACAAAATGGATTTGGCAACAGGAGCTACTGAACTCTATTGGAAACCCGCTATTGCTTTTGATGCCACTCACTACGAATCTAAGCAAGTGTTTTATACCTCTAAAGACGGCACAAAAATACCAATGATGATTACCTATAAAAAAGGAATCAAACTCAACGGTAAAAATCCTACCTTATTATATGGATATGGAGGGTTCAATATCAGTTTGATGCCTACATTCAGTGTTGCCAATGCGGTGTGGTTGGAACTCGGGGGGGTATATGCTGTTCCTAACTTACGTGGAGGAGGGGAATACGGTAAACAATGGCACGATGCAGGCACTAAGATGCAAAAGCAAAACGTATTCGACGATTTTATAGCAGCTGCTGAATATCTTATAAAAGAGAAATACACCTCTCCCCAATACCTTGCTATCAGAGGAGGCTCTAACGGAGGACTCTTGGTAGGAGCTACAATGTTACAACGCCCCGACCTGTTTAAGGTAGCTTTACCCGCAGTAGGTGTACTCGATATGTTGCGTTATCACACTTTTACTGCAGGAGCAGGCTGGGCTTATGATTATGGCACATCTGATGATAGCAAAGAAATGTTTGAATACTTAAAAGCCTATTCACCCTTACACAATGTAAAACAAGGAGTAGCTTATCCCGCTACCCTTATAACAACAGGAGACCACGACGATAGAGTAGTACCTGCTCACAGTTTTAAGTTTGCTGCGGAATTGCAAGCAAAACAAACGGGCAACAACCCTATTCTTATACGAATAGAGACTAATGCAGGGCACGGAGCAGGAACACCAGTGAGCAAAACTATAGAACAAAACGCCGATTTGCAAGCATTCACTCTTTGGAATATGGGGATTAAAACACTCCAATAAAGAGTAGGGGAGAGGAAAAAGGAAAATAGCTTCGTAACAATATTACACAGCTTTTTATACTATTTAGTAGCCAAAAGTGTTTACAAAAGAAGTATTAAATAGGGTAAAAAGTAAACTCATTCTTTTACTTTTTTTTTACATTTCAAAGGGTAAAAGGGGTTAAAATGTAAAAATAGTGTTAAAGTTTGTAGGTTATTGAAAAATATTGTTGAATAAATTTTGTGTGTATAAAATAAATGCGTACGTTTGCGCCCTAATTAAATGTGAATTTAAACAATGTTTATGGCAAGAAGAATATTTGTAATGCTACTTGTACTATTAGTACTAGCTGCGTGTAAGCGTGGCGGTGGCGACAGCAAAGGAGAGCTTGTAGGTGTTAAGGGGAAGAGCTGGAAACAGCCTGCTCCTTACGGTATGACGCTTATTCCGAGTGGTTCTTTCATTATGGGTAGTTCCGATGATGATAAAACTGCGAGTTTTAACGCACCAGTGAAAACTGTGAGCGTGGGGTCGTTCTATATGGACGAAACCGAAATCACAAATAGTGAGTATCGCCAGTTCGTGAATTGGGTTCGCGATTCAATTATCCGTACTCAGTTAGCTGAAATGGCGGAACAAACCGGTCAGACCCAAGGCAGTGGAGGTATCGGTGAATACGCATACTTAGATGCGAACACCGAGAAGATGAATGCTTATCAGCAGTATCTTCAAAACACATATGGCGACCAAAAAGCACGAAAATTGAACAAGAAAGTAGCACTTATTTGGGACACTAATAAATTCCCAGATGAATACTACTCGGAAGTAATGGACAAAATGTATTTGCCCGAAGAAGAAGCTTACAATGGCAAACGCATTATGGACGTTCAGAAGTTCGAGTTTAAATATCAATGGCTTGATATGGATAAAGCCGCTCGTACGCGTGGTAACCGTAAAGACTTCATTAAAGAGGAAATCGTGAAAGTATATCCTGATACTACTGTGTGGATTCGCGACTTCAACTATTCTTATAACGAGCCAATGCACAACGACTATTTTTGGCACGAAGCTTATGGCGACTATCCTGTGGTAGGGGTTAGTTGGATTCAAGCCAAAGCCTTCTGTGAATGGCGTACTCTTAACAAAAACTCTTATCAAAAATCAAAAGGTGATTACACAGTAAACTCTTTCCGTTTGCCAATTGAATCGGAATGGGAATACGCAGCACGTGGTGGTCTGCCAGGAGGTACTTATCCTTGGGGAGGTCCTTATACCTATGATGATAGAGCTTGTTTCCTTGCAAACTTTAAACCAATGCGTGGTGACTATGCTGTTGATAATGCACTCTATACCGTAGAAGCTAAGTCGTACGAACCTAATGGTTACAACCTTTACAATATGGCAGGTAACGTATCAGAATGGACAAACACCTCATATGACCCCAATTCATATGAATATATGTCTACTATGAATCCTAACGTACTTGATGACAAAAATCACCGTAAAGTAATACGTGGAGGTTCTTGGAAGGACGTTGCCTTTATGTTACAAGTAAATACCCGTGATTATGAGTACCAAGACTCAGCCCGTAGTTATATAGGGTTCCGTACCGTACAAGATTTTATGGGTATCAGCGACAAACAACAAGCTAAATCAGCAAGAGGATACAGATAGTATTAAAAGAAAAATCAAACAAATTAACTAATAAATTTAACAAATAAAAAAAAAGTCTTATGGCAGGAAGTAGATCAACAAAGAAATTGTTTAATATGGTTTATGGTATAGGTGCCTCAGTTGTAATTATCGGTGCCTTAGCCAAAATTTTGCACGTGGATATCTTAGGTATCAGCGGTGGCGTATTGTTAGCAGTAGGGATGGGAACAGAAGCATTCGTCTTCTTCTTCTCAGCTTTTGAACCAATAGATGAAGAGTTCGATTGGTCATTGGTTTATCCTGAGCTAAAAGGAGGTGCTCCATCAGGACGCCAAGGAGCTTTGGCTTTACAGTCAGGAGAAGATAAGATTCTTAGAGAATCATTATCACAAAAATTAGATGGTATTTTAGCAGAAGCTCGTATCGATGCTAATATGATGCGTTCATTAGGAAGATCTATTGAAAACTTTGCAGAAGCAAGTAAAGAAATCGCTCCAGTGGCTAATACGATGGTGGCTACTCACAAATATGGTGAAGAGCTTTCAGCAGCAGCATCAAACTTAGAGTCATTGAACAGCCTTTACAAACTACAATTGGAAAGAACAGAAAGACAAGTATCTGCACAAGCAGGTGTTGTTGATAACTTAGATTCATTAAATCAGCAAATGCTTACGTTTAAAGACAACTTAAGATCTTTGAACACTATCTATGGAGGAATGTTATCTGCAATGGGCGGCGCACGATAAGAGTAATTATTTATTAACTTATTAAAAAAATAGCTTATGGCAGGTGGAAAATTAAGTCCAAGACAGAAGATGATTAACCTGATGTACTTAGTATTCCTTGCGATGATCGCATTGAATATGGGCAAGCAAGTACTAGATGCATTCGGGTTAGTGAATCAAAAGTTTGAATCATCAAACAAAAGAGCTAATGAAGGCACATCTAATGCTTTAGCCGAATTAGCAAATAAAGCAAATGAGAATCAAGCTCAATATGGTGAGATATATGAACAATCCAAACAAATAAAGGAACTATCAGATGGATTGTACAGCTATATCCAAGATATTAAAACCAAAGTAGAAGATGTAATTGGTCAAAAAGACATTCCTGTAAATCAAAGAAACTATCAGGCAATGGATCAGTCAGATTTTACTGATAATTATTTCTTTGCTGAGGGAGCACAAGCTAAAGCTCACGCAAGTGAATTCATTGAAAAAATGAAAACCTATCGCGAAGGAGTATTAAAAGTATTGGGAGATAATCCAGCTTATAAAGCTTTGGCCGATAAAGTAAGCGTAAACTTTAATACTGACGACGTAAAGAATAGAGAAGGCAGAACCGTAAAATGGTTAAATTTTAACTTTGAAGGGTTTCCTTACGTTGCAACTTTGGCAAAACTCTCAATGATGCAGTCAGACATCTTAACTACTCAACAAGAATTTTTCGATACTGCTTTGGCAGGTAGCTTGAAATCACAAGTTTCAATGACTAACTATACAACTTTACTTGAACAAGGTAAAGGAGCGTATTACCAAGGTGAGAAATTCGATGGTTCTATCGTATTGGGTAGAAAAGACGCTACTACACGTCCTAATGAAGTAGACATCGCTATCGACGGTAGAAAGTTAGGAACAAGTGAATACACTATTGAAGATGGTCGTGTGAAATTAAACATTTCAGCAGGTAATACAGGTGACCACAAAATTACAGGTAACTTGTACTTCGACCAAGACGGAAAACGTATTGCTGTTCCTGTAGCACAATCTTTCTCAGTGATTCCTAAACCAAACTCAGCAGTTATTTCAGCTGATAAGATGAACGTAGTGTATCGTGGTGTTGCTAACCCTATCACTATCTCTATGCCTGGTGTTCCTGATAACAAAATTTCAGCATCAGCACCTGGTTTATCTAAAGCGAGTGGTAGTGGTGCTTGGGTAATGCGTCCAGGACAAGGTAGAGAAGTTACTATTCACGTAACAGGTGAGCTTGCAGGACAAAAATTCAGCTCTTCTAAAATGTTCCGTATTAAAAATATCCCACGTGCTGTAACCAGCTTGGGCGGACAAATAGGAAACGCTAAATTACCAAAAGCAAACGTATCTGTAATGCCTGTGATGGCTGTTTTGGAAGACTTCGACTTCGACTTGAAACTACAAGTAAACGAATTTAAAGTGTTCATTCCAGGACAACCAAGTGTATACGTGAAAGGTAGTAGAATGAACGAACAAGCAAGAGCAGCTGTTCTAAGAGCTAAACGTGGTGATAAAATCCAGATATTTGACGTAAAAGCAAGTATCATCGGTAATTCTGACCTCAGATTACCTCCTGTATCACCAATCGTAGTTGAAATAACAAACTAAGACAAACATTATTATGCACGTAAAAAATATAATATTATTATTGCTTTCAGTATTTGCATTTCAGCTCTCCAAAGCTCAGGTAAACATTTTAAACGCAAAAGTAGCAAGCGATATAGGTGTTAAATCTGAAGCTCGAATAGAAGCTGATAATGACAAACCACTACCTTATGGCTATGTGGACGACCGCGATATCCTTTGGTCAGTAGAGGTGTGGGAAGTAATCGACCTCAACGAGAGAGCTAACTTTCCCCTCCTTTTCCCTACCGATACCTTGGAAATAGATGCTTATCGTCGCTCATTGTATGATGTACTTTTGAAGAACATCAAAAATGGTAAAATTCAAGATATCTATGTAGATTCTTATTTTACTCAAACAAAAACAGCTGAGTCAATAGAAGCATCACTATCAAAGGTAGATACTTTAGATGTAGGCTATGAGCAACTTAATGCAGGTGAAGCTCTTTCTCCTGAATATGTAACTCATAGAAACTTAGAGTCTGCAGATATCGCTCAGTACCACATTAGAGGTATTTGGTATTTCGACAAACGCCAAGGTGAATTAAAATATCGTTTGCTCGCGTTAGCTCCTGTAGCTCCCGACGTAAACTTTATAGATTCTGATGACTCTACTATGTCGGCATTAGTACCTCTATTCTGGGTATTCTATCCGCAAGTACGCGATATTTTGCACGAAGCGAAAACCTTTAATAGGAAGAATGATGCTCGCCCTGTATCTTTCGACCACGTTTTAAATGCACGAATGTTTAGTTCCGTGATATTTAAAGAAGCGAATGTATACGGCGACAGAAAAATCAAGGAATTCCTTCCTGATAATGCACTCTTCCAATTGTTAGAAGCTGACAAAATTAAAGAGAAAATTCGCGACAGAGAGCAAGATATGTGGACAAACTAATTTTAAATTCACAGAAATATTCTTTAAACTGCTTTGAAAGAGCGTTGCTATCAAAAGCAATGCTCTTTTAAAGCAGTTTTTTAATAGAAAATAAATTTGTAAACTATGGATATCAAAAATGCACAATTAGCAGTTGATAATTGGATAAAAGAACACGGGGTTCGCTATTTTAATGAACTTACCAATATGGCACAGCTCACTGAGGAAGTAGGAGAGGTTGCCCGTATTATAGCTCGCCGTTATGGAGAACAGTCCGAGAAAGAAAGTGATAAAAACAAAGATTTAGGCGAAGAACTCGCCGATGTAGTATTTGTAGTACTTTGCTTAGCCAATCAAACAGGGATTGACTTGCAAGAGGCTTTCGATAAGAAGATGCTAAAAAAAACACAACGTGACCACGACCGTCATCACAATAATGAAAAACTAAAATAATTACACTACATTATTGTATTTATCATTAGATTTTGTATCTTTGCCCTATTAAAACAACGTAGTATAAAATGGCTAAAACAACAAAAGATAACAAGGAAATGAGTGTAGAAGAGGCTAAAAAACAAGCTCTAAAACTCACCTTAGAAAAATTAGACAAAACCTATGGCAAAGGAACTGTACGTGCCTTAGGCGATAATCCTGTCGAAGACGTAGAAGTTTACTCTACGGGTTCTATCGGGCTCGATGCCGCTTTAGGCGTTGGAGGATATCCTAAAGGGCGCGTAATCGAAATTTATGGACCTGAATCTTCTGGTAAAACAACTCTTACACTGCACGCTATCGCCGAAGTACAAAAAGCTAAAGGAACAGCTGCTTTTATCGATGCTGAACACGCTTTCGACCCTGTTTACGCACAACGCTTAGGTGTAGATGTTAAAAATCTATTGATTACTCAGCCTGACAGTGGCGAACAAGCTCTTGAAATTGCCGATGCTCTTATTCGTTCCAATGCAGTAGACCTCGTAGTAATCGACTCGGTGGCAGCACTTACTCCCAAAGGTGAGATTGATGGCGAAATGGGAGACTCTAAAATGGGACTTCACGCCCGACTAATGTCTCAAGCTTTACGCAAAATCACCGGTAGTATTAGCAAAGCAAAATGTATTGTTATTTTCATCAATCAGTTGCGTGATAAAATAGGTATTACTTTTGGGAACCCCGAAACAACTACAGGGGGTAATGCACTTAAATTTTATGCTTCTGTGCGTATAGATATCCGTAAAGACGGAGGACCTCAAGGAAGCGCAGCTATTAAGGACAGCAATGGCGAAATCATCGGTAATAAAACCAAGGTGAAAATAGTTAAAAACAAAGTAGCATCGCCTTTTAAAACCGCTACTTTCGATATTATGTTTGGCTTAGGTATCTCTAAGTCTGCTGAACTTCTTGAGTTAGGCGTTGAGGCTGATATCGTAGATAAAAGCGGTGCTTTTTATAGCTATAAAGGCACCCGATTAGGTCAAGGACGTGACGCCTCTATTGCAATGCTTAACGACAATCCAGAAATAGCTGAACAAATAGAAGTAGAACTACGCGAATGGCTTAAACATAATGAACTCTCTTCTAATCCTAAAAAAGGTAAAAAGAGTACTAAGGCTAAAGATAAAAAGGTAGTAGAACCCGAGTATTCTGAAGAGGAATACGATGAAGCCGATACCTATGACGAAGAAGATGATTAGTTAAAACCAATATAATCAAGAAAGGCTGTGCAGAACGCTCTGCACAGCCTTTCTTTTTTAATAATTGAAACAACTATTTCTTTGCAAAAGTAAGGAGTACGCCTCCTTGTTTATCGGTAAGCAACAGTTGGTCTCCTTTTAGTTGGTATTGTCTTACCTTTTGCATAGCCATACCAAAAGCATCAGCAACCTCCATTTTTTCTACACAAAGCATTAGTGTAGAAGCTAAATCACCAAATACAAGTTCTTTATCGGTGAGGGTTTTAATACTTCCCATAAAGGTATTACAGCTGTCAGAGCCGTTCACCTTCATTTCACTGATATTGAGTTTTAATGTAGGCTGTGCCTCAGGAGTGATAACCATTTCTCCCATACTCACCAGTTTCCATTCGCCTTGCAAATCAAACCGAGAGTCTTTCACCTTTTCTATTTCGCGCACCAAAGTATAAGCAATATTTGGTGCACCGGCGGAGACGTCTTTCAGCGGTTTTTCGCTTACTTCTATCTTCTTAAAGTAGCCTTCTTCAAAGGTAAAACCTTCAATAGGAGCACAAAAAGCCTCCCATTGTGCTTTACTTAAATTATCGCCTTTGTACACTTGCAAGCATTGCATTTTGCCAGCTCCTGCACTGCTTTCTACCTGGGAGCTATTTACCCAATATACCGCTTGGGTACTGGTAGAGCAACTCCCCAATCCTATTGCTACGCTCAGTAGCATCATAAACTTGATTTTCTTCATTGCAAATATTTTATATATTTTTTTAACGTCAATTCGATATAACAAAAACGCCCGTCGCGTTGCGACTATTTGATGTATTTCTTCAGCGTTTTCATTAAATCATTAGCTCTTAGGTTATCTCCTTGCGACAATAAGTTTCCTTCCGGGTCTATGAGAAAAGGCGCAGGGATACTCGTTACCCCATATTTCTCAGCGGTTTTGCCATCGTTGTCCCACACATTATGCCACACCATTCCTTCTATTTTGATAGCGTCCTGCCAAGCGTCTTTATCCTTAGGTCTATCTATCGATACTGATAGAATTACAAAATTCTTCCCTTTGAACTCTTTATACGCTTGTTTGAGGTATTTGTTTTCCTTCTTGCAAGGCATACACCACGAAGCCCAAAAGTCTACCAGCACATATTTACCACGTAACGAAGATAACGCTAACTTTTCACCATTAGGCTGTGGTAAGTTAATTTCAGGTACAAGGTTATGGCGTTGCAACGCTTGTGCAAAGGATTCCGCAGTTGCCAAAAAGAAAAGTGCTAAGGCTGTAAATAAAAATCTTTTTCTCATTCGTAATCTTGTTTTTTAGTTATTGTCTTTGCTCATACAAAAACCTGACCAAAGTCGTAGCACGACAAGCAATTCTTCATATCAGAATTAACCACTAACTACTAATCATTAAAAATATCCTCCTTTTTTACGGTCTTCCATTGCTGCTTCCGTTACTTTGTCGTCTATGCGGGTCTCACCGCGCTCCGAAATACGCGAGGCAGTAATCTCATTCACCACCTCTTCAAGAGTCGCTGCATTGCTCTCTACGGCAGCAGTACAGGTCATATCACCTACCGTGCGATAGCGCACACGCTTGTTTAGGATAGTATCGTTTTCATCTATCTGGATAAAAGGCGACACCGCAATAAGTCTACCTTCGTACTCAATCACCTCGCGATTGTGCGCAAAATAGATAGAAGGAAGTGCTATTTTCTCTTGCTGAATATAATTCCATACGTCTAATTCCGTCCAGTTCGAGATAGGAAACACCCGCACGTTTTCGCCTTTCTGTATCCGACCGTTGTAGATGTTCCACAGCTCCGGACGTTGCAACTTAGGGTCCCACTGACCAAATTCGTCTCTTACTGAAAAGAAGCGCTCTTTGGCACGTGCTTTCTCTTCATCTCTACGCGCCCCTCCTATGCAGGCGTCGAAGTGAAACTCCTCAATAGTGTCCAATAAAGTGTGTGTTTGCAACCAGTTACGAGAAGCAAACTTACCTTTGGGCTCAGTGAGTCCTTTCGCTTTAATGGTGTCTTCTACTTGTCGCACAATCAGTTCCGCACCTATGCGTTTAGCAAGGGCATCGCGATATTCAAGAGCTTCGGGGAAGTTATGACCCGTGTCGATATGTACCAAAGGGAAAGGAATCTTCATAGGAGCAAAGGCTTTCATTGCCAAGTGCACCAAGGTAATAGAGTCCTTACCACCACTAAAAAGCAAGGCAGGACGCTCAAACTGCGCTGCTACTTCCCGCATTATGTAAATACTTTCAGCTTCTAATTGTTTTAAATGTTCTTTATTCACGATTGTTATTCTTTGTATCTTACTTTTCTGCTTGTATGCAGAATATTTATCACTGTTATTGTTGTTGTTTTTCTTTTAGGCGTAACTTTTATCACATAATAAATCCCATAAGGGAATACTTTGGTAAAACACACTCTGATTTCCCTATATCTTTTAGTAAACATATAAGGATAATCTTTTATGTATTCAAAACATTTATCTATCTCTTGGAAGAAGCGGTTAGCTAATTTTTCATCAATATCAGTATAATAATCAATATCTTTGATAGGTTTTTTTCAGCTCTTTTTCCTACTCTAAATGTGTCAGAAGCCATATTTCTGTTTGAATTTTAGTTTTAAAACCTCCCAGTCTTCTGCTTCACCAGTTTCTTCAAATTCTTTTAAGCTTTCATCTAAAATCTCTTTATGCCATTCTGGAATCTCTTGAGTATTACTTAAATCAGCCTTCTCAAAACGCCATTCATTATAGGTTTCCATAGGGATAACAGCTAAAATGTCATTCCCTTCAGAATCTTTTATGTATTGTGCAGTTGTGTTCATAATTACTAATCTTTTAATCTGAAATTAATAGGATACTTATAATAGCAATCCACAGCCTCCCCTTTGATATTCTTAGCTGGATACATAGGCGGAAAGTTCTTAAACAAGTCTATTGCTGCCTTTTCCAATATAGGGTCGCCTCCTTCAGCTCCTTTAATTTTTAGAACCCCTTGCTTATTAATCACTATATCAAGCACCACTTGCCCTTGTACGCCCCATTTCAGAGCTTTCTCAGGATATTCGAAGTGCATTACTACCCAATAGTCCAAACATTCTTTCACCGTCCTATCTACCATTTTTCTTGCTGAGGTATCAAATATACTACAATAAGGAAGCTTTACGGGTATTAATAAAGCGTCTTCTTTTTCTTGTGCTTGTACACTCAAACAACCTATTAACAAGGATAGTACGGTGAGTAAATATATTGTTTTCATCAGTCTCGCTCATTTTGTTCCACATAGTCATCAACAGGTAATCAGAGACATCGCTTGTGCTCCCACTCCTCAAGAAAATGCTAATAATAGTAACGTTAGCAAAAATAGTATTATGATAACTAACGTAACTTAGAAAGTACAAAGGTAGTACATTTTTTTTGATTTCAAAAATATACTACCTTTTAACAATTGTTTTCTGCTCTTTTCTCCTTTTCCCGTCGCTACATTCCCCCTTTTCCGTCACTACATTCCCCCTTTGAAGGGGGCTAGGGGGATGTTATCCCTTTAAAGGAAATCCACATCGTCACTCTTCATTCTTCATTCGTCATTTCTTCCCCTTTCCGTCGCTACATTCCCCCTATTGCCTATGGACTAAGGCCTATCACCTATTCCTCTTTCTTTCGCCTCGAAACCCCGTTTTTACCATTTTTAACCCTGTTGTATTGTACTATGAGTCAATCACTTATATACCCTTTCTATACCAATCGTCCAAGATTCGTATAAGCTTCCTATAAGCTCTCTATAAGCTAACCCCACCCTTCTTATACCCTTTTTTCATCAAAAAACCTACTTCCCCTCTTCCGAACTTCTCCGATATCTTCCGAATTCTCCTAACAGTCCCAACTATCGCTTTTTCATCTCAAACTTTGCCCAAGTTTCAAACTTGGGCAAAGTTGAATAAACTAACAATCCTCATTTTCCCATTTCCTAATTCTCTCATTTTCCCATTTTCTAATTCTCTCATTTCCTCATTTTCCCATTTCCTCATTCTCTAATTTCCTCATTACAAGCGGTTCTTCTCTTCTTCTCCCGCACCTTGTCCTTTATACTTGCTTTGGGTGGTGTTGAAATTGTAGTTCAGTCCTACTTTAAAACTTATATTGCTGTAATTCTCAGCAGTACTATTGCTAATGTACGGATTTTGTACGCGTGTGTGCTCATTGAGACCGTTATAAGGGTCGGAAATTACGGTATACACCGTAAGCGATTGGTGGAAGAACATACGGGCAACCCCTACGACTATTCCGCTCATATCCTTGTAGGCGTAGACTTCTCGGTTTGAACCTTTGTTCATATAAATAAACATCGCCAAGATTAACCAGTTTTCAGTAGGAGTAATTTGGTTCATCATTTCTACCATAAACCTACCTTCATTGGTGTAAAACACATTGTTAGCAAAAGGTTTTTTATAAGTGAGCGTAAGTTTAGGCATCCATTTACCTATTTGGGTTTGCGCATTGAGCACACA
The DNA here is from genome assembly GCF_000023285.1 of Capnocytophaga ochracea DSM 7271. Classification (NCBI taxonomy): domain Bacteria; kingdom Pseudomonadati; phylum Bacteroidota; class Flavobacteriia; order Flavobacteriales; family Flavobacteriaceae; genus Capnocytophaga; species Capnocytophaga ochracea. The sequence continues at coordinate 959,786 of NC_013162.1, read as the reverse complement.
TTTCAGCTCGCTAAAATCATCGTAATTGCGAAGGGTTTTCTCAACGGCATCGGGATTGATGCTTGAGAGTTGGTAATCGGAATAAATACCCTTGTGAATATTAGAATAACTTACCGAAGCCGAAATAGGACCATAAGTAGCCAAGGCATTCCATTCATCAGTAAGCTGAGGCACAATATATGGGTTTCCACGATTGTACAAGAAAGGAGAACTATAAGTGTTGTAATCGCTGAGCTCATAAAAAGCCGGACGTTTAATTTTGCGTGCATAACTAAAGGTCAGTTGAGTTTTATCCCAAGGGAATGCGATAGAAATATTGGGTAACCAATCGCGGTAGGTCTTGCTTTTTACGGGGCTCTTTTGTCTGTTTTCGTAATAACCAAAGTCGGCGTACTCGTAACGCGTACCGAGTTTCAAATTCACCTTTTTGATAGGGTAAGAGAAACTCACAAAACCAGCCGAACGCGTTTCGGTATTCTTAATATCCGAAGCCGAAAGCACATTATCGGTATAGTCCTCAGTGCGATGCAGGTCGCTTGCTTCTACGCCATAGTTTATAGCGCCCTTGCCAAGGGTTTGCAAGAAAGTAGTTTTGAGTCCCCACCAATCGGAAGCAGCATCGGAATGGGTGTGCACGTTACGAGAGGTAGCACTTAGGAGGTTGCGCTCCACAATATCGGAAGTGTTATCGGAACGCTGACCGATATAATCTACATCAGTTTGCAGTTTCAGTTTGTCGGTAAGTTTACCTTCGTAATAAGCATTAATGCTTAACTTTTTATCTTGGCTAAAGCGGTCGTATTCATTGAGCCCTTTGGCAGTAAGGACGTTATTTTTGAAGGTAGCAGTCTCTTGGGTGCTAAACCTGTGTCCCACCCAAGGTTCTATACTCCCTCTCACACTTGCGCCTATGGAATGTTTGTCCGAAATCTCGTGAGCTACCCCTATTTTAGCATTTATTCCTTTGGCATTACTCCTATTAGTTTCGTCGCTCGTTACGCGCCAATCATTACTTTGGGTATGTACTTGCAAATCCTGATAGAGGTCGGCATTTTTCTTGTTGAAGTTGTTGAAGTTGCCTATAGTAGTAAACCAGTCGGTTTTGCCTTTGCGATAGTTGAGACTAAGCCAAGTAGTTATTAAGGCTCCTTTTTTTAACACATAATTTTCATTTTCAACCGACCCGCTGAGTCCATCGCCTTGTTTCTTTTTCAGTTTGATATAAATTACCGCACCCACCGTATTGTCGTGTTCCGCACCAGGTTGGGTTTCCAGCTCTATGCTCTCAATATCTTTGGGCGATAACTGATTCACCTCATCTAAATTGCGCACCCTGCGGTTATCGATGTAGAAGATAGGATTGCCTTTGCCAAACACCTCATAACCTCCACCGGTGTAGGAAGTGCTCACCCCAGGCAAGAAGTTGATAAGCATTTCGGCTTTGGGTAGGTTCTGCAAGGTCGATTGCGCCACATTGGTACTGATGCGCGTACCCTTTTGTTCTAATATCGGGCGATGAGCTGTTACCACTACTTCGCCCAACTGATTGGTAGCAGGGGTCAAAACAATGGTGCCCAAGTTGCTCCCCGAGGGGGTAAATACCTCCGTTTGATATTCCAAATGCGTAATTTTGATAACCACCTTTTTACCCTCAGCGGCATTGGGTAGTTCAAAAACTCCTCGCTCATTGCTTATTGCCCCTTTTACGAGAGTAGAGTCGGGGAGAGTCATTAGGAGCACATTGGCAGCACTCACTGGTTTTTTTTCAGTATTCAACAAGGTTCCTTTAAAAGAAGATTGTGCAAAGCCATTTGCCGTTACTGCTAATAGCAGTGATAGAATAATCTTTTTCATTGTTTATATGGTTTATGGTTATTAAATGTAAACTAATTAATTTCACGGCGCAAAGATATAACAGATAAAAGTATTATGCAATACAAAGTACCATAAAAATAGCTTTATTATGTCATTATTTTTTCATTACGCTGATTATCAATTATCTTTTCTTGATTATTTTTTAAAGAAGAGCGCTAATATCTTTCACTTTCTACTCTATAAACGAAGAATTTTCAGAAAGGTTGGAATAAGAAGTAAAAAACTTTGTCAAAGGTCGTAGCACGACAAGCTACTTCAAACACCAAAGTATATACTGTAAAAATTGCTTGTCGTGCTACGACTATTCATTGTTCTCAATCGTCTTATAAGCCTCTATAATACTGCGTACCAGTGGGTGACGCACAACATCTCTGTCGTCTAAGTGAAGGAAGGCGATACCCCGTACTTTTTGAAGGATAAGCATTGCTTCTTTAAGTCCAGAAGATACTTTGCGGGGGAGATCTATTTGTCCAGGGTCGCCGGTAATCATAAACTTGGCATTGCGCCCCATACGGGTGAGGAACATTTTCATCTGGGCGTGGGTGGTGTTCTGTGCCTCGTCGAGAATTACAAAAGCGTTGTCTAAGGTGCGTCCGCGCATAAAGGCAAGAGGCGCAATCTCTATGATTCCTGCCTCAATAAAAGCGTTGAGTTTTTCGTGCGGAATCATATCGCGCAAGGCATCATATAGGGGTTGCATATAGGGGTCGAGTTTCTCTTTGAGGTCTCCAGGAAGAAAGCCGAGATTCTCGCCTGCTTCCACTGCCGGACGAGTGAGGATAATCCTACGCACTTGTTTTTCTTTAAGAGCTTTTACGGCTAAGGCAACGCCCACATAGGTCTTACCCGTACCGGCAGGTCCTACGGCAAATACCATATCGTTTTGGTGCATCAGCTCTACTAATTTTACCTGATTTGGGGTTTGCGGACGTATGATTTTGCCATTCACGCCGTGCACAATGATGTCCTCTTCGCGCACTTTTTCGCTCTTCTCAGTACTAGTAGCCGAAAAAATACTATCGATAGTGCGCTCGTCTAAGCGATTGTATTTCGCGCAATAGGCGATAAGCTTTTCCATTTGTTTCTGAAAATCTTTTAGCAAATGTTCTTCGCCAAAGACAATAAGTTTAGACCCCCGTGCTACGATTTTCAGTTTCGGGAAAAGCGTTTTGATGTATTTTATATTATTTTCGTCTTCGCCACAAAACACTTGGGCGCTCACGTCAGTAAGTTCTAAGGTTAATTCGTTCACTTTATTTAGTTATCAGTTAAGAGGTATGAGTTAAAAGTTTTGGCAAAGATATGAAAAAATTGTCAATTAGCCAATTTGTTAATAAGCAAATCACTCGTTAGATAAGTCCGCCCCCTCTGCCCTGTCCAACAGCCTCTCTCACTAATTTTCTAATCTATTAATTTTTCACTTCCCCTTTCCGTCGCTACATTCCCCTTTGAATGGAAGTCCGCGAGAGCGGAGTATGTGAATAGGAGGAGGTTTGTCATCTTTTCCAGCTTGTCCCCCTTCGGGGGTTCGGGGGCTTACCGAATAAACGATTCGCCACATTTTTCCCCTTTGAAGGTAGCCAGCGACAGCTGGGTATGTGCCCCGCGAGAGCGGAGTATGTGATAAGGGGGAGGTTTCTTTCGCTTCCCCGTCACTACATTCTCCCTTTTCCGTCATACTTCCCCCTAGTGCCTATGGCCTAAGGCCTAGTGCCTATTCCTCTTTCTTTCGCCTCGAAACCCTCTTTTTCCCATTTTTAGCGTTGTTGTATTGTATTATGAATCAATTATTTATATACCCTTTCTATAACAATCGTCCAAGATTCGTATAAGCTTCCTATAAGCTCTCTATAAGCTCTCTATAAGCTAAGCCCACCCATCTTACAGCTTTTTTTCACCAAAAGACCCCTTAGTCTCCTTCCGAACTTTTCCGTTTCCTTCCGAATACTCCAACCCTCCACATTTGCTAATTTTCAAATTTGCTAATCTGCTAATTTCACCTCGCCTATCGTACTATGGCCGTCTGTGCGGCTCGCACCCCATTTACTAATTTCCTCATTTCCTAATTCTCTAATTTTCCAATTTTCTCATTTCCTAATTACTTCTTACCTTTGCAAAAAATATTAAATAAGATGAAAAAATTAATTTTATTTCTCACCATTTTAGGCGCTTTGCTATCAGTCTCTTGTAGCAAAAGCAACTCCGATGAACCAACCCCCAACCCTAACAACCCTATTGTTCCCACTCCACAACCCAACCCTAACCCGCAGCCCAATCCACAACCTAATCCGCCTACCCCTTCCCCTTCCGATAAAAAGATACTTACAGGTACCTTCATACAGCTCTTTAACAAAGGCGATTGGAGTGAAGCTCAATGGGACAATTTTTTAGCCGAAATCAAAGACTTGGGTATGAACACCCTCATCGTGCAATACATAGGATATATAAATCCTTCTAATAACCTCACTTGGTTCGATTCAAACAATAACTTTACTACCACCAAAATTAAACCTACCCTACAACGAATCCTCGCCTCAGCTCAGCGTAAAGGCATAGAAGTACACATAGGCTTGCTCTTTGATGAAAGTTATTGGCAACATCAAACCGATGCGTCGTGGCTACAAACTCAAGCCAATTATTGTATTGCTATTGCCGAAGATATCCAACGCCAGTTTGGTACTCACCCAGCCTTCAAAGGGTGGTATATCCCACACGAACCCGAGCCTTATGCTTATAATACCGATGATAAGATAGCTCTTTTCAGAGAGAAATTTATAGACCGCATCTCTAATCGTTTGCACCAGCTGAATAACAAACCCGTTTCAATTGCTGCCTTTTGGAATAGTGCACTTTCGTCTCCCGAACAGTTGCAACACTTTATGGCTGAACTCGCTAAGAGTAATTTAGAAATCATTATGTTACAAGATGGGGTAGGGGCACAACACGTAACCCTCAACCGCCTTGCTGAGTACTACCAAGCGGCTGAGCGCGGACTATTTCAGGAAAACAAAAACTATAAAGGCGTATTTTGGTCAGACCTCGAAACTTTTGCCTCTCCTAATGGTCAGGTACCTTTTCATCCCGCCTCTTTCGATAGAGTCAAACAACAACTCACTACCGCTTTCTCCATTCCCAAAGTAACCAAAGTAGTATCTTTTGCATATTTTGACGATATGTACACCCAAAGCCCCAATAAAGCCCAAGCCGATGCTCTACGCGAAGCCTACAAACAATATATAAAAAACAAATAACAATAAAAATAACTATAAAAAATGAAAATAGCCATAGGAAATGACCACGCAGGAGTCGATTATAAAAAAGCTATTGTAGCTTTTCTGGAAAGTAAAGGAATAGAAGTACTCAACTGCGGTACCGATACTTCTGAAAGTGTAGACTACCCCGATTTTGGTCACGCCGTAGCCAAAGCCTTAGAAGAAAACAAAGCCGACCTTGGTATTGTGATTTGCGGTAGTGGTAACGGCATTGCAATGAGTGCCAATAAGCACCCTCACATCCGCTGTGCAGTCTGCTGGACAAAAGAGCTCTCTGCTCTTGCCCGTGCCCATAACAATGCCAATGTGCTAAGCATTCCCGCCCGCTTTACCGCCATTGAGCAAGCCGTAGATATAGCCAATACCTTTCTCAACACCCCTTTTGAAGGCGGTCGCCACGAAAGAAGAGTAAAGAAGATTTAAATCGCATTTGCGTCGCTACACTTTGCCAAAGGTGCGGCTCGCTCCTTTGGCAAAGTTTACAACGTATAAAAGATTTCTCCTTAAAAACAGAAGCGTAGCTCTCAAATTTAAAAAGAAGCATTACGCAATCCGTCCTATCCGCATAATTTGCGGGAGACCAAAAATAATATGAATAATCATTGGTTAGAACGTACAGAGCTTTTAATTAAACAACAAGGTATTACCACTTTGCAAAATGCCCATATTCTCATTGCAGGTTTAGGGGGCGTAGGCTCTTATGCTGCCGAATTTGTAACTCGTGCAGGCGTAGGAGCTCTCACTATTGTCGATGCTGATACTGTTTCGCTCTCTAATATCAACCGCCAGTTGCCCGCCCTTCATTCTACGATAGGGCAAGCCAAAACCGAAGTGATGAGAGCACGTCTTTTGGATATCAACCCCGAGCTGAAACTCACCGTCATTCACGAATTCCTGACCCCTGAGCGCGCTTGGGAAATCGTAACGCCCGACTTCGATTATGTCATCGACTGTATCGATAGTATTACCCCTAAGCTGAACCTTATTCTTGCAGCTAAACGCAAACACGTAAAGCTCGTGAGTTGTATGGGCGCGGGAGGTGCTACCGATGTTTCCCAAATAAAAGTAACCGACCTGATGAAAACGTATAACTGTCCGTTGGCAAAGTTTATTCGCAAACGACTTAAAAACGAGCGTATTCACTCAGGTATAAAAGCCGTATTCTCTTCCGAAATAGTTTCCAAGGACTCTATGCAACGCACCGAAGGTCTTGACTATAAAAAGTCTTTTTATGGTACCATTAGCTTTATGCCAGCCGCTTTTGGGTTATACGCTGCTGCTACTGCGGTAAATTACCTATTAGCAAAACAACAAAATAAAGAAGGGCTTTAATTTAATATCAGTTCGTTATAACATAACACTGATTATTACTCTCTTTTGTTAAAACTAAGCAAAGAAAATCATCAACTTATAATACAATCAAGTGATTTTTATTTATAACAACGCTGAGGTATGACTTTCTTTAAAACTTAAAAGTCCTTTTTTATGTTGATTATGAAAATCTTACATTTCTCAGTTTCATTTATTTTCTAAAAAAATTGCTTTTTTTAAAAAGAAAGCGTATTTTTGCCCCAAATATACAAAGTTCGCTGTTTGATGAGTGATTTAAAAAAGTTGGTAGCGTTATTAGAAGAGAAAGCCATTGTCTTACAGAGCAAATTCAATAGTCTTAGGGAAGAAAATGGCAAGCTAAAACAAACCATTGAAGAACTTCGCAGTGAGAAACAGTCGCTTGAAAGCACTATCACTACACTGAAAGAGAAAAACGAAACACTCGCCATAGCCAACCGTATATTAGGCAGTAAAGATAATAAAAGAGAAACCAAATTGAAGCTCAATACGCTCATTCGCGAAATCGATGCGTGTATCACTCAGCTCACTAAACAATAGCAATGGAACAGGACGGATTGAGAATTAAACTTTCGGTAGCCGATAGGTTATACCCTTTAACCATTGCTCCACAACAGGAAGAGGGTTTTAGAAAAGCCGCTAAAAAGATAAACGATATGATTCAAGATTTTGAAACCGTTTATGAACTGCGCGATAAACAAGATGGCTTAGCAATGTGCGCTATCGCTTTGGCAAGAGAAATAGAACAAGCCAAACTCAACGAAACGCACGAAGATGAATCCCTCAAAGAAACCTTAGCACAGGTGTACAACGCCTTAAACCAAATAGGTTAAAACACGTTCCTTTACATAGAAAACTTACTGCCTATATTGATTGTCCTTTCGGTAAACTCAACATTAACATTTCACAAAAGGGAGAGTTACAGCGGCTAAAGCGTGCCGGTCTTCAGTTGCCGGATACTTGCCCCACTGAGTATCCCTAAACCTGTTTTTCAGAGTTTTACGTGAAACATATTAATCAATATAGGCATTTTTTATATCAATATTTTATTTTTTAAACAACAAAGATGGATAGTACAGTTATTATAAGTATTGCAGTTTTTATCATTGCCCTTTTCATAGGGTTCGCTATCGCCAAATCGCTGGAAAAGAAGAACGCCTCTAAAATCATTCTCAACGCTAAGAATGAAGCCGACGTTCTTCTGAAAAACGCTAAAGCCGAAGCTGAAAATATCAAAAAAGACAAGATATTCCAAGCAAAAGAGAAGTTCCTTGAACTAAAAGCTGAACACGAAAAAACAATCACTGCCAAAGATAAAAAAATGGCAGAGGCTGAGAAGCGTATACGCGATAAAGAGTCACAAGTGTCCAATGAATTGGCACAAAATAAGCGCCTAAAAGATGAGTTGGAAAAGAAAACAGAAGAAGCCGACTTTCGCTTGCAGACACTCGATAAAAAACAAGAAGAAATAGACCGCCTACACAAAAGTCAGGTACAACAATTAGAGGTTATTTCAGGCTTGTCTGCCGAAGAAGCTAAGAAACTACTCACCGATTCATTGCGCAGTGAAGCCCAAGCCGACGCGATGGCTTATATCCAAAATACCATTGAAGAAGCCAAGCTCACTGCTCACCAAGAAGCCCGCAAAATCATCATTAATACCATTCAGCGTATAGGCACTGAGGAAGCAGTAGACAATTGCGTATCGGTATTCAATCTCGAGTCTGACGAGGTGAAAGGTCGTATCATCGGTCGTGAAGGGCGCAATATCCGTGCCCTCGAAGCAGCTACTGGGGTCGAAATCATTGTAGACGATACCCCCGAAGCGATTATTCTCTCTTGCTTCGACTCGGTACGTCGCGAAATCGCACGCCTTTCTTTGCACAAGCTCGTAACCGACGGGCGTATTCACCCTGCACGCATTGAAGAAGTGGTTGAAAAAACTACCAAACAAATAGAAGAAGAAATCGTTGAAATAGGTAAACGCACCGTAATTGACCTCGGTATCCACGGATTGCACCCCGAGTTAGTAAAATGTGTAGGACGTATGAAATACCGTTCGTCATATGGGCAGAACCTCTTGCAACACTCTCGCGAAGTAGCCAAGCTCTGCGGAGTAATGGCAGCTGAGTTAGGCTTGAACCCTAAACTTGCCAAACGTGCCGGACTTTTACACGACATCGGTAAAGTACCGCAGATAGAAAGTGAGACTCCTCACGCTCTCCTCGGTATGGAATGGGCAGAGAAATACGGCGAAAAACCCGAAGTGTGCAATGCTATCGGGGCACACCACGACGAGATTGAGATGACCTCCTTGCTTTCGCCTATCGTACAAGTATGCGATGCTATTAGTGGAGCTCGTCCAGGAGCACGTCGTCAAGTACTCGATTCGTATATACAACGTCTCAAAGACCTCGAAGATGCTGCTTTCACTTTCCAAGGCGTGAAGAAAGCCTATGCAATCCAAGCAGGTCGTGAGTTACGTGTAATCGTAGAAAGCGAAAGAGTAACCGACGATAAAGCCGCAGAACTTTCATTCAACTTATCGCAAAAAATCCAAACCGATATGACCTACCCAGGTCAAGTGAAAGTAACGGTAATACGTGAAACTCGTGCTGTGAATATCGCGAAGTAAAGTTATATGAACTATATACAAGACTACCTATATCAAATTATTGCTACTGCCATTACATTGGTGGTCTTTATTGCTTTGCGTTACTTGGTGAACTCCATCATCAATAAGTTCGGAAAAAAAGCGGAGTTCGTAGAGAGTCGTACTCATTTAGTAAAGAAGTATATAGACTATTTTATTTATGCGCTAGCTATCCTTACCATTGTCTCTATTTGGGGAATAAAAACCGAACAGCTATTCCTTTTTGTTACTTCGATACTTACCGTAATAGGGGTAGCATTTTTTGCCCAATGGTCGATTTTGAGCAATATTACAGCGGGGATTATCGTGTTTTTCTCTTCTCCGTTTAGAATAGGTGATACGATTAAGATTTTAGATAAAGATTATCCTATCGAGGCTAAAATAATCGATATAAAATCTTTCTATACTCTTTTGAAAACAACAGAAGGCGAACAGATAAGTTTGCCGAATAATCTTTTGCTCCAAAAAGGGATTGTAATTGTTTCGGAAAAGAAATATGCGGTGAAGATAAAACCGTAAATTGCTTACGTGCTTTGCTAATAACAAAAACCCTAATATATGCTGACCAATTACATCAAACGTTCCGTGATTATAGCCATCGCATTGGCGGTAGGCTTTTTGCTCTATGGGTTGCTTCCTTATGAAGAGCCTACTAATAAAGGCTTGGCACTCCTTGCCTTTGTAGCTATCTTGTGGCTTACCGAAGCCATACACATTACCGTTACAGCACTCTTAGTTCCTGTATTGGCAATACTCTTGGGCTTAGAGAGTACCAAAAGTGCCCTACAAGCTTTTGCAAACCCTACAATCTTCCTATTCTTTGGAGGTTTCGCTATTGCTACTGCCCTGAGCGTACAAAAGCTTGACAAGTACATCGCTCATAAGGTGATTGCTATAGCCAGAGGCAATTTCCTGTTAGCGGTATTCTTCCTCTTTTTGGCTACTGCTTTGCTCTCTATGGGTATCAGCAATACAGCTACTGCCGCAATGATTATTCCTTTGGCAATTGGCTTGCTCAAAAACATCGACTACGAAAGTAATAAAGGTACGTATGCTTTTGTGATACTCGGGGTTGCTTATAGTGCGAGCATAGGAGGTATGGGTACCTTGGTGGGTAGCCCACCGAATGCCATTGTCGCCTCTCAACTGAATATCACATTCTCAGAATGGTTGCGCTATGGTATGCCTACAGTCTTAGGTTTAATGCCTTTGATGATTGGTACGTTGTACGTAGTGTTCCGTCCGAAACTAAACATTAAAATCACCTCTACTGAAGGTGTAGTAGATAAGCTCAACGGCAAGCAGTATCTTACCATTCTCATCTTCCTTATCACAGCCCTTTGCTGGATATTTAGCGACCTGATTAACGAAACACTCACATCTTTTATAGGCATCGAGAAAATCAAAGACTTTGATGCAGTGGTAGCAATGATTGCTGCCGTGTTCGTATGTTTCTTTGGTGTGGCCGAATGGAAACAAATACAAGAAAACACCGATTGGGGTGTGCTAATGCTCTTCGGAGGTGGACTCTCACTAAGCGTTATCCTTACACAATCGGGGGCAAGTAAGGCATTGGTAGACTCTGTGCAGTTCCTCATCGCTGATAGCAACTATTTTGTAATAGGACTTATGGTAGCTACCTTCATCATTTTCCTAACTGAATTTACCAGTAATACCGCCAGCGCAGCTCTCTTAGTACCTATCTTCATTTCGGTAGCCGAAAACTTAGGAGTTAATCCTTTGGGTCTTTCACTTATTATAGGTATAGGAGCCTCTTGTGCCTTTATGTTACCTGTGGCTACGCCTCCTAATGCCATAGCTTACGGCACGGGCAAGGTAAGTCAACGCGATATGATAAAAGCAGGTTTTGTATTGAATATTCTTTGTATTATCTTTATATCAGTAGTAGCCTACTACTTTTGGAGATAATAGTTAAGATTAATGATAATAAAAAAGCGGTCTACTAAGACCGCTTTTTTATTTCAAATATATTTAAAATCTTATTGTATTAGCAATTAATCATTAAATACTAATAAAATTAATCATTGTTTTACCAACCTGGGTTTTGTTGCCAGTTGGCTCTACCTTGTTCATAGAGAATATCACTTGGAGAAAGAGGCCAAACCATTTTATAATTCCCTGCAGGGATATTAAGCTGATAATACTGGTCAGCAGGATCTGATACAATAGCACTGAGGTTCTGAGGGGTACCACGTACTACGCCCAAATTCCAACGCTTGATATCTGCCATACGGAAGCCCTCAAAAGCGAGTTCGCGGTTGCGTTCGTTTTGAATCTCTGCCCAAAGGTCGGTATAGGTTACACTACCAATACCACGAGCGGTGCGCAATCTGTCTAAGTAGGTTTTAGCATTAGTTTGATCGCCGTTTTTATAAGCGGCTTCGGCTGCTATTAAGTATATCTCAGCAATACGAAATACCTTAGGACGATGCATATAAGTAGGGGAGATACCTGATGTTTGTTTTAGAAGAGGATTGTCAGGGTATTTATTTACCAAATACAAATCGGTGAAAGTAGCACTACCATAATTAGCAAAAAGTTTTTTGATGTAAATAGACTTACGATAATCGCTGTTATTATACAAATCTACGAAATCTTGAGTAGGTATTGCTTTTGGCAAATACCTTATTTCATACCTACGCAATCTATTGTTCCACTCTCTTTGGTAGCCCAAATAAATATCATTGGCTGATGGTAACTCTGCTGTATTACCTACATCGTATTTAGCATAAAGCTGTACAATACTTTCTGCAGTATCATCATCTTTCCATACCTTTTCTAAATCACTACTACTACTCACTAAGCTATAACGACTACCTATAATTGAAGTAGCTGTGGCATAAGCCTCTGCCCACTTGCCTCTATAAAGCAATACACGTGCCTTGAGTGCTGCAACTGCATCTTTGGTAAACTTCTCTGACCCTAAAGCACCTGTTACATCACTAAGGCGAGTTTCGGCTTGTGCTATATCGGCCAAAATAAAGTCGTAAGTCTGTCCTACTGTACTTCTGTTAGGAAAATTGTTGATAGTAGGCCCGCTTAACAAAGGCAATCCATAAGCAGAAGCCTCGTCGGTAGGGCAATAATGCGTAAGCAGATAGGTGTAGTAATAAGCACGTGCCAAATACAATTCGCCCATATTGTGCTTTATTTGTGCCGAATCGGTGCGGTAATTTTCTTGGGGAATAGTAATAGTAGGAATCCCCTCTAAACCTATATTTATATTTTGTATTGCCCCAAAATAGCGTTGCCAAATAGTTGCTGTAGCTGCATTATTGACAGTAAACAACGTCCAGTTTTGAAAGTTTGTAATCGTTTCGTTAGTACCGTCTCTTAAGGCCATATTCAGGAAATCAGCTTGCAAGTCGGTAGCATACATAGCACTTCCGTATATGTTTGTACGCAACTTACCATACATACCATTCACCCAAAATTGAGCATCTTGTACGGTTTTAAAAGAGTTAGCTTGGCTCAAATCTTCATAAGGTTGTTGGTCGAGGTTGAAACAGCCGGTAAAGAACAGAGGAGCTACTACTAAAATTATTATTTTATAAATCTTTTTCATTGTTTTACATTTTTAAAAATTAACATCTACTCCTAAGGTAAATTGACGAGAAGGAGGATAGCCACCTGATGAAATAGCATTATTGTACTCAGGGTCTGCACCTTCGTATTTGGTAAGCGTAAAGATATTGCGGGCGGTAGCATATAAGCGTACTCCTTCAAAGAAATTCAATTGTTTGATAACTTCTTTTGGGAGACTATAGCTAAGGGTAATATTTTTCAAACGCATAAATGAGGCGTCTTGTATCATACGCGCATCCGATGAATTTACGAAAGTGGTAGTGTTTATCTTAGGGTGGCGGGTGTTATCACCTGGATTTTTCCAATAGTCTAATATTTTTCTACTTAGGTTGTGATCGCCAAACTGGTCAGGATTTTCGGTGTACTTCATATCGTAGTTCCACTTATATTTTTCTAACGAAAAAGAGAATGCCATATCGAGCGAGAAAGTTTTATAGCTGATATTCCAGCCGAATCCACCATTGATAGGAGCTTGCATTTTCTTGCCTGTGGTTTGTCCTAATTTACTAGAGTCGTAAGTAGTTGTTACTCTATTATCATCAGTTACTTGCTCCATACGGTCATCACCTGGTATGTAATACTCCATTTGTCCGGTGGTAGGGTTTACGCCTTTGGGAATAACGGCTGCCCATTCAAGGGCACGACCTAATTTATACCCTATTTCAGAAGAAGGAACCACATTAGAGGTTTTATTGCCAAAAAGAGCGGTTATTTCTTGCTTGTTATAGTTTACGTTGAAGTAAGGACGAATGCTCAAGTCTTGATTTTCACTTCTGTAGACTACTGATGAGAAAGTGAAGTCTATCCCACGGTTGCGCATACCCCCTGCATTGTCAAAGAATTGATTTTGCCCTGAAGTACTATTGAGCTCACGGCTTGAAATCATATCGTAAGTCTCGCGGTCGTAGTATTCTATATTGAAAGAAGTACCTCTATCAATCACAATATTAAGCCCTACAGTAGTTTTGCGTTGCTCTTCCCAACGTAGATCAGGATTACCCAAGCCACCTACTGTATAAGCTGTTTTACCTTGATAGAAATTGTCTGGTTTTATGGTAGTGATATGTTTGTAGCCTCCTAAGGCATTTCCTGAAAGCCCTGTACTGAAACGCAAATTGAGGTCTGAAAGCCATTTTACATCTTTCAAAAAGTTCTCTTGTTTGAGTTTCCACATCGCTCCTATTGCCCAGAAGTTACCGTAGTGGTTGTTCTTACCAAAAGCTGACGAACCATCACGGCGCATTGATAGGTCTAAGAAGTAACGAGTGTTATAAGAGTATTCTACTCTTCCGAAATAAGAATTGAAAGTACTTACAGTCTTTTGGTCTTCTATTCTTTTATCTTTACTACCGTGTCGGAGCATTGTTAGCCCTTCTGAAGGTTGTCCGAAAGTAGTAGCATCTAATTGTTTACTGCTATTTTCAACCGACTCTTGTCCTAATAACACATTGAAGCTATGTTTTTTGTTTTCTCCTAATAGGAAGCGATATTCTAACGTGTTAGTAATTGTTTTTCTGAGTGTACGACTGTTAGACACTGAAGTGTAAGGATTAGGGTCATCGAAAAACTTATAATCTATAAACGAAGGTAACTCTTTTAGTTCTGATTCGCCATACCCGTATTGTATCCCTCCTTGTGTTTTGAATATGAGGTTTTTAATAGGCTCTATAGAGACGAATCCCGAAGGCAAGAAGTCATCGGAAAAAGAGTTGCTAGGGTGTGTTTCGGCATAGTAGTCGGGGTGGTAGAAACCAGCTGAACGACTGGTGATGCCAGGGATATAGTTTTTGCGTCTACCATCTTCGTAAGTAGGACTGTAAAGTGGCAAAGCTATCACCTTAGGGGTGTTGAGGGTGGAACCTCCTTCGCGCTCGGTATGTCCTGCTGCAAATGAGAAGCCTGTTTTTAACCATTTAGTGATTTGGGTATTGATACTACCATTGACAGTATAACGACGGTAATCGCTGCGAGGTGCTGTAGAACCCTCTTGGCTGAAGTGCCCAAACGACAAATAATAAGTACTATTATTAGTACCTCCTGAAATAGAGACATCAGTACGTATCAACGGTACAAAATCTCTGAAAAAAACCTTATCCCAACGGGTATTGTAAGGATTATCGGCTAAGATTTTATCTGCTGACTGTCTCGCTACATCCTTGTTTGAACTGAACTTACCTACAGCCAAGTTTACTGCTTCAGGATTTTTTTCTATCCAAAAGTCCATATACTCGCGTGGGGTCATCATATCGTCAAAAAACTTACGGCTAGCGTTAGTAAGCGCTGTAAAACCGAGTTGGTGACTGATAGTTACGCTTGTACGCTCGTTATTACGCCCTTTTTTGGTGGTGATAAGTATCACCCCATTGGCGGCACGAGCCCCGTAGATAGAGGTAGAAGCGGCGTCTTTAAGTACCGTAATACTCTCTATATCGTTAGGGTTGAACCTGCTCATCACACTACTGCTTACCGCTATTCCGTCCATTATATAGAGAGGTTCTTGGGTTCTTTCGCCTCGTAGTGCGCCTTGGAAGTTGTTATACCCGTGGATAAGGATATCGCTATTGCTACCTGGGCGACCTGAATCGCTGGTTACCACTACCCCTGCTAATCGTCCTTGTAAGGCATCGGATACGCTGGCTACCGGAGCGGCACTCACATCTTTACCTTGTACTTGTGCCACTTGTGCAACGGTGCGACTGGCGAGCTTAGGAGCTCCATAGCCGGTAACCACCATCTCTTCAAGCTCTTGTACATCTTCTTTAAGCACTATGTCTAATCGTTTGGTGGAGGCAGTTATTTTTCTCTCTACTGTCTTCATTCCTAAGATCGAAAAACTCAATGTTTCTCCCACTTTGGTTTGGATAGTATAATTCCCGTCCATATCGGTAGCGGCACCGCGCTGGGTACCCTTGATTAATACCAATACACCTAATAAAGGCTCACCTTTTTCATCTTTTACAGTACCTGAAACCTCTATGTTCTGTGCTGTAACACTAAAAATTACCAGCAAGAAGAGAGCCCAAGAGTACAACATTCTCAGTTTTGTCATCTATATTTAATTTTGCGCAAAAGTAGTAAAAAGGTTTCAATAATGCAAGAGTTTTTAATATAAGTAATTACATTTGTTAATTTGTAATGTTTTAGGACTCTTTTATTGGTATTTTTAACCGTCTTATTCGTTGTATATTAAATATTGTTTTTGTACCTTTGCCCCGCTGTAAGAAAACCGCCTAAATGTTTCTTTATGTCGAAAAAACTATTGATAGCCCTTGCTGTTCTATTATGCCTTGTGGGTATTGTCTTTCTATTCTTCAAAACTACTAATCAGGAGGCGTATACCTCCGTAGAGGATATTAATAAAGAAACTCCTCAGGGCTACATAGGTTCGGCTTCCTGCAAGCAGTGTCACCTAAAAGAGTATAATGAATGGACGCTCTCCGACCATTACAAGGCAATGCAAATCGCTAACGATAGCACCGTACTCGGCAATTTCAATAACGTTACCTACACCGCCGATGGCATCACTTCTCGTTTCTTCAAGCGCGATGGCAAATTCTTTATCCATACACAAAGCGAAGATGGCTCTTACAAAGACTATGAGGTATTGTATACCTTTGGTTATTACCCCCTACAACAGTATATTACCGATTTTCCTAACGGCAAAAAGCAAGTCTTCCGTCAGTCGTGGGATAGCCGTCAAAACAAGTGGTTTCACCAATACGCAGGCGAGGTGATTCCCCCCGATGATTACCTGCATTGGACGCAAGCGGGACAGAATTGGAACCTAATGTGCGCCTCTTGCCATAGCACAAACCTGCAAAAAAACCTCAACCCTTATACCAACTCCTATCACACTACTTATAGCGAACTTACCGTAAGTTGTGAATCCTGCCACGGAGGGGCTAAAACGCACGCCGAGAGTAAGGGGAAAACTCGCACGTTTGTCCTTGCCTCGCAAACCCAAGAACTCAATGCCTGTATGCCTTGCCATACGCGTAGGGGAGAGGTAACCCAGCACCACGCTATGGTAACAGAGGTAATGGACGAATATCTGCCCGAAGTGCCCGTAACCGACCTTTATTTTCCCGACGGACAAGTGTTAGGTGAAAACTATAAATATTCGTCTTTCTTGCAAAGCAAAATGTATCACCAAAACGTGCGCTGTACCTCTTGCCATTCGCCTCACACAGGTAAGCTGAAAGCCGAAGGTAGCAAAGTGTGTTTGCAGTGTCACGCACCTAAGTACGCTTCTCAGGCACACACGTTCCATAAGGGCAACCCAGCCGAAACCGATTGCCGTGTGTGCCATATGCCTACCCGCACTTATATGGGCAACGATGTGCGTCACGACCACAATTTCTACGTCCCTCGCCCCGATTTGTCTGCTCAGTATGGCACACCCAACGCTTGCAATGCTTGTCATACCGATAAAACCGCAGGGTGGGCAGCCGAAGCTGTTGCCAAGTGGTACGGCAAACAGCGCAAACCGCATTTCGCCGAAAATCTTATTAAAGGAAGTAAAGGAAATATCACCGCACTCAGTAGTCTGTTAGAAGACAAAACAACCCCCGCCATTGTGCGTGCGGGAGCCATTCACTATCTGGGCAATCACCCTTCTGAAAAGAGCTTTGCGCTTATTAAAAAAGAACTCCACAATCCCGACCCACAAACGCGTTATCGTGCCGTGGTGGCTATTAGCGAATATCCTCTAAACCTCTATGAAAATGATTTGTTGCCCTTACTTACCGATAAGGTGAAGGCGGTGCGTATGCTCGCCGCTAATGCCTTGCTCACCCAAAAAGGATTAGAGGCTTGCAGGGTCTATAATGGATTTGAACAAGCACACCAAGAGTACAAGGAGTTTGTGCTCTCACAGTCCGATTTTCCATTAGGAAGTGCTACGGCAGGCGACTATTTTGTGAAGATAAACGATACCGATAACGCCATTCGTTTCTACGAGCGCGCTCTACTGAAAGACAAACAGCTGAACTACATTCGCCTAAACCTCGCCGTTCTTTACAGTGGCAAAGCCCAAAACGACAAGGCAGAAAGCTTCTTAAACGAAGCCTTGAAGTACGAACCCAAAAACGCCCAAATCTATTACGATTTGTATTTGCTCTACAACGAACTTGGGCGCGAGGCAGAAGCCAAAGTTGCGCTTAGTAAAGCCAAAGCCTTAGGATTTAAGGGTAGGTTTTAATCCTTAAAGCATACCGCTTACAATACTCCTACTGCTTACAACCAGCCCTTCTCCGCTTCTTAATCATTAATCATTAACCATTAATCACTAATCATTAAATCCTAATTGGTATATTTTTTGCAATGGTCTTGTTACTATGAAAATACAATTAAAACGCGTATACGAAGCAGAAAGCCCTGAGGACGGCTTTCGTATCTTAGCCGATAGGCTTTGGCCTCGTGGCATCAAAAAAGAAGCGCTTCATTTAGATTTTTGGGCAAAAGAGGTAGCTCCCTCCACAGCTTTGCGCAAACGCTATCATCAAGACGGCAAATTCGAAGATTTTAAAGCAGATTATACCCAAGAACTCTTGGCAAACCCCGCTTTTGCATCTTTCTTAGAGATGCTTAAACCTCATAAAGTAATCACCCTCCTCACCGCTTCCAAGCTGATTGAAAAAAGTGCCCTCCCCATACTCGAAGAGGCAATCTCCAAAAACTCCCTAAAAACCTCTTAAAATAACATTAGCCGAGTATCTGACTATCAATAGCCGAGTGTGTGTATAGAAGAATATTTTCCCCACATTACCTCCGACTTTCCGTCACTACATTCCCCCTTTGAAGGGGGCTAGGGGGATGTTTCTTTCGCTTCCCTGTCACTACATTCCCCCTTTGAAGGTAGCCAGCAAGAGATTTTCATCACATTTCCTTCGTCTTTCGTCTCTCGTCATTCGTCATTTCTTCCCTTTTCCATCATACTCCCCCCTAGTGCCTATGGCCTAAGGCCTAGTGCCTCTTCCTCTTTCTTTCGCCTCGAAACCCCGTTTTCACCATTTTTTACATCGCTGTATTATACTATTAATCAACCTCTTATATACCCTTCCTATACCAATCGTCCAAGATTCGTATAAGCTTCCTATAAGCTCTCTATAAGCTAACCCCACCCTTCTTACACCCTTTTTTCATCAAAATTCCTCTCAGCTCTCTTCCGTTCTTCTCCGTTTCCTTCCGAACGCACCTAATAGTCTCAACACGTCGCTTTTTCATCTCAAACTTTGCCCAAGTTTCAAACTTGGCAAAGTTGAATAAACTGACAATAGCTCCGCTGGTTCACAAGGCGTAGCCTTGATTTTGTTTAAAATTTGTTTAATTTCTGAGGCACAGCCTCATTCCTCTAACACAACCTCACAACCCATTTACCAATTCTCTCATTTCCTCATTCTCTCATTTTCTAATTTCCTAATTTTTACCGCTCTTTTGGCATTTTTGGTATTATCAGTATTATTCCCTATCTTTGCACCATAAATAAACAAACTAATGGAAAACAACAGACAAAAGAAAATAGCAGGCATTATTCAAGAAGAATTAGCCAAAGTGTTGCAGCAATCCATACGCGATGCAGGGCAACAAAACCTACTCATCTCGGTAACCAAAGTAAATGTAACCGTCGATTTATCGGTAGCCAAGGTGTACCTCAGTGTATTCCCAGAAGCAAAGGCTGCTGAGGTGCTCAAAGGCGTAACCTCCAATGCGCCCCTCATCAAGCACGAACTGTCGCAAATCACCAAACACCAATTCCGTCGTATGCCCGAGTTGTATTTTTATATCGACGATTCTTTGCAATACATCGAAGGTATTGAGCAATCCCTCAAAGAGGAAGAAAACCCCATCGAAAACCGAGACTTGCTCTACAAAAGAAAAATGACGTAAAAATATTAAAAATAAAAGTTTGCTAATTTAACCTGCAAAAAATGGAAAACCAAAAAGGAGAAATCTTATTCTATCAGCGAGAAGATGGTTCAGCCCAAATAGATGTAAGACTCGAAGAGGATACCGTATGGCTTACACAACAATTAATGGCTGAGCTTTTTAACACTTCCAAACAAAATATAAGTTTACACATTCAGAATATATTTGAAGAAGGGGAACTTATACCCGATTCAACTGTCAAGAAATTCTTGACAGTTCAAAAGGAAGGTCCCCGAGATGTTAGAAGACCCTCAAAGGCAATGGAGGAGGTAATTTTAGAGAGTTTAAAAGTATTAGAAAAGAACACAGCTAAATTATTAAAGAAATAAAATGCTTTTAAAACAATTATTACAAGAGAAAGAAACAAAGCTAAAGGGCGGTATTTATCACCGCACTCAAATAGATTTTTGCTATAATTCCAATCATATAGAAGGTAGCCAGCTCACACACGAACAAACGCGCTATATTTTCGAAACCAATACCATTGGCATTACAGAACAAGCGGTAAAAATTGATGATATTCTCGAAGCTATTAATCATTTTAAGGCTTTTGATGCAATGTTGGAATGCGCTACTGAACCTCTTACCCAAGAGATGATTAAAACCTTTCACAGCATTCTCAAAGCAGATACTTCCGATAGCAATAAAGATTGGTTTGCCATAGGCGACTATAAGAAACTACCTAACGAAGTAGGAGGCAATGCCACCTCTCTGCCTGAAAATGTAGAACAGGAAATGACCGCTTTGTTAGTCGATTACCACCAAAAACAAACCAAAACCTTTCGTGATTTGGTCGATTTTCATTGGCGTTTTGAAACCATTCACCCCTTTCAAGACGGCAACGGACGCATAGGGCGTTTGTTGCTCTTTAAAGAATGTTTAGCTAACAACATAGTGCCTTTTATCATTACCGAACAACTCCGTTGGTTCTACTATCGCGGGCTACAAAATTGGCAACAAACAGAAGGCTTTTTGCTCGATACTTGCTTAACAGCACAAGATGAGTACAAGGCAGTAATGGCGTATTTTAGAATTTGCTAATTCCCAAATTTTGCCTTTTTGCTAATTACTCCATACCTTTGCACTTTTCATTAACCACTAACCATTAATCACTAATCATTAACAATGACTTCTATTTTCTACATAGCAAGGCGTTATATGTTCGCCAAAAGTTCGCAGAACGTTATCAACATCATCAATAGGGTTACGGCTTTTGTGGTAGTGTTGGGCGGTGCTGCCCTCTTTATTGTGCTCGCCGGCTTCGCAGGTCTCAAAAACTTTACGCTTTCCTTCTCCTCTACTTTCGACCCCGACCTAAAAGTGTTTCCTAAAACAGGCAAATACCTATCACTCACCAATCAAGATACGCTCAAATTAAGCCAACTCTCATCGGTAGTACACTTTACCAAAGTGTTAGAAGAACAGGTGTTTCTCACTCACAACCAAAAAAACCACATCGCCTATATCAAGGGAGTAGATGCTGAGTACCCCAAAGTAAACGATGTCGATAGTATCCTCGTGCTGGGCAATTGGGAGCTCTCACCTCCCAGTGTGATAGTGGGCGCTACTATTTTCAATAATCTCGGTTTAAATCTCCTCGATGGTTCTTCCCCTCTACAAATAGTAGTTCCCAAGGCAGGCAAAGGCAGTATCTTAAACGACCCAATGCCCTACCGTCAAGCCTTTTCAGTAGTACAAGGCATCTACCAACTCACGGAAGAATTAGATAAGAAATACGTATTTTCATCATTAGACGAAGCCCAATTCTTATTGGGGCTAAGTAAGGGTCAGGTCTCAGCGATAGAAGTGAAATTAGCTCCAAATGCTGATGAAAAGCAAGTCGTCGAACAGCTCTCACAACTCTTTCAAGAGCCCGTAGTAGTGAAAAACCGCGCACAGCTAAACGATGCGCTTTACCGTATGCTCAATACCGAAAATATAGCGGTGTATCTGATTTTCATTTTGGTGCTCATCATTGCACTTTTCAACCTCGTAGGTGCTATCATTATGATGATACTCGACAAGAAAGACGACCTGCAAACGCTCTATGCACTCGGTATGAACGAAAAACAAATGCGACAGATATTCTTCTGGCAAGGCACGATGGCATCGGTAATCGGCGCTCTGATAGGCATTGCCTTAGGCGTTGCGGTAGTCCTCTTACAACAACATTTCCAGTTTGTAATGATAAGCCCTACCTTAGCCTACCCTGTCGCCATTACTCCTTTAAATGTACTCATTGTATTGGCTACGATTGTAGTTTTGGGCGTTTTAGCCTCTTTAGTAGCTTCCTCACGAGTACGAGTAAAATAAAAAGAAATAATAGACCTTCTTTTTTTGGCGCAATTATTGCAGGATAATCACACACCCAATGATTTTTGAAAATGAATTTAATAATAGACGAAGGTAATACGTCCATAAAAGTAGCGCTGTTCAAAAAAGGAATACAAACATTCTTTCTTTCCTTTGCCAAAGACGGTTTTCAAGAATCTTTTTTAAGCAAAGTACCTTTAAACGAGGTAACTCATTGCATCATCGCTTCGGTGGTAACAGAAGTTAAAGAGCGTTTCTCTTTCTTAGAACAACTCCTGCCAGATGTGTTATACCTCACAGCTGAAACCCCTGTGCCTTTCGTCAATAAGTATGCAACCCCTCACTCGTTAGGTATCGACCGTTTGGCTCTGGTAGCAGGTGCGGTGACACGTTTTCCCAACCGCAACGTACTCATTATCGACGCGGGTACCTGCATTACTTTTGATATAGTTACCGATAGAAAAGAGTACCTCGGGGGAGCTATCGCCCCAGGGATAGCAATGCGCCTAAAAGCGATGCACCATTTCACTTCCAAACTGCCATTAGTATCCGAACAGTTTTTTGATACTGAACAGTTTATAGGAAATACTACCGAAAGCTGTATGCTCTCAGGTGTCTATCACAATGTGGCGTGCGAAATCGAGGGAGTGATTAAAAAATACGAAGCAAAATTCCCTTCGCTTATCACTATTTTAACAGGGGGTAATCAAAATTATTTGCAAGAAAGAATAAAAAATCAGATATTTGCAGGCTCATACGTGTTGCTCGAGGGGCTCAATGCCATCTTAGAATATCAAACAAAAGAAGGAGAGGCACACGTTACTAATATTGGATAAATATTTATGAACAAGAAACTAATCACACTTATTAGTGCTTTATTTACAACCGTTTACGTGAGTTTTGCGCAACAAACTACTGAGTCGCCTTACTCTTTTTACGGAGTCGGTGAACGCAATTTTAACGGTATAGCCGAGGAAAGTGCTATGGGCGGAATTGGTGTTTATGCCGATTCTACTCGTATCAATATGCAGAATCCTGCCTCACTTTCACACTTAAAATTCACCGCTTTTTCAGCCGGATTTACAATGCAAAGCAAAAATATTGTTACAAATGAAACAAAAATAGGTACTAAATCCTCCGCCTTCGATTATTTTACACTCGGGTTCCCTATTCTCGAAAACTTTGGGGTATCGTTTGGGTTGGTGCCTTACTCATCGGTAGGTTATAAACTGAAGCACACCACAAGCGAAACAGTAAATCAGTTTGAAGGAAAAGGAAATGTGAATCAGTTTTTTCTTTCCTCTGGGGTAAAGATATTTGGCGGATTCAGTTTAGGAGCTTCTTTCCGTTATAACTTTGGAACCATTGATATGACCGACCTCTTGCAACAAAAAGATGTACAATTCTATACCCAAGAGTTTAGCAAATCACGCCTAAAAGGAGGTGCTTTTAACTTAGGTTTGTATTACGAAGAGACTTTGAAACACCGCTTGCGTTTGTATACCTCATTGGTATATACACCACAAAGCAAACTGTCTTCTGAAAACCAACGCAATATCTCTACCTTAGGCTATGTAACAGGAAATAACAGGCGTTCCGCACCACAATTGGCAATACGCGAAACACGTGCTTTAGATTTAGAAGCCTTAGGGCTCAAAAATACCTCACTCACCTTACCCACTCAAATAGAGTTTGGATTAGGTTTAGGAGAACACCAAAAATGGTTTACAGGGATTGAATATACCTATGCGAATACAAAAGCATTTTCAAATCCGTTCCTTACTACCACCAATGTCAGTTATACCGACGGATACAAAATAGCCTTAGGAGGTTTTTGGATTCCTAACTACAATTCCTATTCAAGTTACTGGAAAAGAGTAACCTACCGTATAGGTTTGCGCTATGAAAATACAGGAATTGTGCTCAATAATCAAAACATAAACGACTTTGGCACGTCTTTTGGACTTAGTTTACCCGTAAAAGGATTTTCAAATCTTACCCTTGTGGGAGAATACGGCATAAGAGGTACTACCTCAGCCAATTTAGTAAAGGAAAATTATTTCAACTTAAAAATAGGTTTCACTTTAAACGATAAGTGGTTCCAACGAACAAAATATCAATAAAAAACAAACAAAGAATGAGAAGAAGAATTTTATTAGCCACAGTAGTTGCAAGTTTCTTTTATGTTGCCTATGCACAAGCACAAGATTGCAAAAACAACGAAGAATTAAAGCAAAAACTCTCTATATTTAGTGAGTATGCCAAAGCCAAAAATTACAAAGAGGCTTATCCTGTATGGAAGGAAGTATATACCCAATGCCCTTCTTTACACTATGCTACCTTTGCCTATGGCGAACGCATCTTGCAAGACAAAATGAATACAACCACAGGTGCTGAAAAGACTCAAAATGCTAAAGAATTGTTACAACTCTACACCGATTATAACAAAACATTCCCTACGCGTCTTTCAGCTACTGAAATGCGTATTCGTCAAGCCCTCTTGATGTTCGATGAAAAAATAGGAACAGATAAAGAGATTTACGATCTTTTGCATAAAGCCTTTACCGAAGATAAAGCTAACTTTAAAAACGAAAAGGCTCTGTATTTGTACTTCTCTGAATTAGTTTCTTTACACGAAAAAGGACAAAAAGAATTGCAAGAAGTATTCGATGCTTATGATAACGTATCCGATAAGATTCAAGACGAAAAGAATGAGCTTTCTGAAACTATCAACAAGTATTTAGCTCAAGAAGAAGCAGGTACTCTTAGCGAAAAGGACAAAAGGCTCTTGGACGGTTGTCGTAAACGCGTAGATAACTACGAAACTATTGCAGAGAGCGTAGATGCTAAACTCGGTCAGCTTGCTGATTGTAAAAACCTTATTCCTCTTTACACCAAGAACTTTGAGGCAAATAAGAACAATGAAGAATGGTTACGCCGTGCAGCAGGTAAAATGTCCGATAAAGATTGTACCAAAGACCCTCTATTCGTGAAAATCGTAACCTCATTGCACAACGTAAAACCGTCAGCAAACTCAGCTTACTATTTAGGGGTAATGAATGACAAAGCAGGAAATTCTGCCAAAGCTATTCAGTATTACAATGAGTCAGTGAACTTAGAGACAGATAACTTTAAGAAATCAAAATTGCTCATTCGTATTGCCTCTAAACACAGTAAAGCACAAGCGGTTGCCTATGCTCAAAAAGCACTTTCTTACAACCCTTCAAACTCCGATGCTTATCGTATTATGGCGCACGCCTACGCAAGCTCAGCTAATGAATGTGGTAGTACTCCTTTTGAAAAAAGAGCCGTATATTGGTTAGCTGCCAAAACTGCTCGTAAAGGAGGTTTGGAAAGTTTAGCTGCTCGTTACGATGCTTTAGCTCCTTCAAAAGTAGATGTATTTGAATCTGGTTTAGCAGGTAAAAACATTACTTTTAAATGCTGGATAGGACAATCTATCACAGTGCCACGTTTGTAATTCATATGAAGGTATTGATTTTAGATATTACGAAAAGTATTGCCGTACTAATGAGTATGGCAATGCTTTTTTCGTGTAATAACGATATGCGCAATCTCCAACAGCTGAGCATTCAAAAGAAATTCCCGCAAGGAGAAGCCTTTGATTTTAAACTCGTATACACCGATTCTACTAAGGTGGTTGCTGTTGTTACCAGTAAATTAAATAAAGATTTTACCAATCAGCGTATGCCGTACTCTGAATTCCCAGAAGGGGTGAAAGTAGAGTTTTACGACCAAGCACGACATAAAAATATCGTAGAAGCTAACTACGGCATTATCTATCCGAGCTCCGATATGGTAGAACTGCGCGACAATGTAGTACTCACTACTTATGACGGTAAGAAGCTAAAAACATCTCAGCTCTTTTGGGACCAAAAAGAAGATTGGATTTTTACCGATAGAGAATTTAGTTTTACCGATGAAACTAAAGGTACTGTTACTAATGGTATAGGTATGGATTTCGACAAGAAATTTTCGACTGTAAAAGCGCATAAAACTACAGGTATCTTAGCTATTGAAGATAACGAAGAAGAATAACAATATAAAATAATATGAACGCACGTATATTTTTTGAATATGCCTATTTGGCAATCGCTCTTTACTGTGCCTATGAAGTTTATAACTTGTGGGGCACTGTTGACCGCACTCAGTGGTATTTGTACATCGCCTTTGCTTTGGGAGCCTTGGCAATGTTTTGGTTCAGACGTCAAACCCGACTTAAACGCAAAAAATAATGATTGATATTATTGGTTATGCTGCTTCACTATTTGTGGTGCTCAGCTTTTTGATTAAAGATAACCTTGTGTATATACGCCTTACTAATTTGGTGGGGTGTGCTCTCTTTGTTGTTTACGGTTTCTTAATCAATAGTATTCCAGTGATACTGCCTAACAGCTTTTTAATAATAGTACAAATAGTATATATTTGGCGAGAATTACGCAAGAAGAAATAAAAGAACTTTCTTGCATAATTATTATTTATCTTCATATAAAATCTTTCAATAAAAAAACGTTTCTTCCTATACAAAAACACCCTACTTTTGCACCCGTAAAACAAAACACAATATTATATGTCATTTGTAGGAAAACAATTCCCCAATATCGAAGTGAATGCTATGAGCGACCTTGGGGATACATTCAAAATAAACGTGCTTTCAGAAGCAGTGAACAACAAAAAGAAAGTTCTCCTTTTCTGGTATCCTAAAGATTTTACCTTTGTATGCCCTACTGAGCTTCACGCTTTCCAAGAAGCTTTGGCTGAGTTTGAGAAACGCAATGTGAAAGTAATAGGTGCTTCTTGCGATACTCCCGAAGTACACTTTGCTTGGCTCAATACTCCTAAAAACAATGGAGGTATAGAAGGCGTAACTTACCCTATCCTTGCTGATAGCAACCGCAACCTCGCTCGTATTTTAGGTATTCTCGACTCTCGTGAAATTTACGACGAAACAGCTGATGCTTATCTTCTTGAAGGTGATGATGTAACTTTCCGTGCTACTTATCTTATCGATGAAACGGGAAAAGTATTTCACGAAAGTATTAACGATATGCCATTAGGACGCAATGTAAAAGAATATCTGCGTTTGGTAGATGCTTATACTCACGTACAACAACACGGTGAAGTATGCCCTGCTAACTGGGAAGAAGGTAAAGAGGCTATGCACGCCGACCGCAAAGGAGTAGCCAGCTACTTGGCTTCTCACTAAAAAGTAAACAACACTCTTATAGATAACTTGATCATTGTAAGGAACTCATTCTCCCCCTCTTCTCTTTGCGAGAGGGGGGATGAGAATGAGAAAATCACACACTAAAAAACTCATCACTATTTTATTTTTATAATGACAGAACTTACCCAAGATAACTTGCAAGAAATAATAGCCTCTAACCCTCTTGTATTCGTACAATACGGCGCAGGATGGTGTGGTAATTGCAAGATAATGAAACCAAAGTTTAAAAAGTATGCCAGCGAAACTCCTAATGCTACTTTTATTTATGTAGATGCAGAAGCTTTCGCAGAGTCGCGCAAATTAGCCAAAGTAGATAATTTGCCTACCTTCGCTGCTTTTAAAAACGGTACTTTGGTGAACCAAATACAAACGAATAAAGCCGAACTCTTAAAGCTATTTATAGATGAGATTACCGGTAATTAAACACATCGTTCAATTTATTGAGACAAACGACCAAGATTACGTAAATGAGACAGTAGAAACGCTCGAAAATCTCATAGAATGTGAGCAACTCAAAGATGAGGAGCTGGACGTAATAGGCGAATTGCTCTCGAACTTCTACGGAGCTATCGAGGTAGACAATATGATTAAACAAGGTACTCCACAGAAAGACGCCCTTAACAGCTTTATGAAGCGTGTAGTAGGGTCTATTGACAAGTAAAATTATTATTATTTCTTTCACTAACTAGAAACGAAAGAGCCGTTCAGAGATGTCTGAACGGCTTTTTCTATTTTATATACTCCCAAAGGTAAGACGAAGAAAGATTAGACCGACACAACATCAGTTTGAGTTAAAATAACCTGTGAAAGCTCGGGAGTTAAGGTATGTTAGAACGTTAAATATTTGTTAAACACTTTGCTTTATATCTCTTTTATAACTACCTTTGTAGGGTAATTTAACTACAAAACGGAATTATTCATTTTAAAAACGTATATATTATGAAACAAAGAGTACCTGTATCACAAATTATGAGTAAGGAGTTAGTAACTCTTACTCCTACTCAATCGCTTTATGAGGCTGAGCGACTGTTTAAGAAGCATAATATTCGCCATATTCCTGTGGTGGAAGGAGATAAGCTTATAGGTATCGTAAGCTATTCTGACCTTTTGCGCATTAGTTTTGCTGATATGACTGATGGCGAAGAGGAGGTTACTTCGGTGGTGTATGATATGTATACTATTCCGCAAATTATGGCTAAAACACCTCTTACGGTGAGCGCTGATACCTCGATTAAAGAAGTGGCTGAAATACTAGCCGACCAAAGTTTTCACTCTATACCGGTGGTAGATAATGGCAAGTTAGTGGGATTGGTTACAACCACTGACCTTATTAAATATCTTTTGGAACAATACTAAGTGCGAGCCATACAGACGGGGAAAAATTAGAAAATTAGAAAATGAGAGAATTAGAAAATGGGGTACGAAGTTAAGTTAGAGAAATGAGGCTGTGCCTCAGAAATTAAACAAATTTTAAACAAAATCAAGGCTACGCCTTGTAAAACAGCGGAAGAGATTAACTTTGCCAAAGTTTGAAACTTTGGCAAAGTGTGTACTCCTAAAAGTGACACATCTAAGGAAGCGGAAAGAAACGGAGAAATTCAAAAGGTAGTTGAGAGAGATTTTGGTGAAAAAAGGCTGTAAGGAGGGTGGGGGTAGCTTATAGAGAGCTTATAGGAAGCTTATACGAATCTTGGACGATTGGTATAGAAGGGGTATGTAAATAGTTGATTCATACCATAATACAACAAGGCTAAAAATGCCAAAAACGAGGTTTCGAGGCGAAAAAAATCGCTCCTTATAAAGGAGCTGAGGTATTGCGGAGTGCTTTGAAAGTAGGGAAGAATAGCTATACTATTTTTATAAAAAAAGCGACTCAAAAATGAGTCGCTTTTTTGATTCTCGGCTATGAGCTCTCATTGACTTCCTCGCTACCCTCAGCTGTCCTCATTTCTAACAACTAACTACTAATGAATAAAATTTGCTGATTAACAATTTATTATTACTTTTGCATCTAAATTCATAAAATATTACATTCAATGAAAAAAATTTTATTCAGTATCGCAGCAATAGCAATGCTTGTAGGCTGTGGCAGTAAAGACGATGATACTCCTCCTAATGGCGGTAATGGCAATGGCGGTAATGGTAATGGTACTACTACCCCTACCACTCAAAACAACTATTTACCTGCTAAAAAAGTAAAGGAGATTGTTTCTAACTTTATTGAAGTTAAAAACAGAGATTACAATGGTAATGACCCAGCTCCGTCTATTTCAAGTGTTTTACAACCTACTCTCAATAGACAAGAGTTTGTATTGAAAATGGTTCGTTTTCTGTATGAGTATGACAATCAAGGGAGAATCAAAAAGATTACTACCAAAGAAGAGGGAGAGAATGATATCGTAAAAACATTTGATTATAAGGCTACCTCTGTAAAAATTACAGTACCTAACGAAGATACAGGGGTTATAGAAACCGTAGAATGGGGGCTTAATGCAGCAGGGAATGTATTGGCTTTAGGGACATACGACAGCAAACAACGTTTAGCAAATGTTAACGATGTAGGTGTTTTTGAGTGGACCAATGATAATTTGACCAAAATCATTGAGAAGAAAAATAGAAATGGTAAAGTCATTACTTATGGGAGTAAGCTTAGCTACGGCAATGAGTTGAACAAAAATAAGTTTTTGATGTACAACTTTGAAGGGGATGCTGTGAGTAGCTATATGCAGTATTTTAATTTTCAAATAGGTTGGATACAGGGGGTAGCTCCTAAGAACTTGCTAAAACAAGTGGTTTTAACAAAAGAGGAAGCTCCGTTAAATTATATCTGTAACTATACTTATACTTTTGACAACGATGGTTTTGTAAAGACTATTAACGAAACCCGAAATGCAAGAGCTGGTAGTAATACAGGTCTTGGTTATTTTACTGATGCTGATTATTTAACAAAATTAAACACACTTATTACTAACATTCAAAATGGTACTGAGAAAAGCAGAGAGTATCGATTGGTAAGTGATAAAGACGATGAAAAAGTGTTTGATATTATTATCCCTATAAAAGTAGAGAAAGATAAGAATGGTAAAACTATCGACTTAACAGTGAATAAAGTAGCTCGCCACACTTTCAAACTTAAAACTAAAAATGGAACACAAGTAATAGATAATATTGGTATTGATATTAGTTATAACAGTGATATGACTACTACTTATCAGTTGAATTACTAATATTTGTAACAAAGTTTCCAATATACAAATAATGAAAAAGCGACTCCTTTTTGAGTCGCTTTTTTGTATCTTAGAAGAGTGTTTGCAAAATGCCCCTACAAAAACGATATAAATATAACTATTCATCAGTTTATTTAACTTTGGCAAAGTGTGAAACTTTGGCAAAGGTCGTAGCACGACACGCTTTTAGAAAATTTGGTAAGGTTGATAACGAATACTAAATCTTTACTTTCAAACCTACAAACACGGTGCGAGGTAGCGAAGGACCATAGATGTAATCGGCGTCGCGTTCAGCACCTTTGTCGAAATCTTTTTGATATTGGTTGAAGAGGTTTTTGATACCACAACTTACTTCTAAGGGGAAGAAGCTCGGGAATTTAAATTCATAAGCGGTGTTCACACCTACGTCCCACATTGCGGGAGTGGTCTCCAAACGCGTATCAGGAATATAGCCTTTTAAGTGAGTGGTTTTCATACTTCCTGTATATACGGTTACAAAGTTGATATCCCAATTAGGGCGTGGTTTATAGGTTGCCATCAGGTTGCCATACACACTTGGCGTGCGGAGAATTTCATCAGTATAGACGTTTTCTTCGGGGTTTTGCACACTATTGTATTTAGAACTTTGGATAGTGGTGGCGAGTTGTACCATAAATTTGGGATTGGGACTATATTTCACTTCTATATTTACTCCCTTCACTACGGCACCATCGGAATTGCGTTTCTCACGGATAGGCAATCCGTTTTCTAAACCTGCATCTTCATAAGTAAAACGATCGTGCAAAGCTGTATAAAACCCTTCAATCATCGCTACAAATTGGTGGTTGTCGTGAGCGTGGTTATACTCAAAAGAAGCGGTAAAGCTATCGGAGGTCTCTTTTTTAAGATTATCGGCGAGTTTTACGCGTCGTGCTTCACCTCCTTGCAATTCGCTGTGTACATCTTCTGAATAGAAGAAAGGCGCTCTAAATCCTCTTGAATACGAACCCCGAGCAATGAAATTCTCATCGATATTGTAGAGCACGCTCGCACGAGGGTTGAGCGCTGTAACACTTTTCTTCATTATATCGGAATTGACATTGTCGAATCGGACACCCCCGAGCACTTTGATTTTGGGAGAGATACGCCAATCGGCTTGAGTGAAGAGACCAAATGTATTCGCTTTTTGGTTTACGGCAAGCACATTAGGATTCTGACGCTTTTCGGCTATCTTGTCGTATTGATATTCGGCGCCTGACGTCCATTGCAAATTGCCGTTGCCCGTAGGCAAATAAGCCGTATGCTGTCCGCCGAGTAACCATATGTTTTCTTTAGTAACGCCATAGTTGCCAGAAGAGGCTACTATATCGGTGCCATCGAAGCTGCCGTAATAGTTATCGGCGCGAGTGCGTTCGGCACTGGTATAGGCGGTGAACTTATGGTTATAAGCAGGAGAAAAGTAGTCGAAACTTGCATTACCCCCTAACATTTGCGTGCGAATGCTCTCGGCAAGGTCAGCAAGGTGTTCGGGTTCGTCGAGTTTATTACCTCCGCGACGGTTTTCGTTGCTCACGTTCAGTTCGGCGGTGAGCTTATGACGGTCGGTGAAATCGTTAAAGAGTTTTGCTCCTGCATTGAGGTTGCGCAAACGAGTGATTTCGGTAAAATCATCGCCATTATCGTCGTAAGACTGACGTGTGCGTTGCATAGCGTGGAAAGAGATACCGCGCATATAGTTCTCGCTCACGAGAGAACCGTTGAAAGCACTCACCACATCGGCTGATTTACCGCCTATGAGGTTGCCCACAATACCTGCTTGTGCCTCGTTTTTGGTAGGGTTTTTAGTAATCACGTTGATAGTTCCGGCAATGGCATTAGAGCCAAAAAGCGCTGAGCCACCTCCACGGATTACCTCTATGCGCTCAATCATATTGGCAGGGATTTGGTCTAAGCCATACACACCATTGAGCGAGCCAAAGATAGGACGGCTATCGATGAGGATTTGGGAATAAGCACCCTCTAACCCATTGATGCGCACTTGGGAAGTACCACAGTTCTGACAGTTTACTTCGGTGCGCAAACCCGGTTGGAATACCAGACCTTCCATCAAGGTATGAGCTTTGACGTTTGCTAGTTCGCGATTGGTAGTAACACTCACCAGTACAGGTGCGTCCTTACGGTTTTCTTTGGTTTTGGTAGCTGTTACGACCACTTCTTCCATTCCGACTACATCTTCTTTGAGAGAGACATCTTGAGAGAGGGTCTCTTCTTCTGTGATAACCACTTTATCGTTATAAGGAATATACCCCAACGAACGCACTTTTAGCCTATATTCGCCAGCGGGTAAGGAAAGAGAATACTGACCATTGCGGTCGGAGGTTGTCCATTTTTTGAAGGTTTTACCTTCGAGTTGGACAGTTACGGCTTCTAAGGGCTGCCCCTCCGCCGTGATAGTACCTTTGATAGTACCTTCCTGAGAGAAACTCAAAATACTAAAAGCTAAAGAGATAGCTAATAAAAAAGTTTTCATATATTACTAATATCATTATTTTAGGGCAAAGGTAGTATATTTTTAGATACTACAAAAATAAATTAAAAATTATTTTTAGGTTAAAGTAAAAATAATTACGCTATGAACATTAGAGGTTGAAAATCAACGGTAGTTGTTTACATTTTGCGAAATACACCTTGTGTGTGGTTACATCTATGTTAGCCGATTATAAACGTTCCTCCCTATTCACATACTCAGCTACGCCAGCTCGCTGACTTCCTTCAAAGGGGGAAGTAGCGATGCTTATCATACACGAAGAACATAACTCTTAATAAAACAATATACTATTTTTCTTCAACTCTTAATTCGCTTTGTACATATCGAACTGAGTTATAGTTGATAATTTTGCGCAATTGCTCTGTGAGACCTCTGACGGACTTTAAATAAACTTTAAACGGAACTACAGTGGGTTTTTAGTGGCTCTACAGTGGCTCTACAGTGGCTCTACAGTGGCTCTACAATAAATTACAATTGAAGATTAATTGAGTTTATGAAGAAAATAGGGGGCTTTGCTACTATACTTTGGAGTAACGTAGGTTTGATGTAAGAGAAGTGTGACTTACGCTACAGAAATCTTACAAATCTTTACAAATCGGACAAATAGATAGCAAACTTTCTGGAAATCTCGCACGGATTGCACGGATTACACGAATTTAGCAGAGATGATTTTTTTGTAAAACATTATCGTTTCACGGATTACTCAGCTAAAGCTGAGTAATTTCACGGAACAGTAACGGGAAGCAATTGTAAATAGATGCTGTATAAAAAAGGCTGTTCAATAATATTGAACAGCCTTTTTTATAATATGAAAACAATATTTTTTTATTGTTTATATAACTTTGCACTAATTGTCTGTGCGACTCGTACTATTTTTGTTGAGCGTCAATTATTGCAAGGGTAGCGAGATTTACCATTTCGTCGACAGTAGAACCGATAGTGGTGATGTGAATAGGTTTAGAAAGACCTAAAATCACAGGGCCTATGGTGTCTAAGTGTTGGGTTTCTTTGAGGAGCTTGTAACTGATATTCGCCGCTTCGAGGTTAGGGAAGATGAGTACATTAGCCCCTTTGCCCTTGTTGAGCTTAGAGAACGGATAGGTCTTAGCAATCTTCTCAGGATTGAGAGCAAAATCGGCTTGGATTTCACCATCGACTACTAAATCGGGGTGGTGCTTGTGGAGGTAAGCTACTGCCTGACGCACTTTCAGGCTACTTTCGGATACTGCCGAACCAAAGTTAGAATACGACAACATCGCTACCGAAGGTTTTAAGCCGAAGAACTTCACGGCACGTGCGGTAAGCAAGGCGATGTTAGCCAACTCTTCGGCAGTAGGGTCGATATTGATAGTAGCATCTGAAAGGAATAAAGGCCCCTGTTTGGTGAGCATAATGCTGGTGGCAGCGATACGCTCTACACCTTCGTCCTTTTTAATGATTTCGAGTGCCGGACGAATCGCATTAGGATAAGCGTGAGAGTAACCAGTAATCATTGCATCGGCTTGACCGGTTTCTACGAGCATCGTACTAAAGTAATTGCGCTCGCGCATTAGGCGTTCGGCTACTTCGTAGGTGATACCACGGCGTTCGCGCAGTTTCCAATAATGCTTTACAAACTTCTCACGACGTGCTTTTTCGGCATCACTTTTGGGGTCGATTACATCTACACGACCGGTGAAACCTATTTCGTATTTGAGCGCTTTTATCACTTCTTTATTACCCAAAAGCACAGGAATACCGATACCATCTTCATAAATGCGTTGAGCAGCTTTAAGCACTTCTATTTGGTCGGCTTCAGCAAATACTACGCGTTTAGGATTTCGTTTGGCACGGTCTTGCAATAGGCGTATTTCTTTGCTACCTACACCAATCCTGTCCATTAGTTCGCCTTTATAGGCTTCCCAGTTAGTAATAGGTTTTTGTGCTACACCTGATTCCATAGCGGCTTTGGCAATAGCGGGCGGTACTTCGTATATCAAACGAGGGTCGAACGGTTTAGGAATAATATAGTTACGACCAAAGGCAAGATTTTCACCTCCGTATACCAAACTTACTTGCTGAGGTACAGTTTTCTTGGCAAGATCGGCGATAGCATGTACCGCAGCGAGTTTCATCTCTTCGTTGATTTTAGTAGCGCGAACGTCCAACGCTCCGCGGAAGATATAAGGGAAACCGAGCACGTTGTTCACTTGGTTAGGGAAGTCGGAGCGACCTGTTGCCATAATGATATCTTTGCGGGTTTGGATAGCCAAATCGTAATCGATTTCAGGAATAGGGTTTGCCATTGCAAATACAATAGCGTCCTTATTCATAGAGAGCAACATCTCGGGGGTGAGTACATCTCCCTTAGAAAGACCGATGAACACATCAGAACCTTTTACCGCTTCTTCGAGAGTGCGAAGGTTGCGGTCGGTAGCAAATTCGGCTTTTTGTTCGGTGAGGTTAGGAGCGTCTTTACGAATCACACCCTTACTGTCGCACATTACGATGTTCTTAGGGTTGGCACCCAAAGCCACGTACAAGCGTGTACAAGAAATAGCAGCGGCTCCTGCGCCATTTACTACTATCTGCGCTTTGGCAATATCCTTACCTACTATTTCTAAGGCATTGACAAGAGCTGCTGCCGAGATGATAGCTGTACCGTGCTGGTCGTCGTGCATTACAGGGATATCCAATTCCTCTTTTAGGCGACGTTCAATCTCGAAAGCCTCAGGTGCTTTGATATCTTCGAGGTTGATACCCCCGAAGGTAGGAGCAATAGCTTTTACGGTTTCTACGAACTTATCGACATCGGTAGCATCTACTTCGATGTCGAACACATCGATACCTGCAAAGATTTTGAAGAGCAAACCCTTTCCTTCCATTACAGGTTTAGAGGCTTCAGCACCTATATCGCCTAAACCGAGCACGGCAGTACCGTTGGAAATTACGGCTACGAGGTTGCTCTTGGCAGTATACTTATAGGCGTTGCTTTTATCTTCGGCAATTGCCAAGCAAGGTTCGGCTACTCCAGGAGAGTAAGCCAACGCGAGGTCGTGTTGTGTAGAATGTTTTTTGGTAGGCACAATAGCGATTTTACCAGGTTGTGGAAACTCGTGATAATGTAGTGCCTCTTCTTTTTTTCTTTGATCCATTTGATTTAGGTAAGAGGTAAGAGGTAAGAGGTAACAGCATTTGTTACCTAATTACGTGTTACCTATTATTTGTTTAGGGGGCAAAGGTAATAAATAATTACGAATGACGAATGAGGAATAGTGAGAAAGTTATTTAATTTAGATTTTATATGGTCATTTTAGTAATTTCCTTTGCTTCAATGGTAACGCTATCGCCTAATTGTAAGGCTTTTTTATACCAATATTTTTTAGGTTTGTCTTCACTATCCATACACTCGGTAGCTACAAAATCTACAAATATTTCACACTTGTCTTTATCATTTAGCAACGTAGCAATCAAATGAATACTTCCTTTCCTTATATGAGCAGAAAGCACCTCTTCTCCAACTATCACTTCAAGACCTATGTTTGAAGGAACTTTGACAAAGTTTTCTCTATTAGCTCTATTTTGAAGAGAAGTCGCAATTTCATTACTAGTAAGTTCTATAACTTTTACAGTAATGGTATTGTTTATAGGTAATTCCTCATCTAACCAAACTGTATGGCTGTCAGTCTCTTTATCGTATCCTCCAAAATTAATAGCTAAATAATTTCGGTCATCTAAAGCTAACCGTTCTATAATAACAGAGATAACTCCATCTTGAATTCCTCCTACAAGAGATTTTTTATTAATGATAACTTCAAATCCTATCATTGGCAATTCTAATTTCTTTGTACAATACAATTCTATGGTTTATTATTCATTATTTAGGGCATACATAACCAATACCTAACCAGACATTACTGTCTTTAACATCTATTTCCACAAAAGAGAGGAAAAGGAAGAAAACCAATAACCCTAAGTTTAATTTTACTTTATTTTTTATGTTAATTATAATATTTAATATAACTCTGTATGGTTGTATATAAAAATAGCCCCTATAATCATCGTTGTAAATAATATACCTACCGATACGACAAACACTGTATCAATCGGGAAAAAGCGTCTTCCTATCTCAAAGGGGAGTACTCCTGATAAGAAAACAAATAAAAAGCAAATAATAGGCTTGATTTCTTTCTTTTTAAAGAGAGCTTTTTGTTGGTATATCCTTTTACAGGAAGGACAAGTTATAGTTCCTTTTGTAGAGGTACAAAAAGTTTTAAAACCAATATGTGTATTACAAGCTGGGCATTCCATTGGTTAAATGTTTTTAGTTTTAAGACGATGCAAAACTACAAAAAAAATCTGTTTTTTCTTTTCTCTTTTATGTCTAGAACATTCTTTGATAAAGCACAAACTTTCTTAAATTCCTTCTTATTTATAAAATATATCTAGGATTTATCTATTAGGCTGGATACTTATTACTTTTATAAGGGCATTAGAAATGATATAAACCAGCAGTGCAAATACAACAAGATTTATTGATAAGACAAATAAATTCTTTTTTAAGGAAGGGTAGGTTAGTTAACTTCCTTCAATCATTTTG
Organism: Capnocytophaga ochracea DSM 7271; assembly: GCF_000023285.1. NCBI lineage: Bacteria > Pseudomonadati > Bacteroidota > Flavobacteriia > Flavobacteriales > Flavobacteriaceae > Capnocytophaga > Capnocytophaga ochracea. The sequence continues at coordinate 922,209 of NC_013162.1, read as the reverse complement.
TTGTCTGTGATTTCATTGAGCTTTTCGAGAGCTTGCACATATTGAGTCACACCAACTTTCCTCACCGCAAAACTATTTGCTTGGAGTTCTTATTATTTCTTCATCATCTTTGCTGAAAATATAAAAATAAGTAGTACAATCACTCCCATTACCCACCAAAGGAGTTGCTGATGAGATTTTTCGGCAGGAGTGGAAGATGCTTTTACAGAAGCGCTTTCTGTTTTGGGTTGTTTGAGGACTTCGCCATATTGCAATTCGGTGAGTTGTTTGGGGATATCGGTTATGAAGTGCTCTATATCATATTCGGGGGTGTAATCATCTTCTTTGCCATAAGCTAAATAATAGGTGCGATTAGGGTCTAAAAAACGAGCTGCTAAGGTATAACGTATTGCATATACTACGACTTCGCTAATAGGAAGAGGTTCGTTATCTCCGTTTTCTATTATTATTTGTCCGTATTTCACAAGAATATCATCAAAGGAGAAGGTATTATTGGTTTTAGAACTAAGAGGCGCTTCTCTTAAATCGTAAGAACAATAACTATCACAACGCTTTTGCGCATACGATTCGGTAACAGAAGTAGCGAGATTTAGCTTCCTGTAATAATCATAAGAGGCTTGAGGGACAACGCGTATCTTACAGATGCGAAGAGCCTGAGGCAGACTGAAGTTTATGTAACTGCATTTGGTTTCTTTACTGTTTATTACTGAGAAATTGACCTTGTGCTTTACGATATTATTAGTGTCGATTACTGTATAAGGGACTTCGATAGTATCAGTAGCCGATACGCCATAAATACGGAGGTCTGTGCCATAACTTTGAAATTGTGCAAAGGTATGGTCGGGTAAAATGAGTTTATGCCAAGCGTTCCCCTTTACACCTTTCAGTTCTTGCTTATAGGTGTAAGAAGAGAGTTGTGCATAAGTTGTAGCAGTTAGGAGTGTAAAGAGCAAAAGAAAGCGTTTCATATCATTGCTTATTAAAATATCTGTGCAAAGATAGCCTGTTTTAACTAAAAAAGCAAATGTTTTGGGTTATTACCACAGTTTTGCCACCAAAAAACACACTACTATGCCATATAGTACGGGCAAGAGTGTAGCAATGAGCGTCCATTTCTTGCTATGGGTTTCTTTGTATATCGTATAGATAGTAGTACTACAAGGATTATGTAACAAGCTGAAGAGCATTAGGTTCACGGCGGTGAGGAGCGTCCAACCCCCAGCGTGTAGCAAGGTACCTACTTGAGAGGTTGAGGCTTCCATTAGTACGCCTGCCCCCTCGCCTACTGCTGTTTGCCCTAAGACCATAGTGGTGAGCATCAGCACGGTGGGAATGACGATTTCGTTGGCTGGAATGGCAACGATATAGGCAAGCAGAATTACGCCGTTTAAGCCTATAAACACGCCTATGGGGTTTAACCCTTGAATGAGCCAGAGAGCAATGGGCTGGTGAGCTATTTGGAGATTGCATATTAGCCATATTACTGCTCCCGCAGGCGCAGCAAATACAACAGCGCGCCAGAGTACGATAAGGGTTCTATCGATAAGCGATGTGTAGAGCGTTTGGAAGAAGCGCGGTGGACGATAAGGAGGCAACTCTAATACAAAGAACGACGATTCGCCTTTGAGAAGTGTCTTGCTCAATAGCCACGAGGTGAAGAATGAAAAGACAATACCCAACACGGCTATGCCTATGACAGCAAGCATTGCTACTGTATCGCTCCACTGCTTGGGCACTAAAGCCCCGATGAACAATGTAGCGATGAGTATTTGGGTAGGCCAACGACCGTTGCAGAGCGAAAAGTTATTGGTGATAATAGCAATGAGTTTTTCACGCGGACTGTTGATAATACGTGTTGCTACCACTCCTGCGGCATTACAACCAAAGCCCATACTCATTGTAAGGGCTTGCTTGCCGTGAGCGCCTGCTGTGCGAAAGAGCTTATCGAGATTAAAAGCCACACGAGGCAGGTAGCCAAAGTCTTCGAGGAGGGTGAACAGCGGAAAGAATATAGCCATTGGGGGTAACATCACTGAAATGACCCATACCGTAGCCAAGTACACTCCATCGATAAGGAAACCGCTAAGCCACCAAGGGAAATGCAAGACATTCGCTCCATTTTTCAGGAGCGGATAGAGCCACCCTACAAATAAATCGGAGAGCCATTGCGAAGGGTAGTTAGCCCCGATAATGGTAATCCACAGCACACCTGCCAAGAGCAGAAACATAATAGGGAAACCCCAAATTTTATGTGTTACGATTTTATCTATTGCGCGGTCGATACGGAAAGAGCGCGCAGTAAAATCGGTACTGACGGAGGCATTGGTAAGGGCAGTAGCTTGGGCGTAGATTGCTTCTACCAAATCGTTGCGGTACGTATCGCCTAAGAGATGATGATATTCTTCGGCAATACGCAAGATACGCGCCTGCCTTTCGGGATTATTTTCAGCAGAAAAAGCTCCTTCTTCTATACCTTTTTGTACGCTCTCATCACCTTCGATGAGTCGCATTGAGAGCCAACGTGTATTCGGTAAATCGGGATTTAGTTCAGAAAGTGCCTTCTGTAACTCAGCAATGGCTTCGGCATTTTGCTTAGGAAGGTCGATAAAGGTTTGTTTCTTCGTTTGGAATTTACCACTTACCACTTCTTCGATAGCAAAGAGCAAATCGGCGATACCTTCTTTGGTACGTGCAGATGTTGCCACTACGGGAATGCCCAAATCGCGTGAAAGGGTGCGCGTATCGATATTGATGTGATGCCGGCGCGCCTCGTCCATCAGGTTGAGACAAAGCACTGCTTTATCGGTGATTTCGAGTATTTGAAGTGCCAAGCTGAGGTTGCGTTCTAAACGACTTGCATCTACTACGATGACTGTTACATCGGGTTTGCCAAAGAGAATAAAGTCGCGTGCTACTTCTTCGTCTTCGGAAGTAGAAAGCAGAGAGTAGGTGCCAGGTAGGTCGATGATGCGGTATCGTTCCTTATGGAATGAGAAACTGCCTTCGGCACGTGTTACGGTTTTACCAGGCCAGTTGCCGGTGTGTTGGCGCAAGCCGGTAAGAGCGTTGAAGACGGTGCTTTTGCCGGTATTAGGATTCCCTGCGAGGGCAATGGTATAGTTATAAGTGCCTGCCTCTTCGCCTAAGGGTTTTAGGGAAGCGGAGGGGTTGAGGGCACAAGTATCGCAAGTGTTTTTCATAGTTGTAGTATAAAGCCGAACGTTTGTTTGATTTGTTTATATTTATTTTTTCTTATTTACAAGGATTATCAACTTTGCCAAAGGTGCGAGCCGCACAGGCAAAAACTTTGGGAAAGTGTAGCACTCCTGACACCTAACCCCTATCCTCTGCCACCTGAATCAGCACACAGAGGGCATCAGTTTTGCGGAGGGCGATTTGGGTGTTGTGAATGCTATACGCAACGGGGTCGGATAAGGGACTGACGTTCTCTATCTTGATTTTTGACCCGCGTACGAAACCTAAGTCGAGCAATCGTTGCCTTACTTCTTGTCGGCTTTCAGGGGTAAATCCTGCAATGACAGCGGTTTGTCCTATTTTCAGTGAGGCTAAGGTAATGGTCATATAAGCGTTTGTATTATCAAAATATATTTTTAGACAAGCAAAATTACAATCTTTTATTGAATTGACAAAATTATTTTAGATTTTTAGGTTTGAGACCTTAGACCATAGGCAGTAGGAATGGCGACGCAAAAGCGATGAGCGGAAAATGAGGAAATGGGATAAACGCCAGAAATGCCAGAAATGCCAATAATACCAATAATACCACTAATCAACTTTGCCAAAGGTGCGAGCCGCACAAGAGAGGGAAATTAGAAAATTTGGAAATGAGGAAATTAGCAAATGTGGAGGGTTGGAGGATTCGGAAGGAAACGGAGATTTCCAAAAGGAGGTTGGGAGAGATTTTGGTGAAAAAAGGGTGTAAGGAGAGTGGGGGTAGCTTATAGAGAGCTTATAGGAAGCTTATACGAATCTTGGACGATTGGTATAGGAAGGGTATATAAATAATTGACTCATAATATAATACAACGATGCAAAAAACGGTAAAAACAGGGTTTCGAGGCGAAAGAAAGAGGAATCCTCACCCCGTCCCTCTCCCAAGGAGAGGGGGAATGTAGCGACGGAAAGGGGGGGAATGTGGGGACGGAAAGGAGAAGAGATAATTAGAGAATTAGCAAATTGGGAAATGAGAAAATGGGGTAGTGTGGGGTGTTATGACGATTTTTTGGTGAAGATAAAATAATTTTGTACTTTTGCGCCCTCAAACTAAAAATACTAACACATATGAAGAAATTTTTATTTGGGGCATTTGTTGCCCTTGCCACAATGATTTCGTCTTGCGGAAGCAAAGATGATAAAACGCCTGAGCCTCCACAGAAAACTGCCGAACTGATAGGAGCGTGGCAAATGGAATCGTCTACCATAGACGGGAAACCGAAGGCGGTTTCAGAATGTACACTAAAAGAAACGATTGTTTTTACTGAAAAGACAATGGAACGTCTTTCGTTTAAGAAGAGAAATGGTAATTGCTCCTATGAGAAACAAGACCTTTTGACTTACACTCTTTCGGGAAACACCTTTACAACCAAAGATGGTACCACCACTTTTACCATTACTGAGGGTAAACTTGTGATAGAGGGAGTCTATACAGATGTACAAGGAAACAAAAAGCCTTCTACCACTACCTATAAAAGAATTACCGAAAAAGAATTGACAGCTCTTAGAGCGATGGAGTATAAAGCTCCTGATTACAAAAAACAACTGATAGGGGCGTGGCAAATGGAATCGGCAACTCTTGATGGTGAGAAGTTAGAGCTTTCGGAGTGCTCTTTAAAAGATGCTGTTATTTTTACTGAAAGCACGGTAGAAGAGCTTATCTTTAGAAAGTATGACGAATATAATTGTACCTATAAAAAACAAGAAATAAAACCCTATACTATATCGGGGACAACTATTACACGTGAAGGTAAGACAGTTACTTTTACTGTGACTGAAACTAAATTTGAGATAAACGGAACTGGATTAGATGAACAAGGAAAAATGCGTTCTTTTTCATATACCTATAAGAAAATCAGCAAAAAAGAATTGACAGCCCTTAGAGCGATGGAGTATAAAGTTCCTGAAAAAACTACCGACCCCAAAGCACTCATAGGGGCGTGGCAGATAGAAAAAGCTACCTTTAATGGACAACCTATCGAAAAAGAACCCTGTGAAGATAAACAAGTAGATATTTATACCGCCAATACAGTAACTAATTATGACTTTGGCTTCAATAGTAATACTAATCGTTGCGAGTTTGAAAAAGGCAGAGCGGTGCCTTATACTGCTTCTAATGGTACGATTACTAAAAAAGACGATACTCCTGAGAACTTTTTTGTAAGAGGAAATAGGCTTGTTATTTCATTTATAGATAAAGATGATGACGATAATAAAGGAACGTATGAGTATACATTTAGGAAACTTACAGAGGCAGAACTTGCGGAGATAAATAAATTGGAGAAGAAATAAAAGAAAGATACTAAACGCTGATAATCAGTGATAAAGACATTATAGATACGTTAAAGTTTTGTTAAACTCTGGAATTATTTTGTTAGTTAAAAAAAACGCCGTACCTTTGCCGACGCAATGAGGGTGGTAGCTCATTGTAAAACTTCAAATAATAGTTTTCATAATTTAAAGTTTTGGTTGGTTAATGGAAAAGTCCGATAGTAATATCGGGCTTTTTTTTTGCAGAAAAAGTATTGTTATTTAAAAAAGATTTTATACTTTTGCGGAGAAAAACTGATATAAAGAATGACACCCATATACAGCCAATTACTTATTCCGTTTCTCATTGCAATGGCAGTAGCCATTACGATGGGAGGTAGTGGTACGGCTCCTGCATTCTCGGCAAGCTATGGCGCTAATGTGATTAGAAAGACTGTTATCCCGGGGTTATTTGGGATAATGGTGTTTGTAGGAGCGTTTTTGGCAGGGAAGAAAACGGCAGGTACAATGGGGAGTGGCATATTACCCTCGGAGTATTTGGATTTTACGGTGGTATCGATAGCCTTATTTTCGATAGCGGTAACGATGCTTATTTCGAACATTTCCGGGATACCGCAGTCTACCAGTCAGGCAGCAGTATTAGCCTTAGCGGCACCAGCGTTGTATTTTGAGAAGTTAGACACGAATAAGCTCTTTTTGGAGATTATACCTGCGTGGTTTATATTGCCTGTGATTGCTTATTTTCTGAGTTATTTTGCAGGGAAATACATTTACCAGCCGATGCGCAGGCGAGGGCTGACGATACAGCGGGCGCAGAATGAGAACAAGAAGCGTATTTGGGATGTGGCGTTGGTGATAATGGCTTTGTATGTATCGTTTGCGATAGGCTCTAACAACGTAGCTAATGCGACGGGACCTTTGTATACAATGACGATTAATGAGTTACACATTCGCGAGAGCGACCATATTGTTATCTTGATGTTGGCTACCTTGGTGGTAGCACCGTGTTTTGGCATTGGTGCTTCGCTTTTTGGACATAAGATACTGAAGAATACAGGGAAGGAAATAATACTTTTTGGGAAGTTTGAAGCGGTGATTATCGCATTTATATCGGGGAGCTTGTTGTTACTGGCTTCGATTGTAAAAGGAATACCCACCTCATTGGTACAAGTGAATGTAGCAGCTATCTTAGGAATAGGCGTAGCGAAGATGGGACATAAGAATATTTTTCGCAAGACTCAAGTAAAGCGATTCTTTGCGATGTGGATGATAGCGCCTATTATAGCCTTCTTTTTGTCGTTGTTATTGGTTTTTTTAGCTGATAAGAACCAAATGTTATAAACAAAATACTTAAAGAATTGTTAAAAAATAGGATGGGAGAAGAGGAAATATGAGAAACAAGAGAAGGAGGAAATAGAGTGTATAAAACTATAAATCAAACATATATAAAAAATACACAAAAAATAGAATATTAATATATAGTTAAAATTGAGAAAAGATGATACTACATTAAAAAAAAGTAGTATCTTGCGCCCGAATTTTTATGCTAACAAGTGTTTTTACTATGAAAAGAAATTTATTAAAAGTACCTGTTTATATGGCCTTAGCAGGATTGTTGCTCGCAGGTTGTGGCAAGAAGACTGATAAGAACACATCGAGTGCGACAGGTTGGAAAATCAACGCGAAAGAAGGTGGTTTTCAATACAATACAGATTTTAAAGACCAAGAGACAGGTCCTGGTCTTGTGCTCATTGAGGGAGGTACCTTCACTATGGGGCAGGTGGAAGACGACATAATGCACGACTGGAATAACACACCTACCCAACAACACGTACAGTCTTTTTATATGGACGAAACAGAGGTAACCAACAAGATGTATATGGAATACCTCGATTGGTTAAAACGTGTGTTCCCACCAGATGAAGAGCAATATAGAAATATATATATAGGTGCCCTTCCTGATACCTTAGTATGGAGAAGCCCTCTAAGTGCTAATGAAGCAATGGTTAGCAATTACTTGCGTCACCCTGCTTATGCTGAGTATCCTGTAGTAGGGGTAAACTGGGTGCAAGCAGTACAGTTTAGTTCTTGGCGTACTGACCGTGTGAACGAGGCAATCTTGGAACGTGATGGTTATCTTGCAAAAGATGCTCGTTACCAAGTAGATGCTACTAGCACATTTAGTACCGATACTTACCTAAACGCCCCATCACAAACTTACGGAGGTAAGATAGCTGGTGAAATGGGAGGTAAGAAAACTAATAAAGAAGGAGAAGCAACTTATGCTAAACAAACTAGCGGTATTTTATTGCCTGAGTATCGTTTGCCTTCTGAAGTAGAGTGGGAATATGCTGCTAAATCTTTGGGTGGTATTCGTGAATATAACTCATTGCAAGGTAGAAAGAAATACCCTTGGGATAGCCAATACACTCGTTCTACCAAACGCAGAACTCGAGGAGACCTCTTAGCTAACTTTAAACAAGGTAAAGGTGACTACGGCGGATTGGCAGGTTGGTCAGATGATAAAGGTGATATTACTGTAGCAGTTAAAACTTACCCACCTAATGACTTTGGTTTATATGATATGGCAGGTAACGTAGCCGAGTGGGTAGCTGATGTTTATCGTCCTATTGTTGATGATGAAATAACAGATTTCAACTATTACCGCGGTAACGTGTATATGAAACACGCTATTGGTGAAGACGGAAAACAGATAGTAGTAACTCCTGAGAATGTGAAGTATGACACTTTGATGAACGGTAAAATTATCGCTCGTAATTTGCCAGGTAACCTTGCTACTGTTCCTATCGACTCAAACGAAACCTATTTGCGTTATAACTTTACACACTCCGATAACCGTAGTTATCACGATGGTGATAAATCATCTACACGCAACTATCGTAACCAAAATGACTTGATGGCAGAAGGTTCAGAGTATACAAACTCAATGTACAATGCTCCTCGTCCTAAAAGACCAGGTAGCGATATCAGCGGTAAGGGCTATGATACTTCTAACGACCGTACTTCACTTATCGACGACGAAGTACGCGTATACAAAGGAGGTTCTTGGAGAGACCGTGCTTATTGGCTTGACCCAGCACAACGTCGTTTCTTACCTCAGTACATCGCTACTGATTATATAGGGTTCCGCAACGCTATGAGCCGTGTAGGTTCAAAAGCTAAAAAGAACCATAAAACTCCTAAAGGATAAAAACCATAAAATATTTCATAGGCAAAGAGTCTTCTTGAACTTTTCAAGAGGGCTCTTTTCTTTTTTTACAGAAAGTAAGAGAAACAATTTGTTTAACTCAAAAAAACGCTGTAGTTTTGCATTATAAAAGAACTAATAGTTTATGATAGAAGAGCTTTATCAAAGATATATAAATTCAGCGGGCGTAAGTACTGATACCCGCAATATAACACCTAATAGTATTTACTTTGCCTTAAAAGGAGCTTCGTTTAACGGCAACACCTTTGCTCAAGAAGCTCTTGCCAAAGGAGCCTGCTATGCAGTTATTGATGACCCTGCTTATCACATCGCCGATAAAACACTTTTGGTAGACGATGTCCTCACTACACTCCAACAGCTCGCTACCTATCACCGCAGGAAGCTAAAAACACTCGTTATTGGTATTACCGGTAGCAATGGAAAAACCACCACAAAGGAGCTTATCAAGTCGGTATTATCACAACAACTGAACATAGTAGCTACACAAGGCAACCTAAACAACAATATAGGAGTACCTCTCACTTTGCTCACAATTAAACCAGAAACGGATATTGCTATTGTGGAGATGGGTGCCAATCACCCCGGTGAAATTGCCTTCTTATGTTCTATTGCTGAACCCGACTACGGCTATATTACCAGTATTGGTAAAGCGCATTTAGAAGGCTTTGGTTCTTTTGAAGGCGTCATAAAAACCAAAGGCGAGCTCTATGATTACCTCAAAACACACCATAAAACCATTATTGCCAATGCCGATAATCCTATCACCGAAGCACTTTTGGAAAACTATAACAATGTGTACAGTTTTGGAGTAGGCGAAGGGGTAAACGTCTCTGCGCAATGTCTCAGCACTCAACCCGTGAAAATACAGTTTGCTGACTCGTCCCTACAAACCACCACAGAAGGATTCCCTGCCAATATAGAGGGCTTTACTGATACTCCCACTGTCGCAACTTCTCATCTGGTAGGAAGCTATAACTTCACTAATATTGCTGCTTCGGTGGCTTTTGGGCGTTACTTCAAACTCTCTACAAAGGCTATTCAGAAAGGCATAGAGAGCTATATTCCTCAAAACAATCGCAGTCAGCTATTGCAATGGGGTAGTAATACAGTTTTGCTCGACGCCTATAATGCCAATCCTAGCAGTATGACTGCTGCTATCGACAATCTTCTTTCTATGAACAGCTTCCCTAATAAAGTGCTTATTCTCGGCGATATGTTTGAGCTTGGCGATTACGCTACTCAGGAGCATCAAAGCATTGTCGATAAACTCAAAGAGCACCAATGGGCAGGGGTATACCTCATCGGAAAGAATTTTAAACAAACTAAAGCGCCTTATCCGCAGTATGAAACCTTTGAGGAATTCCGAGAAGTCTTTAAGAAGCTTTCTTTTCAAGACAGCCTAATACTCATCAAAGGTTCAAGAGGAATGGCGTTGGAAAGACTTATAGCCAACTCTTAAAGAGCATAAAAAAAACAGCGAAGGGCTGTCGGCATTGCCGACAGCCCTTCGCTTATCCTCTGATAACTACTGATTGTGTTTCTTCACATAATCAATAATTCTTTCTGTAAGATTGATATGGTCAGTACCCCGTACACCGTGTGCGTGCATCGGGTAGATAAATAACTCTATAAAGTCGTTTTTCTTGATAGACTCACGTGTAATACTCATCAGGTGCTGAGGCACTACTACATCGTCTACACTGCCGTGAATAAATAGTAGTGGACGCTTCAAGTTCGTAAGGTATTTGCCCACTCGGCTATTCTCGTAACCCTCTGGGTTTTCCTGTGGGGTGTCCATATAGCGCTCGCCATACATCACTTCGTAATACTTCCAATCGGTTACAGCCCCTCCTGCCACAGCAGTTCTGAATATTTCAGGGTGACGAGTGAGCAAGCTCGAAGCCATAAATCCTCCAAAACTCCAGCCGTGTACTGCTATCCTATTCCCATCTACATAAGGCAGACACTTCAAATAATCCACCCCTTTAAGCTGGTCTTTTACCTCTATTTCTCCCAAACGACGGTGGATTACGCTCTCAAAAGCAAAACCTCTGTTTTCACTACCGCGGTTGTCTAAGGTAAACACAATATACTGTTCGTTTTCTACAAAAGCGTGTAACCACAAGTAAGTATCTGCCAACCATTCGTTTTTCACCTGTTGAGCGTGTGGTCCTCCATATACATAAATCAGCACAGGGTACTTTTTGTTAGGGTCAAAAGTCTTAGGTTTGTGCAATTTACCGTAAAGAGGCGTACCGTCTTCGGCTTTCAGCGTTACAAACTCAGTGGTGCCTACTGCAATACCTTCCAGCGGATTCTTAGCCGTAAGCAAACGCTGTCTACTGCCTTTATCTGTATTTACAAGGTCTATATTTTGTGGAACGCTGATACTGCTATAGCTATCCAAAAGATATTTCCCGTCACTGCTCAGCTGTACGTTATGAGTTCCTGCTTCGGGAGTAAGAGCACTCACCTTTTTAGGGTTTTTGAGCTCTATCTTAAAGCAATGTTGCTCACGTGGGTCAGCACCTGTACCGGTGATAAATACGTATTTCCCTTGTGCGTCGAAACCTAAAATATCTTGCACTACCCAACGGAAATTGCTAACTTGCTTAATGAGCTTACCGTTCACATTATAATGGTATACATTTGTAAAACCATCGCGCTCGCTTAGCCATAAAAACTCATTTGCGTTATTAGGCAAGAACACAGCTGGCTTTTCGGGCTCTACCCATTTAGCGTTGCGCTCTTCAAAAATTGTATTTACCTTTTTGCCCGTACGTGCGTCGTAACGGTTTAAGGCAAAGTGGTTCTGCGCTCTGTTTATTTCCGCCAAAAGGATATATCGCTCATCAGGGCTCCAAGCCAAATTCGTGAGAAAGTGCTCATCGGTAGTGTTGATGTCTAAATAAGAAACCTTCCCGCTTTGGAAATCGTAAATCCCTACTGCTGCCTGCTCGCTGGGCTGACCTGCCATCGGGTATTTAATCGCTTTTAAGGTAGCAGGAGTAGTGGTAATATCCACCAAAGGGTAATCAGCCACCTTGCTTTCATCTTTCTGATAGAAAGCTAAATAATTGCCCTTAGGCGAAAAGAATATACCTTTATGAATGCCAAATTCGTTGCGGTGAATCGATTTACCCGCTACAATATTCGCATCAGTAAAAGCAGTAACCGCTTGTTTTTCATTCTTTTCAGTAGCCAAATACAAATTATTATCTAAGGTATATGCCACCGATTTTGTAAGAGGATTGTATTCAGCGTTTTCAGCCCCTTGGGGTAGCGTGATACTACTGAGCACATTCTTGCGCTCGTAATTGTAACGGTAATAAGTATTATCCACTTTTAAAACCATTTCCTCTTTACCGATATAGGTGATAGGAGGTAACGAACCACTGCTTCGCAAGTAGCTTTGCAACCACTCAAACCCCATTGTGAGCTCACTGCCAATAGCGCCCACTTTTTCACCTTTGGGGTTGAAAATCTCATACGTATCACCTTTGCTGTACAGATACAGGTCAGTGCCCTCAATCCACTGCAAATTATCCAAAGTTTCAGGAGAGAGCAAGCGGTATCCCATTTCAGAAGAAGGGTCTTGTACCGCGTGAAAAACCGCTTCGGCAACCGTCAGTTTACGGTCTTGAGCTAACGCCGAAAGCGTAATAAAAGCTACGAATAGCGAAGTAATAACTCTTTTCATAATTCAGTTTTACCAATGTAATGAATTGTTTTTACAGCGCAAAAGTAAAACATTCTCTTCAAATAGCCAAAGCCTTCACCACTTATTTTTACCCTTTTTCTCGAAAAAAATCCCTATAAATTTGGTCAATTCATTTTTAAATACTACTTTTGCACCGTCTTAATTAAAAACAGACAGGTCTCATAGCTCAGCTGGTTAGAGCATCTGACTCATAATCAGAGGGTCGTTGGTTCGAGCCCAACTGGGACCACCCTCAAAACAAAAGCACTTACAAACGTTTGTAAGTGCTTTTTTATTATACCCCAACTTCGGTTTGACTACATTTTCCATCACCACACACCTCCCTTTCTTTTCGCTGTCCTATCGCTGGCGCGAGCTTGTAGCTCGTGCCCATTTGGTTCCTCCTAACCTCTCTAGAACCTTTTACAACTCCTCTTTGGTCACCACAATTCCCCCTTTTCCGTCCCAACATTCCCCTTTTGAAGGTAGCCAGCGACAGCTGGGTATGTGCCCTGCGAGAGCGGAGTATGTGAGAAAGGGGAGTTTGTCACCTTTCCCAGCTTGTCCCCCTTCGGGGGTTCGGGGGCTTACCGAATAAATGACTCGTCACAGTTCCCCCTCATTGAGGGGGCTAGGGGGAGGTTTCCTCCGCTTTTTCGTCACACTCCCTCCTAGTGCCTATGCCCTAAGGCCTAGTGCCTCTTCCTCTTTCTTTCGCCTCGAAACCCCGTTTTTACCGTTTTTTGCATCGTTGTATTATACTATTAATCAACTGCTTACATACCCTTTCTATACCAATCGTCGAAGATTCGTATAAGCTTCCTATAAGCTCTCTATAAGCTACCCCCACCCTCCTCATAGCCTTTTTTCACCAAAAATCCTCCCAACCTCCTTTTGGAAATCTCCGTTTTCTTCCGAATCTTCCAACCCTCCACATTTGCTAATTTTCAAATTTGCTAATCTGCTAATTTCCCCCCGCCTGCCGTGCTACGGCTGCCTGTCGTGCTACGACTGCCCGTGCGGCTCGCACCTTTTTTTCACTATTTATTATTATTCAAAATAATTTTCTTATCTTTGCACCCAAGTTTTCATTACATTAATGTTAACCTAATACAAAGGCAATCCACAAATCTATCAATTAAATTGCCCATCGGTACACATCACAATTGTCAATTGAAAGACTATTCGTGTAATTTGTGCGAGACTTAAAAACAGTGAAGCTGTTCATTTACTCGATTTTTTTAAAGATTGGTAAGATTTCTGTAGCCTAAGCTACACTTTTCTTACATCGAACTCACGTTAAAAACAAACATTTTACAAAGCATTACCTTGATTTTGCTTAATTTCTGAGGCACAGCCTCACCTGTTCACATCAAACCTTTTTGTCTAATTTATAAAACAATCTGTTGTCGTGCTACGACCCACAGCAATAAGATGAAAAAAAAGATTCTATCCATCATTGCCCTGCTCCTTATAGTAATAGCAGGTTATTTCGTATGGCGAAAATACATCGCCCCCACCCGTATCGCATTGGTGAACTTCATCAGCTATCAGGCGTCCAATATCGCCCTTTCTAATTCCGATAAGTTTATCAAAATCGAAGAAGTCCCTCTCGACCAACTCGATAAACTCAAAAACTACGACTTCGTCCTCGTATGGGCAATGGGACTCAAAATTAGCGACGAACAGCGCAATCAGCTCATCGATGCTGCTAACCGCGTGCCTTTTCACAGTTTCGCTGTTACCAATCCCGATAACGATATCAGTAGCCTCAACGAAACCGAACTCAAACACGTAGGCGACTATCTGATGAGTGGCAATAAGGCAAACTACCAAAACCTCGTTCGTTATGTCCGCAAATATATCGACAAGAAATGGTTTGCTACCGAACCCGCACCGCCTATCGAACGCAAAGAAAACGTCTATTTTCATTTAGACGACGAGCGCTCTTTCAGCTCTCTTAAAGAATATCAAGAGTATATTCAGAAGAATAATTTCTATAAAGAAGGCGCTCCTCACATCGCCATAGTAGCAGGCTTACACGAGCCTTTTGGCGGAAATAAAGAACACCTCAATGGGGTAATAAACGCCTTGCAGAACGAGGGTATGAACGTCTATCCTTTCACCGCTCAAGAAAAACGCATCGACTTCCTTACCGAAATCAATCCCGATGCTATTGTCTATTTTCCTCACGGACAAATGATGATGGGGCAACCCGAACTGTTTATCAATTGGGCTAAGGAGCACAACGTACCCCTCTTCACGGGACTATCGGTCTTAGCAATGAAAGACGATTGGGAAAAAGACCCTATGGGTATGTCGGGCGGCTTTATGGGGCAAACCATTGTAATGCCCGAGTTAGACGGGGCGCTCTATCCTTATGTAGTCATCGCCCAAGAACAAAACAAACAAGGTTATTACTTCCTCAACACTATCGAGAACCGCGCCCGGAAGTTTGCCAAAATCATTCATAACTTCACCTATTTAAAACGTAAACCTAATGCCGACAAGAAGTTGGCGATTGTTTACTTTAAAGGTGTGGGGCTTACACCTGCTGCCGCTCAAGGGTTGGAGGTCGAACCTTCACTATTCCGCTTTTTACATCAACTCAAAAACGAAGGTTATAACGTAGGAACGCTTCCCGCTACACAAGCCGAATTCAACCAGCTACTGCTCACGCACGCCGATACTTATAGAGCCAATGCCAAAGGCGATATCGAAAAGTTCATCAGTACAGGTGCTCCTGCTTTGGTAGAAGCTCACGAATTAGATGCTTGGCTCAAAAAAACTTTACCCGAAAAACTCTATAAGCAAGTAATCGAAAAGAACGGCGCTGTACCGGGCACTTACCTCAATACTTCTAAGGACGGTAAAAATTATCTGGCAGTAGCCCAACTCACTTTCGGTAATATCACCATTCTGCCTCAACCTCCTGCCGCGATTAGTACTGATGATGATTTTAAAGTGTTGCACGGTGTAAAAGAAATCCCACCTTATGCCTATATGGGGGCTTATCTTTGGATACAAAATGGCTTAAAAGCCGATGCGCTCATTCACTTCGGTACGCACGGCTCATTGGAGTTCACCCCTAATAAACAAGTAGCCCTCTCCGATTACGATTGGGCAGATATCTGTGTGGGTACCGTACCTCATTTCTACTATTATACTATCGGAAATATAGGCGAAGCGATGATGGCAAAACGCCGTTCGTACGGCAGTATTGTGTCTTATCTTACCCCTGCTTTCACCGAAAGCGATATGCGCAATACCTTTAATAATTTAGAGAACACCATTCTTTCTTATCAGAAAGCAAAGAACCCTATCGATAAACAAACCATTGGGTTACACATCAAAAAGTTAGCCGTAGCAATGGGCTTACATCGTGATTTGCGTTTGGATAGTATCCTCTCCAAACCGTATACCGAAGCCGAAATCGACCGTCTTGCTAACTTCGCCGAAGAGATTGCCACCGAAAAGATTAATGGCGAATACTACGTAATGGGAGTCCCTTATACTCCTGATAAAATTAATTCTACCGTCTTGGCTATGAGTGCCGACCCTATTGCGTACAGTTTGGCTACCTTAGATAAGTACCTCGGTAAAGTCACCGAAGCCGACCTTAAACGCAAAGCCTTTTTCACAACTCATTATCTAAACCCTGCTAAGAGCTTAGTAAACCAAATACTCGCAGGCAAACCCATTACTACTGAACTGATTTGCAACTATGCTCATATCTCTGCTGACGATTTGCAAAAAGCCAAAGCTACAATGGCTAAAGAAGAAGGAAGTGGTATGCCTTATTTCTTACAACAGCAGATGAAAAAACAAGCGACGGCTTCAGCAACCACTACTGCTACTCACACAACAGCCACAGCTTCGGCTACTGCTAAGAAACCTGATGCCGTAGGTCGTCCTACCAAAATCAAAGCTCCAGCCAAAAAAGAAGACCGCAAGCCTCTTACTAAGGAAGAGCTGGCTGCTCTCAACGCTCAAAAAGCTAAGATAGATTATGCACGTGCCTTGGTAGATATCGAAAGAACCATTACCAATGTAGCCCTCTATAAAGACGCCTTGCAAAACAGTCCGCGTTTAGAAGAAAAGGCTTTCTTCAATGCTCTAAATGGTGGTTACACCCCTCCTTCCTCAGGAGGTGATGCAGTAGCCAATCCTAAAGGCGTACCTACCGGTCACAACCTCTATGGGGTGAATGCCGAAAGTACACCGTCTAAACTCGCGTGGGATAGAGGCGTAGCTTTAGCCCAAAATGTAATTAGTGAATACCAAACCAAACACCACGAATATCCCAAGAAGATAGCCTATACCTTTTGGAGTTCTGAATTTATAGAAACCGAAGGCGTTTCTATCGCCCAAGCCCTGTATATGTTAGGTGTTGAACCCGTATGGGATAGCTTTGGTCGTGTAGGCGATGTGCGCGTCATTCCTTCTGAAGAGTTGGGTCGCCCTCGTATCGATGTGGTGATTCAAACCTCAGGTCAGTTCCGCGATTTAGCAGCTTCTCGTTTGTTCTTGCTTACCAAAGCCATTCAAATGGTATCAGCTCTTCCCGAAGAAGCGTATGCCAATGAAGTGAGCGCAGGTAGTGTAGATATCGAAAAACAATTGGTAGAAGCCGGAGTGTCGCCCAAAGAAGCCCGCGAACTTTCTACCGAACGTATCTTTGGTGGCTTGCAAGGTCGTTATGATACAGGCACTAAGGAGTTGATTAATTCCGGCGATAAATGGGAAACTCAAAAGGATATCGCTGAGGTTTATATGCATAATATGGGCGCTTTCTACGGCAGTAAAGACAATTGGAGCAAATTCCAAGAAGGTATGTTCCGCGCCGCTATCAAGAACGCCGATGTGCTCATTCAGCCTCGCCAAAACAACACTTGGGGAGCGCTTAGCCTCGACCACGTCTACGAGTTTATGGGGGGTATGAATGCTGCTATCAAAGAAGTAAACGGCAAAGACCCCGATGCCTACCTCGCCGATTATCGCAACCATAAGAATATGCACGTGCAAGAACTCAAAGAAGCCGTAGGGGTCGAAGCTCGCAGTACAATATTCAATCCTAAATACATCAAAGAAATGATGAAGGGTAAGGCTTCAAGTGCCGGGCAAATAGCCGAAATCGTTACTAATATGCACGGTTGGGAAGCTACTCGCCCCGAACTCATCGACGATGCAATGTGGAATGAGGTATATAACACTTATATAGAAGATAAACATCACCTGGGCATCACCGATTTTATAAAGAAAGAGAACGTAGCAGCCTTGCAAGAGGTAACTGCTGTAATGCTCGAAGCTACCCGCAAAGGTATGTGGAAAGCCTCCGATGCCCAAATCAGTAAACTTGCCGATATCCATACCGACCTTACTAAGCAATTCGGTGTAAGCTCTTCTCATTTCTCTTCCGAAAATAAGAAGTTGCAGGATTATATCAGCAAAAAGGCTTCTCCTGCCAATGCCCAAGCGTATCAGCAACAGCTCACTCAATCGCACCAAGGCAGTCAGGCACAAGCCAATACCCAAGATGCTAAAGTCCTCAAAAAAGAAGAAACCACTGCCGGAAGTCCTCAAGAAAAAGTATCACTCAGCGCCCTTTGGATAGGCGGAATAGTGCTCCTCGCTTTCGTCGGTCTCATCATCTTTATTCGCAAAAGAAGAAGATAATTTAAAGTTATAGCAAATAAGAAAGGCTACCCAATAGAGTAGCCTTTCTACTTTTAATTTCATTATAAATTTAATAACTCCTCCACGTACTCCCTACTGTTCGAGAGTCGAGGTACTTTGTTTTGCCCGCCAAGCTTATCCTTGTGTTTGAGCCAGTCGTGAAAAAGCCCCGTGCGAGCCTTGTGCACTTTGGGCATATTCAGCGTCATATTGTTGTAGCGTTTAGCTTCGTAATCCGAGTTGAGTTTTTGCAGTTCGCGGTCTAATATCTCGGTAAATTGCTCCAAACTCTCAGGAGGGGCATCAAACTCTATTACCCATTCGTGCCCGCCTTTCAGCTTGTCTTGCATAAATATAGGCGCTACCGTGTAGTCTATCAAGTGACTATTAGTCTGCTCACAAGCCTTTTCTAACGCGCGTTCCGCATTCTCTACGATGAGCTCTTCTCCAAATACATTAATAAAGTGCTTGGTACGACCCGTAATCTTAATCCGATAAGGCACTACCGAAGTAAACCTTACCGTATCTCCTATCATATAGCGCCACAAACCGGCATTGGTAGTAATCACCATCGCATAGTTCTTCCCTATTTCCACCTCACTCAGCGGAATTGCCTTTTGTCCCGCAGTACCAAAAGTCTCCATCGGTATAAACTCATAGAAAATCCCGTAGTCGAGCATTAGCAACATCTCGTCCGAATTGTTGCGGTCTTGAATTGCAAAGAACCCTTCGGAAGCGTTGTATATTTCGTAATAACGAAAACTATCCGAAGGAATAATATGCCTATACTGTTCGCGATACGGTATAAAGCTCACCCCCCCGTGAAAGTATACTTCTAAGTTTGGCCACAACTCCAAAAGATGTTCCTTTTGGGTTTCTTCTAAAATCCGATTTAAAAGCACTAACATCCAGGAAGGAACCCCCGCAATACTAGTCACATTCTCTGTTTTCGCCTCTTTGATAATCGCTTGTAACTTACTCTCCCATTCACTCATCAGCGATACTTTGTTGCTGGGGGTACAACTCCATTCTGCCCAAAAAGGCAGGTTTTCAATCAAAATCGCCGATAAATCCCCAAAATAAGTACCGTTTTGTTCATACAGTTGCTTGCTCCCCCCCAGTCGCAAACTCTTGCCTTTAAACAGATTCGAATCCTCATTGTTATTTAGGTATAAGCACAGCATATCCTTCCCCGATTTGTAATGACACAGTTGCAGTGCCTCCTCACTTACCGGAATAAACTTACTCTTAGCGTTAGTAGTCCCACTGCTCTTGGCAAACCATTTTATCGGCGTATGCCAAAACACATTCCGCTCCCCTCGTCTTGCCCTTTCTACGTAAGGCTCAAAGGCTTCATAAGAAACTAATGGTGTATTTCTACTGAATTGCTCATAGTTTTTCACCTCAGCAAAGTTATATAGTTTGCCGAGTTCAGTGTCTTTGGCAGCATCGAGAAGCTCCAAAAGCACACGTTCTTGCACCTTATGTGGGTGCTCTACGAACTCTTGTATTTGGTCAATACGGCGTTTTAAAAACCACGAAGTAATAGAATTGAATAAAGCTAATGGCATATCCTGTATAACAAATTACAAGTGACAAAAGTAATAATTATTTCTGAACTAACAAGAACCTACTATTACAATTAAGTTACAAAAGTAACTTTTCTCCGCCGGTTTGTTGTCTTTCTGCAAGTTAAACATCTTATTCTTTTCAATAATCAGCAAGCAACCCTCCCCTAAGCGCTATCTTCCCCCGATAACAAAAAGTCCATTCTATAAATATCCCCTTCCTCTATCCGCCCCATTAAGCAACTTCTCCCGTCCCTAATTCCGCTTTTGAAAGGTTGTCCACGATAGCCAAGTAAGTGAATAGGGAGATGTTATTCCCTTATTGCTTATTCCCTAAGCCCCCACACTTCCCCATTTTCTCATTTTCAAATTTGCTAATTCTCTAATTTCTCTTCCCCTTTTCCGCCACCACACTCCCCCTATTACCTCCGTCATTCATCATTCGTCCCCCGTCACTACACCCCCCCTCCTTGGGAGAGGGACGGGGTGAGGATTCCCTTTTCTTTCGCCTCGAAACCCTGTTTTTAACATTTTTTACACTGTTGTATCATATTATGAATCAACTCTTTATATACCCTTTCTATACCAATCGTCCAAGATTCGTATAAGCTTCCTATAAGCTCTCTATAAGCTACCCCCACCCTTCTTACACCCTTTTTTCATCAAAAATCCTACTTCTCCTCTTCCGAACTTTTCCGTTTCCTTCCGAAAGCTCCTAATGGTTCCAACACATCGCTTTTTCATCTCAAACTTTGGCAAAGTTTTAAACTTTGCCAAAGTTGATGTTCTAAAAAGTTACCTCACAAGGCGCAGCCTTGATTTTGTTTAAATTTTGTTTGATTTCTGAGGCACAGCCTCATTCCTCTAACTCAACCTCACACCCCATTTTCTCATTTTCTAATTTCCTAATTCTCTAATTTTTAACCCTTATCCTGCTACGACTTGCTAATTTGCTAATTACGTTGTATCTTTGCACCCAATAATAAAAGAAAACATCAAGAATAAATACACCGCAAGAATTGTGGCGCAACAAGTAATTAGTAATAAACACCGCAAACTTTGCCAAAGTTGAAACCCACTAAAAAATGACAGTAAAAATAAAAAACCTATCAAATAACGAGCTCCCTTCATATCAAACCGAAGGAGCCGCAGGCGTAGACCTAAGAGCTAATTTGCCTAACAGCAACATCACCTTACAACCCTTAGAGCGCACCCTGGTGCCTACCGGCTTATTCTTAGAAATACCCGAAGGTTATGAAGCACAAGTGCGTCCGCGTAGCGGTATGGCAATCAAGCACGGCATTACAGTAATCAATAGCCCAGGTACTATCGATTGTGATTATCGTGGCGAGGTGAAAGTACCTATCGTAAACCTATCCAATGAACCCTTTACCATTGCCCACAGCGACCGTATTGCCCAAATGGTATTTGCCAAGTATGAGAAAGCCACTTTTGAAACTGTAACCGAGCTTTCACAAACTGAAAGAGGTGCCGGAGGCTTCGGAAGCACCGGAGGTAATTAAGCAAATAGTCTCATTGAGAAATAATATATTATGAAAAAAATCATCTTAATCCTTACAGTCTTGCTATTGGTGAGCTGTAAAACCAAACAAGCAGTGGCAACCCCCGCTGGTAGAACAAGCGTTGATAAACAAGCCAAAGAAATTATCAACCGCCACCTAAAATCGTTTCCTGCTTTTAAAACACTTAGCGCTAACCTGCAAGTAACTTATAAAGACGGTAAGAATGAACAGAGTTTACCTCTATCTTTCCGTATGGAGAAAGACAAAACAATATGGATATCCGCTCCTTTGGGAGTAGCCAAAGCACTCATCACCCCCGAAAAAGCCGAATATTATAACCGTTTAGACAGTTCTTTTTTCAGCGGTGATTTTAGTTATATCAGCAAACTGTTAGGCATTGATGTAGGTTTTAACGAATTACAGAACCTATTATTAGGCAATGCGCTTTACAGTCTCAACTTTAAAAGCGAAGGTTTTATCAAGCTCCTCCCTGAGGACAACAACCGCTATAATATTGAAGTCACCGGCGAGTCGCCCGTAGAAGTGATTTACCGTTTCCTACCTGATAATTACCGTGTGGAGGTTACCGAAGTAAATCATTTGGGAGCAAACCAAAAGGCAATAGCAACTTACAGCTATCAGCAAGTGGGGGAACTCTTATTACCTCTCTCCATTAAGATAGTTGCCAGCGAGGGAGAGAATAGCACCCAAATCACTTTAGAGTTCAAAGGATTGGATTTAGATAAAAAACTGTCCTTCCCCTTTAAAATCCCATCGGGAATGAAAGAAATAACAATAAACAAGTAACAAATGTGTCACAAACTTTGCCAAAGTTCTTGCCTGTGCGGCTCGCACCTTTGGCAAAGTTAAAAATACGTTAAACTGTCCGTCGTGCTACGACCTATGAATATACTAAAAATTACACTGCTTTTGCTTTGCTTTCCGCTACTCCTTACAGCGCAAACTAAGCAAAAAGAATTAGAACAACGCAAGAAGGCACTGCTCGAACAAATCAAGCAGATGTCCGCTTTACGCCAACAACAAAGTCAGCAACACAAAACTACCATTCAGCAGATAGAAGTTGCTAATGAGAAGATATTAGCGCGCACACGCCTAATACAAATCAATCAGCAACAGGCGAATTTGCTTTCCAAAGAAATAGCTGACAACGAGGAACAACTGCGTACCCTCAAAAAAGAATTGGAATACCACAAAGGCGAATACGCTAAGATTATCAAACAGTCGTTCAAAAGTAAATCGGCACAAAACCGATTGTTATTCTTGCTCTCTTCTGAAAGTTTTTCGCAAGCCTACAAGCGATTGGCTTATATGAAACAGTATGCCAACTATCGCAAAGAGCAGGTGAGCCTCATACGAGAAAAGACTGATAAAATAAAGACAATCAACAATACTTTGGTAGCCCAACGCAATACTAAAAACCAAGTATTGGAAGAACAACGCCAAGAGCAAGCTACTTTGGAGACTGAGAAAAAGGAATTGGAAGTGTTGGCTACCAATATCCGTGCTGCAGAGCGCAACTATGAAGCACAGATACGCGAAAAACAAAAACAAGCTAACGCTATCGACCGCGAAATACAGCGTCTGATTCGTTTAGCTATTATAGAGGCAAATAAACGTGAGAAAGAGCGTTTAGCTGCTTTAAACAGAGGAAAAAACGCTCCTAAAACTACTTCTTCTCCTTCCTCAGGTTCCAATACTGAAATTATTTTTGTACTTACTCCCGAATCGCGTAAAGTAGCCGATAGCTTCGAAGCCAACAAGGGTAATCTTATTTGGCCAGTGGCAAAGGGCTACAAATCGCAAGGTTTTGGGGTGTATTACGACCCTGTATATCCTGAGTTGCAACATTACAATAATGGGGTGACCATTGCTACTGAAAAAGGTTCAGAAGCCCGTTGTGTGTTTGAAGGCGAAGTATCAGCCATACAATCGATACCAGGAAGTAACAAAGTAGTGCAGGTGCGACACGGTAACTACATCACTATTTATTACAATCTCACTGATGTGTATGTAAAGAAAGGAGATAAGGTAAAAGCCAAAGAGCCTCTTGGCAAAATCTTCACCGATAGCAATGGCAAGACTGAAATGAAGTTCTTTATATATAAAAACACTACCCGCCTCAACCCCGAATTCTGGATACATAAAATGTAATAACATAACAAAATCCCTACAAAAGAAAGTAATCTTTTGTAGGGATTTTTATTTGAGTGCTATTGTTAGTTCCAGTAGTAAGTTAAATATTCAGTGTTATTTTTTTCTTCTCATGATAATTGTCCTCCTAAAAATTATTTCTTTTTATAACTTGCAATTATTTTGTATATTTGCATTGGAATTAGCTTTTATAAAAAAGGTGAAGCTAATAAAGTAGAATGTTTAACAAATTAAATTTAGGTAAAATGGGAGAAAAACATCGTATATTAAAAATTCTCAATAAAGAATATAATGACAAAAGTTATAGTGGAACCAATTATACAGAGGAAGGTAAATCTTTGAGTGAACAGGATTTACATAGAAAAACAAATATCCATCTTGATAAATTGAATCTTATTTTAAGCTCTTTAAAAAGTTATGATTATATAAAATCTACTAAACTATGTGATGGCAAAAACTTAACCTATTACTATATTACAGATAAAGGTAGAGATGCATTATTAGAAAGAAGGTTTATATGGTACTTATCTTCGTCAAATTGGGCATTTATAATATCAATCTTTTCATTAATAATAGCGTTTTTACAATTGTTTTTTCCTCGTTAAACAATAATAGACAAGTCTGCTCGGTCCGACAAGTCGGCCTTGTCCAATACCTTGCTAATATGAGTTCCTTCCCTAAAACAAACTCAACTGTTCCACGGGCAGTAACTGAAACGTTTTGCGGTGGTGCTCAGTAGCACCGTACTCGGCAATAGCTTTGCGGTGTTCGGGGGTGGGATAGCCTTTGTTTTGCTGCCAATGGTACTCAGGGAACTGCTGGGCAAGGTCTTCCATATAGGCATCGCGGTAGGTTTTCGCAAGTATCGAAGCCGCTGCGATGGTTTGTATTTTGCCGTCGCCTTTCACCACACAAGCATAAGGAATTTTCTGGTAAGGTACAAACTTATTGCCGTCTACTGCAATAAATTCGGGGGTAGGGGAGAGCTGAGCAATAGCGCGGTGCATAGCCGTGATAGAAGCGCGGAGGATATTCAGCTCGTCTATTTCGGCAGGGAGTACGTGACAAACAGCATAAGCTACCGCCTCGCTCTCAATGATAGGTCGCAAGAGGTTGCGCTGTTTTTCGGTGAGTTGTTTAGAGTCGGTGAGGAGGTCGTTTTTGAAGTCGGGGGGCAATATCACAGCGGCAGCCGTTACAGGACCCGCCAAACAGCCGCGCCCCGCCTCATCAGTGCCCGCTTCTAATGAAGAATGATAGAATAATTGTAACATAATCAGGTTTTCAGGTGTCAGGTTTCAGGTGTCAGGGGATAGGTGTTAGGTTTTGTAATCTAACGTCAGTTCGATATAACAGAATATTGATTTACAGCTTTGTAACATAATATATTCACAAAATAATTCACCGTCAGGTGAAAATTCGTGAGATAATATAAAGTAAAGAGTTTTTATACAGTCTCAATTTCGTGAAAATTCGTGAAATTCGTGGGAGATTTAAAATATTTTGCTGATTGTTAAACAATTACTTACGTCGAACTCACGTTAATCTAATAACCAGATTGTCCTCCTTTGGCAAATGGGGCTACTAACGACTATTATCTTTCAATTTTTGATTGATATTATATCTGCCTCCCTTTGTGAAAAAGCAATATAAAAACCCGATTTATTAACTAAAATCGGTTTTTTCTTAATTTTATTTTTGTGTAATGAATCTCGAGTAGTAGCTTACATCAAATATTTCATTTGTCCCTGAAATTTCGTTGTAGGTAGCTACGCTAATAACAGATAAGGCTATGATTCCTGCAAAAAACAGCACTTTTCTTTCTGAAAATATAGCACAATACACCAAATATACAACAGCAGGTACGAAAAGCAAATAAGGAAGTACTACCCTTATATTGTTGAGAAACAAAGCAGCTACCATTAAAATTAACAGAAAAGGAGTGTGCATAAGTAATAACCCCTTGCGTGTCTCTTCTTTACTTTTTCTTCTGAACAAAAAGTAAGAAACTGTCGCCGATAGAGTTGAGAATACAACCAACATATAAGGTAGGTATCCGTTGAAGATAAATCCCGCTAAAATGTAAAGCGATACGACTATCAAGTTGTTTTTAAGAGCCTGTTTCATAATATGATTTTTTAAGATTAGAGTACAAATCTATATAATAAGAATCTAACAACCAAATAATTAATAAAGTTTAACTTTTTAATAGGGTAGAAAACTAAAAACAATCACTGTGCCAAATAATTGCTTTTCTTTATTTAGTTATATTTTATTGTTTTCAGTGTGCAACTATTTTAGCATATAACCTAATAACCATTTCTTTTTTGGATTGTCCCTCTTCGGGATTGTTGGCAATTGCCGAGTAAGTGAGCCGAGGGGTCTATCCCCTAATCCCTATCCTCTATCCCCTAAAATTAAAGTAGAGCAGTTCCCTCCAAAGCCAAAGGAGTTGGAAAGAACGTGCTGTATAGGTTTGTATTTCAGTTCGATTTGCGGACGGATAGGCACTTCTTCCATTGGAGTGCTGAAGTTGAGATTAGGGAATACCACCCCGTATTGTAAGGCTAAAACGCTAAATACCGCTTCTACTGCCGAAGCTACTGCCAAAGTATGCCCCGTAAAGGCTTTGGTAGAACTAAAATCGGGGACGTGCTCACCAAAGATACGCATTAAAGCGCGACTTTCGGAGAGATCGTTGTTTACGGTAGCAGTGCCGTGCGCATTGATATAATCGATATCAGCAGGGGTTAATCCTGCTGTTTGTAGGGCTTTTTGCATTGCTAAAAACGCACCTTCACCATCGGCGGAGGAGGCTGTTTGGTGATAAGCATCATTGGCATTGCCCCATCCTTTGATTTCTGCTAGTATAGTAGCCCCGCGTTGTAGGGCATTTTCTTCGGTTTCCAATACCAAAAAAGCACCTGCTTCCCCTAAGTTTAAGCCCTTGCGATGTTGGTCGAAAGGAGTGCAATCGGTATCCGAGAGAATCATCAGGGTATTAAAGCCATTGATAGTGAATTTAGAGAGGGCATCGGCACCACCGGCAATGAGGCAATTGGCTCTGCCAGTACGAAGCAGGTTGATAGCCGTTATGATGGCATTTGCCGAAGAAGAGCAAGCAGTACTCACGCTGGTTACAACGCCTTTTATGCCTACATAATTGGCGATTTGGTGAGTTACTTCGCCTATGTTGTGAGTAGTGATATAGCGTCGCAGGGGTTCATCATCGCCATATCGGAAAAAATAGTTTTCGGTCATATCCATACCCCCCACAGTAGATGCCATAATAAGTCCGCAGTGAGAGAGGTCTTTTGGGGTAAGACCAGCATTGGCAATCGCTTCCTGCAAGGCGATAATCCCCAAGAGAGAGGTGCGTGAATAGGCGTTCACTTCGGGTAATCGCAAAGCAGTAATAAGCTCAGCGTTCGTGCGTTTGATTTCGCCTACTTTGATATGGTCACGGTGAATGGTTTCTACATTTTCAATCCTGCTGATACCTGCTTGGCGATGGGTAAGGGCATAAAAATGCTCTCCGACAGTGTTACCTATCGAAGAGTTAATACCCATTCCCGTGATGACTATTTTTTTCGGCATCGCTATTTGGTGCGGTGAGCGGTGATGTAATCAGCCATTGTTTTCACCGATTGGAAGATTTCTTTTCCTTTTTTAGGGTCGTCTAAGCGGATACCGTAATTCTTGTCGAGTAGTACAATAAGTTCGAGAGCATCAATAGAGTCGAGGGCTAAGCCAGTGCCAAAAAGAGGCTCGTTTTCATCGATATCCTCAGGGGTTACTTCTTCTAAGTTGAGTACTTCAATAATCTTGTTCTTGAGTTCTAAAATAAGTGCGTCCATTATAAATAAGTTATTAGGGGGCAAAGATAGTGAAGAATTAGCAAATGAGCAAATTTGAAAATTAGCAAATTGTGCAATGAAGGTTATAAAGCATTTGTAATTCTGTTCTCTATACTTTTAGCTAAAGAAACTATGGTTTCATCATAGTTTTGAGGTGTTTTTAAAATCTCGTTTAAATGATGCTTTATCTTCATTAATATTTCTGTTCCTATAGCACTATATCTTATACTATCGGATAATTGTGTTGCTATTTCAGTATGTCTTTTCTGCTTTAAAATGTTGATAAGATGGTCAGTCTCTTTGTATAAATCCATAAATTCTTTATAAACGTGATGAAAAATAACTGATTGTTGTTGTAATTAACTTAGCCAAAGTTAAAATTTAGGCTAAGTTTGTGATGCTACACATTTTCTAATCTGCTAATTGGCAATTTTTACTAATCTATTAAAGTTGCTATGGCTCTATAATCGCCCTCTAAGAACTCTACCCACGCCATTAGTACACTTTCGGCTTTGCCTTGCGCTAAAAGCGAGTTGCTGTATTGCTCTAAAAAGGGTTGCGCCTCCTCGTAACTATCGAATACAAAAAAACTGTTCTCGGTTTTCAGCTGGTGGCGTATGCTTATCTCGCCTAAACAGATGTTGGGTAAGGTGTAAACAAACACAGCGGGACTGGGGTAATATTCGTGTGGGTTCGCGATAGTAGCTTGATGTTTGAGGTCGGTATCAAGACTGGCAGAACGATTGGCGAATACAAGGGCAACGCTATTTTTCTCCGACTGCGAAAACGGACGCAAGAGGACTTCGGCTGCTAAAAAAGCGAGCTTGCTGAGGTTATCCATTTTGAAGAACTTGGGATAATCCATTTGCAGGGCTTTGAGGGCTTTTTTTGAGAAATCGACGAAAGAAGTACTTTTATCGGAGAAAAGCACAGAGTCGTTGAGGGTTATGGTATTATTTTCTATCGTACAAGTTTTCATATTTTAAGTGATACTATATAAGGGAGCTCCTATGAGTTCAAAATCTTTCTTATTCAAGGTATAGATACTCATATCATAATAAATAGCAGTAGCTCCTATCAATGTGTCGGCAACTTTTGAATGAGGTTTTTGGAAAACAAGTTTCATTGCGACGTTACAAATATCATCGTTGATGTTAATTACTGGAATGCTATTTATTACTGCTTTTAGCTTCATTCGCTTAGCCCTTTCGATACCCTCATAGAAAGCGGGCCATTTCATCAATGGTTATCGTTATTTCTGCACTACTATTAAGAATATAACGGCTTATTACATTCGTATCGCAAATTACCTTTTTCATTTTATCGGATAGGGTCACAAGGAGCAATTAACCCTTTTTTATAAAGGTCGGCTCCCACTTTTTGGGCTTCTTTTATAAGAGTAGTTAGGTTTTCTTCTTGATGAGCGTCTTCTTTTTCTTCTTTTATAAGAGCAAAACCTATTTTTTTATTACCTACATCTAAGGTAGTTTGCTTTTTTTTCTTTTCTAAAACATCTGTTCCCATAATATTCATAATTTTCTGCAAAGATACAAATAATTTGCCAATATACTAACGTGATTTGTAAACATTTCTTATGATATTTTAGAAATATCTAATCACTATTGACTTTTATAACTAATGCTGTGTTGCTTCCGCCAAAACCTGAGGCGGTTTTTAGGAGGTGTTTTACTTCTGTGTGTTGGGTTTGTTTTAGTACATTGATGGGCTGTGAAACGCCTAAGGTTTCATAATTTAGGCTCTTTAAGAGGATTTTATGGCGAGCAAATTCGATGGTGAGTACGGTTTCGAGCAATCCTGAAGTGCCTAAGGTATGACCGAAGTAACCTTTATAGCTGTTTAGCGGAGGTGACAAGAGTCCGGCGCGCATAAAGGCATTGCTCTCCATCTCGTCGTTATAAAGGGTGCCGGTGCCGTGAGCGTTGATGAGGTCTATCTGTTCAGGGCGTAACTTTGCCTCATCGAGGGCGTTTAGGACGCTTAAATAAAGCCCTTCGCCTGTGCGTGAAGGTCCTGAAATATGGTTGGCATCGTTGATAGAACTGCTACCCAAAAGTTGTGCTTTAGCGCCTGTTGCCTCACGGGTTACATAAGCCACTGCGGTAGCCTCGCCTAAGGTAATACCATCGCGTTGAGCATCATAAGGTCTGCAAGGTTGTGCACTCATCGCTTGAAAGGATTGAAAGCCCGAAAGCACAAATTCGCTTATCTCATCGCCTGCTAATACTATGGCACTATCGTAAGCATCGGCTTTTAGGAGTCTATCGGCTACCGAGAGTGCCATTGCTCCTGATACACAAGCGTTGGAAACGACTATGGGAGTAGTGGTTACCCCTATGGCATTAGCCATTTTTTGAGCCAAAGTTGAAAGCAGAGGAGCGCTATCGCCATTGGCAAGCGCTGAAATATTGCCTTTGGTAGAGGAAAGGATAAGAGCGGTTCGAGGGGTAATTTTGATTTTATGGAAAATAGGTGCTATTGCCAAGAGCAGAAGCTTTTCTAAGCGTGAAAAGTCATTGCGTTCTACCACCTGCTGAAATCGGCTTTCGATAGCTCCGTCGCCAATCTTAGAAAGGCAAACATCGGTGAGCTGTCCGTACATAGGATAACGGGCGATAGCTGAGCGTTCGCGCAGTAACAAACGGGCGGTTGTAGAGAGGTCGAAGCCTAAAGGGGTTACTATATTATAATGCTGGATATACATTTTTGGTGGCAGGAGCCTTAGAAACTTTTGATATAAAGTGCAAAGATACGACGTAATTAGCAAATTAGCAAGTCGTAGCACGACAGGCATAGAAAATTAGCAAATTAGCAGATTAGAAAATTAGAAAATGGGGTGTGAGGTTGAGTTAGAGGAATGAGGCTGTGCCTCAGAAATCAAACAAAATTTAAACAAAATCAAGGCTACGCCTTGTGAGGTAACTTTTTAGAACATCAACTTTGGCAAAGTTTAGAACTTTACCAAAGTTTGAGATGAAAAAGCGATGTGTTGGAACCATTAGGAGCTTTCGGAAGAAAACGGAAAAGAACGGAAGAGAGCTGAGAGAAGTTTTGGCGAAAAAAGGGTGTAAGATGGGTGGGGTTAGCTTATAGAGAGCTTATAGGAAGCTTATACGAATCTTGGACGATTGTTATAGAAAGGGTATATAAATAATTGACTTATAAAACAATACAGCGATGTAAAAAACGGTAAAAACGGGGTTTCGAGACGAAAGAAAGAGGAAGAGGCACTAGGCCTTAGGGCATAGGCACTAGGGGGAGTATGATGGAAAAGGGAAGATAATGACGAATGACGAGAGACGAATGACAAGGGGAATGTGGTAAAAATATCTTCCTTTATACATACTCCGCTTTTGCGGGGCACATACCCAGCTGTCGCTGGCTACCTTCAAAGGGGGAATTGTAGCGACGGGAAAGGGGAATATAGGGACGGTAAAAGTATCGAGGACTTTCCAAAAGAATGGGGGTGTAGTGATGTTTTCTTATGTTTGTCAATTATCGAAAATGAACTTTTTGCCATCTTCGGCTAAAAAGACGTTCTTAAAGACTTCTTGTGCTTCCTGCTTGAAGAGATTGACATCGGGATATCGAGAGGAGTAGTGCCCTAAAATGAGAGCATCGGCGTGGGCATTCTTAGCTGTGAGTCCTGCTTGGTAGGCGGTGGAGTGCATTGTTTTAACAGCAAGTTCTTCGTTTATCTCTAAAAAGGTAGATTCGTGATACACAACTCTTGCGCCTTGTATTTCGGTAGCCAAAGCTTCGAAATAAAGAGTATCGCTACAATAGGCATAGCTTTGCGGGCGGTGAGGGTCGAAGGTGAGCTCGGTATTGGCAATAGTTTTGCCGTTTTCTAATGTTATATCTTTGCCGTTTTTGATGTTCTGATAGTCGCACGTTTGTATCTCGGGATACTCAGCAATTGCGTCGATATTTAGGCGACGTTCGCCTTCTTTTTCTTGAAAGAGAAAACCATTGGTATAGACGCGGTGTTGCAACGGAATGGTACGCACGAGTACTTTGTCGTCTTCGTATAAGAGTTCGGAAGTTTTGGAAGATAGCTCGTGAAAATGCAAGGGGAAAGGGGTATAAGCGCCGCCGAGTTTGAGAATGAGCAAAACGGCTTCTTTGATGCCCTTAGGACCGTAGATGTGCATTTCGGCTTCGCGACCGAGGAGTTGGAAAGTAGAGATGAGTCCGAAGAGTCCGTAGAAATGGTCGCCGTGGAGGTGAGAGATGAAGATGTGCTTGATGCGGGAGAACTTAGCATTGGCATTGCGGAGGGCGATTTGGGTAGCCTCTCCACAATCGATGAGGAACAGATGACCGCGCATTTCGAGCAGTTGAGCCGAAGGACGGGCATTGGAGCGAGGGGTCGCACTGTGACAACCTAAGATAGTTACTTCCATAAGTCGCGTTCTATTTCGTCGAGTTCAATAAGGTCGTACGCCTCTTGGAGGGTAGGAGCGATATGCAGGGGGAGTTCAAAATCTTCGAGCGCTAAGGCACGTTGCACCACCACCACTGATTTGTGATGTTGCTGATTGTGCTGTTGGGCAAAGACGACGAGTGGTTTGAGGTCTTTCTTTAACCAGTGTTCCTCTTCGGGAAGGGTAATGATGATGTGCTGTTTTTTAAGGATTTCGTTGGTATTAAAATTGGCTACCCAAGAGGGAAGTTGCGTTTTAGTGAGGGTAATTACAGTAGTTTCTTTCATTGAGTAATATTTAGATTGTTAGATTATCATAACTTTCTTCTACTTTTTCAGATTTAGGAATAAAAGCAGTTTTGTGTATATTTCCTATAGGGTAATGTATTTCCTCATAGGCTTCAACAAGGTCAGTGAGAATCATCAACTCTATGTAATCGGGGTCATTTTCGTGAGTATCATCATTTACAACCTGCAAGAGCTCGTCGATACGTTTCATTATAGCGTTGTATTGTAGTTCATTTTTTATCATAATGTTATACTTTATTTATTTTTTCGATTTTATCATATTCTTTATGAGTGCCTATAAAACGGATATATACTATTTTGGGGACAAAAAGAATAAGAACAACCAATCTAAAGTGGTTTCCTTTGATATTGAAAACAAATCTGCCATTTCCTACAGCATCTACACTGTTAAAGTCGTTTTTAATATCTGCAAAACAAGACCATTCTGCGGAGATAGCTTTTTTATACCAGTCTTCTAAAGGGATTTTTGCCCCAGAATGCAATGTATAAAAATCAATTATAGCTTTCTTAGCGATGATTCTCATTTTAATCGGTTGTAAATTTAAGGCAAAGTTATGAATAATATTTAAAATACAAAATAATCTTTTCAAATAAATAATCTAGAAGGTCGTAGCACGTATAGGTAATAAAAAACTTTGCCAAAATTTGAAACTTTGGCAAAGTTGTATAATATGTAGTTCGCACTAATTAATAATATCGAAGCCTGTGTATTTTCTGAGGACTTCGGGTACTACAATACCATTGGGGGTTTGATAGTTTTCTAAAATACCGGCTAATACGCGCGGGAGGGCAAGTGAACTACCGTTGAGGGTATGTGCTAAGCGGTTTTTACCGTCGGCGTCCTTGAAACGCAATTTAAGACGGTTGGCTTGGAAGGTTTCGAAGTTAGACACTGAGCTTATCTCTAACCACTTTTCTTGAGCGGTGGAATATACCTCGAAATCGTAAGTAATTGCTGAAGTAAAGCCTAAATCGCCACCACAAAGGCGCAAGATATGGTAAGGTAGTTTCAACTCATTGAGAATGCCTTTTACGTGTTCTATCATTCCTTCGAGTGCTTTATAAGAGCGGTCGGGGTGTTCAATGCGTACAATCTCCACCTTGTCGAACTGATGCAAGCGGTTGAGTCCGCGTACGTGAGCGCCATAGCTACCGGCTTCGCGACGGAAGCAAGGTGTATAGGCGGTACAGCAGATAGGCAAATCGCTTTCGTTGAGCAAGGTATCGCGGAAAATATTAGTCACAGGCACCTCAGCGGTAGGGATAAGGTAGAGGTTATCTACCCCTATGTGGTACATCTGTCCTTCTTTATCAGGTAACTGACCGGTGCCATAGCCTGAGGCTTCGTTTACTACGTGAGGCACTTGGTATTCGTTATAGCCTGCTTCGGTGTTCTTGTCGAGGAAGTAGGTAATGAGAGCGCGTTGCAGTTTTGCTCCTTTGCCTTTGTACACAGGAAAGCCTGCACCAGTGAGCTTTACGCCTAACTCGAAATCGATGAGGTCGTACTTCTTGGCGAGTTCCCAGTGAGGAAGAGCGTCTTTACCTAAATCAGGAATAGTGCCTGCCTCGAATACTACTACATTGTCGGCTTCGGAAGTACCTTCGGGCACCAACTCATTAGGGATATTAGGCACGCGGTAGAGCAAATCGTTAAGCTCCTCTACGGTAGTGTTGAGGGTATCGGTAAGGGTTTTGATATCTTCTTTAAGGGTAGCGGTTTGCTCTTTAAGGGTATTAGCTTTATCGGTTTCGCCTGCTTTGAAGAGGTTGCCTATTTCCTTAGAAAGGTTATTGGATTTCGCCAGTGTTTCATCGAGGGAAAGCTGAGTGCTACGGCGTTTTTCGTCTAAGGCGATAATATCGTCTATGAGAGACAACTCTTTAAAGTTGCGCTTTTTAAGACCGGTGAGCACGCGGTCTTTTTCTTCTCTAATAGTGTTTAGTTGTAACATATCTTTTCAATTAACAATTGACAATTGACAATTAACAAGGGTGTAGGGGGTTAATCTTCCATTGTTCTTCTAAAAGCATTTTACGCATTTGTTCTTTACTAACTTTTGTCTTTTTCTCAGCACGAGCCTTATCAACCATACTAAAGAACTCTTGCTCTGTCATTTCAGTATCATCTGTTACTTTTAGTATCTTAAATTTTAAACTTTTAAGTGCTAATTTAGCTTCTTCTAAGGATATTCCTTTAGGAGGTTCAATGGTTAAAGTTCCTGTTCTCATTTGTTATTATTTTTTAAGTGTTAGGATTTGACGTAAAATGTAATAAGTATTTTCAACTTTGCCAAAGTTTCGAGCCACACGGGCAAGAAACTTTGGTAAAGTGTGTGATACCTCAATTACAAAGCAGTTGCAAAGGCAAATAGACCAAAGACAATACCTGGTAAGTTCGCTAATAATATAGGATAGTCTCTTTTGGGTTTTTTGAAAAAGCCATATATCACCCATAACGAGCAGTTAATTGCTGCTACCAAAGGCTGTATAGGATTCCCCTTGTGTCCTGCAAGGTTATCACTGATTTGTGGTATGTATGACACATACATACTAATAGAGGCAGCCATTGCTACCCAACCTAAAATGTTAAAGAGTTTTCCGTTCTCCATATATAATTATTTTTTAAGTTTATATACTACGATAAATTTGTAAATAGATAATTGCTCGTGCGACTAACATCTAATTACTCCGTAGGTGATAAGAAAGCAGTTTTATCAGCAATTTTTTGAGCAAAGGAGGCTATGGAGTTCTCGCTAAGTTCTCGCATAAAATTATCTCTGAAAGGCTGTACGGAAGCGTGTAACGGACAGGGTTTCTCTGATGAACACTCTTTGAAGCCCATCGCACAAGCGATAAACTTATCGGCTTCACCTATTTGCTCTACAACGGTCATTAAAGGAGCTTGTTTTTCCTCATCGGAGAGCCAAAAGCCTCCTCCAGGTCCTTTGTTGGAGCTAATTACCTTTTTGCGGGCTAAAGTTTGCAATATTTTTGCCAAAAAGGGCGTAGGAATATGTAGCGCTTCTGCCACGTCTTTGGGCGCTATTCTATGGCTTGCCGACGAGTGTATGGCAAGGTATATTACTGCATTGATGGCATACTTGCTGGAATTGGATAACATATTCGTTCGTTTTTAATTATGAGTTCTTATCTATTTGTCGACTGATGACTAATTTCTGTATTTCGGTTGTTCCCTCGCCTATGGTACACAATTTGGAGTCACGGAAG
This sequence comes from Capnocytophaga ochracea DSM 7271, assembly GCF_000023285.1. Lineage (NCBI taxonomy): Bacteria > Pseudomonadati > Bacteroidota > Flavobacteriia > Flavobacteriales > Flavobacteriaceae > Capnocytophaga > Capnocytophaga ochracea. Next base: position 886,995 of record NC_013162.1, on the reverse strand, counting down.
AATTTTTCGACCGGAAAATCTTTCGTATAACCATAACCGCCGTGAATTTGAATGGCTTCGGTAGCTACACGCACACACACTTCGGAGGCGTACATCTTTGCCATTGCCCCCGATAGAGTTACGCGCTGACCGTTGTTCTTTTGGAAAGCCGACTTATGCAAGAGCAGTTCGGAAGCTTCTATTTCGGTAGCCATATCGGCGAGTTTGAAACCAACGGCTTGTAGGTCGATGAGGCGTTTACCGAACTGCATACGTTCTTTGGCGTATTTGAGGGAGGCTTCGTAAGCGCCTTTGGCAATACCCAAAGAAAGAGCACCGATAGAAATACGTCCGCCGTCTAATATCTTCATTGCTTGAATAAAGCCGTCGCCTACTTCACCCAAACGATTGGCATCGGGGATACGACAATCTTGAAATATCATTTCGGCGGTTTCGCTGGCGCGCATACCGAGTTTGTTTTCTTTTTTACCACTGCTAAAACCCTTCGTACCACGTTCGACTACAAAGGCTGTAATGGCGTGTTTGTTACCCTTCTCGCCGGTACGAGCAATGACTACGGCTATCTGTCCTGTTTTGCCGTGAGTAATAAAGTTTTTAGTACCGTTCAGTATCCACTCGTCGCCGTCTTTTACAGCCGTAGTAGCCATACCTCCGGAATCAGAACCGGTATTGTGTTCGGTAATGCCCCAAGCACCTATCCATTCACCTGAAGCCAATTTGGGCAACCAGCGTTGTTTTTGCTGTTCGCTACCAAAGCTAAGGATATGATTTGTACAAAGAGAGTTGTGAGCTGCTATTGAGAGCCCTATAGAAGGGTCGACTTTTGAGATTTCTTCCACAATCGCGATATAATCGTGGTAGTCGAGACCTGAGCCACCATAGGCTTCGGGTACTAAAACGCCCATAAAGCCAAGTTCGCCTGCTTTGCGGAATACCTCCACAGGAAATTCCTGACTTTCGTCCCATTCCATCACGTGTGGACGGATATATTTTTCGGCAAACTCTTTAGCCGCATCGGCTACCATTCGTTGTGTTTCAGAATAGTTAAAATTCATTCGTTATATGCTTATTCTAATACCAAGGGGCAAAGATATAAAATAATTACGAATTACGAATTACGAATTACGAATTTTTTAATCAGAGGGAGAAAAGAAGAGTGTTAATTGTCAGAGAAGTGTTATTCAATAAAAATGGTGCATAGTGGCAATAAGATTGAAGAAAAAATGTTAAAGTTTGTTATATGTCTGCATTTTTTTCAGTATTAAACAAAGAAAATACTTTTAGGTATTTTATACTATAAAACATATTAATCAGCTGTAAAACAAATAAATAAATGTTTTACGTTTTCTGAAGAACAAGCGAACCTACACTGAAGGTAAAGCGAAGCTAAGACGAACCTAAGACGAAGGAAAGACGAAGGAAGGGCGTTAGTTAGTTGAATTTCAGTTGGTAGAAAGAGGGAGTTTACTTATTGAAAAAAAAGTGTTAAAGAAGAACGATATTCTTTTTAATCATCTTGAAGGCTACTGTTCGATATAGAGATACAACTGCAATCGGGCGATACGTTGTTTATCAAAACCCTCTATTTGCAAAAGGTCGTCGAAGGATTTGAGGGTACCGAGCTCAGAACGCAAGCCTACTATCTTTTTGCCTTCTCCGTATTTCACATAAGGAATTTTGCTGAGTTCGTACATATTGAGAGTATTGATGTCCTTCTTCTCAATCACGGGTGTTGTTTGTACCTCAAAGCGCTCGGCTACTCGTTCGTACACTTCCTTTTCGAGTCCGTAGACTTCTGCCACTTGGTTGATATAGGTAAAGCCGTGCAATTTGTTGCGGTATTTCAAGATGCGATTAGAAAAGCCTTCGCCTATACCGTAGATTTTCATCAGTTCTTCGGCAGTTGCGGTGTTGATATCTTGTTTGGGAAAGTGTTTTTGAGGGTATTTTTCATAGACATAAGAAGAAGTTCTGCGGTTTTTCACCCATTCGGGGAACTTAAAAGAAGGGGCTATTTTGTGTAGAAGACTGTCAGGCACACCGGTTACTTGTTGGAACTCTTCGGCAGAATTGACATACTTATTCTGTGCGCGAAAAGCTTGCAAGCGGTCGATTTGCTCTGGAGAGAGTCCGAGTTTGAAGCCTTTGTAGTCTGTAATAAAATTGGGATTGAAGGGGTAAATGGTATCTTTTTTAGGCAAGGAAACAAGAGTTCTTAACGAGTCCATCTCCCGTTGAAGTACAGTAGTTTCAGTAGGGGCGAAAGTGCGGTTAAAGCTGAGATTACGAAAGGCGAATTGTAGTGCTATGATGAGCAATAGCAAAAAAAGGACACCTCGGGTTTGTTGGCGGTTCATCGGTTTTAGGAGATAGGGGTTGGAGAATTAGAGTCGTTGTTTGAGAGCTTCGTACAAGAAAACAGCACAAGCTACCGAAACATTTAGTGAGCTAATATCGCCTACCATTGGCAATTTGGCTTTGCTATCTACTACTTTGAGTACTGCTGGCGATACCCCGACGTCTTCCGCCCCCATAACAATAGCGGTAGGTACCGTAAAGTCTTCGGTGTATAGCAATTGACTAGTCTTTTCGGTCGCTGCCACTACCCTAATGCCACTGCCTTGCAGGTAGTAGACCGCATCTACAAGGTTTTCGACCTTGCAGATAGGCACGCGAAACACAGCTCCAGCCGAGGTTTTGACAGTATCGGCGGTGATACTCACACTGCCACGCTTAGGAATGATAATCCCCGAAACACCTGTACACTCTGCTGTGCGGATAATCGCACCAAAGTTGCGCACATCAGAAAGGTGGTCTAACACGAGGAAAAGCGGTGTGGCTCCGCTTTCGGTAACTGAGATTACCAAATCCTCAAAATTGTGATAATCTACGGGGGAGAGGTTAGCGACTACCCCTTGGTGGTTTTTCTTGGTAAGGCGGTTCAGTTTCTCAACGGGCACATATTGTACGGGCACTTGGGCTTCTTGCAATAAGGGCATTAGCTCTCTAAACAAAACACCTTGTAAGCCTTTTTGCAAAAAGACTTTATCGATGGTTTTACCTGCTTTGAGAGCTTCTATCAGGGCACGAATGCCGTATATTTGGGATTCTTGTTGCATCTTTCAAGATGAGGCTTGCGCCTCAGAAATTTTACAAATCTTTTTCAAAATCAAACAAAGGGTGATTGAGGGGACAAAGGTAGTGTATAATTAGCAAATGAGCAAATTTGCTCATTTGCTAATTAGTAGCGAACCAAAGTTGATATCACAAAAACGATGGAGAGGTTTATAACCATTTGATTATAAACCTCCCCTTATTCACATACTCACCTGCGCCAGCTCGCTGACTTCCTCAAAGAGGGGGAATTGTAGTGACTAAAAGTGACAACCAAGCTTTTTATGATACCTTATAGAGTGCTACTACGCATTGGCTAATTTACTCATTTTTAAATTTACTAACTTCTTTGATATCTTTTCTCTTGGAATAAGCTACGGGCTTCGCATAGCCGATGCGCAAGAGGATTTGTGGATAGGCTTTTGCAATGGGTAAATCGGCTTGGAGTTGCGCACGGAGTTCGGGCACTTCACACGGTTGATTGAGGTAAGCATTGGCGATGCCTGCTTCGGTGAGGACGAGCAAAAAGCGTTCTAATAAACGACCTGTGTTTATCCAAGTGCGGATATCGTCTTTCTCAGAAGTGATAAGCACTATATCGGAGGAAGATTGTATCTTCTTCAAGTCGGTTTTGTTTTGCTTATCGGCTTTTAGTGATGCCTTTACAATGGGCTCGGTTACCCAACGAGGGAGATTAGGAGCGCCGAGCACTGCGTAACTGAGTCCGTCGTGAGTGCTTTCAGAATGCTTTTTGTTGAAGCGTATCCACGAGAGAAGTTCGTTTTTGAAAGCGGGGTCAGCCATTTGCACGGCATTGCCTTGCATTACTGCTTCGGTGAGTGTTGCAAAAAGCGGAGAACCATTGGCGAAAGTGTAGAGCTTTACGCCTGTATCGTCCATAGCTTTGCTTACTAAACTTTCGAGTAAAGAAGCGTCGATGCGCTTGCCGTCGTATACCGAGCGGTTGGTTTGGCGTTTAGGAATGACAGCTGCTAAGGAACTGGGTGTTACATCTTCTCGTTTTTGCAAAAGCACGGTGATGACGCCTTCGCTGGTGAGTTGCACCTGAGTGTGATAGTGCAATTCGGTAGCTTTTAGGCAGAGGTTTTCCAGAGCACAGCCCAAGCTCATAAACAATTCGCGGTGTTTGCCGTCTACGGCAGGAAGCGCTTTGGTAAAATCGGGCGTAATAATGATGCGGTTGTTCTCAACAGTGAAGAACCAAGGTTGAGAATTGTGACCTGAAGGGGCTTGTGTAGCCGCAGTGACCAATGTGAGGAGGTCAGGATTTTGACCGTTGGACTTTAAGGCAGTCAACGTCATAAGAAGTGTGATACTAAACATTTTTAAGTTCATTTTTAAGTTGTTTTTGTTTTACAGTGCAAAGTAACGGTGAAAAAGCGATGAAAAAATGAATTTGGGTTAAGAAATGCGTGAATGACAATTAGAAAATTTGGAAATTAGCAAATGAGTAGTGGTAAAAATAGTTTTTTGACAGGTCTGGCTTGTCGAACAAATCGGACTGGTCAGGGAGTTCGGAAGGAAACGGAATTTTTCAGAAGGGGGTTAAGGGGTTTTTTGGTGAAAAATGGCTGTTAGGAGGGTATGCTTAGCTTATAGAAAGCTTATAGGAAGCTTATACGAATCTTGGACGATTGGTATAGGAAGGGTATATAACTAGTTGATAGTGAATAGTTAAAAGCGAGTGGTTAGAGGGTGAAAAGCGAGAAGAAAAGCGAAAGAAATCGGTATTTATATATAAAGATTATTCATAAGAAGTAAATGGATTAAAAAAAGCTGCTTCATTTTAAGAAGCAGCTTTTTTGTTGATTGTTCATTATCAATTGTTCATTAAATTAAACCACGCCTTGATCGAGCATCGCGTGAGCTACTTTCATAAATCCTGCGATGTTAGCCCCTTTCACGTAGTTAATATAACCATCTTCCTGACCATATTTGAGGCAAGCGTTGTGGATGGACTCCATAATTTGGTGTAACTTAGCATCAACTTCTTCAGCTCTCCACGCGAGGTGCGCTGCATTTTGAGTCATTTCAAGACCCGAAGTAGCTACTCCTCCTGCATTCACTGCTTTACCTGGGGCGAAAGGCAATTTAGCATCTTGGAACACTTTGATTGCCTCAGGAGTACAACCCATATTCGATACTTCGGCAACGAGTTTTACACCATTTTTGATAAGCATTTGAGCATCATTGCCGTCTAATTCGTTTTGGAATGCACAAGGTAAGGCAATATCACAAGGGATAGTCCACGCTTTTTTACCTGCGGTAAACTTACTTTCTTTAGCAAATTTTTCGGCAAAAGGAGCTACAATATTGCGGTTAGAAGCACGAAGCTCCAATAGGTAGTTAATCATTTCGTGAGTCATACCATTAGGTACTTCTACACAGCCATCGGGACCTGAAAGTCCGATAACTTTGGCGCCCAACTGGGTTGCTTTTTGTGAGGCGCCCCACGCTACGTTACCAAAACCTGATACTACTACGCGTTGTCCTTTGATGTCTCTGCCGAGTTTTTTAAGCATATGGTCTACGAAGTAGAGCGCGCCATAACCTGTAGCTTCAGGACGAATGAGCGAACCTCCCCAGTTGATACCTTTACCGGTGAGTACCCCAGTGTTATACTCGTGGGCTAATTTCTTGTACATACCGTACATATAGCCTATTTCGCGTCCGCCTACACCCACGTCGCCAGCAGGCACGTCGGTATCAGGACCTATGTATTTCCAAAGTTCGAGCATAAATGCTTGGCAGAAACGCATAATTTCAGCATCGGATTTACCGGTAGGGTCGAAATCAGAACCCCCTTTAGCGCCTCCCATAGGTAGGGTAGTAAGGGCGTTTTTGAAAGTTTGTTCAAAACCGAGGAATTTAAGCATTGAAGGGTTTACAGCTTTGTGGAAGCGGATACCACCTTTATAAGGACCTATGGCAGCGTTGAACTGCACGCGGTAACCGAGGTTGCTTTGCACTTCACCTTTATCGTCAACCCAATCCACGCGGAAGGTATGAATGCGGTCGGGCTCTACGATGCGCTCTATAATTTTAGCTTTGGCAAATTCGGGGTGCTGGTTGTACACCTCTTGTACTGATTCAAGCACTTCGTGTACTGCTTGCAAGTACTCTTTTTCTCCTGGATGTTTTGCCTCTAAGGAGGTCATTATTTTTTTTACGTCCATAATATATTTAATTAGTTATGAATTATGTGTTAATGAATTATTTAGTTACACAAATATATTAATGAGCGACAAAAGTAGTTAATATTATTGAAACATACAAAGAAAACGAAAGAAATTTTTATTAAAAAGATTTATTTTCAAAAGAAAATGAAGTTTTACCTCACATATAAAAAGCCTTTTTGTTGTTCTTCTTTTCCGTGCTTGCTGTAACAAACGATATAGAAATAAGTGCCGTGAAGAGCTTTGTTATTCCCTATAAAACCTTTGGTATTGGCATAACCTCTAAAATAATCGCCTTTTTTGCCATAATGCTCGTTTTCATATACTTTTAACCCCATTTGACCAAAGATGAGGAGATGAATAGGACTATTAGCTTCTGCTCCTTCTGGCAATTAGTAGTTAAAGAAAAACTCCCCCTACTTGATAGTAAGAGGAGTTTTAACTATGTCATTTAAATATATAAATTACAAGGCTACGCGTTTGAAAGCTGTAATCTCTACATTTTTAGATTTTACAAAATCGGATACTTTTTTACTTTCATCGTAGATGTACACTTGGTCGAGGAGAGCTTTCTCTTGGTCGAGGGTAGTGTTATCGGAGATGAAGCGTTGCATCTTACCAGGAAGGATTTTATCCCAAATTTGTTCTGGTTTACCTTCAGCTTTCAATTCAGCTTTAGCATCGGCTTCAGCTTTAGCTAATACTTCGGGAGTGAGTTGCGCTTGTGAAACGTATTGAGGTACGTGTTTGAGCGGTTTGCCCAAGCGGTGTAGCTCTTCGTTTTCTTTTTCGATAATAGCGATGCGTGCTTCAGTTTCTTTAGCGATGTACTCAGGAGAGAAATCTTTGTAAGAAAGAGTTTCAGCACCCATAGCAGCGATTTGCATTGCCAAGTTTTTACCTACTTCGGTAGCATCAGCGATTGCAGCTGATAAGCCTACGATTGCAGCGATTTTGTTGCCGTGGTGAATATAAGAACCTACGAAAGGAGCTTCTACTTTTTCGAAAGCACCGAGTTCTATTTTCTCACCGATAACGCCTGTTTGTTCGAGGAGTTTTTCGGCTACGGTAATGCCTTTGTAGTTAAGGGCAAGAAGTTCGTCTTTGCTATTTACAGTAAGAGCGAGATCAGCTAAATCTTTAGCAAGGGCTACGAAATCGGCGTTTTTAGCTACGAAGTCGGTCTCACAGTTGAGAGAGATGATAGCACCTACAGTGTGGTTAGCATTTACTTGAGCGATAGCAGCCCCTTCTTTAGAATCGCGGTCAGCGCGTTTAGCAGCTACTTTCTGACCTTTTTTGCGCAATACTTCAATTGCTTTATCGAAATCGCCTTCGGCTTCGATGAGGGCAGCTTTACAGTCCATCATACCTGCGCCGGTAGCTTGGCGGAGTTTATTTACGTCTGCGGCGGTAATATTTGCCATTTTTATTAATGTTTATCCTCTCCCCAGCCCTCCCCCGAGGGGAGGGAGAAGCCGGTGAAAGTGAGTTAAAAAATAATTTTAAGGCTTTGACAAAGTTAGGGACTTTGCCAAAGCTTATTTGATTTATTCAGCTGCTTCAGCTTCTTTGTTAGCGTCGGCTGTTCTACCTGAAAGACCTTCGTTTACAGCTTCGGTGATGTAAGAAAGTACTTTTTCGATAGCTTTAGAAGCGTCGTCGTTAGCAGGGATAGCAAAATCCACCTCACGAGGGTCGGAGTTTGTATCTACCATTGCGAAAATAGGAATGTTTAATTTTTGCGCTTCTCTTACAGCGATGTGTTCACGGAGTGTATCGACTACAAATAGAGCACCAGGGAGGCGAGACATATCGGCGATAGACCCTAAGTTCTTTTCGAGTTTTTCGCGCATACGTTCTACGTGTAGTTTTTCACGTTTTGAAAGGGTATCGAAAGTACCGTCTTTTTTCATTTTATCGATAGACGACATTTTCTTTACTGCCTTACGGATAGTTACAAAGTTAGTAAGCATACCACCAGGCCAACGCTCGGTGATGTAAGGCATTTTTACTGAAGTTGCTTTTTCGGCAACTACGTCTTTTGCTTGTTTTTTAGTAGCCACAAAAAGCACTTTTTTGCCAGAGGCTACGATTTTTTTGAGGGCTTCAGCAGCCTCTTCAATTTTAGCAGCGGTTTTGTACAAGTTGATTACGTGGATACCGTTGCGTTCCATATAGATGTAGGGAGCCATATTAGGATTCCATTTGCGGGTAAGGTGACCGAAATGTACGCCTGCATCTAATAAATCTTTAATTTCTATGTTATTTGCCATTTCTTTTTAAATAGTTTACGTTCCTACTATTAGCAATAGCTTGGAGAGGTTTTGTAAATTTTAAATAACCGCCTGAGCCATTTGGATGCTAAACTAAGGAGCAAATTGATATTAACGTTTAGAGAATTGGAATCTCTTACGGGCTTTTTTCTGACCGAATTTCTTGCGTTCAACCATACGAGGGTCGCGTGTTAAAAGCCCTTCGGGTTTCAATACGGCGCGGTTTTCAGCGTCGAGTTCGCAAAGTGCGCGAGCGATAGCCAAACGAACGGCTTCGGCTTGACCTGTGATACCACCACCATACACGTTTACTTTTACATCGTAAGCATCTTCAGCACCTACAAGGCTGAGGGCTTGTTTTACTTTGTATTGTAGTGTAGGGGTAGTGAAATAATTGTTGAGTTCGCGTTTGTTTACGGTGATAGTACCGTTACCTGCTTTAAGGTAGATACGCGCTACGGCGGTTTTTCGTCTACCAATGGTGTGAATTACTTCCATTATTTCAAATCGTTTAAGTTAATGGTAACAGGTTGTTGAGCTTCTTGTTTGTGCTCGGTACCTGCATACACTTTTAAATTACGTAAAACTGCTGCACCCAATCTTGTTTTTGGCAACATACCTTTTACAGCTTTTTCGATGATACGTTCTGGGTGTTTGTCGAGGAGTTGTTTTACTCCTGTGAAGCGTTGTCCTCCTGGGTAACCAGTGTGGCGAAGATAAGATTTATCTTCCCATTTGTTCCCTGTAAGGTTGATTTTCTCGGCGTTGATAACGATTACGTTATCACCACAATCAACGTGAGGGGTAAATTCGGGTTTGTACTTACCGCGAAGTAGCTTGGCTACTTTAGAGGCAAGGCGACCCAAAGTCTGTCCATCAGCATCTACCAAGACCCACTTTTTATTTACAGTGGCTTTATTGGCAGAGATGGTTTTGTAGCTTAATGTGTCCACTCTTTGTGATTTTTATTAAAAATTAAACATTCCTTAATAGTGTCATCAAACGACACTTTTATTTTTAGGGCGCAAAAGTACGACAAATATTTGAAACTGCAAAATTTTTGAGAGGTAAGAGGTAAGAGGTAAGAGGTAAGAGTGTGGGAATTAGCAAATTAGCAGTTAGTAAAAAAGAGCTTTTTTAGACAATAGAAATTTCAACTTTCTTATATTTAATCATTTATTATAAACATTAAAAAAAGCCATTCAGAGAGTCTGAACGGCTTTTTTCGTTATAATTAAATGAAGTGTAAAACAATTTTATTATCGTATCAGTACCTCGGCTAAGCCAATCCCTACCAAACAGGCTACTGCTACAGCGATGAGCCCTGGCACCATAAAACTGTGATTAAAATAATACTTGCCTATTTTGGTTGTACCGGTGGGGTCGAAATTGACTGTGGCAATATCCGAAGGATAGTTAGGGATAAAGAAATAGGCATAAGTAGCGGGCATTATACCGATGAGTAGTGGCACGGGTAAATTCATAGCAATGGCTACTGGTAACATCATCTTGGCAGTGGCTGCCTGACTGTTTACAACTACTGATACTGCGAAGAGGGCAAAGATAAACGTCCACGGATAAGCTTGTACCATTGCAGTAATACCATCGCGGAAGTAAGGCATTGCATAAGAGAAATAAGTATCGCTCATCCACGCAATACCAAAAATGGCGATACAGGCTACCATTCCCGATTTAAACACTACCCCTTCGGGCACTAACTTTACTGGGGTTTTACAAGTGATGAGAATAAATCCTCCAAAGCAGAGCATTATCATCTGGATAATAATCCCCATTGGCACGGTAGTAGAGGTTGCTACACCATCTTCCATCACTTGAAAAGTACGCACTTCGGGCAAAAGCGCCAAAGCTACAATCACTACAATAGACGATAGGAAGATATACACTGCATTTTTAGACGATTGAGGAATGACGTCGTTCAAGGTTGTTTTACTGCTATTGAGAATCTGGTCACGGTACACAGGGTCTTTCAAACGACGTTGGTACTCGGGGTCGTCTTCCAATTCTTTACCACGGCGCAAACTATAGAGCGACATCGCAAGCATTCCGATGAAAGTAGCAGGAATAGTTACTGAAAGGATATTCACCAGAGTGAGATTGTGCCCTCCTTGCATATGAAAGAGATCGAGCAGTTCTTTGCCTAAATAGACGGTTACTACTGCCGAAATAGGACTGGCAGTAAGTGCCAACTGTGAAGCTACTGAAGCTGCTGCCATTGGGCGTTCGGGGCGTATCTTGTTCTTTAAGGCGATATCGCCAATGATAGGCAAGAGAGTAGACAGCGTGCCCTGTACCCAGCATAAAAGTAAGCATATAAGTAGCCATAGGACCTAAGAAGGTGATTTGCTTAGGGTTTTTCCTAAGTATCTTTTCGGCTACTTGAAGCATAAATTTCAATCCGCCAGCAGCCTCTAAGATAGAAGCACAAGTGACGACTGCTAAGATAATGAGCATTACCTCAATAGGGGCTGAAGCAGGAGGCATTCGGAAGATAAATACTTCAACAATGAGTCCTACTCCTGAAATAACTCCTAAACCAATTCCTCCGTAACGGCTACCAATATAGAGCATTACCAAGAGGAAGAGAAATTCGAGAACTAATACGTATGTATCCATAAAACCATAATTTTTATAGAAAGATAATTTCTTTCGTCAAGTTACTTTTTCAAGCAACAAAAGTATAAAATAATTACGAAATACGGATAAGAAATGACGAATTTTTTCTGTTTTTATTTTTAGTTTAAACTAATATCTCTTCTATTACTTTTGGGAAATATTCATATTCCAATAAGTGAATTTTTTCGGCTAAGGTGTCGGGAGTATCGGTGGGAAGTACGGTTGTTTTGGCTTGAAAGATGATATTACCTTCGTCGTAATGTTCGTTTACATAGTGAATGGTGATGCCACTTTCTTTTTCGGCATTGGCAATGATGGCTTCGTGCACGTGTGAGCCATACATTCCTTTACCGCCATATTTGGGCAAAAGAGAAGGGTGTATGTTGATGATTTTATGAGGATAAGCCTCAGTGAGATAAGCAGGTACTTTCCACAAAAAACCTGCCAGCACGATAAGGTCGGGGTGCTGGGATTTAAGGACATTGAGGACGATATCCGACTCATAGAACGCTTGTCGGTTGAAGACTAAAGAGGGAATGGCTAAGCGTTTGGCACGCGTGAGTACGCCTGCCTGAGGGTTATTGCAGAGTATAAGGCTTACCTGCGCAGTGCCTTTTTGGTGAAAATAGGTAGCGATACGTTCGGCATTGGAGCCTGAACCTGAGGCAAAAATGATAATCTTTTTCATAGGGGGTAATTTAAACATCTCCCTAACCCCTCTTCAAAAGGGGAAGGTGGAGCGCAAAAGTGATGGGTTATTCTTGGGTGAGCTGATGAGAAAAATCTTCTATGAGTTGGGTTACGGATTTGTAAATGGTGGCGTAATCGGCGAGTTCTTTCCCTATATAGAGAAAGGCAAGGGCATACTTTTCGGTTTTTACGGGCAATAGGTGTTTTTGGAGTCGGTAGCTTTCGCGCAGGCGTCGTTTTAGCAAATTGCGATGTACAGCGCGCTTGAAAGTGCGTTTGGGCACACTGATAAGCAGTTGGTAAGAAGCTTCTAAGCTACTAACAGGAGCGTACAACAACCTAAGCGGATAGCAGGTAAGTGCCTCGGCTTGGGCAAAGAGTTGCTGAATGGCTTCACGCTTGCAGAGTTTTTCGGTTTTGGGAAAAGTAGGCAAAATAAAACACATTAAATTCGACGGCAAAGGTAAGAAAGAATTAACAAATGGACAAATGAAAAGAGTGGTCTTAGCTTATAGAAAGCTTATAGGAAGCTTATACGAATCTTGGACGATTGGTATAGAAAAGGCGTTAATTCACTGAATATCATATGTTAAATAAATGTTAATGAGAAAAAGGAATAATCAAGGAAAGAGCTAAGAAACGAAAGGGTGGCAGATAGCTGAAAAATCTTTTTATTGCTATTTGCTATTTAATTTGTACATTTGCACCTTAATTACTGAACTGAGATATTTAAGCATATGAATTTAACACCAGCAATCAGAAAACAATACACTACTGAACAAAAAACGGCTTTGGAAGCTCAGCGCTTGGCTCAAGAGATTGCTTTTGCGCCTGTGGTGTTCCAAATATCACATCTAATGGTAAAACTCGGCGTGTTCGAGGCTTTGTGCAATGCCCCTGAAGGATTGACAATGCAGGAGGTGGCGACTAAAACACAGCTGAGTGACTATGCTGTGAAAATACTTTTGGAGTCGTCGCTTTCCATAGGTACGGTACTCTTGAAAGAGGGCGACCGTTTTGCAATATCGAAAGCAGGTTGGTTTTTGCTTCGCGACAAGAGCACCCGTGTGAATATGGAATTCATTCAAGAGGTGTGCTACGAAGGGTTGTTTCACCTTGAAGAAGCCCTTAAAGAAGGGAAACCTGCTGGGCTTAAAGTGTTTGGGTCTTGGCCTACGATTTATGAGGGGCTCTCACAATTGCCCCAAAAGGCGCAAGAAAAGTGGTTTGCTTTTGACCATTACTATTCTGATTATTCTTTTGAAGATGCTTTAAATATCATTTTTAAACGCCCTGTAAAGACGCTCTTAGACGTGGGAGGGAATACGGGACGCTTTGCGTTAAAGACCGTGAGCTTTAACCCCGATGTGCAGGTAACCATTATGGACTTACCTCAGCAACTGGGTTTGATGAAAAACAATATCGCAGGCAAAGAAGGGGCTGACCGTATTGGAGGCTATCCGGCTAATCTGTTGGACGCCTCTGTGCCTTTTCCGAAAGGGTTTGACGTGATATGGATGAGTCAGTTTTTGGATTGCTTCTCAGAGGAGGAAGTAACGAGTATTCTCAGTAGGGCAGCTGCTGCGATGGACGCTCATACCGAGTTGTATATTCTGGAAGCCTATTGGGACAGACAACAACACGAAACGGGGGCGTATTGCCTTACCCAAATCAGTGTGTATTTTACGGCAATGGCAAACGGCAATAGCAAGATGTACTATTCGGGTGATATGATAAAATGCGTAGAACGCGCTGGACTAAAGGTAGTGGATATCTATGACAACTTAGGCAGTGGCAATAGCCATACGCTGTTTAAGGTAGTGATTAATGGTTAATGGTTAGTGGTTAATGATTAATGGTGGTTGTGCGACAGGTAGGTGGAAGCCACAGGGGTAACTTTTGGGAGAAAATAGATGTATAGGAATATTATAAAACCGGCGTTAGACTTTCTTACAGCACTGATTGCCTTTATTGTGCTGAGTCCTATCTTTGTGGTGGTGATGGTAGGGTTGTGGTTTGCTAATAACGGAAAGCCGTTCTTCTATCAGTTACGACCTGGGAAAGGAGAACGCATTTTTAGGATTATCAAGTTCAAAACAATGAATGACCGTTGTGATGCCAACGGACAGCTTTTGCCTGATGCTAAGCGACTCACGAAAATAGGAGCTTTTGTACGGAAGACTTCGCTTGATGAGATACCACAGTTGCTGAATGTATTGAAAGGGGATATGTCGGTTATAGGTCCGAGACCGTTATTACCTCAGTATTTACCTTTGTATAATGAGACTCAGAAGCGTAGGCACGAGGTAAAACCAGGTATCACTGGTTGGGCGCAAGTGAATGGGCGCAATGCTATCAGCTGGGAAAAGAAATTTGAGTTGGACGTGTGGTACGTAGACCACCAATCATTCGTATTAGACCTTAAAATACTGTTTCTTACGGTGAAGAAAGTGTTTATACGCGAAGGGATATCACAAGAAGGACAAGCTACAATGGAGGAGTTTAGAGGGGGTCGTAACACGACAAGCAGTTTGTAGCACAACAAATATTTTTTATAAATGAAAGGAGAAAATAACAAACCTGATATTATACTGATAGGAGGAGGAGGTCATTGTCTTTCCGTAATTGATGTTGTTGAACAAGAAGATAAATATAATATCAAAGGAATTCTAGACGACACAAAGGAAGGAGATGTTTTAGGTTATCCTATTTTAGGCAATAGAGATTTAGTGAAGGAATTATCTACTGAAGGAGTATTTTTCTTAATAACAGTAGGTCAAATAAAATCATCTTTTGTAAGAGAAGATATTGCCTTGTTATTAGAGTCTTGTAAAGCAAGATTAGCCACAGTGGTATCTCCTTTTGCCTATGTTTCAAAATATGCTACTATAGGCGAGGGAACAGTTATAATGCATAATGCCATCATCAATGCCAAGGCAAAAGTAGGTAAACATTGTATTATCAACACAAAAGCAAATATCGAACACAATGTGCAAATTGGTGATTTTTGTCACATTTCTACTTGTGCTACAGTAAATGGAGATACTGTAGTAGGTAAAGGGACTTTTATAGGTAGTAATGCAACCATTTCAAATGGCATAACAATTGCTGAGCAAAGTATTATAAATGCTGGAGATTTTATAAAAAAATAATAGTATGAAAGAAAAAATATGGCTTTCTTCCCCTCATATGGGAGGGAACGAACTTAAATATATCCATCAAGCCTTTGAGGAGAATTGGGTAGCGCCCTTAGGTCCTAACGTAAACGGCTTTGAGGAAGATTTACAGCGCTTTTTAGGCAATGGAGTGAAAGTATCGGCGCTTTCGGCGGGTACGGCAGCCTTGCACCTAGCTCTTATAGAATGTGATGTGCAAGCAGGCGATGAGGTGCTCTGTCAATCGATGACTTTTTCAGCTTCTGCTAACCCTATCGTATACCAAGGAGCTACGCCCGTGTTTGTAGACTCGGAAGAGAGCACCTGGAATATCTCTCCCGTTTTCTTAGAAGAAGCTATTAAAGACCGCATTAAGAAAGGCAAGAAGCCTAAAGCGGTAATCGCTGTATCGCTCTACGGAATGCCTTTCAAAATAGAGGAGGTGCTCACTCTATGTAAAAAGTATGATATTCCATTGGTGGAAGATGCCGCCGAAGCCTTAGGAAGCACTTACAAAGGAAAACCTTGTGGTACTTTTGGTAGGTTTGGGGTACTGTCGTTCAACGGCAATAAGATTATCACTACCTCAGGAGGAGGGGCTTTGGTATGTCACACTCAAGAAGAGAAAGATAAAGCTGTATTTTTGAGCACCCAAGCGCGCGACAACGCTCCTCACTACCAGCATTCGCACATAGGGTATAACTACCGTATGAGCAATATTACGGCAGGCATAGGTCGCGGACAAATGGAGGTATTGCCACAGCGCATTGAAGCTCGCCGAAAGATGCACGCTTTTTATGCCGATTTGTTCGAAGGAATTGAAGGGATAAAATTACTTACAGAGCCCAATGAAGATTACTTTTGTAATTATTGGCTTTCGGCTATTACCATTGATAAAACTAAAACAGGATTTGATAGAGAAGACTTGCGATTAGCCTTTTTGGAAGAAAATATTGAAACGCGCCCCTTGTGGAAACCTATGCACTTGCAACCTGTGTTTGCCTCAGCTCCTTACTATGGTAAAAAGACCTGTGAGCACTTATTTAACAATGGTTTATGTTTGCCCTCAGGTTCTAATCTTACTGATGCAGACCGAGAGAGAATAAAAGGCGTTTTTAAGAAATTATAAAGTGTCTCTATAAAATTAAAAAGAATTTTGTACCTTTGTGCAAATTTTTCCATTTATATTTAAAACAATGCCTCAAGCACATACATATAGTGATAGCACTTTGGTAAACTTAGCTACTGCCCGTTACACCCCACGTTGGATAGTGGTGTGTATGGAAGTGTTTTTGCTATTTATAGCTCTATTCTTTTCCTTTTTTGTAGTAGAGCGCTTGGGGGTATATATTCCTGACAGTATTCCTCTTTACAAACGCTATTTATTAGTTATCGGAGTGAACATCTTCTTTATGTTCATCTTCCGTACTTATTCAGGGATTATACGGTATTCTACTTTTAGAGATTTGTTTCGCATTCTGCTTTCAAGTGGGTGCACGGTAATAGCAATGTTTATTGCCAACAAGATAAGTCTGCACGTTATAGGCGAAAAAGTGTTGTTGAACCCTATTCTACTGATATATTTTACAGTGTCGTTCATCATACTATTCGTATTTAGGTTATCGGTAAAAGAGTTTTTCTATTTGGTAAAAGAAATTAATAGACGTACTTCTAAGAGGCGTATTCTTATCTTGGGGATAGATGATGAAGCAGTTGCTTTTGCCAATGGGATTATAGGCAATGCTGCGATTCCTTATTCGGTAGTAGGTTTCCTTACAGGGCGCACGAATCCTAAACAGGCTACACTATTGGGTAGACCTATTATCTCAAAAGATAAATTTATAGATACTCCTTGTGAAGAATTAGAGGCTGATGGGGTGCTCATAAACAAGAATCATCTTTCGAAAGAAGAGATGACTTTTTGGGTGAATGTGTGTTTAGACAAAGGTTTACAAATACTCAAAACCCCCGCATTACAGAAATTACGTCCAGAAAAAGAAGGATTTAATCTTCATAAAATACAAATAGAAGACCTATTAGGGCGTAGACAGATAGTATTAGATAACGAAGAAGTACGAGAAAAACACTATCACAAAAATATATTAGTAACAGGAGGAGCAGGGTCTATTGGTAGTGAGTTGATACGACAGATAGCTACCTTCACCCCTGCCTTAGTAGTTGTGCTCGACCAAGCAGAAACGCCTCTATACGACATAGAGTTAGAACTTAAAGAGTGTTTCCCAGACATTGCTTTTGAGTTTGTTTTAGCCGATATTACTAACTGTGAACGTTTAGAAAGTGTGTTTAAAGCACATAAGTTTTCAGTAGTGTATCACGCGGCTGCCTATAAGCACGTACCGATGATAGAAGAGAATCCGCACGAAGCTGTGTTAGTAAACATACAAGGGACTAAAAATGTAGCACTTTTGGCTAACAAATATGAAGTACCTCACTTTGTGATGATATCCACTGATAAAGCTGTAAACCCCACCAATGTAATGGGAGCTTCAAAGAGGGTGGCAGAGCTTTTTGTACAAGCCTTACAAAACAAAGAAGGCAATAAAACAGCTTTTATCACTACTCGTTTTGGCAATGTGTTGGGCTCTAATGGGTCGGTAATCCCCCATTTTAGGAAACAGATAGAAAAAGGAGGTCCTGTAACCATCACCCACCCTGATATAGTACGCTACTTTATGACTATACCCGAAGCGTGTGAGTTGGTGCTTCAAGCAGGGACTATGGGCAAAGGTGGCGAGATATTTGTTTTTGATATGGGTGAACCCGTGAAGATACTCAACCTTGCTACTCGTATGATTAAACTATCAGGCTATGAACCAAACGTAGATATCAAGCTCGTGTACACAGGTTTGCGACCTGGTGAGAAACTCTATGAAGAATTATTAAGTGACAGTACTAAAACAATGCCTACGCACCATAAGAAAATAATGATTAGCAAAGACCCTTCAATGTCGTTTACTGAGATAGAGGCACTCACTACCCAAATATATAAAGTAGCTACACAAGGCGATAAGAGAGAAGTAGTGCGTTTATTAAAACAAATAGTGAAGGAGTTTAAAAGCAATAACTCCGAATATGAAACCTTAGATAAGAAAATAGAATGAGAATAGCAGTCATAGGCACTGGGTATGTGGGGTTAGTATCAGGGACTTGTTTCGCTGAGATGGGCAACAAGGTAACTTGCGTAGATGTAAACTCTGAGAAAATAGAGAAGCTCAAACAAGGTGTGATTCCTATTTACGAGCCAGGATTGGAAGAAATGGTACAGAGCAATTTAGCTAAAACACTATTTTTCACTACTGACCTCGCGGAGGCAATCAAAGGTGCTGAGATAGCTTTTATAGCTGTAGGCACGCCTATGGGTGATGATGGGTCGGCAGACTTGCAATATGTGCTTTCGGTAGCCCAACAGATAGGTGAGACAATGCAAGGAGAGTTAATAGTAGTAGACAAATCGACCGTGCCCGTAGGCACTGCCGACAAGGTACGCACTACCGTGCAAGCTGCCTTGGATAAACGCGGAATGAATTACAAATTTCACGTGGTGTCCAACCCCGAGTTTTTAAAAGAAGGTAAAGCTATTCAGGATTTTATGAAACCTGACCGCGTGGTAATAGGGGCTGATAGCGATGATGCTTTTACTAAGATGAAAGCCCTTTACTCATCCTTTTTCTTACAAAACGAACGCTTTATCACGATGGACATTCGTTCGGCAGAGATGACCAAATACGCTGCGAATACTATGCTGGCTACTAAGATTTCATTTATGAACGAAATTGCGAATATCTGTGAGCGTGTAGGGGCTGATGTAAATAAAGTGCGTATAGGGATAGGTTCTGATAGCAGGATAGGCTATAGCTTTATTTACCCAGGATGTGGTTATGGTGGTTCTTGTTTCCCGAAAGACGTATTGGCACTTAAAAAATTAGCAGAAGAGGTAGATTACAAAGCAGAACTGATTGAATCAGTAGACAATGTGAACAACCGTCAGAAGATAGTGATCGCACAGAAAGTAGTCGACAAATATGGGGAAGACCTCAGTGGTAGGACTTTTGCGGTATGGGGGCTCTCGTTCAAGCCCGAAACCGATGATATGCGCGAAGCACCTGCGATTTACATCATCAAGGAGCTCATAAAACGCGGTGCCAAAGTACAAGCCTACGACCCCAAAGCAGTTCACGAGGCAAAGGTATGTTACCTAAAAGACGTACCCGTTACTTATGTAGAGAGCAAATACGAAGCTCTTAAAGGTGCGGACGCTTTGTTGTTGCTCACCGAGTGGAAAGAGTTCCGCGTGCCCGATTTCGACGAGATTGCTAAAATGCTAAAAGAAAAAGTAATCTTTGATGGCAGGAATCAGTATAATGCCTTTGAGTTACCAAGCAAGGGTTGGGAGTATGTACAGATAGGAGTATAAGGAAGATAAGACGACATTATTTATAAAATATTTTGAGTAAGTATACCATACATTTAAAAAACGACAAATCTTATCCTTGTGATGAGAATACCTCTTTACTAAGAGCCGCCTTAAATAACGATATCAGTTTAGAATATTCGTGCTTTGAGGCACGTTGCAGGAGTTGCCGTGTAAAAATACTTCAAGGCAAAGTTGAGAATTTGCAAGACGAAAAAGTGCTTACAGCAGAAGAAAAAGCAGCGGGCTATGTACTCTCGTGCAATGTAGTACCTAGATCAGAAGTAATATTAGATGTAGAAGACTTGGCAGTAAAATTGCCTAAACCACAAGTTACACCTTGTAAAATAAATAACATCACTGTACTTACTCCTAATATTGTAGAAGTAGTATTGCGCTTGCCCCCAAAGATAGTCTTTCAGTTCTTAGCTGGGCAGTATGTAGATATTATCAGAAACGGACAAAAACGCAGTTATTCTATCAGTCATAGCCAATGTGAAGCCAATGAACTAAGACTCTTTATCCGTAATTATGAAGGAGGTTTATTTAGTCAGTACTGGTTTAACGAAGCCAAACCTAACGACTTATTACGAATGGAAGGCCCGCTGGGTACTTTTTTCTATCGCAATAATCCCGATTGTGAGGAGATCGTTTTAATAGCTACAGGCACTGGAATCGCACCTATAAAAGCAATTTTAGAGCAGCTGCAATCTACACCTGAATTAACAACTCATAAAAAAATATGGTTACTTTGGGGAGGAAGAAAGAAAGAAGACCTCTTTTGGCAACCCGAAACAACACTACCTAATTTCACCTATATACCCGTACTCTCTCGCGAAGAGCAGTGGCAAGGTGCTAAAGGTTATGTACAAGAAATAGCATTACAGCAACCTATCCTTTGGCAAAAAGCACAAGTATATGCTTGTGGTAGTGAACTAATGATACAAAGCGCCCAAAAGCTCCTCACCCAACAAGGATTAAAAGAAGAAAACTTCTTCTCCGATGCCTTTATATCAGCAAATTGACAAATTAACAAATTGACAAATTATCTCTATGAAAGCAGTAATATTAGCAGGCGGTCTTGGTACACGCCTCAGTGAAGAGACCGTTGTAAAACCCAAACCAATGGTAGAAATAGGAGGAATGCCCATCTTATGGCATATCCTCAAAATTTATTCGCATTATGGCATCAATGAGTTCATCATCTGTTGTGGCTATAAAGGCTATATCATCAAAGAGTATTTTGCCAACTACTTTATGCACCAATCGGATATCACTTTCGATATGGCAAACAACGAGATGCACGTACACCAAAAACGTGCTGAACCGTGGAAAGTAACCCTCGTAGATACAGGAGAACACTCTATGACCGGAGGACGCCTTAGAAGAGTATTGCCTTATATAGCCAATGAGGAAGCTTTTTGCTTTACCTATGGCGATGGGGTAGCTGATATTGATATTGCTAAATTACTAGCTTTTCATAAAGCTCACGGCAAGCAGGCTACCCTCACTTCTGTCTACCCCCCAGGTCGCTTTGGAGCTTTAGATATAGTAGACAATCAGATTATGAAGTTCCAAGAAAAACCAAAAGGCGATGGTGCTCTCGTAAACGGAGGTTTCTTTGTCCTTTCTCCCAAAGTGATAGAGCGCATCAAAGACGATAATACAATTTGGGAACAAGAACCTCTCAAAGGATTAGCTGCCGACGGACAGTTGATGAGCTACAAACACGAAGGAT
The DNA here is from genome assembly GCF_000023285.1 of Capnocytophaga ochracea DSM 7271. Classification (NCBI taxonomy): domain Bacteria; kingdom Pseudomonadati; phylum Bacteroidota; class Flavobacteriia; order Flavobacteriales; family Flavobacteriaceae; genus Capnocytophaga; species Capnocytophaga ochracea. The sequence goes on along the minus strand of NC_013162.1, from coordinate 865,759 downwards.
TTTGGCAACCTATGGATACCCTTCGCGACAAAATGCTCTTAGAAGAATTATGGCAAAACAATAAAGCTCCTTGGAAAGTATGGCAATAGGAAAAGTAAATCCACAATTTTGGAAAGGCAAACGCGTATTTGTTACAGGGCACACGGGCTTCAAAGGTTCGTGGCTATCCCTATGGCTACAGCTGATGGGTGCTGAGGTAAAAGGATTTTCTTTAACTCCTCCTACCCAACCCGCACTCTTTGATGTAGCTAAAGTAGGCGATAATATGCAAACTGAAATAGGCGACATTCGCAACCTGCAACAGCTATCGCAAAGCATTCGTGCTTTCAACCCCGATGTGTTGTTACACTTAGCAGCCCAACCTTTAGTGCGACTTTCCTACAAAGAACCTGTAGATACGTATAGTACCAATGTAATGGGCACTGTAAACGTTTTAGAAGTAGCTCGCCATACTCCTAACCTAAAATCAGTGGTAGTCATCACAACCGATAAGTGTTATGAGAACCACGAATGGGAATGGGGCTACCGCGAAAATGAACCTATGGGAGGATACGACCCTTATAGCAATAGCAAAGGATGTGCTGAGTTAGTAGTGTCTGCTTATCGCCGTTCGTTTTTTTATACTGACGATACCGCAGCCATAGCTTCAGCCCGTGCAGGTAATGTAATAGGAGGTGGCGATTGGGCTGAAGATAGATTAATACCCGATATCTTGCGCGCTTTCGAAAAACAACAACCTGTAATCATCCGCAACCCACTATCCACCCGTCCGTGGCAACACGTTTTGGAACCCCTTTCAGGCTATTTAGTATTAGCTGAACGATTATATAATGAGGGCAATGTCTTTGCCGAAGGTTGGAATTTTGGACCTAAGGACGACGATTGCCAATCAGTACAATGGATATTAGAGAAAATGGTACAATTTTGGGGTGAAGGAGCTCGTTATGAATGGGACAAAAGCGAACAGCCTCACGAAGCTAATTTCTTGAAACTTGACTGTTCCAAAGCTGCCACCCGACTCAAATGGCATCCTCAATGGCGACTCGCCGATACTTTAGAGAAAATCATCCACTGGCATCGCTCTTGGTTACAAGGAGCAGATATGCAAACCCGATGCTTATATGAAATCAAAGGCTATATGGAATCCTAACCCCATCAGCGCAAGCTGAAATATTCGTGCAAATTCGTGCAATTCGTGGGCAAACCCATCAGCGCAAGCTGAAAACTTTTATAATCAAAAAATAAAATATGTCATTAGAAACAATCAGAGAAGAAATAGCAAAATTAGTAACCCAATATGCCGAAGAGGCTTATAAGCCCAAACCCTTTGAAGCAGGAAAAACAGTAATCCCTCCTTCAGGAAAAGTAATCGGTGAGCAAGAACTCCAAAATATGGTCGCCGCCTCACTCGACGCTTGGCTCACCACAGGACGCTTTAATACCGCTTTTGAAAAGAAGTTAGCCGACTTTCTGGGGGTAAAATACTGCATCACTGTAAACTCAGGGTCTTCAGCCAACTTAGTAGCCTTTAGTGCGCTCACATCACCTAAATTAGGCGAACGTGCTATTAAAAAAGGGGATGAAGTTATTGGGGTAGCAGCAGGCTTCCCCACTACAGTGAATCCTATTGTTCAGTTTGGGGCAGTACCTGTATTTGTAGATGTCGACCTACATACTCACAATGTAAACGCCGACCTTATAGAACAAGCTATCACCCCTAAAACCAAGGCGATTATGCTCGCTCATACTTTAGGAAATCCTTTCAATTTAGAGAAAATAAAAGCCCTTTGTGAGAAATATAACCTTTGGCTTATAGAAGACTGCTGCGATGCACTCGGCGCTACTTACAACGGACAAAAAGTAGGTACGTTTGGTGATATTGCAACACTTAGTTTCTACCCTGCCCACCACATCACTATGGGCGAGGGAGGTGCAGTATTTACTAACAATGCCGAGCTAAAAACCATAGCCGAGTCTTTCCGCGATTGGGGGCGTGATTGCTATTGTGCACCAGGTTGTGACAACACTTGCAACTGCCGTTTCTCGCAACAGCACGGTGATTTGCCTTTTGGATATGACCATAAGTATGTATATTCACATTTAGGTTACAACCTAAAAATTAGTGATATGCAAGCAGCCTGTGGCTTGGCACAATTAGACCGAGTAGAGGAGTTTATAGAAAAACGCCGTAAGAATTTTGCTTATCTAAAAAATAGATTGCAAACACTTACTGACTTTTTATATCTGCCAGAGGCAACCCCCAATAGCGACCCTTCGTGGTTTGGCTTCCCTATCACCCTTAAGGAAGAGTCTGGTACCGCACGGGTAGATTTGCTCCGTTTCTTAGACCAGCATAAGATAGGCACGCGTTTGTTATTTGCAGGTAACCTTACTAAGCAACCTTATTTTAAAGGAGTGGAATATCGTGTAGTAGGAGACCTTACTAATACTGATATTACGATGAACCAAACCTTTTGGGTAGGTATTTATCCTGCTTTAGGGGAAGAACATTTAGAATATATCGTTGAGAAGTTAGAAGAATATTTTGGGGTGAATTTCTAACGGTATAGCGCGACAAACAATTAATAAATTAATATTATGGTAACAATACAATTAACATTTAACAACGAAGCTGAACATACACTCTTTGAGACTCTTTTCGAGAAATTTAAAATTAAAACAAAGGTGATAAATACTGAATCACAAGTAAATACTTATTCAGAAACTACGGCTAAAAAAATAAGAAAAGCACGTGATCAAAAGCAAAAAGGAACTCTTACCACTATAACCCCTGATACTTTATGGACACTAACAAATTAGCTTTTACTGTACAAATTTCTGAAGAGGCTTTACAAGAACTAAAAATTATCAAAAAATCAGGAACTCCAGCTGTAAGAAAGAAGATTGAAAGAATAGTTCAGGAGCTTCAAGAAACACCAGAAAAAGGAGTAGGAGCACCAGAACAACTCAAAGGTAAGGAAGGAATAGTTTATAGCAGAGCACTTAACAAGAAAGATAGACTCATCTATGAAATATTTAAAGAGGAGAACCTTGTAGTTATAGTTCAATTCTTAGGACATTATCAGGATAAATAATCAGCAAATTATGACGATACTTTTAACGGGCGCAACAGGATTCCTCGGCAGTCATTTGCTGAAGGCATTGGTAAACAAAGGCTATGAGGTAGTAGTACTCAAACGCTCTACCTCTAATATGTGGCGTTTAAAAGGCTTTGAAAACACTTTTAAAAGCTATGATATAGACCAAGTACCTTTGCGAAAAGCTTTTGAAGAACAATATATAGATACTATCATTCATACAGCTTGTGTGTATGGTAGGAAAGGTGAAAGTATGCAACAAATACTTGAGACCAACTTGATGTTTGGTATAGAGTTGCTTAACACCGGGACCTTTTTTAACACCGGGACCTTTTTTAACACCGGGACCTTATTATATAAATATTTAAATTATTACGCTTTATCGAAAAAACAATTTGAAGAGTGGTTGCAATTGGCGTCTGATAAAATACAAGTGGTAAACTTAAAATTAGAACATATGTTTGGAGAACAAGATGGCAATGACAAATTTACCTCTTGGATCTTGAATGAACTCCAGCAGGAAAAAAACATCATCCCACTCACCGCAGGCACACAAAAGCGTGATTTTATTTATATAGATGATGTGGTAAGTGCCTACCTTACTTGTTTAGAACAAGCTCCACAACTAAAATCCTTTAATGATATAGAGGTAGGTACAGGTGTACTCACTCCCGTAAAGACTTTTGTAATGCTTGTCAAAGAGGTATTAGAAAAACTTAAAGGCAAACCAATACAAACACAGTTGAATTTTGGCGCTCTCCCCTACCGAGAGGGGGAGATTATGGAGCCCCAAGTAGATAATAGTAGGTTGTGCTCTTTAGGCTGGCAACCTAAAAGAGGTTTAGAAGAAAATATAGAACGATTTGTAAAACACGAGATACAATGAAATATTTGATAACAGGCGGTTGCGGCTTCGTAGGAAGCAACTTAGCTCAAGAAGTATTAAAACGAGGAGAAGAATTGGTTGTTTTAGACAATCTTTTCCGTTATGGTAGTGCCCAAAACTTAGATTGGCTCAGAACACAAGGGAGCTTTACTTATTACCCTTATGATATACGCAACACTAACGATGTAGAAACTGTTATCAAAAAAGAACAACCTGATATTGTATTTCATTTGGCTGGACAAGTAGCAATGACTACTTCTATTGAAAACCCTCGTTTAGATTTTGAGGTAAATGCAATGGGTACCTTCAATTTATTGGATGCTATTAGAAAATATTGCCCTAATGCTTCCATTTTATATTCATCAACCAATAAAGTGTATGGCGATTTTGCTAACCTTACCTTCAAAGAAGAAAAAATGCGCTATACCTGCCAAGAGTACCCCAATGGATTTCCCGAAACTTATCCTTTAGATTTTCACTCCCCTTACGGATGCTCTAAAGGAACAGCCGACCAATATTTATTGGATTTTCATCGTATTTATGGACTTAAAACCCTAGTATTTAGACATTCATCAATGTATGGAAGTCATCAGCACGCTACCTTCGACCAAGGATGGATAGGGTGGTTTGTACAAAAAGCTATTGAAATTAAGCAGAATACAAACCAAGGGCTATTTACCATTTCGGGCAATGGCAAACAAGTGCGCGATGTGCTTTATGCCGAGGATGTAGTAAACCTTTATTTTCAAGGAGTGAAATATTTAGAACAAGCCAAAGGGCAAACTTTTAATATAGGAGGAGGCATTGAAAACAGTCTTTCTCTATTAGAACTCTTTGCTATGTTAGAAAAACTTTTAGGTATAAAAATGCAATATAAAGAGCTCCCTTTTAGAGAGAGTGATCAATTAGTATTCGTAGCCGATAATACTAAAGCTCAAAAAATATTACAATGGCAACCTAAAATGACCTCTGAACAAGGTATAGAAAAAATGGTAGAATGGGTAAAGAAAAAATAGATGAATATAAAAAGAATACGAGAGGTTGTCTTTGATAAATTAGGAATAGATGGAGCTATACTCTACACCACTTCTGCAAGGATTATCCAAGCAGGAGGGGGTATTGTTACTGCTTTTCTGATTGCTAAGTTCCTTTCAAAAGAAGAACAAGGGTTCTATTTTACTTTTGCTTCTGTATTAGCTATTCAAATATTTTTTGAGTTAGGGTTAGGAGGTATCCTTACCCAATTTGTAGCTCACGAAATGGCTCATATAAGAATAAAAAATAATACTTTTGAAGGGGACAAAAAACACATTTCTCGATTAGCTTCTATTTTACATTTTTCACTAAAATGGTATACCGTTTTTGCTTTCTTATTGCTATTAACACTTACTTTTGGAGGGGGCTATTTTTTTTATAGAAACACTGTGGGTATCGAGCATATCCAATGGAAGGCTCCTTGGCTAATAGTAGCTTTTTTTGCAGGAAGCAATCTGTTGCTATCTCCTATAATGGCTATTCTGCAAGGAATGCATAAAGTAAAGGAAATGGCTCGGTTAGCACTCATTCAGCAAATTACAGTAATGAGTATTTCTTGGTTGAGCTTACTATTGGGTGCGAAATTATATGTAGTGGCGATCAATGCAATGGTAGGGTTTATAGTGCTTGTAAGTTTATATTTAGGAGGGGGTTATGCTAAAATCCTATATACATTGTGGAAGCAACCTCTCTTTGAAAAAATAAGCTATTGGCAAGAAATATTTCCATTGCAGTGGAAAATAGCTCTTAGTTGGGCAAGTGGCTATTTTATTTTTCAGGCTTTTAACCCTATTGTTTTTGCTTTTTATGGACCAGTAGTAGCGGGACAAGTAGGGATTACCCTCACTATTCTGAATGCTATTCTCTCGTTAGTAGTAAGTTGGACGTCTACTAAAATACCTTTGTGGTCTTCTTTGATTGCTAAAAGGGAATATAAAGAATTAGATAATTCTGTAGAGAGGACTCTTATCAAATCGAGTTTAGTAGCTATGTTAGTAATCTTAGGGGCGCTTGTATTTATTGCGGGACTACAATATTTTGATTTCAGTTTAGGATATCGTTTCTTGCCTTTACCGTTATGTGCTGTGTTTTTTCTATCAGTACCTTTTAACAATATCATCAATACGTGGGCAACAGCTTTGCGATGTTTTAAGAAGGAGCCTTTTTTGTTCCAAGCCTTTTTTATTGGGCTCTGTTGTGTGTTTGAAATGTTTTTTACTGCTAAATATTTTACTATTGTGGTACTTATTTATGGGTACTTTCTGATAGTAACTTGTGTAAGTTTACCTATGAGCTACTATATCTTTAAAACTAAAAAAAGAAACTACTATGAATCAACATAAAAAAATATTGAGTATCTGTATTCCTACTTATAATAGGGCAAAGATATTAGACAACGCTCTAAATGCTATACAAAAAGAGCTGAAAACAATTGATTGCAGCAAGATAGAACTTATTGTATCTGATAACTGTTCTCCTGATAACACTGAGGAGGTAGTAGAGAACTACATTCAAGCAGGAATGCCTATCGTTTATAGCAAAAACCATACTAATTTAGGTATGGATGGCAATTTTGTACAGTGTTTTAAAAAAGCAAGCGCTCAATATGTTTGGGTATTAGGGGATGATGATTTTTTAAAAGAAGGCGCTTTGTCCTTCTTATTGGCTAGCCTCAAGAATACTAATTATGGATTGATTCACCTCAAGATTTTTCCTAAAGGAAATGAAGAAATACAAATATATCAAACTATTGAAGATTATTTAAGTGATATTAGCTATTGGATAACATTTATAAGTTCAAATATCGTAGCTACTAAATTTGTTCCCCTTATTAACTTTGAAAAATATATGGGGACGTGGTTTACCCTTATTCCTCTTTATATAACAGCAGCTAAAGAAAGTTCCAAAAACCTAATGATTAATAAACGGATTTTTGAAGATGCTGCTGATGGGGCTACTAATGGAGGCTATAATTTTTTTGAAGTATTTGTGGTAAATTATCTAACTATTCGTCAGGAAATGTTGGCAGGTGCTAAAAATGAGATGTATTACTACAAGAAAGAAAAAAAACGTTTGTTTAATGAATTTTTGTTAGGAAATATATATAGATTTTATTTCAAAAAAGATATAGGGAGATATAAAGTAGAAGGTGGTTGGAAAATCTTATTCCAGTACTTTGGAGGAAATTTCTATTTCTATAAAGGAATACTGAAATTGACAATTAAGAGATTATTACCCCCTCAAATTATACAAAGAATAAAGAAGATGTTGTCATAGTATATGCGGGGGAAATCCTGCAAAATTATAAGATTTAGGAATAATAAAGTATTTAGAGCTACCCTCCCCAATCTAATTGATATTCCAAAAGAAGTGGTGATAAAAAATATTAATTTATTTTATAAAGAACTCACAGAAGAAGTAGTACAACAAATTAAAGAACTCTTAAATGGAAAATAAAGAAAAAAAATATAGGGCTATTGCTTTTTACTTACCACAATATCATCCTATTCCTGAAAATGATGAATGGTGGGGAAAGGGTTTTACAGAATGGACAAACGTAGGAAGGGCTAAAAAACTATTTAGAGGACACTATCAACCTCGTGTTCCTGCAGATTTAGGCTATTATGATTTGCGACTCCCTGAAATAAGAGAAGCACAAGCTCAAATGGCAAAAGAAGCTGGTATAGAAGGTTTTTGTTATTATCACTATTGGTTTGGAAATGGGAAACGTCTATTAGAACGTCCTTTTGACGAGGTAGTGAAGTTAGGAAAACCTGATTTCCCTTTTATGTTGTGCTGGGCAAATGAAAGTTGGCACGCTAAATTTTGGGATGTAAATGGAGTTTCAAGCAAAAAAACACTTATTGAACAAAAATATGACAAAAGTGATTGGGAGCTACATTTCCAAACTCTTTTGCCTGCATTTAAAGATCATAGATATATCCAAATAGAAGGGAAGCCAGCTTTTATGATTTATAAACCATTTGACTTTATAAATATTAATGAGTTTATCGCTTTTTGGCAGGAATTGGCAAAAAAAAACGGCCTAAAAGGCATTTATTTTATAGGACAGCTAACAAATATTGATAAACAACTTGAAGCAATAAAAGAAATTACAATAGATGGCTTCAACTCCTTAAGAATGTGGAACTATAGTCTCAATAGAAGCTTTATAGAAAGAGCATATAGAAAGATTTACAGAAAGATTTTTTCTGTACCTGATATTGTAGATTACTCAAAAATCTACAAAAGTTTTATTACTCCATTGGAAGCTCAAGAAAATATTTTTCCAACAATAATTCCTAATTGGGATCATACTCCTAGAAGTGGGAAGGGTGGAACAGTATTTAAAAATACTAATGGAGAGAACTTTAAACAACATGTAATGGAAGTATTGAAAATAATTTCACAAAAGGAATATGATAAAAGGATTGTATTCATAAAATCATGGAATGAATGGGGAGAGGGAAACTATTTAGAACCAGATTTGAAAAATGGATATTTATACTTAGATATATTGCAAGAACTATTAGTTTCTCAAAAATAGTATAGTCATAATTAAAACTATAGAAGTAAATAACATACAAAACAATATGGCAATAACAAAACTTCTTTTCATATTTGGCACACGTCCCGAGGCTATTAAAATGGCTCCGCTTATAAAAGCTTTTCAAAAAGAAAAAACTTTTGAAACAAAAGTATGTGTAACAGCACAACATCGTGAGATGCTTGACCAAGTGTTAGATTTTTTTGAGATAAAAACAGATTACGACCTTAATGTGATGAAGCCTAATCAGAATTTGTATACACTTACCGCAACCATCATTACAGAACTAAAAACTGTTTTAGAAGATTGTAACCCTGACTATATATTTGTGCATGGCGATACTACTACTACTATGGCTGCAAGCATTGCTGGGTTTTATGCAGGAGCAAAAGTGTGCCATATAGAAGCAGGACTTAGAACTTTTAATAAATACGCTCCTTTCCCCGAGGAGATAAACCGCAAAGTAACAGGAGCTATAGCAGATTTTCATTTTGCTCCTACCCAACAAGCAAAACAAAATTTATTAAGAGAAGCAGTAGATGAGAAAAACATTTTAGTAACAGGAAATACAGTAATAGATGCTCTTTTAGAAAGTTCTAAAAGAGTGGTAAATTTACAAGACGAAGAGATTGATGCTTTAAAAAAGATTGTAGATCGCACTAAAAAACTAATCTTAGTTACAGGACACCGACGTGAAAACCAAGGCGAAGGCTTTATACATATCTGTCAGGCACTGAAAAAAATCGCTTTACAAAATCCTGAGGTACAGATAGTCTATCCAGTACACTTAAATCCTAATGTAAAAGAACCTGTTTATCGTATATTATCAGGCATTGAAAATGTAAAGCTCATAGCACCCTTAGCCTATCCTGCTTTTGTTTGGCTGATGAACCAATCCTACCTTATCATTACCGATAGTGGTGGCGTACAAGAGGAAGCCCCTAGCTTAGGCAAACCTGTATTGGTAATGCGTGACACGACTGAGCGCCCTGAAGCTGTAAGTGCAGGGACTGTTATCTTAGTAGGTACTAATGAGCAAAAAATAGTAGATGAATGTGAACAACTACTTAATAACCAAGAGAAATACTCAAAAATGAGTGCTTTACACAACCCCTATGGCGATGGTAAGGCTTGCGAACGAATTGTAGAATTTTTTAAGAAATAATGAATAAATGAATATATTCAGTAGTCAAAATATTAAAATTTTTCTACCTCCTGAGCGAAATAGTCTGAATGATGCCACTCAATATTATATTGAACTCATTGAAAAGGCTATTGAAAAAGCAGGAGGGAGTTCAATGCGCTGTAATAGTTTGAGTGAAATAAAAAATAAAGATATTGTACTTACTATTGAGCTCAACAGCTTTATGCAATGTTTTTTTAAGCGTCGTGGTATTAAAATTATCCATTGGGTACAAGGCGTTTCACCAGAAGAAGTGATGCTTACTAAACCCAATAAACTTTTCTACTATTTAAGATGTATAATAGAATGGTTGATAATGAAATTTACTACAAAAATATTTTTTGTTTCTGAAGCAATGCTACAACATTATGAAAAAAAATATAAAGTAAAGGTAAAACATAAAGCAATGATTATTCCTTGTTACAATAAACATTTGCAGAAAGACACCTTCTTTACTCCCAACAGATATACTAAACCATACTTTGTATATGCAGGAAGTTTAAGCGCTTGGCAGTGTTTTGATGAAATGCTAACTATCTATAAAAAGATAGAGGAAAAACTACCTCATAGCAAATTGACAATTCTAACTGCTGAAATAGAAAAAGCAAATACAGCCTTAACTGAAAAACAAATACAACATTTTGAGGTAAAATATATCCCTTTGGAAGAATTGGAAGTAGAATTATCAAAATATAAATATGGATTTCTCATTCGTAAAACAAGTGTAATAAACTATGTGGCAACACCTACAAAAATGAATTCTTATCTTTCAGTAGGATTGATTCCTATATTCACAGATGCTGTAGGTGATTTCAACGAAAAGATTAATTTAAAGGAATATGAACTAAAACTTTTAGGGAATATAAATATAGAAAAAGCTGTACAAAAAATTTTGGAGTTTGAAAACAACACAAATATGAACCGTGAGAATTATTATAATATTGTAAAAAGTATCTTTGATAATTATTACAATGATGAGAAATATATAAAGTTGATGGGGTAGCTTATGCAGCAGATTTTAATCAAAAAGAATACTATAGTATTTTTATTGGTGTCTCTTTTGGTTGCTTTTATTGTAGGTAACAGAGGTGATACTCGTGATACTATTGTGTATTATTCAGTGTTTAAATATATAGATGTTTTTGATCTACTAAACCCTATACAATTTTATGCCTTTACAGGAATGGAAATAGGTTTTGGATGGTATTGCTTTTTAATAAGTTTACTAACCCAGTCTCATATTATATTTTTTACTATATTTTCATTTCTTACCTTTTATATAATATTTTTAGTATCAAAAAAAATAAATATAAAAATAATACCCGTTCTATTACTTTATCTTTCTTCAGGATACTTTTTATTACAACAATTCACACAAATACGGCAAGGTTTTTCCACCCCATTAGCTCTATATGCTTTAGCTTTTTTTATATCAAAAGATAATAAATTCTCTATGAAATTTTTATTTCTTACACTTTTAGCACTATCTTTTCATCAAACAGCTTTACTTATTGTAATTATAGGAATTTTTTTTAGTCTCATTTTGAAATTTTTATCATTATCCTTTAATGAATTTAGATGGTGTTCAGTAATTATTCTTATAGTATTTATTATTATAGCTAAATTTGTATTAGTCGATATTTTGATAAGTATATCAAGTAGGGTTGAAGAATATTCATTCTCTACTGAATATGCAGAAGACCTTGGTATTTTTAGATTACCTAATATCAAGGCTTTTTTTACATTTCTGTTTATATTATTTTTTATGAATGGAAAAATGTATGAAAACAACTTATTCAAAGTCTTTTTTCTACTTTTTGTTGTAGGAGTAGCTTTTAGGATAGGCTTTTCAGACTTTGCTATTTTAAGTGGCCGTTTTGCTACAGCTTTTTCTTTTTCTGAAATTTTCATATTACCTTTTGTTTTTTATAGATTTAAATATTTTAGCACTATATTATTGGTGTTATTTGTTATTTTACAAGCTATTGCAACCTATGTGTTTCAAGCTCCTTATGTGATAGATGATTATTTTAAACCGTTAGCTTTATGAAAAAAAAGATAGGTTTTATTGTTCCAGAAATAAAAAATTGTGGACCTATAAATGTAGTGTTCAACATTATTTCTTTCCTTAGCAAAGAAATATTTGATGTCCAACTTATCGCAGTGAGAAAAAACAATATAGGATATGAAATACACATTCAAAAGGAATGTTCTTTAGGGATTATTTATATGAGTGATTATTCTTCTAAAGATTCTTTTTTTAGTGATCTTAACAAATTAGATATATTACATTCCCATGGTTATTTTCCTGATAAATATATGAAGTTTGTAAATACTAATGTGAGAAAACTAACTACTATACATAGCCTATTTTTTAAAGATTACATTAAAGAGTATGGACTACTAAAAGGAACTATAGGAGCTATAATGCATTTTCATTACCTCAAGAAAAATCACTTTGATAAAATAATAGGTTGCTCTAAGTCAATAAAAAAATACCTTTCTAAATATCTAAAAAAAGATAATTTAACTCATATATATAATGGAGTAAACCCAAAGGTCTATAAACCTTTATCTAACGAACAAAAAAGTGAAGCTCGCAAGAAATTAGGGTTCAAAAATGATTGCAAAATATTTATTTTCGCAGGGCGTTTTATAAGAAGAAAGCGAGTGCCTGAACTTATCATTTTTTTTAATAAAAAACAATTTAGCAACTCTCAATTACTCCTATTAGGAGAAGGAGCAGAAGAAACTATTTGCAGAGAAAAAGCAAACAATAACCCTAATGTTGTTTTTTTAGGATTTAGTAACTCTCCTGAAAAATATTACCAAATTGCCGATTATGTTATTTCAACCTCAAGTGCTGAAGGCTACCCAATGAGTATTTTAGAAGCTGTATCGTGTGGTTGCTATGCTTATTTATCAGATATTCCCTCTCATAAAGAGTTCTTAGAAAACAACCCCTCTTGTGGAGATTTTATAGAGAATATTTCAGAAAATAATCTTTTAGAAAATAAAAATACTAATTTACACAATTTGTCTGCTCAAAAAATGGCTGATGAGTATACAAAAATATATTTGGAAGAAGAAGAATGAATTTTTCAGTTTTATTATCACTTTACACTAAGGAAAAACCGCAATTCTTGAGAGAATGCTTGGAGAGTTTAAAAAATCAAACACTTCCTGCTACTGAAATTGTAATGGTTTATGACGGAGCTATTACCTCTGAATTGGAGGAAGTAGTAACACAATTTATTACTATTTTACCTATTAAAATTATCAGACTACCACAAAATGTAGGTTTAGGGGAAGCTCTTAATGAAGGTTTAAAACACTGTTCTTATAATTGGGTATTTCGTATGGACTCAGATGATATTTGTTTACCTAATCGTTTTAAAAAACAAGTAGCTTTTATAACTCAACATCCTAATGTAGTTTTACTTAGTGGATATATAGCGGAATTTGAAGAAGATAAAAATACTATTTCAAGTTATAGGAAAGTACCTATAGGTAATGAGAAAATTAAAAAATATGCACTTTCAAGAAGTCCGTTTAATCACGTAACCATTGCCTTCCGTAAAGATATTATTAAAGAAGCAGGAGGCTATCAACACCATCTTTTTTTAGAAGATTACAATCTATGGTTGCGGGTAATCGCTAAAGGATATGAAGTAGGAAACTTAGGAGAAACCTTAGTATTAGTGCGAGCAGGTGATAATATGGTCTCCAGAAGGAGAGGAAAAGAGTACATTAAAGGAGAGTGGCAATTGTTTAAACTTAAACACAGTTTAAAACTACAACCTCTACTTCCTAATTTCTTTATTTTTACCTTAAGAGCAAGTTTGAGAATACTCCCTACAAGTCTTTTAAAAGTGGTTTATAAATTTCTTAGAAAGAAAAAATGAGTTATAAGCCTTAAAATCAAGCCACTAAATTAACTTGAATTTAAATAGAAGAAAATAAACAAGTGCAAAATGAAAATAGCATTTATAATACCCTCTCTCATCAACGAAGGTCCTGTGATTGTTGCTAAAGATATTATTGAGGGACTTATAAATAAAGTCGCTCTAATAGATGTGTATTATTTTGATGTGAGAGAGGATCCTCTTTTTTTTCCTTGTAATACTTATAGAATTTCTTTCTTTGAGAAAATAGATTTCAATAAGTATGATGTGGTGCACACCCATATGCTCAGACCTGACCTTTACATTTGGTATCACCGAAAAAAAACTGATAAATGTAAGTTTGTGTCTACCATACATCAGTTTATGTATAAAACTTTAAAAAATACCTATAATAGTTTTATAGCATTCATTTTTGAGAAAGTATGGATAAATGCCCTTAAAAAACAAGATGAGATAATATTTCTCACTCATATAATGGAGTGTGCTTACAAAAATCGTATAAAAAAAGCGAGTAACATAATTTATAATGGCAGAACTTTTTCTGAAGAAAAAATAAATGCCCCGGTAGAAGAACATTCACAACTATTAGCTATCAAAAAACAGTTTAAAATAATAGGCATTCACTGTATGGTCAGTAAAATAAAGGGAATACACCAAACTATATTAGCCCTAAAACACCTCCCCGATTATTTCTTTATCATAGTAGGAGATGGTATAGAGTTAGAAAATTTAAAATCCTTAGCTAAGCGAGAAAACGTGTACGATCGCTGTTGGTTCTTGGGCTACAAAAAAAATGCTATTAGTTACTTAAAGTATTTTGATGTATATGCAGCGACCTCTTATTCCGAGGGGTTTAGCCTTTCACTTATAGAAGCAGGACAATGCAAATTACCTACCGTATGTTCTAATATAGCAATCTTTAAAGAACAATACAACCAAGAAGAAGTAGTTTTCTACGAGTTAGACAACATATCTTCTCTAGCCAAAGCTATTGCAAAAGCTTATGATAATAGACAGCAGTACGCTGAAAATATATACAAACGTGCTGTAACAAATTATAGCATTGAAAATATGAGTAATCAGTATTTAAAACTATATTGCAAAAACTAATGAAACTCTCTGCCTCCATAGTATTATACCAAACCGACCTTACCCCTTTAAAAAGGGTTATTGATAGCTACTTCGCTTGCAAAAGTGGGTCACTACAGTTGTTCCTTGTCGATAACTCGCCTACCGATACTCTCAAAGGTGTTGTAACGATGTACCCCGATAAGGAAATACACTATATTTTCAACAACGAAAATATGGGGTATGGCAAAGCTCATAATATCGCTATCAAAAAATCTATAGAGCAAGGGCTACCCTATCACATAGTCTTAAATCCTGATATTGTCATACAAGAAGGAGCCTTAGAAAAACTCACTCATTATATGAATGAGCACTCCGAGGTAGGCAATATAATGCCCAAAATCATCTATCCCGATGGTCAGTTGCAATACCTTTGCAAACTCTTTCCCTCCCCTATTGATCTTATTTTTAGGCGTTTTATTCCTTTTAAAAAATGGAGAGATAAAAGCAACAAACATTTTGAGTTACACAACTTTAGCTATAACCAAACGATGAATATCCCTATTCTCTCAGGTTGTTTTATGTTCCTGCGCACCGAAGCCCTTAAAAAAGTAGGATTATTTGATGAGCGTTTTTTTATGTATATGGAAGATTTCGACCTCAACCGTCGTATCCACCGTGCCTACAAAACCATCTTCTTCTCCGAAGCCATTGTTGTACACGAATACCAAAAAGCATCCTATAAAAATATCAAACTATTGAAAGCCCATATCAAATCGGCTATTTATTACTTCAATAAATACGGTTGGTTTTTTGATAAAGAAAGGAAGACTATCAATGCTAAAGTATTAAAAGAAATTAAGCAATTATCTTAAAAAACATCTTTTAAATATGTGATAAAGCTTTCTTTTTCCAAATAGGCTTAGCTTATACAAACCTCAAAGATATGTGAAACAAAAAAGCTGTCCTATCTCAGGACAGCTTTTTTATTGTTTCAATAGATATACTATACTATTTGATAGCCTCATAAGCACGAATAGCTTTGTCGAAGCGGTCGTTTACACTTTCTAAAGTGTAGAGACCATCGGCATTGGCTTTCACACCTTTAAGCTTTAGAGGGAATACTACTGGTGGATTTTGCATATCCAATAGTTCCATTCCACGCAATTGCTCGGTGGTTTGGTATACGATGTTTACTGATACAAACTCTTTACCGCTGTTGTCTACCCATTTTTCAAACACGAGTTTGCTACCTATTGGGGTCTTCTTCTCAATAGATTTAGGCAAACTGTATTCTTCTACTTCCAAAGCGGCATTCACGCTGGCAATGTTAGAATCGTGACCACAAAGGAATGTGAATTTGCGGTTTTTGGCGTTGAGTTCGTCTTTCATATACACTAGTAGAGGGTGCGCTACGTTCACGGCTACGATAGGAGCGGTGAAAAGCACATCGCCATAGACATCTTTTACCTTAGCGATTTTTTCCCAGTCGGAGGTGGTGAGGTTGTTGCCAAAAGCTGCTTGCACAGGGTCTTTATCTTCATAATATTGCAAAATAAAAGCATCGGAAGCGGAGTTAGCTAACTTCAACGAACCTTTCATATTAGGTTCATCACCTTTTTCGAGTTTCAACTGGGTGTTGTAATCGTTGAAAGCACACACTTCACCGGATTTACAAGCGGGTGAGTTCTTCAAATCGAGTACTTTTTCCAAGAGTTGGTAAGAGTCTTTCAATCCCTCGTTGATGCCCACAATACCTTTTTTACCTCCCATAGCAGCAATTTCTTTCATTGCTTGTGCTTTGAAAGCAGGGCTACTTTTAGTAAGCGCAGGGAAGAACACAGGGTCCATTTTGCTGGGGGTAAAGCGGTGGTTGATATGCAAATTGGCTACGGGCATAAATCCTGAGGAGAAATATTGTGCCGTCGCAATGGTGCGTTGCATACTATTAGCATAGAAATTCACTTCATCAACAGAGGGAACTGCATTCTCAGCAAAGAGCCCTTCGGCTACTGTCCATTTGCGGAAAAACTGACCCATAATGGTTTCGAGTGCTCCCCCACGAAGGGTAAGTTCACTGGGGGCAGCGCTCCATTTTATCCATTCGTGAGGCGTCATTTTTTGTAAGGTACTCCCGTTCACTGATAGTGAGGAGCGAATGTTATGACGGCTGAGGATCACCACTTCTTTGAGCTTGTATTGGCTTTTAAAACTTTCGGAGCGGTTGAGTTGTGCCATCGCTAAGAGCGGACACAAGAGGAGTAGTAATGCTTGTAGAGTTATGATTCTTATTTTCATACTGTGTTTTAATTAGAAAATTATATTCTTTAACTTTGTAACTTTGGCAAAGTTTTAATTGCATCTCGTGCTACGAGCTTTGGCAAAGTTTGTGACTGCCATATGGTGGGAGGTCTTTTATAACTATATGATAATAAACCTCCCCCGTTCCCCCTCCAAAAGGAGGAGAATCCACAATTATACCTCTATAAAAACTTTTCAAACAGTCCCTTTACAATTGGCTGTACAGCTCGCACTTAGAACTTGATTTGCAAACGAGTTTCGATAAGACTTAAATTGGTGTCGGGAATGCTTTCACGGTAAGTAACACCGGTGTAGGAAGCACGTACACGCCAAATCATATACTTATTGATATAATAGTTGAATGTAAGTGAATAATCGTTGAGGCGACCTCCTAAGATACCCGCTTTAGGGTCGGATAAATCGGTGTAGTTATAACCAGCAACGAGTTCCATAGCACCAGGTCTGGGGGTAGCGATACCTCCATCGATGTCAGTATATTCGTAAGGGTTTCCTTTTACGATAGCACGGAACATACCATAAGCACCACTTGCTTTGAAATTATCGAAACCACTCTTGCGATTTACATTCACATAGTAATATTGGGCTTCTAAACCTAAACGACCACGTGCAAAGAGCAATTCGGGGGAGAATTTATAAAGGAAAGTAGCGTTATCAATAGTTGCTTGTTGTGCGGTTACCTTAGCGATACGAGTAGGGAAAGGTGTTTTGAGCACATAAGAGTTGTGGTTAAGTGCTGGTGTTTCGTTATAACGAGGTGTTTCGAAAGCACCTGAGAGTCCTACGTGAAAAATCTTGCCTTCTTCACGTTGTGGGCGATAGAGCAAACGGCTCATCATACCCATACCTTGGTCGCCTGTAGCATCAGAGCTTTTCTTCATCGTTTCACCTTCGGCAAAGAGGCTTAAAGTACCCATAAAGTCATCTTTTTGGTGTAAGAGCATCAAACCGATGAGACGAGAGTTGAAGAAAGCCTCGTTACTTTGGGGTTCTTCCATCGATATTTTGAAAGAAGAACTGGTGGCACTTTGCATACCGAATTGGTGTACGAAATAACCTCCACGCAAAAGTGTGTGTTTGCTGAAACCGTATTCGATAAAGATATCCTTAGGAGAAACTTTGCCATAAGCAAAGCCGATATCTACTTTTCCTTTCCAATTACCATAGCGTACGCCTAAGCCCATACGCACATCGGGGATAGCTACCCCACTTACGAACTTATCTTTTTGCTCATTGGCATTGAAATAACCAGCGTCCAATAAAATACGTCCTCCGGGTTTTACTTCTAACTTTTCTTCGGGTTTAGGAGCTTCCTGTATAGGTGTAGCGGGCATAGGTTCGGTGGTATCGGTAACGGTGGTTGGTTCTTCTTGGGCATAGGTATAGCCCACAGCCATTAGGCTGAACATCATAAAATATATCTTTTTCATAGTTTTAAATTTTATTTAGTCATACGTTCACTTTTCTTTACTTTGCTTTTTTTTACAAGTCCTTCAAACTCTTTTTTAGCTTTTTCGAGTTGTTTCATAAAGGCATCATTGGCGTGGAGACGCGCTACTACGGCACTTGCTACGAGACGAGCAGCATCTACATCACTTTGGAAATGGTAACCACAAATCACGCGACTTTGTCCCATTTCATATCCGCGTTTGAGGATTTCGTTTTGTCTATCGACATTGATTTCGGCAAGCACCAAAGCGGTAGCCCACCCAATAGCGGTGTGACCAGAGGGATAAGAACCATTAGTAGAGAGTTCTTTTTGTTGTTCGGGATTGCAAGTGGTCTTTTCGTAGAAAGCAAACGGACGCACGCGCATATAGTGTTCTTTGGCGGCACGAGTAGCGAGGTCGCCTGCATCTTCGCGCATATTTACTACAAGTTTGAAGATTTCGGGAGTAGTTTCCTTAGAAATCTTGATGCCAAAAGCTTCGGAAAAAGCATTAGGCACGCCAGGACCCTCTACACGAGCATCCGATACGGCTTGCTCACCACGAGGGGTACGGCGTTGCATTAAGCCCCATTGGTATTGGGCTTCGTCGTTAAGGAAAAGAATACTACCTGGTTGAGGAGGAGGAGGTAGGAGCTCAAGACTGTTTGCCACCTCACCGATTTGCAAGAAGTAGAGGTCGGGTTTGGTTCTTACGTCTTTGATTTTCTCTTGTGCGAATGTAGTTGCCATCACCGATAGCAAGGCTACGAATAATAATGTTTTTCTCATCTTATTATACAGTTAAAATTTATTGTATTCTCTTTTGGAAGGTATTTAGGTTTTAAAAGACACTACAAATGTAGAAAAAAAAGAATAAATGTGCAAATTATTTCAAAAAATATTTACTAAAAAAGAAAGAAAAAAAACAAATGTGGTGATTTTGTGGTTTTTAGGTGTGAGGTGCACGGGCGGGGGAGAAATTAGAGAATGAGAAAATTAGAAAATGGGATGTGAAGTTGTATTAGAGGAATGAGGCTGTGCCTCAGAAATCAAACAAAATTTAAACAAAATCAAAGCTACGCCTTGTAAACCAGCGGAGGGATTGTCAGTTTATTAAACTTTGCCAAAGGTCGTAGCACGACGGGCAATTAACTTGGGCAAAGTTTGAGATGAAAAAGAGATATGCTGGGACTGCTAGGGGCTTTCAAAAGATATCGGAAAAGAACGGAAGAGAGCTGAGAGAAAATTTGGTGAAAAAAGGGTATAAGAAGGGTGGGGGTAGCTTATAGAGAGCTTATAGGAAGCTTATACGAATCTTGGACGATTGGTATAGAAAGGGTATATAAGTAATTGACTCATAATATAATACAGCGGTGCAAAAAATGTTAAAATCGGGGTTTCGAGACGAAAGAAAGAGAAAAGGCATTAGGCCTTAGACCATAGGCACTAGGGGGGAGTATGACGGAAAAGGGAAGGAATGACGAGGAACGAATGACGAATGACGGAGGTAATAGGGGGAATGTGGTGACGGAAAAGCGAAGGTAAAAAGGCGGTAAGGCGAGGCTAAAACGAAGTTATTGCTTGTAAAAAAGCCTTAGTAGCGCCTTGTTTTTCGTTTATATATTGGCGATTGATATTGCCTATAGCGATGCGCTTTTCGGGTGAAGTAACAAGGTTATTCATCACCTGGGCGAATTCTTCTTTACTGCTTACGGAGAGAACGCCTCCTAAGGTGACTAACTCCTTTGCTTCATTGAACTTTTCATAATTCTTACCGATGATTACAGGTACCCCAAATACGGCGGGCTCTAAGACATTGTGTAAGCCCGTAGTGCCCATTCCACCTCCTACATAGGCTATATCGGCATAGCTATACACTTTGGTGAGAATGCCTATGGTATCGATGATGAGTACGTCGTAATCAGAAAGGTTGAGAGAATCTTTCTCGGAGAATAGGGCAACTTTACGGTTTAACTTCTGCTGGTTGTGTTTGAGTTCTGCGATATCGGTAGGGTGAATATTATGAGGGGCAATAATGAACTTCACTGGGGCAGTGCAAGTGTTGATATATTGCAAGTAAATGTCTTCGTCGGTAGCCCACGAACTACCGAAGACCACACATAGATTGTTTCCTTTGAACTGCTCTACAAAATCTAAATGGTTGTCTCGTTCCAATATTTCAGCCACACGGTCGAAACGGGTGTCGCCACTGACAGTTACATTATTGAAGCCTAAGTTTTTAAGTAGTTGCTGAGAAAGCTCGTTCTGCACGAAGAAATGAGTAAAGCAATGGAGAGCTCGGCGCATCATTCCGCCGTAAGGCTTGAAAAAGATTTGATTTTTGCGAAAAATACCGGAGAGCAAATAAGTGGGTACTTGTGCTTTTTTGAGCTCGGTAAGGTAATTGACCCAAAACTCGTATTTCACAAAAATAGCCATTGCAGGATTTACCATTTGCACGAACTTGCGGGCATTAGCGGGTGTATCAAGGGGAAGATAGACCACTATATCGGCATCGGGGGTGTTTTTGCGCACCTCGTAGCCTGAGGGAGAAAAGAAGGTAATGAGTATTTTATAGCCTTGTTTTTTCAGGGCTTTAACAACGGGCAATCCTTGTTCGAACTCGCCGAGAGAAGCGGTATGTATCCACACATAGCGGGTATGAGGGTCGAGTTTTGCGGTAAGGGTAGTCCATACGGTTTTACGTCCGCTTACAAAGAGGTGTATTTTTTTGTTGAATAGGGCAACGAGGGGGAGGATTGCCTTGATGATATAAAGAGAGAATCTATACATTTTAATGACGAATTACGAATGAGAAATGACGATACAAGGCGCAAAGGTAGTAAAAAAGTAAAAAGTATCGTCTTTTTAGTATTATTTTGTACTTTTGCAATCTCAGAAAGCGAATTGCTTAAACTCTATTGTTAGATGAAAAAATATCTTTTTGAAATACTGCTATTGCTCTTTTCAGTAGCAATACCGTTGGCTTTAGATATGAACTTAGCAGTCTACGGAATGCTTGCTACTTTCTTGTTATTTTTGACGCTTAGGCGGGTAAACTACTGGTTGTTTGCTATTATCTTTGGTTTTGTACTACTCACTTGTGTGCTCTTTTTACCTCAAATTATCTGGTTTGGTCATCCGCCTGCTACGATGATTGGCGCCTTCTTTGAAACAGATTTCCAAGAGTCTAAAGAGTTTATGCAACAATTACCTTTTTATTCCTATGGAGTATCGGTACTTACTTTATTATTTGGAAGTTTCATTCTTTACTTAGGCAAGAAGAAAAAGACAATATACAATCGCCAACAGTGGTTTATTACTTTGGGGATAGGTATAGTAGGCGTGGCACTTACAGTGTACCGTCCTTTTACAAAGATTCAGGAAGAGGGCGGTTTCCAGTGGCAAAACACACGCACGGCGCCTATTGCGTTCTATGCTTCTATCTACCACAATGTGAAGAACTACAAACAATTGCGCAAGGAGCTCAACCAAAGCATTGAAGGCACACCTTCGTGGCAGGTGGTGAGCGCTAAACCTAAGTATATGAACTATGTGCTTGTGATAGGCGAAAGCGTACGGAAGGACTATATGTCGTTATACGGATTTCCAATAGAGAATTCCTCTTTCTTGAAGAGTGCTAAGGGGACAATAATAGATGGCTATACGGCAACCGCTCCCAACACTACTACTGCCCTTTTGCGAATGTTCTTAAAGCAAAAGAACGGTGATTTTGTTTATGCTGATAATCTCATCTCTTTGGCAAAAATGGGAGGTTTTGACACCTATTGGCTTTCAAATCAAGGGTCAGTAGGCGAATGGGATACGCCTATTGCTAAGATAGCCTCGTTATGCGACCATAAGGTCTTTACAAAGAAAGGTGACTACTCATCAATGAATATCTACGACACGGCTTTACTACCCGTACTGCAACGCTTTTTAGAAGAAAAGAGCGCACGCCCGCGTTTGTTTGTATTACATATTATGGGCTCGCACATTTACTTTCCTGAACGCTTAGAGCAATCGGTACATTACAACTATTACAACCGTAACTTTTCGGCTTACTTACAAACGATTGAGCAGACTGACAAGTTCTTACAACGCGTTTATGAGCTTTTAGAAGCACAACATCATCCCTTCTCTATGCTTTACTTTGCCGATCACGGACTGATGACCAAAGACCGATCGTCATCGTTTTTTGCCACTCTTACTCACGGCGATACTCATCCTAACAAAGCCGTTTACCGTATTCCGTTTGCTTTGCTAAGCAGTGACGACAGAGAGCACAAGGTAGTAAAAGTTCCTAAATCGGGTTTTTACTTTCTAAAAGGTTATGCCCACTGGTTAGGAATAGACGAGCCGACTCTTAGAGGATATGAGTTTTTATCGGCAACGCCTGATTCTTTAAAAGTATTCAACCAATATGAGAATGTTCCTTTTGAGAGCTTAGAAGAAGACAATATAATAACTAATAACAAGTGAAAAAGCACAAGCCGACGGCTTGCGCTTTTTCACTTGTTATATTTATCTGTTTACAATGAGTTTTCTTTAGTGAATTTTACGATTTCGGAAATACGTCCGAAGGCAACGCCCACTACTGTATCGGCAGCACCGTAGTACACTGCTACTTTGTCTTCTTCGATAGAATGCAAGGCAGCACAAGGGAATACCACATTAGGCACATCGCCGGTAGTTTCGTAGAGAGTTGCAGGTGCCAAGAGGTAAGGCTGTGTACGAGCAATTACCTTGCTTGGATCGTTGAGGTCTAATAGTGCAGCCCCCATAGAGTAGCGGAAACCGTTGCAAGTGTTGATTACCCCGTGATAGAACAATAGCCATCCGTCTTTTGTTTTGATAGGCACGGCTCCTGCCCCTATTTTGGTACATTGCCAAGCGCTATCTATAAAAGGCGTTACTTTCATCACACAGCGGTGTTCACCCCAGTATTTCATATCGGGGCTATAGCTGATGAAAATATCACCGAAAGGTGTATGTCCGTTATCACTTGGACGGCTAAGCATTGCGTATTTACCGTTGATTTTCTCAGGGAAGAGCACTCCGTTGCGGTTGAAAGGCAAAAAGGCATTCTCGCATTGGAAAAACTCTTTGAAATCAAAAGTATAAGCAATCCCAATAGTAGGACCACAATAGCCATTACACCAAGTTACCCAATAGCGGTCTTCAATAAACGTTACGCGAGGGTCGTACTTATATTCAGAATGTAAGAAATCAGTATTACCACCTTTCATCACGATAGGTTCGTGGTTGATTTCCCAGTGAATAGCATCTTTACTGAATCCAGCGAAGATGTTCATTTGCACTGCTTTGTTGTCGCAACGGAAAACCCCTGCATAGCCGTCGCCAAAAGGCACAACAGCCGAGTTAAAAATACTGTTAGAGGTAGGGATATCATACCTACCGATAATAGGGTTTTCAGAATAACGCCACATTACATCGGTACAACCCGCAGGGCGTTCTTGCCAAGGAATTTTTTGACTCATTATTTTTGTTTTAGTTATTAAATTTTTTAAAATATTCATCAATTTCATTATGTAACTCTATCCCTACACGTTCAAAGCAATCTAACAAATCCTGATAGGCATTCTCTCCTGCGAGAAAATCCCAAAACTCTTGGGCTACTTTTAGCTCGTTATCTAAATCTAACATTCCCGCCATCGTCCAACGTGAATAGGGCTTAGGCTCATACGGATTGTAAGGTATAGCAATAAGGGTATGTATTTTTCTGTTAGGGTTTTCTGCCAATACACAACCCACCCACTCTAATAAAGTGCGTTTAAACTCTTTAAAGCCTCCTTTGTTAGGCTTAGCTGTTTTAATGTCAAACAAGAAAAGCTCATCTGAATGACTTTCTAACCATACATCTACTTTGGTAGGCTTTACGGTGTTCATTTTTCCTTCTTGGCAAACAGCTCTAATAGCTTCTATTTCATCTGTCTTATTAGGGTTACCATTTACGGTGAGATTATCCATAATATCTTGAATAACCCGTTCCGCTTTTTCACTTATTTTATCACCAGCTACCGCTTGTAGTTTAGCAACCTTAAACCGAGATTCAGCTAATGATTTAGCTACAGGCTCAAAAATGCTCGTCCCAAAATTAGTATTCAAAGAATGAATAAACGAAAACAGTGCCATACGGTCTTTACCCAATAAGCGTGTATGGAAAGGCATTACCGCAGGCTCAGGGTTATAGTGCTGAAACTTTGTTCTAAGACTATGCCTAAGTGTGTTTTCTACATTAGCTATTTGTTGTGGGGTTAGCATTTGTTAAAAATGTTATAAGTTCTTGTGTTTTAGGATTTGAATATAATCCCCTTCTTTCAAATAGATATTCTTGATTATTGAGAATATTTACCGTCTCTAAAATTAAATTCGTAGCATTATTTTCATTATCTAAAAAACTAATTTTATTATCAATAGAGTTGATTTGCTTTTTCTCTAAAAAAATATCAGAAGCCATTAAAACATGCATATCCATTGTCTTTGATCTCAAAGTAAACTTCTCGTTAACCAAAAGATAATTAAACCAATACCACAAAAGTGCACAATAATAATATTGGTTAAAATCTCTTGTAGAATTAAATATTAGATTTTCCCCTTGATAATACTTTATTATAGCAAGAGCATTGCTCTTCATTTCATGAGGTTTCTTTAAAAATACAGAAATAAATACTCTAGCCAATGTTTCTATATTTATTTTACTGTAAGGAGGTGTAACGTTTGAATGCTGACCTCTCAGTCTCTCAAAATATAAATGATAGTTACAGGAGTCTTTTCCTAAAAAATAATTCTCTATTTTTTCATGAATTTCATTTAAAGATTGTAAGTCTTTACTAATGGAATTTTGATTGTTTGCAGAATAAATAATTCTTTTCTTTATTTCATTGTCTTTTGTAGATATTACCTTAGCTACTATTTCTACTGAATCAATATCATTTGATTTTTTATATTTCTTGAACAATTCATTAGTTGTTTGACATCCATTGATAATTCTTGGAAAAGTTAATTTAAAACTATTTTCAATAACAGAATGTCTCTCTATTTTATCACAAATAATAACTAGCCCATTATTTAAAAAAGGAAAATACTGTTTCTGTAAATCTGTGTTTAAAGTATTTCTAATATCTAAATTTACATTTGTTGAACCAATGTAACTTCTCACATTTTCAACAAATAATCGTTCTTTCAAATTACCATCAGGAGTAAGAATTAACTTCTTCAACTCTGAAAATTTTATAATAGTTAAAAGGCTTAATTCTACTTTATCTACAGAAGATAATGAAATACTTTTTTCAAATGTTATTTCTGAAGTATGAAACTTAGATATTTTATCATATTCATTCTTTATATCTTCTTTTTGATAAATACAAAAATTATCTAAATGACATTTATTTTTAAGTTCACTTCTTGAAGTAATTTTTGCTTTTTCAATATTAATTTTATCTTCTTGTATATTATGTAATGTTTTTGCTGACAGAAAAAACAATGAGACGCGAGGAGTTTCAGCAATTTTTTTAATATAATCACCTTCTTGATCAAGTAATTTATTATAAATACTACAAAACGGTTCAATTCTAATGTCTCCTACAAGAAAATTAACAACTTCATCTGTAAAAGATCGTAATTTCTGTTCATCAAAACTCCCTTTTATAGTTGACTGTATGAATCCTATTCTTATTTTTAATTTTTCAGATTCTCCAAATTTTGATAAATCAGACTCTTCAGAGATTAATTTATCATTAATAATGATTGCTATACCATCAATTCCTTGTGCCTTATTTGTTGAGACAGACTTAACATTCTCTACCTCTTCTTCCAATAAAGTAGAAGCAATGGTATAGTTTGCAAAATCTTCAAAGATATCGTCATCTTTGATTTTTTCCCTATCTATATTAAATTTTTTTGCAAACTCATTTATTTTTGCATTTAATCCAATGTCAAAATTTTGTTCCATAACTCTTTCTATTTCTCTTTTAAATGAAATATAATCTCAGCGTACGCATTTTTGTCTTTTTCGGTACGGTTGAGTACAGGGCGTTTGTATTGATTTACAATGCGCATTCCTGCTCGCTCGGCTATTTCGGGGTATAAGCCGTACTTGTCGTTGGCTACCAAAAATACATCGTAATCATCGGCTAAAAAGCGTTTGCTATTGGTAAGTACCTCAGCAATACCCGATACATACATACGTTTGGCTTCCTGCCCTTGTCCTTTGTAAAGGGGACCTATCTCTTTATCGTCATTGCGCTCAAAACCAAAAAGGTCGTAAGCATAAGCGTGTTGCTCGTGATAATCAATCAGCCCTACATAAGGGGGCGATGAGAAAATGCCTTTAATCTTCTGCTTTTTTGCTAAAGCGGCAAACTCTGGGCTCTTATGCTCTAATGCCTCAAAGATGTCAATAGTACGACTGTCGCCTTGTAAACACTTTTGGTAGGTATTAGTACGCAATTCTTTAAATTGTTGCAAACGCTTGATAGTGTCTTTGGTGTAGGTTTCCCACCATTTCAATATCGAAAAAAGTGGTTTGCACACCTTGCCGTGTTTAGCACAATAGTAAGTGGTAGTTATGGGCTCTATCAGGGTTGCTAAATCGGCGTGAGTAGTGGCACGACAACTGCGAATGGTTCGGCTCAATATGAGGGTAACTATACGCTTGGTAGCGAGATTAGCAATCTGTTTAATAAGGTTAAACACAAAATCTATTTCCTCGCGCACGTGCTGTATATACCACTTGTCTAAGAAAGTGTCAGCTTTAGGTTGTTTCAGCTGAATGTGATACTTTTCCACAAGTGCCTGATAAATAGGTAAAAACTGTTGTTCTTTTTCAGCACCATATATTTTGCCGTCTATCTCCTTGCGTTGCAAACGGTATTTATAGTCGGGTACGGGGAAGAACTCTTTATTGAAATTATTGAGCGCTTCGGTAAGTTCAGCATCAAAAGCAAGTATGTGTTTTTCTGCTAAAAACTCCTTTAAAGCTTGGGTAATGCGGTGCGTTTCGTTATACACATCTACCAAATCGTAATGCCCTACTTTAGCATTGCCTATGAGAGCATTGAAAGCTGATACGTCTATCCCTATAGCGTGCATTCCTAATTCTGAGGCTTGTACCATAGTAGTACCACTACCCGAAAAAGGGTCGAGGACTATATCACCTGCTTTAAAAAAGACTTCTTTTTTGAAAGCATCAGTATGCCCATCTAAAAAATACTCTACCAATTGCGGAATAAACTTCCCCTTGTAAGGGTGCAAGCGGTGTACGTGCTTAGTAGTTTCTGCTTCTTTATATTGCTCAAACGACAGACTCCAATTGAGGTCATCGCCTAATTTCTCTTTCCACTGTGAGGCGCGATTTCCACCCAAAGCATCGTAATAGGCTTTAAGTTCCTCTTTAGCGATTTGAGTGATGCCATTGTTTTCAAATTTCTTTACTTTACCATACTGTACTAAATAGGAGATATTTGAGGAAGTAACATTCTTCCCCATATATTCCGTTGCCCACAATGAGGCTTGTTGCAATGTAAAGTATTGATTTGTATTTAGCATATTTTTCTAATTAGGTAGATAATTAAATATTTTCATAGGGTATCAACTGTTGAATGGCGTTCTCTATGTTATCATACCAATCGATGTAATCACCTATCTTACTTTCTAACAAAGTAACTTCTTCTGTCGTTAAATCTCTATTTAATACCTCATTAGATACTGTTTGTAAATCTTCTTTTGTAAGAAAATAAACAATATCTGATGTTTCTACCTCAAACTTTTCAAATAGAGAGTTGAAAATAGGTAAGTCTTCCTCATCAATAGCTATTTGTAGTGCCGTCTTTGCCATAAGGTTGTTGTTTAAAAAATATCGTTAGTATGTAGTTTAAGAGTCGGAAATTTCTCCGAGGGGATATAATCATCTACTACATTGATAGGATTTTGGCACTTATCACCTTTCAGTATATAAACTAAAATATTTTGGTGATCGGGGTCAATAATCCAATATTCTGGTACTTTAGCTTCCTCATAAAGGGCATATTTGAACTTCATTTAAGAAACTGATAGAGCTCTCCTGCTAATTTCATTGATATTTCTTGATGTACTGCTGAAGGTGCAGACATTTTGAAGAGCTTTCCTTTAAAAAGTTCTACACGTTCTTTAAATTTCCACAATAGATAATCGGCATACGAGTATACTCCATATAGAGGGTCTAACTGGTTGATATTAGTGATTTCCATAAGGTTACTTTTAAGTTTTTATTTTTCAAAGTAATCAGTATCAATTTTTTTCACCTGATAATTTTCTACAACTGTTGTTCCTATTTCATATTCAATCATAAGTTTAGTAAGCGTTTTTCCATCAATAAGAACAACTTTTGGATCAATTGTCTTCACATATTCATAAGCATTATCGGAAAATTTACTTGTTGTGATAAAAACTCCTTTTTTTGCTCTTTGTCCATGTAAAGCTCCTACAAACTTTTGAACTTCAGGTCTTCCTATTGTAGTTTCTGTATCCCATTTTTTAGCTTGTAGATAGATAAGTTCTAACCCTAACTTATCTTCATTAATTATGCCATCTATTCCTTCATCATTTGTTCTTTTTACAGAATTTCCTTTTCTACTTTTTGCTCCTCCATATCCCATTTTTACCATTAGGTCTATAACTAAATCTTCAAAGAATTGCCAAGAATTTTCACGAACCTTTATCAATAACTCATGAGCTAATTCATCTTGTAACAGCTGATGAATATCTTCTAGTCTTTCAAAAGGTGTTTTATCTTCTATTAGATTTTCTTCTATACTTAATTGATTTAAAGAATCTCCATACTTAAAACTATGGAATTCAGGAATATTCTCTAAATCCTTAATTGTGATTTTTTTGTTGTTTTCTAACTTATTAAAGAACTCAACACCTTTTTTAGTAATCTTAAAATGAGATCGTTTAGTAGATTCTATAAGATTTGCTTTTGTAAAATAACTTTTTGTCCAATAAATTCGATTGTTGAATTTTGTTTGAGTACCACTTGGTACTTTTTCAGATTTATCATCCTCCGTTAATTTAAAATACTTTGTTAAGAAGTTTCTTAGCTCATCTATAGAATACTCCTTTTTATCTTTTATCATTAAAAAAGTAGGATAAAAAAAGGATTGGAAATCAGGTAATGCCATATTTAATCAATTTTTAATTGTTAATTTTTTAAAACATCTGAAAAAGTGATGTCTTGTTTTTAATTGTTATTGATTTTATAGACTTTGCCAAAGACCGTAGCACGGGTAGGTGTTAAGAACTTTGGCAAAGTGTGTAACGCAAATAACAGCCCGTCCTACCACGACCTACCACTACACTGTTTTCTTTATCAATTCTGTGATAAACGCTATTTGCTCATCGTCAAGCTCGGTGTGCATAGGCAGTGAGATGACTTCTTGTACTAATTTATTGGTAACACCAAAATCAGCTTCGTTATAAGAGCTACGAGTATAGGCTTTTTGGGCGTGCAATGGTATAGGGTAGTAAATACCAAAAGGCACTCCGTTTTCACCCAATACTTTAGCGAGTTCATCGCGTTTGCCATTGGTGATGCGGAGGGTATATTGGTGGAATACGTGGTCGTAACCTTTGGCGATTACAGGAGTAATGATATGAGGATTGCCTTTCAGCGCTTCCGTATATTTGCGAGCAGCTTCACGGCGGCGGGCGTTATAATCGTTTAGGTGAGGAAGTTTGGCGCGCAACACTGCCGCTTGTAAAGAGTCGAGACGTGAATTTACGCCTACTACATCGTGGTGATAACGCACGTACATACCGTGATTTACGATACCGCGAAGGGTGTAAGCAAGGTCGTCGTCGTTAGTGAAGATAGCCCCTCCGTCCCCGTAGCAACCGAGGTTCTTAGAAGGGAAGAAAGAAGTTGCCCCTACGTGACCAATAGTTCCTACTTTTTGTTTGTGTCCATCGGCAAAAGTGTAATCGGCACCAATGGCTTGCGCATTGTCTTCAATCACAAAGAGGTTATGTTTTTTAGCCAAAGCCATAATAGCTTCCATATTAGCTGGCTGACCGAACAAATGTACTGGCACTATGGCTTTCGTGCGAGGAGTAATAGCTTTTTCAATTGCCTCGATGTTGATGTCGAAAGTATCGTCGTATACATCTACCAATACAGGGGTGAGTTTCAGTAGGGCGATCACTTCCACAGTTGCAGCGAAGGTAAAATCGGCAGTGATAACTTCATCGCCTTCTTTGAGTCCGAGCCCCATCATTGCTATTTGTAGGGCATCAGTACCATTAGCGCAAGGGATTACGTGTTTTACCCCCATATAGTTTTCCAATTCCTTTTGAAAAGCTTGTACTTGGGGACCGTTGATAAAAGCTGTGGTGCTGAGTACTTCCTCAAAAGAGGCTTGTACGTCGTTTTTAATTCTTTCGTACTGACCTTGTAGGTCAACCATTTGTATTTTTTTCATATGTCGAATATTATTAATTGTTCGTTACAAAAAACTTATCAAATCAAGAAACATTAATCTTGTTTCTTCTCCTTCATCTAATTTCGTTAGAAATTCAAACCCTATCTTTTGATAGAAACTTACTGCTTGTGCATATGCATCAACTGTAATAAGGCGACAAGCCTCATCTTCATTCAAATCTACACAGTGATTGATAATAGTATCAATAATAATTCTTCCTAACCCTTTACCTTTAAAAGTTTTATCGATAGCCAATCTCCCTATTTTTAGAGAAGGAACGTTGTTTAAATGCCGTTTAGGATAGGGTAATAACTCTCTGCGAAATTTGTTATACTGACTTTTTGATGAGAACATCTCTTCTTTGAGTAACAGACTATCATTCAATAGACTGTAATAACCTAAAGTACGCTCATCATTTTCAATAACAAAAGTGGTGGCAAGTAATTGTTTTCGGTAAGGAACTGCTTCCTCAAAAAGAAACTCATTCAAATCGTCGTCTCCACAATCAAAAGGCTTTATTGTATGTCCTTCTTTAAGCCGAAAAAAAGATAAGCCTTTTAAAAGTTGTGCAAAATCATCTGCTTGCATTATCTCTATCGTCTTTAAAAATTGACTTCAATAGCATAGCATTCTTGCGAACGCTCTCACGTGTAATTCCTTTTTCAGCTAAGCTTCGTCTAAAACCTGCTAATTTTTTGTAGAACTCTATTACATCTTGCCCTTCTAATACAGGTGTTGGTTTTATTTCTCTTGCCATAATACTTAATTCTTAGTTTTTAATCCTTAATAGTTAGTGTTGCTTTGCCACGACTTTTGTCAAAGTCCTAATAGCCCGTCGCACTACGACTACGTAATGCCTACCGCGCCACAGTTCTATAGCCATTAAACACAGCCTTCCACAGTGCAAAGATACAAAAATATTTTGAATTATATAAAAATATCCCCCTTCTTAACACATAAGGGTTGACTCACCTTCGTAAGCCAACCCTTATGCTATTAAAAAAACTTCTTATTCCTAAAAATATTTCAACTTCTGTGTGAAAATCGTTACACGCTGACCGTCAACCGACATTGTTTTCTTTGTCCAGTTGTTCTTCTTGTCATACACAAACTCGTAAGTCTCTGTTTTAGTAACGTTACCATCTTTGTCAAAGTATTTAACCTCCACCTCATTGTCATTTTTGTCAAAAGCTGAAACAACTCTCTGTTTCAAAGCGTTATCTTTGTCAAACACTTGCTTTTCTACCATATTCCCTTTGGCATCGTAAGTATATACCGTTTTGCTAGTAAGCTCATCCTTTGTGTATTTAGACTCTTCCGATAATTTCCCCTCAGGAGTATACTTATAAGTCGTTTTATCTTGGCACATTCCTGCTATACAATCCGTGCGTTCTACAAGCTGATTCTGTTCGTTATAAACATTTATTCGGCTCATAAAAATATTCCCGTCGGGCGTCTCTACATCGTGCTTGGTAAGGTTCCCTTTTTCGTCATACTCATACACATTCTTAGAAAGCAACGTGTTCGAATCATCTCTCGAAGCCGACTCTATCATATTCCCGTCTTTGTCATACACATCCACGAATTTAATCGTCATTCCATTTTGCTTCGATTGCATTTTCACAACAGTTCCCTTTTTGTCAAACTGCGAAAAAAGCTCAGAGTTCATCGGTATTTCTTCTCCGTTTTCACCAATTTGAATACCCGATTGCACAACCGTTTTTACTTTCCCTTTCAGCTGAGCACGCTCCCAACCATTCTTTTTGTGACTCTGCCCAAAAGCGACAGTAGTAGCTAATAAGGCAATAGCTATGATTCTTTTCATAATAATGTTCTATTTAAAATAATACTTTTTTGGGGTGCAAAAGTACAAAAGATTTCTAAATGTACCAATACGCCATATCCACCTATTCACCAAAACTATGCCAAAACAAAGTAAAATGAGAATAATAAAGCCCCTCTTGTTATATTTATAACTAAATAACTGCCGTTTGTGCCTCTTTTAAAAAGAATTTTTCTATCCTTATTTAACCTCTATTTAATGTAATAAAACACTACTTTCAATCACCTGTCGTACTACTTTCAATCACCCATCGTGCTACGACCTCACCCCTTTCCCGTCGCCACATTCCCCCTTTGAAGATAGCCAGCGACAGCTGGGTATGTGCACCGCAAAAGCGGAGTATGTGTAAAAGGGGAGGTTTGTCTCCTTTTACAGCTTGTCCCCCTTCGGGGGTTCGGGGGCTTACCGAATAAATGACTCACCACATTCCCCTTTGAACGGAAGTCCGCGAGAGCGGAGTATGTGTAAAGGGAGAGGTTATCCCCTAGTGCCTAAGGCCTGAGGCCTATCACCTCTTCCCTTTTCTTTCGCCTCGAACCCCCGTTTTTACCATTTTTAGCCTTGTTGTATTATATTATGAATCAACTTTTTATATACCCTTCCTATACCAATCGTCCAAGATTCGTATAAGCTTCCTATAAGCTCTCTATAAGCTAACCCCACCCATCTTACACCCTTTTTTCATCAAAAACTCTCCCTTCCCTCTTCCGAACTCTTCCGATATTTTCCGAACCCCTCAACCCTTCCCCATTTGCTAATTTTTCCCCGCCTGCCGTGCTACGGCTGCCCGTGTGGCTCACACCTTTGGCAAAGTTGATTAATATGGTATTTTTGGCATTTCTGGTATTATCAGTATTATTGGCATTATTGGTATTATTAGTATTATTGGCATTATTGGCATTTACTCCATTTACTAACCTGTTAATTTCCTCATTCTCTCATTTCCAAATTTGCTAATTAAAATTTTTTATTTATCTTTGCAAAATAAAAACTCATCAGAAATCCAAGTTTTATATCACACTTCATTTAATTTACTATTCTACTACCCCTCTGAAAACTCTATGAGCTCAGAGATATTAATAACCATAAGTAAAAACCATTAAATCATATTACAAATGAAAAAAACATTTATTACTTTTGTTGTGGCAATTGCCACTATCATTACGGCTAACGCCCAAGAATTTAAAGTAGGTGCTAAAGCCGGCTTTTTGATGTCCAATGTTTCTGACCCTGAAACTTCAGTTTCAGTAGGAGGAGTTACAGGAACCGCCAAATTTAGTTCTTCTTACACCCCTGGGTTTCACTTCG
Source organism: Capnocytophaga ochracea DSM 7271 (assembly GCF_000023285.1). Taxonomy (NCBI): domain Bacteria; kingdom Pseudomonadati; phylum Bacteroidota; class Flavobacteriia; order Flavobacteriales; family Flavobacteriaceae; genus Capnocytophaga; species Capnocytophaga ochracea. The sequence continues at coordinate 831,659 of NC_013162.1, read as the reverse complement.
GAGCTTTTATCGAATATGGCTTCAACGAACAATTATGGGTAGAAGCTGGCGTTGACTATGCTTTCCAAGGAGCTAATATCAATTCTTTAAGTGGTAGCATCAACAACATTTCGCTTGGAGAATTAGATATTAAGGACGGTAAATTGAAAATCGAGCAGTTCAACATTCCCCTTTGGATTAAATACGACTTCAACGGGTTCCGCCCTAAAATAGGGGTAAACTTAGGTTTTGTGTCAAAAGCTAAAGCCAGCGGTAAAGATAATTCGAGTTTTGGTTTTGTAAATGTAGACAATGAACCTTTAACTCTCGACAAGAAATTCGATTTAGGATTAGGCTTTGGTGCTGAATACAACTTCGATTCTGGTTTCTTTTTCGATGCTTCCTTTAATTTAGGTCTTACCGACTTATCGACTAAATCGTATTCAGAAAACGGATATAAACTTCCTACTTTGAATTTCAAAAACCGCGTATTCCAAGTAGGGGTAGGTTACAAGTTCTAGTAAGCCTTCATAGAAAAATTTTTATAAAAAAGACTGTCTAAAAACCATAGACAGTCTTTTTTTACCTCTTATTTCTTACCTCCTTTGCATTTCTACCAAACTTCTTCTTAAAGGCAGTCGAAAAATGCGATATATAATCATACCCACAGGTGAGGGCAATTTCACCTATACTCTTATCGGTGTGAAGGAGCAGTTGTTGTGCCAATTCCATTTTATAGTCGTATAGATAACCAAAAACAGTAGTGCCAAATACCTCTTTAAAACCATAACACAACTTCTTTTCGTTCACACCTACGGCACGTGCCAGTTCAGCTATCGAAGGCGTAACGTCCAACTGAGCCGTAAGGCGGTCGCGCACTTCGTACATCTTTCGTACGTCGGTTTGGGTTTTGCAGTATTGGTATACTTGTAGCTGTTGCTGTTCGTATTGATGTAATTGTAACAAAAAGAGTTCCTGCACTTTTAGGTCGGCATAAGGTCGTGCTGCCTTGCCCAAAAGAGAAGCGTGTTGCAGTTGGTCAAGAACAGTTTGCATAGCAAAGTCAGTAGGAAGTGATTGTTCAGGCGAAAGAATAAAGTTACCTCCTCGCTCATAGCGCTGGTACCACGCCATAAAAGTTTCGGGGTATTGGGTAGCTATTTGTGCAAATTGCTCAGCACTGATAGCAACCGTAATCACTTCTATAATATCACCTTTATGCAACAAGTCTTTGCCCAAGCATTCTTCTTTACCAAAAAAGATATTGTGAGTCCCCGCCTTACTGAAACAATTTTGCCCATCTACCTGCACCGTCATACCTTTGTGGGTTCGGGTTACGAAATAAAGACGCACTGAGGGGATATCCATACCTCCCTCAAAAGCCACATCTTCTTTCATTTGTGCTAGCCATCGGTAGTAAGTATGATTGCCTAAGGTTTGTTGTTCCAATCGGAACACCCCTATTTGTTCATTCACTCTTTCGTAATAATTTTGCACCTCTTCTTCGTTGGTTGCCAAAGGTAATGTTATTTCGTTTATCATATTCATCAGTCGTTTTTCACGTTCATAAGCCGTTTGCCGTCAGCACCACCGGCTGGCTACGAACAACTAATCACATTATTTGCTATTCAGATGTAAAACTTTGCTAAGGAAATTAAACAATCGTACTTCCTTTTTGCTGTATTTTTGCACTCTGAAACCTGTTGTTTAGAACAAAAGTAAATAATATGAATGTATTGACCAAATAAATTTGCTTTTTTGTTAATTATGAACAATATTTTTCACTTATTACTTATCACCTACCCTACCTTTCTATGATTAAATCACTTAAAATATAGAATATTATACAATAAATCCATCAACTAAAATGAACAAAATACCCGAAACAATGCTCATTACTTTATGGGCAAAAGCTACTGAAAATAAAGAACCTCAACCGCTGTTACGCGATGAGAAGGCTGCTGAGATTATAAACAAAATAGACTATGATTTTAGCCGATTCAAGAAAGCTAAATTCTCCCAAGCAGGCGTGTGTGTGCGCGCTCACCTGATAGACGAAGAAACACGTGCTTTTATAGAGCAACACCCCGATGCAGTAATAATACAATTGGGTACGGGTCTTGATGCTCGTTATGAGCGTTTGGGTTGTCCGGAACTTACCCATTGGTATGACCTCGATTTACCTGAGGTGATTGCTATCCGGCGTCAGTTTTTTGAGGAGAATGAAAGACGTAGTTTTTTAGAAATGTCTCTCTTTGATACCGAATGGATAGAGAAAGTAAAAGCTCACCACAAGCCTGTGCTCATTATTGTTGAGGGGGTACTGATGTATTTCCCTCCGTTTGAGGTAAAAGATTTTATGATACATCTCTGTGAAGCATTTACTGAGGCTACTCTTCTCTTCGATATGCTGGCTTACGCTTTGGTAGGACACGCTAAGAACCACGATACACTAAAAGCAATGGATAAAGACAGGCGCCCTGAATTTCAATGGAGTGAAAAGTATAGCGAGGCGATGGAGCAGTGGCACCCTAAGTTGCACGTGGCGAAAGAGTATTTTATGAGTAAGTACGACCAAGGACGCTACCCATTTATCTTCCGTATGCTATATAAGATTCCGTATTTTTATAGGCGATTTAACCAGAGAGTGGTGAGATTAGAGATAAGGTAAATAACATAATAAATATTTGATATATAATGTTTTAGATAATATATAGAAAATAAAAGTAGTAAAAAAATTAGGAGATTAAATAATTATTATTACTTTTGTGCTTTCAAAACAGAAATTTTAGTTATATACCTTATTTTAATAAATATAAATGAGAACAATACAATTTAGAGAAGCCGTTTGCGAAGCGATGAGTGAAGAGATGCGTCGCGACGAGTCTATTTATTTGATGGGTGAAGAGGTAGCCGAATATAATGGCGCTTACAAAGCCTCTAAAGGAATGCTCGATGAATTTGGGCCTAAACGTATTATTGATACCCCTATCGCTGAAGGTGGTTTTGCAGGTATCTCAGTAGGGGCTGCTATGAATGGTAACCGCCCTATTGTAGAGTTTATGACTTTCAACTTTTCATTAGTAGCGATTGACCAAATCATTAACAACGCGGCTAAAATGCGCCAGATGTCAGGAGGTCAGTTTAATATTCCTATCGTTTTTCGTGGTCCTACCGCTTCTGCTGGTCAGTTGGCGGCTACCCACTCTCAAGCTTTTGAGAACTGGTATGCTAACTGCCCTGGATTGAAAGTAGTAGTTCCTTCTACGCCTTACGATGCAAAAGGACTCTTGAAGTCGGCTATCCGTGATAACGACCCTGTTATCTTTATGGAATCTGAGCAAATGTACGGCGATAAAGGTGAAGTGCCAGAAGAAGAATACACTATTCCATTAGGCGTTGCCGATATCAAGCGTGCGGGTACTGATGTAACTATCGTTTCTTTCGGTAAAATTATTAAAGAAGCGCATAAAGCTGCTGATATTTTAGCCAAAGAAGGTATTGAGTGTGAAATCATCGACTTGCGTACTGTACGTCCGCTTGACTTTGACACGGTATTCGCATCGGTTAAGAAAACTAATCGCTTAGTGATTTTGGAAGAAGCGTGGCCTTTTGCCAGTGTATCTTCTGAAATTACTTATCAAGTACAAGAGCACATCTTCGATTATCTCGATGCGCCTGTACAACGCATTACTACCACTGATACGCCAGCACCATTCTCTTCAGAGCTTTTGAAAGAGTTTTTGCCAAATGCTGACGACGTAGTAAAAGCAGTAAAAAAAGTACTTTATAAATAAGAATTTGCTATCATTTTTATTTTTTTAAAAGTTATATTTTATTTTTTAGTCTTCACGATTTTTCCTCATCGTGAAGACTTTTTTTCGTTTAAGAGCGTTAATCTTTTGTTAAACTTTTGATAGGAAAGCAAAAGAATAAAAGTTATGTTTGTAACACAAATTAACGTCTTCATTGTTTATGAACTATTAAAATGATGCTAAATAAGCTCATTATAAGGGCGTTGTTTTAACATATTATTGATTTCTGAAAGAAAAGAAAAAGATACAGAGGTGGTTTATATAACTTGTAAGAATTAAGAATTTTTCAGTATCTTTGTGCGAAATTTGGAGGGGAATTATATATGCCATTAGAGAGCACCATAAAAGTAGATAAAAAAACCACCTTGTACATTTGGGAGGTAAGGGAGGAGCTTGCTGTGTTGGAAGAAGAAACTCCTCTTACTCCTGAACAAAAGGAGAGTTACAATGCTATTAGCAATGAGAGGGCTAAAAAGAACTTTTTAGCCACGCGTTTATTGCTAACTCAGTTAGGACACGCCCCCAATTCTTTGCATTACAATGCTTACGGGAAGCCTTTTTTAAAGGGAAAAGATTTTATTTCAATTAGTCATTCGTTTGATAAGGTTGTGGTGATGATAAGTAATAAACCTGTGGGGGTGGATATTGAGAAGAAACGAGAGAAAATATTGCGTATCGCACATAAATTCACTCAATGGAATTACCGTTCAGCGGATTACTCGATTCAGAACATCATTCAGAAACTTACAATGACGTGGTGTGCCAAAGAAGTAGGTTTTAAAATTCACAACAAACCTACTCTTACCCTAAACGATGTGAGGGTAAAAGACTTTTTTCCTAATGACAAGGAGACGGATATTAAGATAGGGAACACTATGTATAAGGTCTTTTTTGTTTTGATAGAAGATTTTGTTTTAGGATATTGCAAAGCCAATAAATAAACGTTTTGGTTATATACAAGAACAAATGGTAGATTTTGTAGTTGTACAAAGTTTGCCATTTGTTTTTTTATGTTAATGAATGTGAGTTGGGCGTAAATCTCAGAAATTAGAAAATTTGGAAATTAGGAAATGAGAAAATGGGTGCGAGGTTGAGTTAGAGGAATGAGGCTGTGCCTCAGAAATTAAACAAATTTTAAACAAAATCAAGGCTACGCCTTGTAAACCAGCGGAGGAATTGTCTGTTTATTCAACTTTGGCAAAATTTAAAACTTTGCCAAAGTTTGAGATGAAAAAGCGACGTGTTGAGACTATTAGGGGTGTTCGGAAAGAAACGGAAAAGTTCGGAAGAGAGGCGAGAGGGGTTTTGATGAAAAAAGGGTGTAAGAAGGGTGGGGTTAGCTTATAGAGAGCTTATAGGAAGCTTATACGAATCTTGGAAGATTGGTATAGGAAGGGTATATAAATAATTGATTAATAGTATAATACAACAAGGCTAAAAATGGTAAAAACGGGGTTTCGAGGCGAAAGAAAGAGAATCCTCACCCCGTTCACATACTTTCCTATTCGGAGACTTCTCCCAAGGAGAGGGGGAATGTGGAGACGGAAAGGAGAAGGGATAATTAGAGAATTAGGAAATTTGGAAATGGGAAAATTAGGAAATTAGTTGGAGAGACTCTGAGAGACTTCTCCAACTATTGGCTACATTGGGTGCTTATATCTTCATATTTAAAAAGTTGGGAATCACGGTATCAGCGGCTTTAAGGACTTCGGGATTGCCGACTCCTATTACTTTCATTCCGGCACTCTTGGCGGCTTGTACGCCTGCGGGAGCGTCTTCGAATACGCAACAATCAGCAGGGGGAAGCCCTAAACCTTCGGCGGCTTTGAGGAATACTTCGGGGTCGGGTTTGGCTTTGCTTACCATTGTGCCATCGACAATAGCATCGAATAGGGGGAGAATGCCGGTGCGCTCCAACACTAAACGGGCATTACGACTTGCGGAGCCCAAGGCTATCTTTTTGTGATGGGCTTTGAGGAGCTGTAAGAAGTTTAACACACCAGGGAGTAACTCGGAGCTATCGATACTACTGATTTGCTCTAAGTACAATTTGTTTTTGCGCAAGGCGGTATCGGTAAAGTCGGTTTCGGAGAGTGTTTTGCCTGCCCATTGGAGGATTTGGTGCAACGAGACTTCGCGCCCGATGCCTTTCAGCTGTTCGTTATGCTGAGGAGTGAGCTCAAAATTGAATTCTTTGGCAATGGTTTTCCACGCGATATAGTGGTATTTTGCGGTGTCGACGAGCACACCATCTAAGTCGAAAATATATCCTTTCATTTTTTTAGTTACTTGTTACGTCGGTCTTCACCCCAGAGTAGTTTATAGCGCAGGGTGTTTATAAAGCTGTCTCCGTCGAGGCGTATCATTTTCACGACAAAGGGAGCTTTACGGACTATAATGGAGTGTTTGTTAGCAATGGGCTTGATATGTGAGTCGAGCGACATTAAAAACTTCTTTTCTCTGCCTGATACAGTGAGTTTTACTTCGGTATCTTCGGGGATTACCAGTGGGCGCGCATTGAGGTTGTGAGGGGCGATGGGGGTAATCACAAAGTTTTTGGCGGTAGGGAGTATTACAGGTCCGCCGCAGCTAAGAGAGTAGCCTGTGGAGCCTGTGGGGGTGGAGATGATGAGCCCGTCAGCCCAATAGGAGGAGAGGAAATCGCCGTTGAGTTCAGTATCGATAGTAATCATAGAGGCGGTATCTTTACGAGTAAAGGTTATTTCGTTCAGAGCGAAGTTCACAGGGGCTACGGGTTCGCCTGTATCGGCGTAAACGGCTTCGATAACGGAGCGTTCTACTACTTTGTAATTTCGTTCGCGGAGTTGTGTTAGTACGTTTTTCAGGTCGTCTTTATGGGCATTTGCCAAGAAGCCCAAGCGTCCTGCATTGATACCGAGAATGGGGATTTGCAGGTTTCGTACATAAGTAACCCCTTTGAGCAATGTGCCGTCGCCACCAATAGTGAGCATTACATCGTAAGAGGAGTTGAGGTCTTCGAAGGAAGCAAAAGATTTTGCTTTGAGGAATTGCTCGGAGCGATCGTTGAGGTCGCTGAGGATTTCGCGTTCTATAAACACCTTATCGGAGGGCAATAGAAGGGTAAAAAGCTCATTGAGAATGGCTTCGTTTTCCTCGGAGTACTGACGTATGTAAATAGCAATCTTCATTTTAAGCAGAAAACTAAGAAATTTTGGCAAAGATACAACTTTTGAAGAAAAGGAGGGTATTTAAGAGGTTTTATTTTGGGTTGGGCGAGGGGAATTAAACCTTTAAAGAAGTATGGTTTACGTTATAGAAGTTGAATAAAAATTAAGGCTTCACTTTGTGAAATTGGCGAGTTATTTTGCTTATTGTTTTTTCTTGTTTATCTCAGAAAAAGTAGTACATTTGCACTCGTGATTCGTTATACTAAAATAAATTAAATGGATTTTGAACGTATCAAAGAAAAGCTGGCTATCCTTGCCGATGCTGCCAAATACGACGTGTCTTGCTCGAGTAGTGGGAGTGCTCGTAAGGCGGTGAAAGGTGAATTGGGCAACGCTGCGAACTTCGGTATCTGCCACTCGTTTACTGAGGACGGCAGGTGTATTTCTTTGCTCAAAATCTTACTTACGAACCACTGTATCTACGATTGTATTTATTGTGTGTCGCGACGCAGTAACGATATACAGCGCGCTGCTTTTAGTGTGCAGGAAGTGGTAGACCTTACTATTAATTTCTACCGACGGAATTACATCGAGGGGCTGTTTTTGAGTTCGGGAGTGTTCAAAGACCCTAATACTACGATGGAACGATTGGTGCGTGTGGCTAAGAAGTTGCGGACAGAAGAGCGCTTTAACGGTTATATTCACCTGAAAACAATACCTGGGGCAAGCGAAGAACTGATTCACGAAGCAGGACTTTATGCGGACCGTTTGTCGGTCAATCTTGAAATACCTACCAAAGAGGGGTTGAAACTGCTTGCGCCAGAGAAAGACCACCGGCAGATGCTTACCCCGATGCAACAGGTGAAAAACGAGTTGGCAATGCATTCGCTTGAGAAGAAGAAGTTTAAGCATACGCCTAAGTTTGCGCCTGCCGGACAGACCACCCAAATGATTATAGGCGCGACTGACGAAACCGACCATAAGATTATAAAGGTTGCCAGCTATATGTATGACAAGCTTGAAATGAAGCGAGTGTATTATTCGGGTTATGTGCCGGTATTGCAGGACAGTAGGTTACCGTCTATCCACAGCCAAGTGCCCATAGTGAGAGAAAACCGCCTATACCAAGCCGATTGGCTGATGCGTTACTACGGCTTTGCTCCTGATGAGATTTTAGATGCTCGGCAACCGTTCCTCGATTTGGAGATAGACCCTAAATTAGCGTGGGCATTGCGTCACCCTCATCTTTTTCCCGTAGATGTGAACACGGCTCCGCGTGAAATGCTCTTGCGCGTTCCGGGGGTGGGAGTACGGTCGGTACAGAAGATACTTGCGGCGCGTACTTTTCAGAAGCTCACGTATTACTCGCTCAAACAGATAGGGGTAACCTTAAACAGAGCAAAATACTTCATTACTTGTAGCGGGGCTACGCCGTTGGCAGGCACTATGGAGCCCTCCAAACTTCGCCATTTGCTTATCGCTAATAGCCACAACAAGCATAAGGAGCTTTTCGGTGGGCAGTTATCGTTATTCTGATTAATAATTCTGTGTAAGCGATGGGTTCTTCTCCATTACGTCCTTAGGAAAGGGAACGATGTACATAGGCGAATTGGGAGGCAGGGTATAGGTGCGTTGCGGTACAGTGGTATTCACCAGAGGGAAGGTGCGTTGCAAGGTTTTGGCATAAGCACTCTCGGTGTTCAATCGTTTTAAATCGAAAAAGCGATTAAAGCCCATAGCGAGCTCTCTACGGCGCTCGTCGATGATGAGCTTTACGGTCTCCTCAGTAGTAGCAGGGGTAGCGAGGGTCGCACCACTGCCTTTTATGCGTTTGCTACGGAGGATATTTATGGTTTGCATCGCCCCACTGAGGTTGCCTAAGCGCGCTTTGCACTCGGCTAAAGTAAGGTACATCTCACCTGTTTTCATTCCTACGGTAGGGTAGAAGAACTTAGTGGCGAGCATATCCCAGTTGGCAGTACCCGAACCTTTATCGTTATAACGGTGGTTCTTATTGAAAAAGAGCTTGAAGCGCATATCGTTTGTTGCATCAAAAAGGTTGCAAAACTCAGGACTTACCGGGTAGATGTACCAAATGTTCATCTCGGTATGTCCGTTCATATAGGCTAAGTTGAGCACTTCGGGGTTTTTATCTACCGTGATAGGGGTAGGATTCGCCTCATAAGCCACCATATCTATCAGTTGGTTGTTGTACGACAGACTCTTTTGGGCTGCTGCTAATGCCTGCTGATATTCTCTTCTGAATAGGTGCACTCTGGCTTTCAAGGCATAGCCAAAAGCTAATGAGGGGTGATATACATTCACAGGGTGTTTTTGCAAAAGGGGCAACGCCGCCTCGATATCTTCTTGAATAAAGTCATACACTTCTTTTACGGTAGCTTTGGTAGGGTGAGCTTCTAAGTCGAATTCACGCATTAGGCACACGCCACCATCGGTAGCTGCTGTGGTAGGGTCGTAGCCTTTGGCGTAAACGTTTACCAGCATAAAATAGTCAAAAGCTCTTAGCAAGCGGGCTTCGGCTTTGGCACGTGCTTTTAGTGAGGCATCGCCTTTGGCATTATCAACGGTAGTAATAATCATATTCCACCTACCTATATAGCTGTATACATTGTTATAAAAGGGTGACGACTCGATGTAATCGGCACGTGGGGCACTTTCTTCGTAATAAAAATTAATACTGTTCAGGTCGGGTGTCTTACCGATGATACTACTCTCCTTCACCCAATTGTCGTCTACCAGAGTGCGGAAGTTAAAAGGAGGGTAGTTTTTAGTGGGGAGTACTACCAAATCATAGTATTCCTCGGCGGTGTTGATAATCTTTTCACCTTTGGGAGTGAGGTCGGTGTATTTGTCACAAGCGCTGAAAGTCAACGTTATGAATATTATTGTGCTTATGATTCTTTTCATTGTAAAATAATTAAGGTATACAAACTGCCTACTAGCTACGACTAACTGCCTGCCGTGCTACGGCCGACTAAAAACTAAATGATATACCGAAAAACGCTGCTGTTGCTACGGGCAAAGCGCGACTTCCAGAGTTGAGGTGATAGGTTTCGGGGTCTATATCGTCGCCAGCAGCACACCAAGTGATTAGGTTGTTGAGCTGAGCGGTGATTTTAGCCTCTTGTAAGCGCAATTTCTCGCAAATGTTTTTAGGAATATAACACGAAAATAACACATTGCGCCATTTGATATAATCGGCGTTTACCACCTGATTGTCGCCGAGTTGCCAAAGAGTATTCACCGTATTAGCAGTACGTCTCAAAGTCGCTGGATAGTCGAACGACATACGGGGCATATCAGTGGGGTTCGTAGCTGTCCAACGTTGGGTAATATCGCGATGGGTTTCGTTTTCTTGATTGATGGAATAAGTGTCTTTGCGAAGTTTATGTCCACCCGCATACACGAACATCGTACCGAGCTCAAAAGCCTTATAGCGCAGTTGCAAGCTAAGGGCTCCGTTAAAGGTGGGGTTCATCGTTCCTAATCTTACGAGGGCATCTTCGCTTTTGATATCTTTAATAGTGGGCACACCATTGGCGTCGAAAGTGGTATTAGGGTTGCCGTTTTCGTCTAAATAAATAGGGTAGCCATTGGTGGTTTCCTTGTACCGATAGGCATAAAGCGAGTTAAAGTCGTCTCCTTGTTTGTAATAACGCAAGGGGTTACGAGCGTATTCCACGGCATTAGTAGGCTTGCTACTCACTTTCTCAATGGTATTTTTGTTGTAGGCAAAAGTAGTTCTTACAGTAAGTTGCAAATCTTTGGCTAATTCACGCGTAGCATTCAAACTCACTTCTATTCCTTTATTCAGTAAAGCTCCGTTATTGATGAGTCGTCTTTGAGCACCTACGGTAGGGTCGAGTTCAGTGAGTACCAACAGGTCAGAACTGTAACGACGATAAAGGTCGATACTTCCTGAGAGCCAATACCACATACCGAAGTCAATACCTAAATTGGTGGTTTCAGTCTTTTCCCAACGTAATTTAGGGTTAGGCAAATCGGTATCGTTGAACTGTAAATACTGTTGGTTAGGGTAAGCGCCTCGCACATCGGTAAGCAAATGTCCGCGTAAGAAAGGCGTAGTAGTTTGGTCTACATTACCACTGACACCATAGGTAAGGCGCAGTTTTAGCAAGTTTACTACATTACCATAGAAGAAATCTTCGCGATGCAAATTCCAGCTACCGCCTACTGACCATAGCGGACGGTATTTGTACTTGGGGTCTGCCCCAAACATATCAGCTTGGTCTACGCGCACACTCCCTGTGAGGTTGTATTTCTGACGGTATGAATAGCCCAACGTGCTATAAAAAGAGATAAAGCGGTGTTTGGTTTCGCTTTGCTGATTACGGCTTAGCGATAGCGACTGCCTGCCGTAAAGATAGCTAGTAACACCAGGATTGTAGAGGTCTTTCCAGTTCAGGGTAGGGAAGGAGAGCGTTTGCTCGTCGTAACCATATTGCATTTCCTTAGTATTGCGCGGGGTGTAGTGCTGACGCATCTCGAAGCCCAATAGCGCTGTCACATTGTGTGCCTCCGCAAAAGTGCGATTGAAATCCAACTGCTGACGGAAGGTATAATGCTGTGTCTGCCCTTTCTCCTGTTCGTAATAACCGCCTTCGGGCAGTTCAGAAGAGAATTTTTGAGTAGTAGCATCTTGTTTTACCAATTGGTTGTGGCGCAAACGCATATAATAAGTGTCTTTTCCAAAGAAAGTTTCACTGTTGTGAGTGTTTAACTCATATTGAAAATAGCTTTGGTATTGCAAACCTTTGATGATAGATACTTGCAGATTTGCAAACGGACGCAAACTGAGGTTGTACTGTTTTTGATGTTCTTGCGCTATCGATTCCAATAAATTGAAGCTATACGAGCGGAAAGCATCATTGTCCGCAATTTGTTCTAAAATATGTCCGTTTATGGGGGCAACTAAATTAAAACCCGCATACGGATTCGTTCCCAATAGCCGAGTGTAACGCGGTTGCTTTAAGTAATCGGTATACAAATTCCGCACTTGTTCAGCTACGGCATCAACAGCGGTATATCTGCCATTCACCCCTATGGTGCTTTTTAGCCAAGGCGTGAGCTGGTAAGTGTTTTTTAAATAAAGGTTCAGAGCGCGCGTCTTTTCGGTAACGATACGCTCATCGGTGTCTTCATATTGCAACGAAGCGTAATTCTGACTGCGGTTATTACCACTTTCTACGCTTATATTGTAGCGTTTGCTGATGATAGGTTGCCACACATAACGCTTGAAGTCGCGAAGGTAATCGCGGTTGCGCCACTCGTTAAGCGTGCTGTTCACCTCTTGCTGGCTGAGTTTTCCTTTGGCTTGGTCGCGGTATAGCTGGAAGAGAGGCGAGTAATACCTCACTGTTTGCCTGCCCCCAATTTCTCCGTAGGAAGCAAAAAGGTCATCTACATTGCCATTGCTATCAGCCAATTTGCTTTGGTAGAAAGCCGTTTCGAGGTCGATAAGGTCGGACGTCGAAGCGTAGCGCATACGGCTCATATTGGGTTTAAAAGTATAGAACAGGTCGGTATGCACGTTGATACGCAAACCATTCTGTAAGCCCTTTTTGGTGACAATCACAATCACCCCATTGGCAGCGCGCACCCCGTAGATAGCCGTCGCAGCAGCGTCTTTCAGTACCGTTACCGACTCGATATCTTTGGGGTTGATATCCTCTAATGGCGTATCGGTAGGGATATCGTCAATCACCACCAAAGGCGAATAGCCCACATTGCCCGAAAAAGTACCTACCCCGCGCAGTATAGGCACCTCTTTCCCTGTAAAAGGGTCTTTTGTAAAGCGCACACCTGCTATTTGTCCCTCAATAGCTTCTTGTACGGTTCTATTAAGCTGACGGTTGAGCTGGTCTGTCCTTATTTTGGTATAAGCCGAAGTAGTTTGCTCTTTGTGAAGATTTTGGTAGCCCGTAGCTACTACATCGGTAGAACTTAAAGTGATAATCTCCGGTTCCAAATGCACTTTTAAGAAGGGTTGTTCAGCCGAAACGGTAAATTCACGAGATTTCATACCTAAGTACGAAATCCTTATCACTTCTCCTGCTTTTGCAGAGATCCGAAATTCCCCTTTGATATCGGTAAGGGTTCCCATAGATAGCAGTATATTGTCGTTTTTAACTACTACTGCTGCACCTTCCAAAGGGTGGTTTGTCACATCGGTTACTTTGCCCGATACACTAATCATTTGGGCGAAAGCGCCCACAAAACAGCAGAGGAAGAACCCCCACGCTATTACATATTTTTTCATAAACAGTCTTATTGGTAAACAATACCTCTTATATACATTTTATATACATTAATAAAGTCATCACTCTCGTCCCACTCCTCCCATAACTCTGACAGGTCAAAAAACTATCTTTCAATCCTTTTTCCACCACCACACTCCCACTAAACTCCTCCCACAAATTTTCTAATTTCCAAATTTTCTAATTTACTAATTCCTTTTTCCGTCACCACATTCCCCCTTTGAATGGAAGTCCGCGAGAGCGGAGTATGTGAATAGGGAGATATTTTCATCATATTTCCTTCGTCATTCGTCTCTCGTCATTCGTCATTAATTCCTTTTTCTTTCGCCTCGAAACCCCGTTTTTAACATTTTTAGCCTTGTTGTATTATAGTATAAATCAATTATTTATATACCCTTCCTATACCAATCGTCCAAGATTCGTATAAGCTTCCTATAAGCTCTCTATAAGCTATCCACACCCTTCTTACACCCTTTTTTTATCAAAAAACCTCTTAGTCTCTTTCTGAAAATCTTCGTTTCCTTTCGCTCCCTCAGATGTGTCACTTTTAGGGGTATACACTTTGCCAAAATTTTTGCCCGTGTGGCTCACACTGCCTGTGCGACTCGCACCTTTGCCAAAGTTGATTAGTGGTATTATTGGCATTTACCTCATTTCCTAATTCTCTCATTTTCTAATTTCCTCATTCCCCTCCTAATGCCTAGTGCCTAAGGCCTATGGCCTCAACTCTTTTTTAACGGCGACAAAAGTAGTAAATAGAGTCGAACTATACAAATTATTTTGAAAGAAACTAAATTACACTTCTGGTAAGTACTGCCAATAGCGTTTCGGCATATTCCTCATTTGGTATTTTGCGTTCTTGCGCTCGGCTATGTTAATATGCTGAAAATAAGTCTTCCAAAGTGTTTGATAAGCATCAGCAGTAGCCGGAGTAAGTGCTCCAAAATGCTTATCCGCAGGAGTAAAAGGCAACACCTCGTGTAGATTGTAAATAAAACCATAACCCCGTTCAGGGTCGTAAAGTACCCACTGTTGGTCAGAAAAACGCGTTTTGAAATGAGAAACAACCAGTGGCAACACGTCATACTCAGGTACTATTTTGGCAAAGTAAAGTTCGCCTACCTTTTCAAAGCGCACAAACTCTTTCATTCGGTGTACTTCACGTCCCACACTCTTAGCCGCTTTGTGTATAGAGGCAATAGCCCTATGGGCAAAGTTCTCCAACACTTTCCCCTCAGGGTATTTCACCATCAGCCTAATAGCCTCCAATAAGTAGTCTTCCATATGTGTTTCTTCCGATAAGAAAGCCCTTAGCACAATCGCCACCCCTTCTTTACCCCAACACAGTTCTATTTTGGTAAGCACCCGTTGCGCTTTATTAGCATCGGTATACACCGTTTCCTCCTCGCCAAAAAGCAAAGGCGCAAACCGATGTCTCGCTACAATAGTCACCTCGTTGTAACGATACTCAAAAACAGCAAATACCGCTGTGAGGAACCCCTCAAAAGTACTGTCGTATACCAAATGTTTCAAAGCCAAATACAGTTAAATACGCAAAAGCCCGCAAATATACTTCTTTTTTTATTTTAAAGAGAGAATATTACAAAAACATTCGTGTACAATCACCGTCCCCACATTTCCCCTAAAGCCTAACGCCTTTCCGTCGCTACCCTAGTGCCTAAGGCCTATGGCCTATTGCCTATGCCCTAAGGCCTCACACCTCCTCATTTTCTCATTTTCTCATTTCCTCATTTCCTCATTTCTTCATTTCCTCATTTCCTCATTTCCTCATTTCCTCATTTCCAAATTTTCTAATCCCTATCACCTCCTAGTGCCTAAGGCCTATGGCCTGTGGCCTTTCTCCCATTATATCCATTTCAAAAAATATTTATACCTTTGCACTACGCATTAATACTTTATTATGAAAGACGATTTGTTGTATCTTATTGCCTTAAAGAAAATCCCTCTCATAGGCGATATAACTGCCAAGAAACTCATCTCACACTTTGGAAGTGCTCAAAACGTATTCGCTCAACCCAAAAGTGCCTTAGAGAAGGTAGCAGGTATTGGCTCTAAGATTACTCAAAACATACTCAGTGCTAGGTGTTTGCACGAAGCAGAAACCGAATTACAATTCACTCAAAAGCAAAACATCAGTATTATAACCTATACCGATGAACAGTATCCCTCCTCACTCAAACAGTGTGTAGACAGCCCAATACTGTTTTACCAAAAAGGAAATATCCACTTGCAAAATAAACGACTGCTCAGTATTGTAGGTACTCGCAATATTACCAGCTATGGCACAGCTTTTTGCGAAAAACTCATCGAGGAACTCGCCTCGTTAGATGTGGTAATCGTCAGTGGGTATGCCTACGGAGTAGATATTACCGCCCATAAGGCAGCGATGAAACACCGCCTACAAACGGTGGCTTGTCTTGCCCACGGACTCAATACCATCTACCCCGCTACTCATAGCAAGTATTGTGAGGCAATGGAAGAAAACGGCGGTTTCATCACCGATTTCAGTAGCCAGAGTCCCTTCGATAGAAAGAATTTCCTCAGTCGTAATCGCATTATCGCAGGGCTTTCACAGGCTACCGTAGTTGTTGAGTCCGGATTAAAAGGCGGTAGCTTAGTCACTGCCGATATAGCTTTCTCCTACAACCGCGAAGTATTTGCCGTGCCAGGGCGCACCACCGACCCGTATAGTATGGGGTGCAATGAACTGATACGCAATGGTAAAGCAACCCTACTCACCTCAGCCAAAGACCTCATTTACCAATTAGGTTGGGATACCCCAGCCCCAAAAGCCGTACAGCAAGAACTTTTTGTAACTCTTTCCCCTGAGGAAGAAACTATTAGCGCATTTCTCAAAGCCAATGGCAAACAAAGTTTAGATGAGCTCGCCTTGGGGTGCCAAATGCCCATCTACCAACTCTCCAATCTTCTCTTTCAAATGGAAATCAAAGGAGTGATAAAACCCCTCCCAGGCAAGAGGTTTGAAGCAATCTAATTACTAAATCCTAATCCCTTGAACAGAAAAATCATACATATCGATATGGACGCCTTCTATGCTTCGGTAGAACAGCTCGACTACCCCGAACTGCGTGGGAAAGCAATTGCAGTAGGCGGAGGGGAACCACGCGGTGTGGTAGCTACTGCCAGCTACGAGGCGCGCAAGTTTGGGGTGCGCAGTGCTATCAGTGGGGCACAAGCGCGCAAACTGTGTCCACATCTCATTTTTGTAAAACCTCGATTCGAGCGCTACAAGCAAATATCGATGCAAATACGCGCTATTTTCCACGAATATACTGATTTGGTCGAACCTCTTTCCCTTGATGAAGCTTACTTAGACGTAACCGTAAACAAAAAGAGCAACCCTTCGGCTACCCTTATCGCCCAAGAGATTCGCCAACGCATCTTCCAACAAACCGGACTCACGGCTTCGGCAGGCATTTCGGTAAATAAGTTTATCGCTAAAATCGCTAGCGACTACCGTAAGCCCAACGGACAAACCACCATCACCGAAGCCGAAGTGCAAGATTTTTTAGACAGACTCGATGTGCGCAAGTTCTACGGCATAGGCAAAGTAACAGCCGAGAAGATGTACCAGCTGGGGATATTTAAAGGAAGGGACTTGCGCGAGAAATCATTGGAGTTCTTAGAGCGGAATTTTGGTAATAGCGGTCATTATTACTACGAACTCTCACGAGGCATTCACCGCAGTGAGGTACAACCTTTCAGAATACGCAAATCAGTAGGTGCAGAAGAAACTTTTCCCGAGAACCTTACTAGCGAGGTGTATATGCTACGCGAACTCGACCATATAGCCGAAGACGTAGCCCGTCGTCTCGACAAACAGCAAGTAGCTGGCAAAACCGTTACCCTGAAAATCAAATACAGTAACTTTACGGTGCAAACGCGCAGTAAAACCCTTAAAGATTTCATAAGTAGTAAAGACGACATACTCTTGCACATCAAAGAACTGCTCTATCAAGAACGCCCTGCCGAATCAGTACGACTCTTAGGTATCTCGCTTTCTCATCTCAACAACGAACCCGAAAAAGAAGAAGTAAAGAAGCCAATGTACATACAACTAAAACTAGAATTCCCAGATTGATAAGAAAGAGTTATCCCTATACCTCTACCTTGTCCGATTTGCTCGATAAGTCTGGTCTATCAAAAAAACATTTTCTCATTCTCTCATTTTCCAATTCTCTCATTTTCCAAATTTTCTAATTTCCTAATTATTTCATACCTTTGCGTCCTAAAATAAAATCATTTATGGAACAAACTTTACCCGCAGGACACCCCGTGCATACCTATATGCTTGAAGCTGAACTTATTTACTCACTTATGGACGAGTTGCTCAGCATAGACCCTCATACCGATTATCAGAAATTCTACAACGTGTTTAATCATTTGGCAACGGTAGAAAAACACTTTGCTCGCAAAGAAAACCAGCTTTTCCCTTTCTTGGAAAAACGCGGTTGGACGAATCCTTCACAGAATATGTGGTCTTTCCACGATACCATTCGCGATATCTTCCGTTTGGTACGCAAAAACTTAGAAGAAAAAGACCTTGATGCGGCGCAAACCAATGTGCGCTATATCGAAGATAACTTAGGTCGTTTGCTAAATGTAGAAGCGAATATCCTGTTCCCTAACGCCTTGCAATTACTCACCGAAGAAGATTGGATTGAAATGCGCAAAGGCGAAGAGGAAATAGGTTGGATGCTGAAAGAAGAACCTGCACCTTACCCTAACAACAACCCCAATGAGCCTGTGTACGTACACCCTTCAATGGATACCGAACGCCGCACCGATGTTAAATTCGCCGATGATGCTGCTCATTACGATGAGGGCTATATGACTGTTGAACAGGTAAACCTCTTGCTCAAAACCCTTCCTATTGATATCACTTTTGTAGATGAACACGACCGCGTGATTTTCTACAATCGTGGCGAAGAACGCGTATTCCCTCGCAGTGCCGGTATTATAGGGCGCGAAGTGAAGTTCTGTCACCCTCCTAAGAGCGTGGGCACGGTACTTAAAATCGTAGAGAACTTCAAGGCAGGTACTCAAAACGAAGCTAATTTCTGGTTCAATTATCGCGGTCGCCTTATCTATGTGCGTTATTTTGCTGTACGCGATAAAGAAAAGAACTATAAAGGCGTGATTGAAATGTCGCAAGATATTACCGATATTCAAAAAATAGAAGGCGAACGCCGTTTATTGGAGTGGGATAACTAATGAAAGACTTATTCGGACAAGCTATTTTAGATTATCAGCAAGGGCAATACACCGAAGATATTAAAACGGAAACTACTATTTCCGAAGAAGATGTATTGCCCTTGCCTTATTTGTTTCGTTCCTTTGAACAGATGCCTGCGTTAGAGCAAAAAGCCCTACAAATGGCGAAAGGTAAAGTATTGGAAGTGGGGTGCGGAGCAGGCTCTCACGGACTTTATTTGCAGAACGAACGCAAGCTTGAAGTACATTCTATCGACCTATCGCCTAAGGCTATTGAGGCGTGCCTGTTGAGAGGCTTACGCAACGCCAAAGTACAGAATGTATTGGAAACAACAGGGCAGTACGACACGATTCTTTTGCTGATGAATGGCGCAGGTATGTGTGGACGACTCAAAAAAATGGGCGCTTTCTATGCTCACCTGAAAACACTTTTAGCTCCACACGGACAAATCCTCACCGACTCATCTGATATTATCTATATGTTCGATGAAAACCCTGATGGCAGTTATGATGTACCGCTCTATTTCGATTATTATGGAGAAGTGGATTACGTGGTGAAGTACAAGGGACAGAAAGAAAAATCTTTCCCGTGGATGTATGTAGATTACAACACTTTACAAAACGTAGCAATTTCAGTGGGCTTACAATGTGAACTCATCGCCGAAGGAGAACACTTTGATTACCTTGCAAAATTAGTAAATTAGCAAATTAGTAAATTAGCAAATGATTGGGTAGCTTCACATTTTCTAATTATCACATTATCTAATTACCTAATGTCAAGGTATTTATGCATTTGTAAAGAGGCTTTCCACTGAGGGTGAGCCATTACATAATCTACAATTTTAGGCATTACCTCAGCGCGTTTGCTCCACTCGGGTTGGAGGTAAAGTAAGCACTCAGGCGATACTTGCGCTGCCATTTCTTCGGCAAAAATAAAATCGTGATTGTTATAGATTACCATTTTGAGCTCATTAGCTTTTTGAAGAACGTCTCCTACGGGGCGTTTTATTTTTTTAGGCGATAGGCATATCCAATCCCAAGAGCCTGATAACGGGTGTGCTCCTGAGGTCTCTATATGAGTGCGAGCACCTCCTGCTCTCAGTTTTTCGGTAAGTAAAGTTAAGTTCCACATCAGTGGTTCACCCCCTGTAATAATGATAGTTTTGGAGTGTGCTAAGGCTTCGGCTACAATGGTATCTACGGGCACTAAGGGGTGAGCTTCGGCTTGCCAACTTTCCTTTACATCACACCAATGACAGCCTACATCACAACCGCCTAAGCGAATGAAATAAGCGGCTGTTCCTTTGTAGAAACCTTCGCCTTGTAAGGTATAAAAAGCCTCCATCAGGGGGAGGAGCTCCCCCTTCTGCAAAGCTATCTGTGTATCTTTGTTTAGCATTTATTATTCGTAATTAGCCACATCTAATATCCACGGGTCGGGGATTTCGGTGTTTTCTCGTACTTCTTCTACCTTTTTCATAGCTTCGTCGTAGGTATTATAACGGGCTATATAAATGTAGTTTAGTACTTGGTCTTTATTGTAATACACTTGGGCATCATACCCCCATTTCTTCATTTCTTCTACCCGTTTGTTTACATTATTGAAGTTTAAGAAGACTCCTACTACCACATAATAACCCTGCTGAGTATCGGTGACTTTCAGTTTGCTTATTCTCGTTGAACGGTGTAAATGGGTAATCTCCTTGGGATTATTTTCTATCTCCAAGGCAGTAAGAAACAAATAATAACGGTCGCGACTACGTGTATAACTCAAATCTAATGAATGGGTGTTGTTAGGAATAAGGTATTGACTGTCGTTTTTGATATCCATACGGAAGATATCAAAGCCTAAGGTGTTTTCGCTGTTAGGGGTGCGTGTTTTTACTATCTCATCGTTATTTGTAATGGCACTGCTAAAAAAGTTTTGATTAGGGCGCCATTTGCTTTCCAAAGAGGAGGTTTTACCGCTGGTAGGTACACCAACGGCTACGTTATCACCTGCCATATTAAAGTCGCCTTCGAGGGCTACTCCCATAATACGCGTTTTAAAGTCGCCTGCCTCAGGGGTTTTAAATCCACTAAAAGTAAAGGTTTTGGAAGCTTCATTGGTAATAGCCGAAAAGCCATCGTAAGTAATGATTTTCTTTACATTGCTATCAGGATTTTCGTATACTATTACTAACGCCCAGCCTGCTGCCGAACCGCCTTCTATTTGCCCCAAAGCAGCTTTTACATTGGCTACGGTATAATCGCCTTCTATTTTAGTTGCCGGAGCTAAAAGATTGGTGATATTGGCGTAATACACATAAGGTGCTGAATTTTTTAACTCATCGTCGGTGCGTCCGTCGTAAATGAGTTCACCAGCGATAGGAGTATAGGTATTGGTTTCGGGTATTTTCAGTAGTACACTACTGGCGTCTTCTCTATTGGAATCAACAGGGATATTTTTATTACCTCTTAGGGCGCCCTTAGCATATGGATAGGTAGCCGACCAATACAAACCTGCATAAGCTACCTTTCCGCCTGTTCCTTCGTAAGAGAAATTGGCACTACTAGATGAAAACGTATTAGGGTCAGCATCGATATCGATGTATTGCATATCGAACTCGTCGTTGAGTTTAGCTTTCGGACTACGGTCGTTATAAGGGTCGTTAGGGCTATTGCGTTTCTCTTTACGATTAAGAATGTTATTCCCTATAATTTTGATATCCCCTTTGATAAAGGTTTCGTACCTAATGTTAAAATCGGTAGTAGATTGTGCTTTTAGGGAGAAAACGAGTCCCACACAAGCGAGCAATGTGATGATATGTTTCATAAACTTACTATTTTCTTGGCAATCCGGAGGGCTTCGGTGCCTTGTTCGAGAGTGACCATAGGGGTCGTATCGTTTACAATGGCATTGGCAAAGCTTTCGAGCTCGTCTAAGATAGCGTTGTTATTATGTATTTCAGGGTATTCGAAATAGATTTGACGGCGCTCTCCTTCTGCATTTTGGAGTATCATATCGAAGTCTCCTGGTACTTCTGGGGCGTCTTTCATCTTCACTACCTCTACTTTTTTCTCCAAAAAATCTACGGATATATAAGCGTCTTTCTGGAAGAAACGGCTTTTGCGCATATTCTTCATAGAGATACGGCTGGCAGTGATATTGGCTACACAACCGTTCTCAAACTCTAAGCGGGCATTAGTAATATCGGGGGAATGACTGATGACCATTGCACTACTTGCCGAAATGTGTTTCACCTTAGATTTTACGACGCTTAGGATTACATCGATATCGTGAATCATTAGGTCGAGCACTACGGGCACATCGGTACCACGAGGGTTGAACTCAGCTAAGCGGTGTGCCTCGATGAACATAGGGTTGTGAATTTGGTCGCGTACGGCAATAAAAGCCGGATTGAAGCGCTCTACGTGTCCTACTTGTCCTTTCACGTGGTGTTCTTTGGCAAGAGCAATCATAGCTTCTGCCTCTTCTACCGTAGTAGCGATAGGTTTTTCGATAAAGAGGTGTTTGCCTGCTTTGATAATCTTTTCGGCACACATAAAATGGTTGAGGGTAGGGGTTACTACGTCTACCATATCACATTCGGCGATGAGTGCTTCTATACTATCGAAACGCTTATAGCCAAACTCTTCGCTTACTTTTTTAGCGTTTGCTTCATCGGGGTCGTAGAAGCCTACGAGTTCGTATTTTTCGGATTGGTTGAGCAATCGCAAATGTATCTTTCCTAAATGTCCTGCACCGAGGACGCCAGCTTTTAATTTTGTCATTTTAATATCCTATTTTGGTGCGTACCCTGCGCAAAGTTTCATCGGCTACGCGGTGTGCTTTGGCAGCACCTTCTTTTAATATAGCATCGAGTTCGCTTAAATGCTCCATATAGTAAACGTAGCGCTCGCGTGGGGTAGCAAATTTTTCTAATATCAGTTCGTAAAGGGTTTGTTTGGCTTGACCGAAGCCATAACCTCCTGCACGGTAAGCCTCTTCCATTGCTTGTATTTGCTCAGGAGAAGCTAACAGGCGGTAGAGCCTCATCACGTTGCAAGTATCGGGGTCTTTGGGAGCTTCCAAAGGAGTACTATCGGTTTGGATTGCCATTATTTGCTTGCGGAGTTGTTTTTCGGGCAAGAAAATATTGATGAAATTGTTGCGTGACTTGCTCATCTTTTCGCCGTCGGTACCTGGTATAATCATTATTTTCTCCTCTATTTTAGCTTGTGGCAATACGAAAGTTTCGCCCATTTGGTGATTGAAACGAGAAGCTACATCGCGGGTAATTTCGAGGTGTTGCAACTGGTCTTTGCCCACAGGTACGACCTCAGCATCATACAAGAGTATGTCGGCTGCCATTAGCATAGGGTAAGTGAAGAGCCCAGCATTTACGTCTTGCAGGTAGTCCATTTTGTCTTTAAACGAATGGGCGAGGGTGAGGCGTTGGTAAGGGAAAAAACAAGCCAAGTACCACGAGAGTTCAGCGGTTTGGGGTACGTCGCTCTGGCGGTAGAAGGTTACTTTATCAGTATCTAAACCGAAAGCCAACCAAGTGGCAGCAACGCTATAAGTGTTGGCGCGGAGTTGCGCACCGTCTTTTATTTGAGTAAGGGAGTGCATATCGGCGATGAACAGAAACGATTCGTTAGAAGGGTCTGATGCCATTTGCACTGCTGGGAGGATTGCTCCGAGGATATTTCCTAAGTGGGGAGTACCTGTACTTTGAATGCCTGTTAATACACGAGCCATTGTTTTATTAAAAGTTAATAAGTTAAGAAAGTGCAAAGATATGAAATAATTAGGAAATGAGAAAATTAGAGAATGAGGAAATTAGAGAAAAGGCATTAGGCCTTAGGCCATAGGCACTAGGGATAACATTCCTCTTTACACATACTCCGCTCTCGCGGGACACATACCTAGCTGTCGCTGGCTATCTTCAAAAGATGAATGTGGTGACGGAAAAGAGAATTAGGTGCGAGCGCAGTCGTAGCACAACAGGCAGAGAAAATTAGAGAATTAGGAAATGAGAAAATTAGAGAATTAGAAAATGAGGTGAAGGCTACAAGAGAAGCGCCAGAGGAGAGAATTAACTTTGGCAAAGTTTAAAACTTTGCCAAAGTGTATACCGCAAAAATGACGTATAGGAGTTTTCGGAAGATATCGGAGAAGTTCGGAAGAGGGGAGGTAGGGTTTTTGATGAAAAAAGGGTGTAAGAAGGGTGGGGTTAGCTTATAGAGAGCTTATAGGAAGCTTATACGAATCTTGGACGATTGTTATAGAAAGGGTATATAAAAAGTTGATTCATAATATAATACAACAAGGCTAAAAATGGTAAAAAGAGGGTTTCGAGGCGAAAGAAAGAGGAATGGGTGATAGGTCTTAGGCCTTAGGCAATAGGGGGGAGTATGATGGGAAGGAGAAGGGATAATTAGGGAATTAGCAAATTAGAAAATTAGAAAATTAGTAAATGGGGAAGTGTAATAGAAACCTCCCCCTTTACACTTACTCCGCTCTCGCGGACTTCCCTCTACGAGGGGGAATGTAGGGACGGAAAAGGGAAGAAATGACGAGGGACGAATGACCAATGACGAGGATAATATGAGGTTGTGGCACGAGACGCAGTATAACTTTGGCAAAGTGTAGGACAAAAAAGATTCGCAAACCAATTCTGATAGGCTATAAAATGGGTTTGTTGTGATGTTCTAATTGTTCTACACGTTCGGTTAGGAACTGAACGTTGGCTTCTAAATCGGCAATTTTTTGGTACTCAGGGATAGGGTCGAGGAACTCGAAAGAGAGGTGCATTTTACATTCCCATACTTCTTTAATATCTTCAGCTCTAACGGTAATATGCGGGTAGTCGCGATTATCGGATTTGCAATACAGACTACCATATTTTCTTATTTTGTTTAAAACCCGTTTTACAATCACTCCGTCGCGCTCTGTAACTACTACGCACACCCTGTTATCTGATAGCCACTCCCAATTTTCGACGAATTGCCCTACCACATAACTGCCGTCTTGCAGAGTGGGGAACATAGAGAGTCCGTTTACTTGAAACATTCTGAAAGTGCCGTTTCGCATTTCGGGAAGGTTGTACATAGGGAGTTCTTTTATGTATTCGGGGTCTTCATAACCATTGAGATAGCCCGCTTGAGCGTATATAGGCACTAAGGGTATGGGGTTAAAAAGTTCGTCTTCTTCAACCACTACCACCTTGGGAGTTAAATCTCTTCCTTCTACTTTTAAAGGTTTGATAATTTCTACACGGGGAGTTTCGACAATCTCCTTATTTTTTAACATAGGACCTTTACCTGTGAGCAACCATTCAGCATTTAGTTCGGGAAAAGATTGTAGAATATTTTCTATTTTATCGCTTCCAATAGACTTGTTATTTTTATACTGAGTCGCAAAAGCACCGTTGGAAAAGCCCACAAGCTCTTCAAACTTTCTAACCGATAATCCCTTGAAATCGATATAATCTTTTACTCTACTAACAATATTTGACATACTGAGAAAAATATTTTATTGACAATTAATCAGATAGACAAAAACATAAAAAATTTTCTACAAAAAAATTGGAAATGTAGAAAATATCCTATATTTTTGCACCGTAAAACAAAATGAATAGAACAATGAGCAAAAGTACAAAAATTTTATGGATAATCGACGTTACGGCAGTAGAAAAATTAGCAAATTAGTAAATTTGAGAATTAGAAAATTAGAAAATGAGAAGTAGGGTTGTAGCACGACGAGCAGGTGCGAGCCGCACAGGCACGAGGAAAATTAGCAAATTAGCAAATTTGAAAATTAGAAAATGAGAGAGGCGTACGAAATTATATTTTTAATGAAGAACACCTAAAAGGTAGAAATTAAAAACAAATTAGTTTCAAAAAAATCAGGGCTTCGCCTTGTAGAGTGCAATTAAACGTAAGAAGACGTAAGAATTTTAAGGGATTATTAAAAAGAAATCCTGTAAAGTCGGCAAGTTAGTGTTGCTGAGAATGTGACGATTGATTATTAGGGTTATAAATTGAATTAATATTAAAAATTAAAAACAATGAGAATACATTTAAATGAAGTCAGTGACTATGAGTATGTACAGCGCAAGCTCCGCGAGCAAGCGGTTGTGTTGTTAGAAAAAGCCAAAAGTTATCATCAGCCTGTGCGCTATTTGCCCAGAAGAGTTAGTGGGCATAAGGTGAACTGGTGGAGTGAGCTGAAAAAATATGGACGGCTTGTAGTGAATAGGGATTAGGTTTCAGGCATCAGGTTTCAGGCATTAGGGAAAGTGATGCAAAAGTGAATAGTAAAGTGAAAAATAACAAATAACAAAAAAAATTACAATGAATAGATTTTTAGAATATACCCAAGCGCTTGCTCTTGATAGTTTTTTGCAGGTGCTTACTTTTGAGGAAAGACTACAAACCTCACAATACCGCGCAGGACGTACGGATGAGGTACCTGCTCGCGTGCAAGAACTACAAACGTGGGTGGAACAGAACGGTTGGCGTGCCCCCATCTTTAAATACGACGAAGAGCGACACCTGCTTTGGCTAGACGAGCAAAGGGAGTGGCAACCAGTAAGAAAACACCCGCTTTATAAGGTAAAAGATAAAGCCAGCGAGGGCTCACAGCTGGGTATGTGAGTAAAAGATAAAACTGGCGATGGGCTAAAGGTAGGGTAGGGGAGAGAATTTTAGAATTAGTAATACCAATCAAGGGATGGGTTAACAAATTGATTATGAACCTCTCTCTATTTACATTTAAAATTAACGATTAAAAAACAATACAAAAATGGCAAGAACAAAAAGAATAATCCCTACTGGGGTAACTAAAACACAAATGGAGAATGCTTTTTCTACTTATGCAAAGGCAGAGGCGCGAATGAGTAAAATAAATGCGTTGATAGAGAAGCAAATTGCAACGATACGCAATAAATACACGAATGAATTGGCGACTCTTAAAGAAATAAAAGACACCAATTTTGATGTATTACAAGCCTATGCATTGGCAAATAAAGACAGTTTATTTGTTAAGAAGAAATCACTCGACAGTTTGCACGGTACCATAGGATTCCGCACAGGTACGCCGAAACTGAAAACGCTAAAAGGTTTTACGTGGAATACGGTAACAAACCTGCTGAAAGAATTTTTGCCTGCTTATGTGCGCATAGCCGAAGAACCAGCAAAAGATAAGCTACTTGCTGAACGCAACAATACGCAAATAGCTGACTTCTTTCCAAAAATAGGAGTAGTGGTGACTCAAGATGAGACTTTTTTTGTGGAAGTGAAGGCTTAGGTAATAGGCCCCAGGTCTCAGGCAATAGGGAGTGAGAAGCAAAGGTGAAAAAAAAACTTTGGTAGAGTTGAAAAAAGCTCTACCAAAGTTGGCAAAAAGTTTAACATTTAAAAAATGAAACATATGAAATGTGATAATACACAACAGCGCAAAGAGCGCTTGCAAAAACGCAATGAAAAAGTGCGTCAACTTTTTGAAGAACTGAGCGCCAAGCACCCTCAGTGGAAGATAGATGCTCTTGTAGAGGAGGTGGCAAACATTATGTTTTTATCACCTCGTACTATTGAAGCAATACTTTATTTTCAGGGCGGTTATGCCGAAAGATAGTCCCCACAAAGGGGGAACTATTAGTCTATCAGCAGTGAGCTCTGAGGGGTAAGGGTTACGTTTTTCACGGGTATACCGTCGTACTCCAATTGCTTTTTTACCTCAATAAGCATTTCGGTATAAAGGTCGTCGGCGAGCATTTGGGCAATACCCACCCCCACTTCGGGGTGCTCTTTCCACTGTCCTTTTTCGGCAGTAAGAATAGCTTTTTGATGTTGGGGCTCAGATAAGCCTACTTGAAAATCACCTTCAGCAAGGTGCAAATCGTTTTTGATTAAGAGTAAATCTTTCATTTTACACATTTGTTATTTGTTGATAGTGCAAAGGTCGTACATATAGATGAGGTAAGGAAAAAGACGTTCAACGCTTGTACCAAATTAGTACAATGGTTGGGGAAAATAAGTACAAGGCTTGTTTGCCGATTTTCAGAACTGAAAAAACCGCCGGAATTTTGCACCGTAAAACAAACGATAGAAGTGCACTTACAATTAAAATAATGTATAACAAAAAAAATTAAAGAAATGGGAAAAAGTAAATCAAACTATGCCATTACAGGGCTTAGTGGTAAAGTAGGGAAAGTGTTTGTATTTCGCCAACGCGGAGGAGAAACTATTGTCGCGACCCCTCCTTCACACACCAAAGCTCCCAGTGCTTCTCAGAAAGCACAACAAGAGAGATTTGTACGCGCTTCGGCATATGCCAAAAACGCTTTGCAAGACCCTTCGCTAAAAGAGGATTATACAGCAGAGGCTAAAAAGCGCAGGAATGTATCGGCTTATAATATGGCGATGACTGACTATTTGCGCGCTCCTAAAATTACCCATATAGACCATTCAGGCTATACAGGTAGTGCCACAGGAGAGAAAATAATGATAGAGGCGGGTGATGCTTTTAAGGTCGTAGCTGTGAAAGTGCGTATTGAAGACCACGATGCTACTCTTGTGGAAGAAGGTAGCGCCACTCTTGTACAGGGCAAATGGGTGTACACCACTACGGTTACTAATACCTCGCTTACAGGTGATAAAATAATAGTAACCGCTACTGACCGCCCTGGTAACAATTCTAAAAAAGAGGAAAGCCTTTAACGATTGAGAGTTAATAGAGAACAGTTGTTTTTAACTATTTTGCCTTTTTATTAGTAGAGTTACAATTAAGGATATAATAAGGGAGGGGTAGGGGGACATTTATTAAATAATTAACAAAAACACATAATTAAAAAATGGGATTACCAAAAGTATTATTTAACATTGCCAAGGATGGTATGAACCGTACAGGCAATAACATTCAAAAAGTTACTGGTCTTATTATTACAGGTAGTGGAGTAGCCAGTAAGGTAGAACTCGGGAAATCGTACCAAGTATTTTCCTTAAACGAAGCCGTAGCATTAGGTATTTCGGAGGCTGAAAACGCTTTTGCTTACAAGCACATTAAAGCATTTTACGAACAAGCTTCTACGGGTACACCTCTGTGGGTAATGCTCATATCGGACGCTACGACTATGACCGCAATGCTTGACAAAGATGGTGCTTTTGCTCCAACTCTTATAGCTGATGCCAAAGGTGCTATTAGGGTATTGGGTGTGGTGAAAAAAGCAACTGGTAGCGAAACTATCACCGCGGGCTTAGATACTGATGTACAAACAGCCGTAGTGAAAGCACAAGCTATTGCTGAGCACTTTGAAAAGAAGTATATGCCTTTTAGAGTAGTGGTATCGGGCAACAGCTGGAACGGCAAAGTAGCTGACCTTACTAATTTTTCGGAAAACGAACTCAACAAAGTGGCTTGCTTTATCGGTAATGACGATAAGGAAAAAGAAGCATCAGTAGGTTTGTTCTTAGGCAAAATGAGTGCTATACCCGTACAGCGAAAAATTCACCGCGTGAAGGACGGTAGTGTATTGCCATTGGTGGCTTATTTTACTGACGGAACTACTATTGACAGCAAAGCTGACCAGTGGGACGCCTTAGACGACAAAGGGTATATTTTCTTTCGTACCTTTGTAGGGCGTTCAGGCTACTATTTTTCAGGAGATAATACGCTTACCAAACCTACTGATGATTTTAAGAGTCTCAGTAGCGGATTGGTAATGGACAAGGCGTTACTTCTTGCTTATGGGGCTTTGGTAGAGGAATTAAGCGATGAGGTGTTACTTTCAGAAGAGGGAAGCATTCACCCTGCTATTATCAAGAGTTGGCAAACCAAGTTGGAGAGCACTTTGCAGAGCGAAATGGTTTCGAAAGGGGAGCTATCGGCAGTGAACATCAATATAGACCCTGAACAGAAGGTGTTGCAAACAGGTAAAGTGGTAGTAGGATTAAAACTCCTTCCTGTGGGTTATGCTGATTTTATTGAGGTGAATATTGGTTTTACCACGAAGAAAGAAGAAAATTAGGTGCGAGGTCGTAGCACGACAGATGCGAGCCGCATAGGCAGGAGCGAGTCGCACAGACAGACGTAGCACGACGAGCGGGAAATTAGCAAATTAATAAATTAATAAATTAGAAAAAAATGGGAACATTTAGTAGTAAACAGTATGCGTGGAGCGATATTTCGATTGCCTTTGGAGGGCGTATTATTGCCGGGGTGACAGAAGTAGAATACACTGAGAAAAAAGAGAAATCAGCGCTTTACGGACGTGGGAGTAAACCTTTGAGCATTGTAAGAGGTAATCACAGTTTTGAGGGGAAGTTGAGCATTTGGCAAAGTGAATTGGAAGCAATGACGCGTGATGCCAAAAACAACGACATTCTGAACCTTAACTTTGACTTGGTTGTTGCTTACGTGCCCTCAGAAGGTGGACAAATAGTAACCGATATTCTCAAGAATGTGGAATTTACAGAAGTGAAAAAGGCGATGAAGCAGGGGGATAAAAATATGGTTGTAGAGCTTCCTATTATCTTCACTGATGTAAAACGCCAATCGTAGGTGTGAGCCACAGTCGTAGCACGACAGCCAAGTGTGAGCCACACAAGCGAGTGTGAGCCACACAGGCGGGGAAATTAGAAATTAGCAAATTGATAAAAAATGGACGTAACAAAAGAACAAATCAAACAATGGAAAGCCAAGTACAAAGAAGTATTTGTATTGCGAGTAGATGACAAAGTGGCATACTTGAGAACGCCTGACCGCGCTACCCTGAGTTATGCTTCGACATTGGCAACGAAAGACCCGATGAAGTTTAATGAGGCTATCCTTACCAACTGTTGGTTGGGAGGAGATGAAGAGATTAAGACCGATGATGCACTTTTCCTTTCGGCAAGCAGTAAGCTTGGCGAATTGATACAGATTAAGGAAGCTACCCTGGAAAAGCTTTAAGCAGTGCGGAAATTGACGAGCCTCGGGATTGGTTGCGTATTACCAATGCCTCACTGCGTTACTATATGCACATTGCCAATCCCGATGCCCTCAATGATACTGAGTGGGCTATGCGAGTGAAAGAACTGGAATGGATTCGCCAAAAGGAGAGCGAATCGTACGGAGAATAAAAAAGTAAAGAAAAAAGTTTATAAATGGCAGAAAATCCAAAAAACACGATATCTTCTTTCTTTGATCAGACTAAAAGGTTAAAGGAGGTGGTTAATAACATTATAGACCCTATCTCGTCTTTACAGAAAATATTTAAGCAAGGTTTTACGGCAGACACCCAAAAGATGAGTCTGGCTACTTTTGTGCAAGGTAATATGCAAAAGGCACAAGAAATACATCAGAATCTCACACAATACAGTGGGCAAACGGCTTATGAAGTACCATCGCTTGTGAAGGCTCAAGAGAGTTTGATGGGAGCAGGCTTGCTTCCTGAAGGAGCATTAGGAATGCTCAAACAAATAGGAGATATTGCCTTGGGGGATAGCAAAAAGATAGAAACCTTGGCTACTGCCTTTGCCAAAGTGACCACACAAGGGAAGTTGCAAGAAGCTATACTCACACAGATGCAACAGGCAGGATTTAATCCTTTGCAAGTGATAAGTGAGCGTACGGGCGAGACTATGAGCTCTCTGCAAGAGCGAATGGACAAAGGAAGAATTTCGGCAAGAGAGTTGGCTGAGGCTTTCCGATGGGCAACCGACGCACAAGGAGATTTTTATCAAGGAGCTGAGAATGTGAACAGCACTCTACAAGGCAGGTTTGCAGTTTTAATGGCTTCGATACAATCTATAGCTGTAAAAGTATATGAGGTTATAAGTCCGTTGCTGATTCCGTTGGTAGCACTTTCTACGATGGTATTTGGAGCTTTGAATGACGGATTGAGTTGGTTTATCCAAAAGCTTCAAGAGGGTAACCCCATAATCCTTGGTATTGCAGGAGTGTTAGGAGTATTTATTACAGCTATTACATTGCATAACACTTATATGGCTATTGCTGCGGCGTGGCAGAACCGACTATCGTGGGCAGTAATTAAAACGAACCTAGCTTTTTTAGCTAATCCTATTGTATTGATTATAGCAGGTATTGTGGCTCTTATTGCTATCATCACTTATTGTATTGTAGGCGTGAGCGGTTGGGGCAAAGCGTGGGATAACACTGTGCAAGGAATGAAATACTTGTGGGAAGCTTTTATTCTCACCTACAAAGCCCATTGGAATACGGCGGTCAATGCTTTTATGGCAGGTATAGACCTCTGTAAGTTGGCTTGGTATAAGTTTAAAGAGGCTGTAGGTTTGGGGGATAGTAAAGAGAACCAAGCGATGATAAGCCAAATACAAAACGACTTGCAAGAACGTGCCAAATCGGTAGCAGAAGGCTATAAGAAAGCAGGTGAGGCAGGAGCTAAAGCAAAAGAATATTTTGGTAAAGCGTGGAACTCTTTGGAGTTTAAGAGCCTTTCGAGTGTGAAAGACGGGCTAATGGGCAAGTTAGGCATAGGGCAAACGGGACAAAAAACAAGTCCGTTAGCAACACCTATTGCCAGCACACCTTTTTCAGAGATGGGTAATAAAACCAAAGATAATATCGTAACGGGAGGTACCCGTCAAACGCATATCAACATACAGATAGGCAACTTGGGCACGGATACCAAAGTGTACGTATCATCGGTACGGGAAGGGGTGGAAAACTTTGGGGCGCAACTGAAAGAAGAGCTTTTGAGAATTGTGAACAGTGTAAACCAAATGCAAACAGTGTAATTTATGGAATTTGATATAAAAGAACTCACCGCACGGGCTTTTTTGGACTATGTAGGTCCAGCATTCCCGCAGTGGTGGGCAAACAATAAGACAAAATTTGTACTGCCGAGTTTGTCTAACATTAGTGAGGCACGCAGTAATGGCAGTCAGTATTTTATGACGTTAAAAGTGGCTGATAAATCGGGGGAGCAAACGATTTTCCCCAATGAGCCTTTGGTGAGTTTTTCGCTTACTAAAACCATTGTAGAAACGGCAACGGTAGGCAAACAACGCAAAGGTAAGGTCAAGGAATATATCACTACTGAAGATTGGCAAATTACCATAAGAGGACTGTGTGTAGACCCCAAAAATCCCGATCAATATCCTACGGCACAAGTACAAAGCCTTAACAAATTGTTTGAAAAGAATGAGAGTTTGGAGGTGATAGGCAATAAGCTCTTTACTCTTTTTGACATTGGTAACATCGTGCTCAAAGATATTAGCTTTGAGGAAATGGAAGGCAAAGAAGGTATACAGAAGTACACCATTAAAGCTGTATCGGATATGGACTTTTATGCGGAATTAGACGAGAAACGAACCCAACTTAACAAGATATACTAATGTTTGTATTACAAGCGATTATAAAGATAGGTGATTACACTTTTAGAGCAGTACATAACGTTAAAATCACCAAATCGGTAGACGAATTGGCGGACACCTGTACGATTGAACTGCCAACCCATTTTAAAGTAGCCAAAGGGGGCGAAAGCCTTTATACTGAAAAGGCTATCAAGGTGGGTGACAAAGTGAGTGTTACCCTTGCTTATGAGGGTGTGTATAGCGGAGTGGAGTTTGAAGGCTATGTAAAGAAGGTTAAACCGAGCATTCCTGTAAGCATAGAGTGTGAAGACGCTATGTACTTACTTAGACGTAAAAATATCAGCAAGTCGTGGCAAAAAACAACACTTAGAGAAGTATTGCAGGAAGTTGTGAAGGACACGCCCATTGTGCTGGCGGACAATATTCCAGAAATACAGTTAGACCAGTGGATTATTCGCAATGCGAACGGTACGCAGGTATTGGAGAAGCTGAAAGAAGAGTTTAGGCTAAGCGTGTTTATCAATGATGAAGGCAAGCTGTACGCAGGACTTTCAGAGCTTACCAATATAGGGCAAACGGCACGCTATGACCTCAATTATAACATTGTTGCCAATGATTTGGAGTATAGGACTAAGGAGGAACGCAAACTGAAAGTACGTTACACTTATATCGACAAAAATAACAAAAAGAAAACAGTGGAAGAGGGCGACCCCGAAGGTGAGCTAAGAACCTTTCATACTTCGGTAGTGAGTGAGGAACCTAAGTTACGAGAAATGGCAAGAGCGGAGATGGAAAGGCTGAAATACGATGGCTTTGACGGCTCTATAACAAGTTTCTTGGTACCTTTTGCGACGAGGGGTATGCAAGCTCATATGATAGATGATGAATTGAAAGAGATAGACGAACGTTACTTTATTAAGAAAGTAGAGATTACCTTCGGACGTAATGGCGCACGTCGACAAGTAACCATAGGAGCAAAATTATGAGTATAGACAGAGAATTAGCAGAAGGGCTTAGGCAGATAGGAAGACGCAAAACACCTACCATAGCCGTAGAAGTGGTATCGGTAGACAAAGAAAAGGGCACGTGTGAGGTGAAGGACGACGAGCTACAATATACCGTGCGCTTAGCTTCGGTGATTAACGATAATGCTGAGCGGTTTTATCTCTTCCCCAAAGAGGGGAGCAGTGTGTTGATAGCTTCGATAGGGGAAGACGAGAACCGCTACTACGTGGTGGCTTATAGTGAGATAGAGAGCGTGAGCTTACGTATAGAAGAAACACAGCTTACAATAGACAAAGCAGGCTTGCACTTGCAACGCGGGGAAGTGAATTTAAAAAGTCTTTTAAACGAGCTTCTAACGGAACTTAAAAACGCGGTGATACAAACACCTTCGGGTGTAGGGAATTTTTCCCCGAACAACGTGATGAAGTTTGAGGAGATTAATAATAAGATAAACAAATTATTACAGTAATCAGTAGTTAGTAGTCAGTTGCAAGTACTTGCAACTGACTACTAAAAACTAAGCACTAAACTTATGGCATTAGATAAACAAGCACTAAAAGCAGGGATTATACGCCTGCAACAAGAAATGCTTACTAAAACAGAAGCAGGAATGGAAGAATATGCCGAACGACTTGCCTCTCTCATTGAAGCTTATGTAAAGAGTGGAGAGGTAATAGTGCAAACGGGCATACCTGTACTGGCAGGCACTTATACAGGAGTTACTACTGGTATGGGAAAAGGAACGATTAATTAGTAGATTAGTAAATTATCATAATAACACAATGGGAATAATCATAGAAGGACTTAAAGAGCATTTTGTATCGTTTATAGGAATGGTACTATCGGGAGTAGTGGGTTGGTTCTTTGGTAGACCTAAGCAACGTATGGAACTACAGACCAGCGAACTTGAGAATGTGGATAAAGCCGTGAAAATCTATCGAGAAATGATAGAAGATTTAGGGGCTAAATACGCAAGTGCTATTGAGGAGCTCAAAAAAGCAAATCAGCGTATTAAAGATTTAGAAAACTCTGTTGAAGGGCTATTAACTGAATTAAAGAAATACAAGCAACTAAATGGAAAATCAAAAGAATAATGCAAGTAGTAGTTTTACATAATCAGAGTCTTTTAGACCTTGCTTTACAGCACACAGGGACTATTGAAAGCATCTTTGAATTGGCAATGCTCAACAATTTGAGTATTACCGATGATGTGTTAGCAGGAAAAGTATTAACAATACCTACAGAATCATTCACTAATAAAGATATTTTGACCTACTACATCGCAAAGAAGATACAGCCTGCAACTGCTTTTACGCAAGAGGACAAAAGAATAAGCGAACGCCAAGAAGGTATTAGCATATGGGCGATAAACTTAGATTTTGTCGTGAGTCACGACGGACAGTAATTATTCACTTTTCACTATTTACGGAATTATGGCACGTACAATACAAGAAATACAACAGATTATCTATAATGCGAAAGAGCGAGAAGAAGCTCTAAACGGACTTAACTCAAACTCAAGAGTAGCTATATGGCGACTGTGGGTTTATATTATCTCGGTAGCTATTTGGAGCTTAGAAAAGTTATTTGACTTACATAGGACAGATATTGATAAACGCCTTACTGAATTAAAACCTCATACTGCACGGTGGTATAGAAGTAAAGCACTTGCCTTTCAGTATGGTTTTGACCTCTTACCCGACAGCGATAAGTTTAACAACAAAGATAAGACAAAGGAACAGGTAGAGGCGAGTAAGATTATAAAATACTCGGCAGTGGTGGAGAGTAATGACGGTAGGTTGATAGTAAAGATAGCCACTGAAAACGGGGGACGATTACAGCCTATTACAGCAGATGAACAAAATGCCTTTAGCGGTTATTTATCAGAAATTAAAGATGCTGGAGTACGCACTACGGTTATTAATTATCTGCCTGATAAGCTTGTTCTGAACCTTGATGTGTATTACGACCCGTTAGTATTAGATAGTAATGGAAGCGATGTGCTTTACGGCAAACGCCCTATACAAGAAGCCATAGAGGGTTATCTTAAAAACTTACCTTTTAACGGTGAACTTATTGTAGCGCACCTTGTAGACGCTTTGCAACAAGCCAATGGGGTGAAAATACCCCACTTAAAAGAACTCAAAACAGCGTGGATAGACCCCGAGACCAAAGGCTATGGAGCATTACAAAACATAGGAGTTACCCAAATACCGCAAAGTGGTTACTTTGAGGTAGACTGGAATGCTTCACAAATAAAATACATCACAAAATGATATTTAATTTCAAAATAGAAAAATTGGTCATTCTACTTATACCTTCTTTTTTGCGAAAGGCAAGAATGGTAGGATGGATAAGAACGCTTAGTGCTCCTATCAGTCAGTTGTATTATGACTTTATTCAGAAGAGATATTTGGATATTAAGAAACTTGGACTGAATGGGCAAGTGTGTTACTTACGCAAAGCGCTAAATGATGCATTCGACATTGAGCAACGGCGCATACGCATATGGGACGGCAATCAGTACAAAGGACAGTATCTTTATACTGAAGGAGAACAAAAACCGAAGTTTTTAGGGACTATGTATTTACATCGTGAGGTAGATTACAGCGATACAGGAGTAGACTTTATCGTAAAAATACCTTTGGAGATATGGGAGGCGAAGAAGATTCCTACAAGTGAAATAGGTAAGTACCGTTTCTTTGAGATAGAAGCCCTAATAGACTTTTACAAATTAGCAAGTAAACGATATATTATAGAAGTATAGAATATTATGAACAGTATTAATGTAAACCAAACGGGAGGTTTCCCACTAACTACCGATGTATTAAGTTATATGCAGAATGCTTATAAGATATTCAATGCAATGAGTGGTATTTCAGGAGATTTAATTATTCTTTCGGGGTGTGAAGTAGTAGGGAACACGGTGTCAGACGGAGTAGTAGCCATTGAAGGAGAAATATACCCTTTTCAGGGTACGACACTTGGCTCTCACGTATTCATTAAGGAAGTGAATACATCTAAAATTTTTGAAGACGGCTCACAGAAAACAGTGCTTGTGGAGAAAGTAGCTACTTTTGGCAGTAGTACAAAGAGTTATCCGTGGGAGAGCTTCAGACGAGTGTTAAACAACAGACAAATAGAAGAGAAATCTTTTACAGAAGAAACCTCTTTGCTGAAACGCTTGGAGAAATTAGAAGAGCACGTAAAGAAAACGGTACCCTTGGGGTTGGTGGCAATATGGGGAAAACCAGCTAACATTCCTTTACCAGAAGGCTGGCGAGAGTATGAACCTTTACGAGGAAAATTTCCCATAGGAAAATCTAATATAGGAATACAATTAAGTAATCTTATGAAATATAAATTACACGAAATAGGTTATGCAGGAGGTGAGTTTGAACATCAACTTACTATTGACGAAATGCCAAAACACAACCATAATTATAAATACTCTAACCTTGTAGTAGGTGTATATGGCGATGGTGCCGAAGAAAATGGAGGTAGTGGAGGATGGATGCTGAATCTCAATAGAATGCCTGAAACCCATACATCCAATACGGGTGGCGACCAGCCTCACAACAATATGCCTCCATACCGTGTGGTACAGTTTATTGAATATGTAGGATTTTAATTTAAAAACTAAACGATATGACAGCAATAGAAACTTTAAAGCAGTGGTTTTCTAACCTTAAAAAACCAACGCAAGAGCAATTTTGGGCTTGGCTAGATAGTTTTTGGCATAAGAGCGAGAAGATACCAATGGCAAGTGTAGAAGGCTTGGATAAACTCGTAGAAGGTACAGCTTCAGCTGAACAATTGAGCAATCACCTAAACGATACACAGGCACATAAGGTGTTATTTGACAAAAAAGTGGACAAAGTAGAGGGGAAAGAATTAAGTTCTAATGACTTTACTAACGACTACAAACAAAAGTTAGACACTCTGCAACCTACTGATACTTCAGAACTATTACCAAAAGGAGGATACGAGGGAACGGGCAAGGAGCTCAAAGACGCTATCGACAGTCTTCAAACCAAAATGGGTCAGGTAGAGACGACCCTCTCCGTAGATGACACCGACTTTGACACCCTGCAGGAAATCGCAACCCAAGTGAAATCTAATAAAAATCTTCAAACATTACTTACTAAAAAAGTAGACAAAGAAGACGGGAAAGGGCTATCTTCTAACGATTTTACTACACCGCTAAAGAACAAGTTAGAGAGCCTAGGGTTCTTTGAAGAGAGAAAACCACTGCTTAACTTTGGTGTAGGTGACGAAATAAAAAAGTATTACCTAACGGAATCTTATCCTGATGGCGATATTGATATAACTGCTCTACCCAACGGTTCTGCAGTAGAGATTTATAATTTTAAACCTGTTCCTAAGACAATAAAGGTAGATAAATTCTTTGGAGACCCTCCTATTATTGGTGCAAGAGGTTCTAAAGTACTACTAAAAAAGCTCAATGACGGTACTGTTTTTATTGAGCAATTCGATAAAGATATAATTGTTGAACCATTTTCAAAAACAGACTTTTCTAATTATTACATAAAATCTGAGTTTAATAAAGAAGTAGAAATTTCTTTTCAAATGTCAGGTTATGAAAATTTTTATTATGTAGCAGTCCCTTTAAAAGATATTCAAACAGATGATAAAAACATTTGTTTTTCTTTTGAAAAAGAACCTATAACTTTGAAAAAGCAAAATAATCTTTCATCACACTTATCTTTATTAGCAATTGTATTATCTCAAGATATAGAAGGTACTGATAATATGAATAAATTTACCCTTAATTATCCTTTTAATTCGAGAATGACAATTGAACTTCCAGCGGAAGCAAAAAGTATTTATATGATAAAATATGCTCTATTATGTTATAGTATAAAAGGATATATATCAAATGTTGAAGAAGGAGGGGGATATGTTTCTGTCGTTTTCAATGCTCCAATAATTAGTACTAAAAATATTTATAAACTCTAAAAAAATGAGAAAAAACATCATCAAATTATTTACTCTCAGCTATATAGTGCCTTTCGAAAAAACAACCAAGAGCTCAACTCCCTCCACTAATATTATCTTTTCGTTAATATTCATCATAAGTCTAGAAGGCAACGGCTATAGCCCTCGCTCTATATTCACATTAATTAAGCAAATGAAAGAATTTATAACAAAATACAAGCTTTACGCACTCGAGACTCAGCGTAAAACGGGAATATCACACCTATTTATATTGGCACAATCGGCATTAGAGACGGGCTGGGGTAAGAATGTGCCCGGTAATATGATGTTCGGCGTGAAAGCTAGTAAGGATACGCCTGCAAGTAAGAAGCAGTTAGTGCGTACTACGGAGGTACTTTCTGTGCCTATGGTAACAAAGGGACTTTTTCCTGAGATTATCAGCATTACTAAGCGTGCGGACGGCAAATATTTGTACGTGGTGAGGGATTGGTTTAGGAAGTACGATACCCCAGAAGAGAGTTTCACTGACCACGCTCAATTCTTCATCAAAAACGAACGCTATGCAGAGGCATTGAAAGTGAAAAGTGACCCCTATAAGTTTGCAGAGGAGGTTGCTAAAGCGGGTTACGCTACCGCTCCTAACTATGCGGATACTTTGAAAAAAGTGATTAAAATGATTGAACAAGCGAAATAAATATGTATGAAAAGATTTTTATTATTGATGTTACTCCTTTTGTCAGTGATTGGTTGCAGAACCAAAAAAGTAGAAACCTACACACAAAGGCAAGTCCAGAAAGAGCACTTTATCACCAATAAAGATAGCTCCCAGCTCTTTGTTCATCAGTCTCATAAGTCTGAATGGTTTGACCTGTCTGCCACGTCTTTCGAGATTGAACTCGAAAACGACAAAGACAGCCTTGGCAATGCTAAAGAACTCACCTATACCCACACTCGGGACGCTAATAGAGAGACTATAAGGGTACGCAATGGCAAGGTAAAGATTAAAGCTATCAGAGCCCATTCTAAGAGCTTACAGCAGGCTGATACTACTCTTTATAAGCAATCCTACGCAAGTGTTCAAAATGAAGTTCGAAAGCACGAAATACAGCAAGCTGAGCAAATACGAAAGCACACCCAAAGTACACCATTAAGGTATATTCTTTGGTTGTTACTGCTCGTAGTTTTAGCTTATGTATATTGGAGATACAAGCGTTTTAAACAGAAGATTTAAAACTTAAGTAAAAAACGAGCTACTTCATCGCGAGGTAGCTCGTTTTTTTTATCTGTATAACTTTATGTTATTTACCTATTGACCACACGGTGTAGCTATTGGCGGGTACTTGTATGGTTACATTGCCGTCGCTATCGGTAACAAAAAATAAATGACTATTACCAGAGTAGTCTATCAAGGTTTTATTTTTCCAATGGGTGGTGATTGTACGCTTGGCAGGGAGAGTGCTGTTGTTGATAAAGAGCACTAAGCCCGGACTTTTCTCGTTGCCCAGACGTGAGGCTACATACTCCGTATTGGAGGCTAAATGGAATTTTTCTTCACCTACTGCCAAACTGCGGTTGATGAGCATTAGCTTTTGTAGCTTGGCTTTGAAAGCCTCATTTTCGTAATCGGAATAGAAAATACAAGGATAGCCACTATGGGTAAGGATATAGGCATACGCCATTAGTTTTTTGTCAGGCGCAATGGTATTGTCCGCTATTTTGTCTTTCTCGGTATCGTGATTAGCTGTAAAAGTGACAGCTTTCTCGGTGCGCAAGGTTCTAAGCATTGGGTGGGTATCGGTCATTAGTTCGTGCATATCTTTATTGCGGTCTAATGCTTTTTCGAGGGCATAAAAGCAGGCAAAGTCGAAAGCACTTGCACCGCTCTCGTCTACCCATTTTTTAAGCGTTTCGGGGTTGCCGTCCCACAATTCACCTACGGCAAAACCACCTACTGCTTTTAGCCAATCGCGTACTACCCAAGCCCCAAAGCTCTTCACATAGTCGAAACGCCAACCGTCAAACTTCATTGTATTTTTGTAATACTTAGCCATTGAGTTATCTTTTTCCCAAAGTTCTTCACGCACATAGGGTACTTTATGCGATAGGTCTTGTTCCCCGTAAAAGTCAGCTCCTTCGTCAGAAGTTGCATATTTATTAGGGTGAAAGCACTCATAGTTGCGGTTAAATTTTCCAGAAGCATTACCGTGGGTTTCATCGAAAAGGGTGTAGGTTTCTTTATTGCGGTAAGGGTTCCATTCTTTGCCCCCGCCATTGTTATGCCCTATAACAATATCGGCAATTACTTGCAAGCCACTTTCGTGGGCTTTGCTGATGAGGTTTTCGAGTTCAGCGCGTGAGCCGAAGCGGGTTTTTACAGTGCCGTGTTGGTTATATTCGCCAAAATCGAAATAATCGGAGGGGTCGTAGCCCATAGAATAGCCCCCAGAAGCGCCTTTGGTGGCAGGAGGTAGCCATATGCGGTCTACTCCGTTGGCTTTCCACTCAGTGAGTTTTGGGGTAATGGTATTCCACCATTCGCCAAGAGGTGTTACGTCCCAATAGAAGGCTTGCATCATCACACGGTTGCCGTTGTCTATTTTAGTAAGGTCTAAGGGAACTGTATTTTGGGGTTCTGGGTTGTCGTTGTTGCTTTTTTTATCGCAAGAAAAGGCGAGCAATCCTGCGAGAAGGTATATATAATATTTCATATTTTTGGTATTTAAATGATATAATACAGGCTGTCCGACACTGTCGGACAGCCTGTATTCTGTTATAATTTTTCTATCTTGTAAGTACCTTCTTTGGTTTTTACATCAAAAGAGAAAGAAATGTTGTAAGTGCCTGCACTCACTTTGATGTTATTTCCACCATCTTTAAGTTTACCACTAAGAGCGGCTACAGGCTTATCATCAGTGCTAACAGCACCAAAGTTTGTACCCCATTGGTTATTTAAACGGATTTTAATTTCTCCGTCCTTTAGACTAACATTTTTAGCTTCCCATTGGTTAAAAGCACCATTGTAAGACAACTTGATGTCTAAATCCTTATTTTCGTCCCAACCATTAGCACCGCTACCAACTATACCCCAAGAGTATTTTTCGATACTATAAGTAAGGGCTTTTTCGTTGAAAGTAATCTTATAAGTACCTGCTAAGACAGCAATATTAGTTCCTCCAGACACTAATTTACCGTTACTTCCACCGTAATTAAGATCCCACTTATTATCTTTACGGAATTTGATGCTACCAGTTTTTAAAGTAGCATAGGCTACTAATGCACCATCGTCACCTTTCCACATTTTAATATCTAATCCTTTATCTGGATCCCAACCGTTAGCACCATCACCGGCTATTCCCCAATCGCTTGGTTTGATTTCATCAAGGAAAGGGGTTACTTTCAATTTATGCTCGGAGGAAAAATTACGTTGGTCGCTGAGGACTAATCTTACCGCTACGGTAACTTCGGTCGTTGTTCCTGCTGTAATTTCTAAATCACTTATAAGATAGTCATTTAACTCTTTACCTGTGATAGCAAGAGGGGATTTCTCAACTGAAATAGATTTCTCCTTTTTTCCATCTTTTCTTACAAAATTAACGGTATATTTAGGAGCAAGGTTTATGTTGAGGTTTTTCGTTTCCCAAGAAACAGTAAGAGCTGTTTGAGAGGCGGTGCCCTGTGTAAGTACTACATTGTTGGTAGATAGGGAAGCCTCTATTTTGGCATCGGCATTAAGGGTTGCCTTTTCTTCATCTTTTTCGCAGGCTACCAATGAGATAAGTCCCATACATAACGCTGCTGTTCTAAGTATATTTTTCATAGTATTCTCTTTTTAGTATCCTGTATTTTGAGTAAGGTTTTCATTAGCGGTGCGTGCATCTTGAGGAATAGGATATAAGTTTCTATAATCAGGTACAGCTACACCAGAAGCAGTACCTCCTTTGAAAGACCAGAGGTAAGCACCTCCTGTAAATTTACCATAACGAATAAGGTCGGTACGGCGCAATCCTTCCCAGTACAATTCACGAGCGCGTTCATCTAAGATAAAATCTAAGGTAAGGTCGCTATCAGCTATGTTGCCAGAAGCGTTACCATAAGCACGGCTACGCAATTGGTTGATATAACCTAAGGCAGTAGCTCTATCACCTCCTGTACCACCGCGTAGCACGGCTTCAGCATAAGTAAGATATACTTCAGCTA
This sequence comes from Capnocytophaga ochracea DSM 7271, assembly GCF_000023285.1. Classification (NCBI taxonomy): domain Bacteria; kingdom Pseudomonadati; phylum Bacteroidota; class Flavobacteriia; order Flavobacteriales; family Flavobacteriaceae; genus Capnocytophaga; species Capnocytophaga ochracea. The sequence goes on along the minus strand of NC_013162.1, from coordinate 788,675 downwards.
AGCGGATAAGTGGTAAATCAGTGTCGGGGAATTTCTTTTCGGGGTCTTTACCTGCTGCTCCTGTAGAGGTTATGTTCTTGAATTTAGTAATGGCATAGCCTGACTTTGTAAAGTCTTTTAAGTCTGTGTTCTCATAGGTTTGTCCATCGGTATAGAACATCGCGCGTTTGTCTTTCCAAGCGGTAGGCTCATTATTACTATTGCGTGCTGATACCTCAAATTTATTAACAAATTCTTTAGGAGCTGTAAGACCACTCCAACCGTCGTTAATACCCAAGGAAGAAGCATTCATATTTCCTCCGGTAGCTCCGTGTATAATGAAAGCTGTACCTCCAAAAGTTTTGGTATTAAGCCCATCAAAACTTGCTAAAAATATAAACTCGTTTTGAGCGCCATTGCTGTTGTTATCGGCAAGGAACAACTCGTCGTAAGCGGTACCATTGTTATTGGCATCGGTAGTGTTTAAGCTATAGGAAGAGGCAATTACCTTTTTAGCATAAGTAATACAATCGGTATATTTATCTTGTCCTATATACACTTTAGCGTTGAGGTATAAACGAGCGAGGAGCGCTTGAGCGGCTACCACATCTACACGTCCGTATTCATTAGCACGTGCGGCTTTTAGTTTGCCCTCTAAATCCTTTAACTCACTTTCTACGAAGTTAAAGAGTTCGGCACGTGTGTTTTGAGCAGGTTTTAAATCTGCCTTAGAGGAGGTTACCAAAGGTGCTTTCCCAAAAGCATCTATTACATTGTAATAAGCATAAGCACGGATAAAGCGCGCTTCGGCAATATAATAACCTACTTCGGGGTCAGAAGCTAAGGCTTGTGCGTTATCTATAAACGAGTTCGCAAAAGCGATTTGTTGCCCCAAGCGGTTGTAATAGGCATTGTTAAAGGTGTTAGCAGGTGTCCAACTCATATTGTGGAAGTCGGGCACACCAGCATCACTCCAGCGAATGATAGCCTCATCGGTACTGGCTACTTGTAAGTAGAATTGCATACGAGTGTATCCAGTAGAACCTTCATCGGCACCTGCTATATCGCCATCACCGCTGGGACCTTTTTGCCCAGTAAGCGATAATGAGGCATAAATTTTAGCTAAGGCACCTTTAGCTTCAGTAGCGTTTTTAAACACGTCTTTTTCAGTAAAGCTATCGGGGTCTATAGGCTCTTGGTCTAAATCTTTCATACAAGCACTAAGCGAAAGTGCTAATATTACCCCAAAGATACTATGTTTGATATATTTTTTCATACTCTGTATTCATTAAAAGTTAACATTCAAGCCCAACAAGTAAGTTTGAGGGCGTGGATAGAAGTTGTTGTCGATACCGCCATATACTTCTGGGTCTAAACCGCTGTACTTAGTAATAGTCAATACATTTTGCACTGTACCATAGAGGCGAATGTACATTTTATCGGTATGAGGGAAAGTATATCCCAAGGTGATATTGTCTAACTTGAAGAATGAAGCGTTCTCTAAGTAGTAATCGCTTAACCACGATTGGTCGTTATGGCGTTGGAAATTACTATTCGCTTTAATATTGCGCAAGAAACCACTGTTAGCAGTAATTTCGCCGAATTGGTCTAAGCGTGATTGGGTGTTATTGTACACATAGTTACCGATGTTTGCACGGGTAGTGATGTTTAAATCCCAATTCTTGTAGTTCAAATCGGTACCAAAGCCCATTGTCACAGGGGCAAAAGGCGATTTGTACAAGTAGCGGTCGCCTTCGTCTATTTTGCCATTACCGTTTCTATCTACAAAAGCATTTTCTACTGGATTGCCTTGTGCGTCGTACACTTGTTGGTATACAAAGAAAGAGTAAGGGGTTTCACCTTCGCGGTGTAGTTGTACACGGTTACCAGTACCTCCTGAGATACCTCCAGTAGGCTGGTCGTCGGGCATACGGGTAATCTTATTTTCGTTGTAAGCTATGTTATAGTTGAAACTCCAACGGATATTCTTCTCAATATTACGGATAGGAGTTACGGTCAAACCAAGTTCAATACCTTTGTTTTCCATATCCCCTACATTGGCATTTACACGGTTTTTAAAGTTGGTAAAGGGGTCGATAGTGGTTTCAGCTATCAGGTCTTTGGTTTGTTTGCGATACACATCGAGGGTACCTGTGATGAGGTTGTCTAAGAAGCCAAAATCAATACCAGCATTGAGGGTATTCCCCACTTCCCAACGTAGGTTTTTATTGGTTACCCCAGGACGGTAAGTTTGATAGAAGCTATCGCCCAATTGATAAGAAGCTCCGTCTTGACTACGAGTGTAATTGGTAAGGAAGAGGTAGTCGCCCAAACCATTCACGTTCCCTACTTCACCATAACCAAAACGCAGTTTGAGTTCGTTAAGAGTTTTGTTGTCTTTAAGGAAGTTCTCGTTGCTCACGTTCCAAGCCAAGGCTACTGAAGGGAAGTAACCCCAACGGTCGTCTGGGTTTAGTTTAGAAGATGCGTCGGCACGAAGGGTAGCGGTAAGAAGGTAACGATTCTTATAGCTATAGTTTGCACGACCAAAGAAAGACATCAATACGTTTCTACTCTTGTTGATGTTAGGCACCTCTTTGTTATCACCTGGGTTAGTGAAGTAAGAGTAATCAGTGGAATTATCGTCAAACTCAAATGACTGATAAGAGTGTCCTATCATTAGCCCTATATTATGAGTTTCTTTGATGTCTTTCATATAGTTTATATAGGCATCAAAGAGCTTGTTGGTAGCTTTATTAGTATAAGTAGTTTTAGCTCCGTCGAAATCAGGAGTAGAGGTAGGCATACGGCGGTCGGTTATTTTATCACCTTCCCCTTTACTGTAATCAATACCCACGTTTACACTAGCGGTAATATCTTTAAAGAAAGGCAAGGTATAATCTACTTTGGCATTCCCAATAAAACGATACACTTTAGAAGAATCGTCTAAAAACTTTAGCATTGCCATAGGGTTGTTAGGAGCTAAGTCGTAGCGACTGCCATTATTAGGGTTCACCCAAGCGTGGTAACCTCCGTATTTAGCGAGACCTCCAAACACTGACTGAGTAGGGTCGTACTCTACGGCTGCCCCAATAGCATCTTTATTAGCAAAACGGTTTTGCATATAAGTACCATTGGCATTCAATTCTAATTTCAATGATTTATCAAAGAAAGTAGGGTTTAAGCTAATTTTGGCATTGGTACGTTTGAAGTTATCGGTGCGCAATACCCCGTCAGCATACGAATGTCCTACTGATACACGGTAAGGCAAAGTTTTGTAAGCGCCGGAGAGCACCAAAGTACTATTGCTCATTGGAGCAGTTTGGTAGATTTCTTTTTGCCAATTAGTATCGGCATTTCCTAAGAGCGCTTCGGCAGCAGGGTTATTCAATCCTTTTACTGTTTGGCGGAATTGGTTAGCATTCATTACATCTACATAGTCGTTTACATCTTGTAGGGCGATGCTAGTATTGAAGCTAATCTTCAAATCTTGGTTTGCTTTTCCTTTTTTGGTGGTAATCATAATAACCCCATTGGCAGCACGTGAACCAAAGATAGCGGTAGACGAAGCGTCTTTTAGCACGGTCATACTCTCAATATCTTCGGGGTTGATAGAGTTGAAGATACTACGAGAACCGCCCACGCCTCCATCGTTCATTGGCACACCGTCAATTACAATTAGCGGGTTAGAAGTTAAGGACAAAGAGCCATTACCACGGATACGGATAGTTTGTCCTTCACCAGGAGCTCCACTAGCAGAGGTCATTTGTACCCCAGCTATTTTACCTTGGATAAGCTGGTCGGCATTTACGGCAGGAGCTTTGTTAAAGTCCTTGTCGGTTACCAAGTTTACAGAACCTGTAAGGTCTTTTTTCTTTATAGCTCCATACCCAATGACTACCACGTCTTCCAATTGTTGTGTATCCTCTTGGAGAACAATGTTCATAGTACCTGCTTTAGCAGCTACTTCTCGGCTTTTATAGCCTACTGATGAGACCACAAGGGTAACCCCTTTGTCTACTTTTAACTCAAAATTACCGTCAAAATCGGCAGCAGTACCGTGAGAGGTACCTTTCACAAGCACACTGGCACCCATCAAAGGTTGTCCAGAGCCGTCTTTCACTGTTCCTTTTACAGTGATTTGCTGTGCATAACCAAAAGCTACGCACAAGAAAAACATTACTGTACAAAGTAGTTTGTTCATTTTTACTTTCATATATAATAATATTAATTTGAAAATTTGTGAATTAGTAAATTAGCAAATTCAAATTTTCTCATTCTCTCATTTCCTCATTTTTCCATTCTCTAATTTCTTCTTCATTGTTCCTATAATAGTATTAATAATATAAATAATACTTAATAGTTCTTCCTTTTCCGTTTCTGTGTTAGGATAATCCCTCGAATACAAACACAAATCTAACCAATACATTGTTTCTTCAGCTTCCTTAGACGCGATTTTAAACTTATGAATAAAATCCTGCTGACTTTCAGCATTCTGAGCTTCTCTTATATTAGCTCCTATGGAAGTACCCGACCTTAATAATTGGTTTGCAATAGCATACTTTCTATTCTCTTCCAGAACATTACATAACTCAATAATTCTAAGAGAAAACAAGAAAGTCTTTTCTAAAATTATATTCGGTTTATCCATAAATTGGTCATTCTTTAATTTTCTAATTTTCTCATTTGCTAATTCTCTCATTTTCTAATTTTCTAATTTTCTAATTTTCTAATTTTCTAATTTTCTAATTTTCTAATTTGTATCGCATACCCTCCGCCTTGAGCAGCAGTGAGTTTTAGCTTTGTTTTAGCATTTACTTTTTGTTTGGTGATGGTGTATGCCTTCGGATTGGTTTTCCAATTGGCATCTTTGGCATCAGCATAGATGGTAGCCTCGTACTTCTTACCTTTGTCCAAGAAGTTGAGCAGAAGCTCTGAGGTATGTCCGCCTTCGTGAGCCGTACAACCTACGTACCAATCGTTGCTGTGTTTATCTTTACGCGCAATGGTGATGTAACGTCCTGGTTCTGCTTCAAGGTATACGCTCTTTTGCCAATCTACGGGTACATCTTTAATGAATTGGAAAGCGTCCATATGCTTCTCGTAGTTCTCTGGCAAGTCGGCTGCCATTTGTAGCGGACTGTACATTGTTACATACAACGCTAATTGGCGTGCCAAGGTACTGCGTATCTGACTGTTATTGTTAGGATTTACATACTTAATTTCGGTCTCGAAGATACCAGGAGTATAGTCCATAGGTCCTCCTTGCAAACGAGTGAAAGGCAAGATAGTGGTGTGGAATACTTTGTTACCACCAAAAGCCTCGTACTCAGTACCGCGAGCTGATTCGTTACCTATCATATTTGGGTAAGTACGGCAAATACCGGTAGGGCGTACGGCTTCGTGCGCATTCACCATTATTTTGTGTTTAGCAGCTTCTTTAATCGCATAGAGGTAGTGGTTAATAGTCGATTGGCTGTAGTGGTGTTCACCCACAGGGAGGATGTCGCCTACATATCCGCTTTTTACGGCATTGTAACCGTATTGGTTCATCAACTCGTAAGCGGCTTTCATATGGCGCTCGTAGTTGCGCGTAGAGCCCGAAGTTTCGTGGTGCATCATCAGTTTCACACCTTTAGAGTGTGCGTAGTCGTTCAGTGCTTTGAGGTCGAAGTCGGGGTAAGGAGTTATAAAGTCAAACACATAGTCCTTTTTGTGTCCGAACCAGTCTTCCCATCCTATATTCCAACCTTCCACAAGCACTTGGTCGAAGCCGTGTTTTGCTGCAAAATCGATGTATTTGCGCACTTCTTCGTTGGTAGCGCCGTGGGTACCATTAGGTTTAGTTTTGGTGTAATCCACCGTATTAAGGTCTACTGCAGGAAGGTCGTTGGTATAACTCCAAGAGTTTTTACCGGTAATCATTTCCCACCAAACGCCCACATACTTCACAGGTTTAATCCACGAAGTATCGGCAATAGCGCAAGGTTCATTGAGGTTGAGAATAAGGCGTGACGCCAAGATTTTACGAGCGTCATCACTCACCATAATAGTACGCCAAGGACTGTGACAAGGGGCTTGCAAATAGCCCTTAGCTCCCTGTGCATCGGGCGTGAGCCACGATTGGAAGACGAAAGTCTTGTCGTCTAAGTTCAGGTTCATTAGCGAGTAGTTCACCAAAGCCGCTTCGTGAAGATTGATATACAAGCCGTCTTTGGTTTTCATCATTAAGGAAGTTTGTACGCCGGTAGGCGAGAAAACAAACTGCGATACGTTGTCACTCATCGCTTGTTTCATCAACCCGCGAATTTCGGAGAGCTTACTTTCCGTATAGTCGTATTCTTGGGTATCGTAGTCCCCAGGAATCCACCAAGCGGTGTGGTCTCCGGTCATCGCAAACTGCGAGAGTTCTTCCTCTATTACAAAATAGGTGAGTTCTTTTTGTGAAGGGAACTCATAGCGGAAGCCCACTCCTTCGTTGTACACGCGAAAACGAATGTTCATTTTTCGATGGGTCTTCTCTTGTTGCAATTGTACGAGAAGTTCGTTGTAATGGTTGAGAATCTCGCTTTCTTCTCCCCATACAGGTTTCCACGTTTCCTTAAAAGTAGACTTTTTGGTGTCTACCACTTTAAAGTTTTGGGTTAACGGCTCAATTTTCTTGATTTTAGAGTCGTCCGGAAGGCTTTTTTCACTATAAACAGGTGTCTCGTCCGATTTCAATAAATAGGAGGATAACACTTCTCTTATTTTAAAGCCTAAAGTACTTTCATTGATCACTGCTTTGTTTTTGTAAGTCACCTTATACGAAGGCGTCCCATCAGCTTTCAGTGAAAAAGTGAGCACTACATTGCCGTCAGGCGAGCTCTGTTGCTGTGCCATAGCGAGGGGCATAGCAAAGATGCTCATCAATAAGATCATCTTTCTCATCTTTTATTGCTTTATAAGTGTTAAAATTGGTACAAAGTTACGGAAGTTTTTTTAACAAACAAATTTTTCTTTACTTTTTTTTAAGAAAAATTTATGATACATCATAAAGTCAATAAGTTAAATAAGTTTTTAGCTGTCGTATTTTTATCTTTTACTACTCACTTTTTACTTTTTTATACACTTTCATCAAGTTTTCAAACACTACCTCGTCGGTAAAATGCTGAGCGTGTCGGTAACCCTCTTCTACCATTTGCCTGCGCAACTCCTCATCGGTAGTAATGCTTACAATGGCTTTACGTATCTCTTTTTCAGCGTTTTGTAAGTTTACATAAACCGAATGTGTTCCACCTGCTTCGGCAAAACAACTGCCCTGCGAACTAATCACAGGGGTTTTGCTAAATAACGCTTCTATAATAGGAATCCCAAAACCTTCAAAAATCGAAGGATAGCAAAATACCTCAGCAAGCTGGTAGATAATAGCGAGGTCTTCCATAGGCACGTTACTCAGTGCTTGCACGCGGTCTTTAAGTTGGTGTGCTTCACAATACGCCTCTATTTGTTGGTAATAAGCCGTTTGCTTACCCACCAAAACTAACGAAATATCTCGCAGAGGTTCAATAGCCTTCACTATTTCAAGTGCGTTCTTGCGGGGCTCAATAGCGCCTACGTTTAATACAAATTTTTCGGGAAGATGATATTTTTTGCGTATAGTTTCCTTCTGTGTTTCGGTATATATTTTCTTAAAAGCTCGGTGACAGCCTTGGTATACCACTGTTATTTTCTGTTCTGAAATACCTAAATAGCTGATGATATCTTGTTTAGTCTGCTCACTAATAGCGATGATGTGTTCTGAATGTTGTGCGGCATACAAGAACTTGCGATAATGTATTTTTCTGTCAAAAAACGAATACAGTTCAGGATAACGCATAAAAATAAGGTCGTGGATAGTAACTACCGTAGGTATGTGTTTATAAATTCCCTTAGGAATTTCTCCTGAAAGTCCGTGATAAATATCAATGGGAAGTTGTTTAGCTATATCAGTGATTTTTACACTGCGCCATAATGATTTTAGCTTGCGCCAGAAGAAAGATTGTGGAGTGATTTCGGTGGTGTGTTCATCAATCACCACCCCCTGAAATTCGCGTTTTTGTGGGTTGAAGAGGTATAAATGCCCCACCTTGTGTTCTTGTAGTATGCGAATCAAATCCCGACTGTAATTCCCCAGTCCGCGTGTGTTATGGAAAGCCCGTTTAGCGTCAAAAGCGATGTTCATAGTTGCTCAATGAAATGATAAGGTAATATGAACTGCAAAGGTAATAAATTAAAACGATACAAACAAAACAGTATTTAAAACCCATTTACCTTCACCTTTCCTTCACCTTTCCTTCGCTCATTCACTACTTGTCCCTATGGCTCGCACCGTTTTTTGTATGAACTTTGCCAAAGTTTCAAAACTTTGGCAAAGTTGAAGTCCACTAATAACCTTCTTTTTATCTCTATCTTAGCTTTAACTTACCTTCACCTTTCCTTCGTTCATCATTCATTGTAGAGCCACTGTAGAGCCACTGTAGAGCCACTGTAGAGCCACTGTAGAGCCACTGTAGAGCCACTGTAGAGCCACTGTAGACCCACTGTAGAGCCACTGTAGAGCCACTGTAGACCCACTCATCGTTCGCCCTACCTTTATCTTACCTCCGCTCCACCTCCGAGCAACCCTTGTCTTTCACCCTAATACCCGCCACTACTTTTTACTCACACCTAATTTATTTAATTTCTCAATCGATTTTTCTCTAATTCTCTAATTTCCTCATTTTCTAATTTTCTCATTTCCTCATTACCCTCATATCTTTTACCTTTTACCTTTTATCTTTTACCTAAATCAGTACGCCCTCTCTTTATTCCCTTCATAAAAGTTAATAAACGCCCTATTCACTACCCTATTGCCACCATTGGTAGGGTAATCACCCGTGAAATACCAATCGCCCAAATTCTTAGGGCAAGCCTTATGCAGGTTGTCTACCGTTTGGAAGATTACTGCTACTTCTGAGCCGAAGTTCTTTGGCAAAAGCAAATCTCTTATCTTGTCCGAAATCTCTTCATCGCTGAAAGGAGCATACACTTCTTTTACGTAATTCACTACCTTGTCATCACTTAGCGCTACTTGGGTAAGACATTTTTCGTACACTTCTTTTATGATGTGGTAAGTCCCTCTTTCGTGGTGTAAAGCCAAAGCAGCTTGAAACGCAACAAGGTCTTCTAAACGCGCCATATCTATCCCATAACAATCGGGATAGCGTATTTGAGGTGCCGAAGAGACGATCACTATCTTTTTGGGCTCTAACCTTCCTAATATGCTCAAAATACTTTTTTTAAGGGTCGTACCCCGCACAATACTATCGTCTATAATTACCAAAGTGTCGCCTTTTTGTACCGAACCATAGGTAATGTCGTACACGTGCGCCACAAGGTCGTCTCTGCTACTGTCTTCGGTGATAAAGGTGCGTAACTTCACATCTTTAATCGCTACCTTTTCAGTGCGTACTTTTTCAGAGAGAATCCTAAGAATTTCACTTTGAGTCGCGGTTGCTAATTGTTTTGCTTTCTGTTCGTTGAGGTATTGTTCGGCTGCTTCTATAAGTCCCAAATACGATGTTTCAGCCGTGTTAGGAATATAAGCAAAAACCGTATCTTTCAAGTTGTGGTCTATCGCTTGGGCAATGCGAGGAAAGAGCAACTTGCCCAACATCTTGCGTTCGCGGTAAATATCTTGGTCGCTACCACGAGAGAAGTAAATGCGCTCAAACGAACAGGCTTTGCGTACCCTTGGGGTAAGTATCTCTTTTACTGCTACCTCTCCACTCTTCTTGATGATAATCGCATTCCCAGGCGGTAACTCGTGTACATTCTCGTATTTTACATTGAAGACCGTTTGTATAGCCGGACGTTCCGACGCTACCACTACCACTTCTTCATCTCGATAGTAAAACGCCGGACGAATACCCGCAGGGTCGCGGAGTACAAAAGCATCGCCGTTACCTATCATTCCTTCCATTGCATAACCACCGTCCCAATACTTAGCTGCGCGCTTCAAAATACGCTCTATATTCAGCCGTTCGGCAATAAAAGGCGACGCTTCCTGTTTGGTATAGCCCTCTTCTTTCAGTTGGAGATAGAGTTTTTCTACCTCATCGTCTAAGAAATGACCGATACCTTCCATTACAATCACAGTGTCGGTTTTGTCTTTGGGGTGTTGTCCAAGGTGTACGAGGTTTTCGAAGAGCTCGTTTACATTGGTCATATTGAAGTTTCCCGCCATAATGAGGTTGCGGTATATCCAGTTGTTTTCGCGCAAGAAAGGGTGCACATTCTCGATGCTGTTCTTGCCAAAGGTACCGTAGCGTACGTGCCCCATTATCACTTCGCCTATGTAGGGGAGTTCTCTTTTCTGCAAAGCCACATTGTCTTTCAGTGCACGATTCGCCTTAAACCCCTCGTTGATACGCTGGTTGATGCGTGTAAAGATATCCTGCACCGGTTGCGCTTCGTTGGAACGAATCCTACTGATATAGCGTTCTCCGGGTTGCATATTCAGCTTGATGCTCGCCACTCCTGCACCATCTTGCCCACGGTTGTGTTGCTTTTCCAGCATCAAGTACATTTTATTGATGCCATAGAAGGCAGAGCCGTATTTTTCTTTGTAATATTCCAAAGGTTTGAGCAAGCGGATAAGAGCAATCCCGCACTCGTGTTTGATAGTGTCACTCATTTACAAATAAGAAAAGGCGTTGCATAGGCACGCCTTTATATAGGTTTTAAAATTGATATACTACTTCTAATTTATGGTTGCTAAGAGCTCGCTTGGCTTTCTCTAAGTCCTCAGTAAAGCCCAAAATATAGCCTCCTCCCCCCGAACCACATAGTTTTAAGAAATAATCGCCCGAGTCGATTCCCTGCTTCCAGAGCGTGTGAAACTCCTTCGGAATCATCGGTTTGAAGTGGTTCAGCACAATACCCGATAGACTCTTGATATTCCCAAACAGCGATTTAAATCGCCCCTTCAAAAAGTCATCTATACAAGCATCGGTATATTTGATAAACTCATCTTTGAGCATCTTCTGGAAAGCCTCGTTCTTCATATTCTCCATAAAGATACGTACCATAGGAGCAGTTTCGCCTATCACACCACTGTCGAGCAAAAACACCGCGCCTTTTCCGTTAGGCGTTTGCGAGGGAATGCCCGTAGGTTCTATATGGTCCTGTGAATTGATAAGTATCGGCAAACTCAGGTAACTGTTCAGTGGGTCTAAGCCCGAAGAAGTGCCGTGGAAGAACGATTCCATCTTGCCAAAAATCGCTTTGAGTTGCAATAGCTTTTCGCGGGTAAGGTTTTCCATTGCACTGATAGGCTCAATAGCATATTCGCTGTAAATAGCAGCTACCAAGGCGCCACTACTGCCCACGCCATAGCCTTGTGGAATACTGCTATCGAAGTACATACCCTCTGCTATATCAGCATTGAGCTTTTCAAGATTGAAGCGCACAATCGGGTTTTCTTCCTCCATAAGGTTTTGTAAGTAAGTAGCGAACTCCCGCAAAGCCTCATTCGATTTGCGAGCCTCTTCTTCTTTTTGCAGGTGTGACTCACACTGTCCGTGCGACTCGCACTGCGGGTGTGGCTTACACTGTTTGTGCGACTCGCACTTCTTCAGTGTCCCCTTATAAAAGTTATAGGGGATTGCCAAGCCTTTGGAGTTCTTGATAATGCCATACTCGCCAAAGAGGAGTATTTTAGAATAGAAAAGTTTCATTTTTTAGGTAAAGTCTGCGTTAGCAGGGTAGTATATGAGTAATAACAGATTGCAAAGGTACACATTTTTCGAATATCTCAAATATTTTTCTGAGAGAAATATTTTGTTAATTAGCGTCAGTTCTATATATATCAATACTGATTCACACTTGTGTTTACATTGTAATCTGTGAAATCCAGCAACGCAGTTGCCAATTTGTACCCATCACATTTATCAATTGAAAGACTATCCGTTTAATCTGTGCCAGACATTTAGGCAACTTGTTGCCTATTTGTTTGATTTGTAAATATTTGTAAGATTTCTGTAGCGTAAGCTACACTTCCTTTACGTCCAACTCAATTCGTCCCTCGTCATTCGTCATTTGTTCCCTTTTCCGTCATACTTCCCCCTATTGCCTATTCCCTAAGACCCCACACCACCCCATTTTCTCATTTCCAAAATTCCTAATTTAACTGCCCGTGCGACTCGCACCACCCCATTTTCTCATTTCCAAAATTCCTAATTTAACTGTCCGTGCGGCTCGCACCACTCCATTTTCTCATTTCCAAATTTGCTAATTCCCTAATTATCCCATCTCCTTTCCGTCCCTACATTCCCCCTTTGAAGGGGGGTAGGGGGGATGTTATCCCCTAGTGCCTATGGCCTAAGGCCTAGTACCTCTTCCTCTTTCTTTCGCCTCGAAACCCCATTTTTGGCATTTTTGGCATTGTTGTATTAAGCTATTAATCAATTATTTATATACCCTTTCTATACCAATCGTCCAAGATTCGTATAAGCTTCCTATAAGCTCTCTATAAGCTCTCTATAAGCTAACCCCACCCTCCTTACACCCTTTTTTCACCAAAAATCACTTTAACCTTATTTCGAACTTCTCCGTTTTCTTCCGAACCTCCTTAGCTCTCTGCTCTCTTCCAAACTTTCCTCCGAAAACCCCTAGTCCCTGCGAGATTTTCCTAAAAATCTGAAAACTCCTAATGTATTACTTTTAACAATACACACTTTGCCAAAGTTTGAAACTTTGTAAAGGTTGATTATTAGCACTTCTGAGATTATTAACATTAAATATTTTCTATTTTTTTAGAATCATTCCATTTTATTTACTATCTTTGCACCCTCTTTTTTTCTCATCAGAAATAATATTAATGCCTTTATCACCTAAAAATATAATCCTTTTACTCACTTCTTTTTGTGCAACTCAACTCTTCTCTCAACCTGTAGATGAAGAAGTTACGCAACTCAGTGAGGTTGTGCTCACAGGGCAATCACCTATCAAGCAAGTCCAAAAAGCAGCTTACAACGTGGTTGCTATCGAAGCTCAACAGCTCCGCAATCTCAACAGCAATGCTGCCGATATGCTTGCTCGTGTATCGGGGGTGAAGATGCGCGAAACTGGTGGAGTTGGGGCAGAGACAGCAATCAATCTTAATGGCTTTACCGGTCGTCACGTGCGTATCTTTATCGATGGGGTACCTATGAACGAAGCTAATGCCTCTTTTCGCATTAATAATATTCCCGCTGAACTTATCGAACGTATTGAAATTTACAAAGGTGTGGTGCCTGTTACTTTTGGTGCCGATGCTCTTGGGGGCGCTATCAATGTAGTAACGCGCAAAAGCCGATACAACTACGGCAATCTATCCTATACTTTTGGTTCTTTCAATACCCATAAAAGTACCTTAAACCTCGGGCAATTCCTCACCGATAACATCAGTGTAGAACTCAATGCTTACCAAAATTACTCCGATAACAGCTATAAAGTATTTACCGAATATCTCGACCTCCAAACAGGCTCTTACTCTAAAGAAAAACGTTGGTTCAAACGCTTTCACGACCGTTATCACAACGAGGCTATCATAGGTCGTGTGAATATCTTCGATGAAAAATGGGCTGATAAACTTTCTTTTGCGCTCAATTATAGTCAAGAGGATAAACAACTCCAAAACGCCAACCTAATGCAAAAAGTCTTCGGAGGTAAGTACCGCAAATCTCATAACTATTCATCTTCAGTAGAATATGAGAAAAAGAATATCCTCAACGGTCTCTCTTTCTTCCTTACAGGGCGTTATGATTTTACCACCACTCAGAATGTAGATGAAGAAGCCCGCCGTTATAGCTGGACGGGTGAGTATGAACCAATGGTTACTCGTGGTGAATCGCAACTTCAGAATACCATTTTTGAAGGTAAAACGGGCTATATTACTTCACACTTAGACTATCAACTCAATGAAAAACACTCCTTTCAACTCACACACACCTTCAGTAATTACACTCGGCGTAACAAAAATATGCTCATTACCAACTATACCCTCGATTCCGATTTTATGAGGCGTGTCAATGAGAAAAATATTTCTGGATTATCATATAAGTTCACCCCCTCCGAGCGTTGGAATATATTAGCTTTCGGTAAATATTACAATACAGCTGTAACAGGTCCAGTGATTGTTAGTGGATATGGAAGTCGCGCGGTATATGAAGAAGAAACTCATCACACTCAGGCTTGGGGGTATGGTGGGGCGACTACTTATCAGCTCTTAAAGCCTCTACAAGCTAAACTTTCTTACGAAAAAAGCTTCCGCCTACCTACTGATACCGAACTTTTTGGCGATGGCGATTTAGAGATTGGCAACTATAAGCTCAAACCCGAAAATAGCGATAACCTGAATGTAAATCTCTCTTATCAACCTGCGTTCAAAGTGCATTCATTCTTAGTAGAAGTGGGTTTTGCCTATCGTTATATCAAAGATTATATCATCAGAAGTATTATCAGTGCAGGAGCTAATGAAGGCTCTGCAGGAAGCCGAAATCACGGTAAGGTACTCAATATGGGAGTCGATGCTACCCTGCGCTATTTCTTCTATAAAGATGCATTTTCAGTAGGTGGCAACTTGTCTTATATGAACTTGCGCAACAAAGAAGAATTTACTGAAACAGGTCGCCCTTCTGCTATCTATAACGACCGTTTGCCCAATATGCCTTATCTATTTGGCAACGCCGATGCTACTTGTAATATAGAAAGCCTCATTGCTAAACGCGACAGACTATCACTAAACTATAATCTCTTTTTCACCGAAGAGTTTTTTACCTCGTGGCAAAGCGAAGGAACAAAAATTAAAGTCCCTCGCCAACTTTCTCACGACGTGAGTCTTACCTACTACACCCCTAACAAACGGTTAAGTCTTTCCGTAGAAGCCAAAAATATCACCGATGAATTGTTGTACGATAACTACAGCCTCCAAAAAGCTGGTCGCGCTTTCTATGCCAAACTCTCCTACCGATTCTACTAACCCCTAAAACCTAATCCCTGACCCCTGAAACCTAAAAATAAATATATGTATATCAATTTTCAAACATTCAAAAAAACGCTACTTGTAGGCTCATTAGTTAGCTTCGTAGCCCTTACGTCTTGCAAAAAAGACGATAATACTCCAGTTCCTCCTCCTTCTGCAGAGGGAGCTAACTTCTTCATCGATGCTGGAGGTGATCAAAATAAAACTCGTTATCTATTGGTCGCTAAAAACGTAGAAAATGGGGAACTCCCTCTTTCTGCTAACCAAGAACAATTCAAAGAAGCTAATGGCTATTTCTGGCAGTTCAACAAGAACACAGCAGTAGGTCTATCCTATGGCTTTAAAGGAGCTGGTATCGGTATTTCTTACGAAAAAACAGCTCAAGGTGTAAAACACCTTACTGATTTTGACGTAGCCGAACGTGCCACCACTTTCGGTTTCTTCAGTGATTATTGGATAACTGTAGTAGGCGGACAAGAATACGAAGGCAAAAAGGACGGTGCAACCTTCAACTTCCGCAATGCCAACAATTATACCAAAGCTTTTACCAAAACTATCCATACAGCAAATCTCCTTCCTGAGATGAACACCTCCTCTTCTACTCAAGAAATCGTGTCGTTTGCTGGTATCTTAGACAATGGTAACGGTGAGTTCTTCAGCGGTATGATAGTTTCTGATTACAAAGATGTGCAAGTAGCTCAAGGTTCAAGTACCGGTAAAATCCACAATCCCGATGTAGTATATGTAGGGGTACTCGATAAAGATTTGAACCTCAAACGTAGCTATAAAAGCGATAAGCTCAGCTATAGCGCAGGTCGTTTCAAATCTCAATATTTGTTAGAAATGGGTAAAGCCGATAATGGCGATGTATATGTGTTCTCAGGAGCAATTGCTAAGAATCCTCCTAAAGTAAAAGCTCCTCAAACCTCCGATGTTGCTTCAACAAAACCTGCAGGTGCTTTGCGTATCAAACAAGGAGCTACCGACTTTGATAGCTCTTACTTCTTTGATATCTCAACAGTATCCGGTAACGGAATCTTCCGTCGTGTATGGCATATCACTGGTAATAAGTTCTTGCTTGAGTTCTTTAATGATGCTTCAAAAGCTGCCCTCAATGGAGTAGATGTAAACCGCTTTGCTATTGTAGATATGGAAGCTAAATCTTTCAACTGGGTAACCGGACTGCCAGCTCTCTCTGATTTTGCCAATATGACGTCAAACCCCGTAGAGCTTGCTGTCTACAATGGTAAAATCTATCTACCAGTAAATGTAAAAAACAGTGATCCTGCTATCTATGTAATTGATCCTGCTACCAATCTAGCCACCAAAGGTCTCACTGTAAAAGGCGCTTCTTTCATCAACGCTATCGGTCACTTCAAATAATAAAACAAAAAGGTGCTTAGAAGACAATCTCTCTAAGCACCTTTCCTATTTTTACTTTTCATATTTTACTTTCTTCAGCCATTTCTCGGTATTTCTCAAATACTTCTCACTCGGCACAAACTTATAATGTAACCTTTTAGAAAGCGCCTCATACCGCTGTTGGATAACTGCTGGATTCTCCTCAATATCGTTGCGGTCGATGAACATCTCTGCAAAAAGCCTCCGCATCAAATCCATATTTCCTACCACTTGTATTGTGCCGTGATTCTCGTTAGGGTATTCAACAAAATAAGTCTCCAAATTCTTAAAAGCTCCCTTTGCAGCCATTGTCTGCACCGCCTCTATCGCCTCCCGATGCCTACTGCGTCCATTGTTGCGCACCTTCTTCCCCGAATACGATAAATAAAAAATCCGATGTTTAAAATCCTTTCCTTTATTCGCTTCGAACAACCGCTCTCCATCGTTTTCTCCCCACCACAAACTCGGGTCGTGTGCAATATAAGCATTAAATAGCTCTGTATGTTTGTTAAGAGCTGAAACCACCGCCAATCCACTCAATGAGTGACCTACTAAAATGCGAAAATCACTACATCTGTATTGCTTTTTAACCAAAGGAATAAGCTCATCAGCCATAAACTGCCAAAAACGGTCACTATCGCTCCCAAAATCCCTTTCGCGCTGTGTGTTTTCAATTCCAATGACAATCATTTCAGGTACATTAGGGATTCCCTGAGCCAATTTCTCCATCAAAGTAGTAAAATAGTTGAAGTTTGTTTCTGCATCAAGCAGATACATCACAGGATAGTTTGTCTTTTTTAAAGTAGAGTCGTAATACGAATCAGGCAAATACACACTTATAGTACGCGTTTCACCTAACACTTTAGAAGAAACCGATAATTGTTCACCTATACAAATGGAAGTCTGCCCTTGAACAAAAGAGGAAGCTAATAGCCAAAACAAAAATACCCTTCTCATTACTTATTGACATTTAATAAATGTGATTTTAATAGGTGCAAAAATACTGATAATTTCTCAAATTACCAATTTCTCAAAGCCTTTATTCCCTATTTTACCAAAGTTGTTAACCACATATCTCACCATTATCTCTTTTATTTTTCCTCTCTTCAGAACTCCCTCCGTTGGTGCTTTTCTTGTAGCCAGTACCCCATTCTCTCATTTCCAAATTTTCTAATTTCCTAATTATTTCATACCTTTGCACTTTAATACAAAAAACTATACAATGAAAAACATTTTTAAAACAATTTTATTATTTGCTTCACTCGCTCTGATAAGCTGTGGAAATAAAGATGATGAACCTAAAAAGGATAAACCCAAAGAAGAAATACAAGTGCCAAAACCTTCTGAGGTCCGTTTTTCCTATGTCGATTTTGACCTTAGCAATAACTATAATGACTATAGTGAAGGTGAAGATTTTTTGAACGATACTCAGTTAGGTACATATTTCTTTACAGCGAAAGAAATTGTGGTATCTTATCAGTATGATACCCAAGGAAGGCTTATAACACTAAAAACAAATGATATTACCGAAGGAACAGCTACTACTGTTACAGCAGCATATAGTGCAAACAAAATTACTTTATCGAATTTTGATGACGAACAAGGAGTAAAAGAACTATCACTAAACAATGACGGAAATATCACAGACTTCGATATTCGTTATAATGAAAAGCAACAATTGCTTCAAGCAGGTAAAAATCAATACTCTTGGAAAGATGATAACTGTACCAAAATAAACCTTAAAATTTATGACGCTCTTACAGAATGTACCCTATCTTATACGCAAAATCTTAATAAAAACAATTTTTTCTTAGGTCTTTTGGAAATACACGATGTAACCGGATATAAAGATTATTTTCTTAAACAAATATTCATTCCGAGGGGAAAAGGTACTAAAAATCTCCTTCAACAAACTACTTATCAGCAAAATGGGTTGCCTTCAGATTTTATAAGTAAATATAGCTATGAGTTTAATGCTGATAGTACAGTCAAAACTATAAAAGAAGAAGCTATTACAAACGGACGTATTGAAGGTGAATCAAGAATATCTGGAGAATATGCTACTCAGAAATGGAACTCTTTACAAGCGCTTATCAGTCGTATACAAAACGGGACAGAAAAGAGATATACCTTTCGAGAACTCCTAAAAAACAACGAAAAATATGTAGTGAGAATTAGTAGCCAAACAATCGTACAAAAAGATAAAAACAACAAACCTATTCATCTACCAGTAGACAAAGTGATTGATTATTATATTAATTATAAACAGCAAGGTGGTGAAAAGAAAATCTCAGAGATTAAAATAATACGAACCTATAACATACATCAAAACACTACTTATCAACTGAAATATTAATTATTCATTGTTATGATTCGCATTACTAAAAAATTCGATTTTGAAGCAGGACACGCGCTCTACGGCTACGATGGCAAATGCAAAAACCTACACGGACACAGCTATAAGCTCTACGTAACTGTCATAGGCGAACCTATTACCGACCCCCATAACGTGAAAAACGGTATGGTAATAGACTTCGGCGACCTCAAACGCATCGTGCAGGAGCAAATCATCGAAGCGTTCGACCACGCTATGGTCTTCAACGAACATTCACCTCACAAGGCATTAGCCGAAGAATTGCGCACCAAAGGTCATCGCATCATCACCGTGCCCTATCAGCCCACCAGCGAGAACCTCGTAACCGACTTTGCTCGACGCATCGCCTACCAACTACCCGCCGGAGTCGAGCTCTTTTCAGTACGCCTATGCGAAACTGAAAGCTCCTATGCCGAATGGTTCGCCTCAGATAATTAAGAGGAATGTAAGGCGTTATACATTTTGCCAAAGTTTTTGCCTGTGCGGCTCGCACCTTTGGATAATTTGATTATATCGACAATCAGTTGCTTTTACGTTCTGTTGTAGGGGCTAATGGCAATTAACCCTTTAAAAAAATTCATAACACAAATATGTAAACTATGGCACTTGTACTAATAATTATATTAAGCATTATCTTTTGGTTTTACAAAACAAACGTCAAGAAACGTTTGCGCAATTCGTTTACTCAAAAGACCTTAAACAGGAATACACCAAACTATATTCGTAAACACTGGCGAGAAAAGCGTATTGATGCTGACCATTGCGATGTGATGAATGAAAATACTACCTTCGATTTGCAAGCCGTAGAAGACAATCGTATGAAAAGTGATTTCGAGGAAACAATGCTTCTCACTGAGACAATGTTATTCAGTAAATTGCGATTAGGAGAAGAAAAATTGAAGCTTAGTTATATAAGGTGTTACGACAAAACTACTACTCCTGTAAAAGTATATCAAACTACTGTTGCCGATATAGACGCCAGTGTAGCGCAAGTAAAACTCAATGTACAAGGCTATATCAATGTGTATTACAACCCTCAAGACCCTAAAGAAGTGTATATCGATACCGAGTTTTTACAAAAAGACCTCACTGAACTGATGAATGTTTGATAATGAAAACAGATTTTACATTACCCTTATTACCACCTCCACCAGAGATTGAGACCCGTGAGATACTCAAACAGCTCACGCTATCACATAGGCATTTAGCTGAACTGAAAGGGGTAGTAAAAACGATACCCAATGAGCAAATTCTCATCAATACCCTTTCCTTACAAGAAGCGAAAAGTATAACGTAGCAAAAAAACGTCTTTTTTTGCCACGTATGGTATAACGTGGAAAAAAAACGCCATTTTTTTCCATATCATATTGCTCATTGATATGAAAAGACATTTTTGTGTAAATGATAACTTAAAAAATAATGTTATCCATAGAATTAGCTGAAAATAAAAAGATATACTTTGCTTCCGATAATCATCTCGGAGCACCCACTGCTGTCGAAAGCAAACCTCGCGAAGCAAAGTTTGTGCAATGGCTTGATACTATCAAAGCTGATGCAGGGGCAATATTCCTTTTAGGCGACCTTTTCGACTTTTGGTTTGAGTACAAAATGGTCGTCCCCAAAGGCTTTGTACGCACTCTTGGAAAGCTCGCTGAACTGCGAGATAGTGGTATCCCTATCTACTTTTTCGTAGGCAACCACGATTTGTGGATGGACGATTATTTCCAGACCGAATTGAACATTCCCGTATACCGTCGCCCGCTGGAAGTAGAATGTAATGGTAAACGCTTCTTGATAGGACACGGCGACGGTTTAGGTCCCGGTGATAAAGGCTACAAGCGGATGAAGAAAGTCTTTACTAATCCGTTTTGTAAGTGGCTCTTCCGATGGTTACACCCCGATATAGGTGTGCGATTGGCGCAATACCTCTCAGTGAAAAACAAACTCATCTCAGGGGCTGAAGATGTGCGTTTCTTAGGCGAAGATAACGAATGGTTGGTACAGTATTGCAAACGCAAACTTGAGACGCAACATTACGACTATTTCCTTTTTGGTCACCGCCACCTGCCAATGACTATCAAAGTAGGGGAGGGAAGCACTTATATCAACACCGGCGACTGGATACACTACTTTACCTATGCCGTTTTCGATGGTGAGGAATTAAAACTTATATCCTACACCTAATTGTAAGACGCGGTTTTTAAACTTAACTTGCGTAACGCTATCAGCATCGCTCAAGTTTGAAAGTCCTATAATATAGTTTATATCAAAGAAGAAACCAGAAGGCACATTATATTCCATTCCAAAGCCCATTCCAAAGTCAAAACTGTTATCTAAATCCTCTGACATTGCCATAGAGAGATTGTTTTGTGAAATTTTGCTTGCGATACTTGCAACATAACCAAAATTTAAACCTACTTTAGGGCGAAAATATGAAATATCATATTTTAACCATAAAGGAATATTTATTTGATGAAGAATAAAAGAAGCTTCTTTAACGTCTCCAGATATGCTATAAGGCAATTGTATTCCATTAATAGTTGGAGGTGTCCCAATAAAAGTCATAGTTATTTTCTTCCACTTGGCTCCTTGTTTAGAGTAAGCAATTCCTCCTTCTAAAAATAGTTTATCACTTACTTTATATTCTGCCAAAACTCCTATATGAAACCCTGCTTTGCTACCCATTCCTAGATCCGCATTATAGCGAGAAAAAGTATTTTGATCATTCTTTATAGCGCCATACACTTCTGAAAAAGAAAGGGTCGATACATTTAAGCCTCCTCTAAAACCAAAAAAGAGGCGTTTAGAGAGAGGATTTTTTTCTTGTACTACAATAGGTTCTTGTGTACTGCTGGCGGTCATCTCTTCTGTTGTTTCTGTCACTACTTCTTGTGCGTAAGTAGTAGATATCACTGCTAAAGTGATAGCAAAAATTATTATTATTTTTTTCATTTTTGTTGGTGTTTTTATAATTTCAATGCATAATTACAAAGAATAATGTTACTGAGCAAATTTCAGTGAAGTTTTTTTTCTTTTAGAAATATAATTTATTGTTTTTTAATGTAATATAATTTTAAACATCAGAGAGGTATTTTAATATTTACAAGAAAGGAGAATTTGAAAAAGTTAGAACATTAAATGTCCTATCAGAAGAGAAAAATAAAAAATCGCCATTTGTAACTCGTCATTCGCAATTATTTTGTACCTTTGCATTTATGGACGGAAATACAAATACTCTTTCAGAGGTCATTCAGCAAATTGTCAAACAAAATCATTTAACGTACGGACTACAGAAAGCCTCGTTACCGGAACTGTGGAATGAGCTGATGGGCAAAGCAATCGCTAAGTATACCTCCTCAGTAGAGCTAAAAGGCAGTACATTATACGTCCACCTTACCTCGCCTGCACTTAGTAACGAACTGAGTTATGGCAAGAGTAAGATTATTGATAACCTCAACGAACGTTTAGGGGAACCTCTCATTCAAAAACTGATATTTTTAAACTGATGATACGACCCGCAACCCCTACCGATGCCTCTGCCGTTGCCCCACTAATGTTTCAGGCAATGGAAGAAATCGTCTATAAGATGATTGGCAAAGAACATAGAGAAGATGCCATTGCACTACTCCAAAATCTCTTTAAGCAGGAAGGCAATCAGTATTCCTACCAGAATGCTTGGGTATATGAGGAAAACAATACTGTAATAGGGTCGGTTATTGCCTATGATGGTGCT
Source organism: Capnocytophaga ochracea DSM 7271 (assembly GCF_000023285.1). Taxonomy (NCBI): domain Bacteria; kingdom Pseudomonadati; phylum Bacteroidota; class Flavobacteriia; order Flavobacteriales; family Flavobacteriaceae; genus Capnocytophaga; species Capnocytophaga ochracea. The sequence goes on along the minus strand of NC_013162.1, from coordinate 766,163 downwards.
CACTTGCACACCTTGCGTGCCCCTGTGCTAGCACTCATTCGCAGTAGCTATGGTATTGATATTGTTTTAGAGGACGAGACCGCCGAAGGTGAACTTTATATAGACACCCTTAGCGTATTGCCCACTGCTCAAGGCAAGGGCATAGGCTCACAATTGGTAGCCCACCTCAAAAAGGTCACTACTCAGCCCATAGGCTTACTCGTAGATGTACAAAACCCCGCTGCCGAACGCCTTTACACCCGTTTAGGATTTACGTATGTAAACCACCAAGCCCTCGCTGGCGGAACGTATAAACACCTTGTGTACAATGAATAATTGAAATGAAAACCCTCATCAAAAACGCAATCATCGTAAACGAAAATACCCTCTTTCAAGGCGACCTCCTGATTGAGGGAGAGCGCATTGCCCAAATAGGTACTCACATCACTCCCAAAGGGAATTATGAGGTGGTGGAAGCCGAAGGCAAATACCTCCTTCCTGGGGTGATTGACGATCAAGTGCATTTCCGCGAACCTGGGCTTACTCACAAAGCTACTATCGCTACCGAAAGCCGTGCTGCGTTAGCAGGGGGCGTAACTACCTTTTTTGAGCAACCTAACACCGTACCTCAAACCATAACAATTCCGCTTTTGGAAGAGAAATTTGCGATTGCCAAACAATCATCATTTGCAAACTATTCTTTCTTCTTAGGGGGTACAAACGACAACCTCGAAGAACTGAAACGCTTAGATAAAAATGCTTGTGCAGGGGTGAAACTTTTCTTAGGCTCTTCTACGGGGAATATGCTCGTAGACAACGAGAAAACCATAGAAGCTATTTTCAATAATGTCGATTTAGTAATTGCTGCCCATTGCGAAGATGAAGCGACTATTCGCAAGAACTTAGCCCACTATCAAGAATTGTACGGCGAGGATATCCCTATTGCGATGCACCCTCATATTCGCAGTGCTGAGGCTTGCTATCTGTCCTCTTCACGTGCTATTGCTTTAGCTGAAAAAACGGGCGCACGCCTCCACGTGTTCCACCTTTCTACGGCTAAAGAAACCGAACTCTTCCGCAATGATATTCCGCTAAAGGACAAGAAAATCACCGCTGAGGTATGTGTGCATCACTTGTGGTTTACTGATGAAGACTATACTACTCGTGGAGCTTTCATCAAATGGAATCCTGCGGTAAAAACTGCCGATGACCGTACTGCGCTGTGGCAAGCCCTTTTAGACGACCGTCTCGATGTGATTGCTACCGATCACGCTCCTCATACCCTCGAAGAAAAACAGCGCAAGGGCTATCTGAATATCCCTTCGGGGGCGCCTTTAGTGCAACACTCGCTCGTGACAATGCTCGAAAAAGCTTACAAAGGCACCATTTCTATCAAAAAGATAGTAGAGAAAATGTGTCATAATCCCGCAATCCTTTTTCAGGTAAAAGACCGCGGTTTCTTACGCGAAGGGTATTACGCCGACCTTGTTTTGGTGGATATGGATACACAGTGGACGGTACAAAAAAACAACCTGCTCTACAAGTGTGGATGGAGTCCGCTCGAAGGGCAACAATTTCACTCGGCTGTAGTGAGTACCTTCGTAAATGGCAAAGAGGTGTACCACAATGGCAAGGTAATTGCAGAGCCTCAGGGGCAACGCATCACTTTTAACAGATAAGACTATGAGAAAAATCATTTATATATTCGCTTTGCTATTCATTGTAGTAGCCTGCAAAAAGAACATCGTACCCAAACCCGATAAGTTTTTAGACGAAAAGCAAATGGAAAGTTTGCTCTACGATTTGGCTGTTTTAGAATCTATGAAGGTTTCACAAGCCCAAATGCTAGATTCTTTACAGTTCAATCCACAACAGTTCATCTATAAGAAATATCAGCTCGATAGCCTTTCGCTCGCACAAAATATGGTTTATTACGCCTCCCTACCTAAAGACTATGACCGTATAGTGAAAAAGGTGGAAGAAAAACTCAAAAAACAACGCGATAGCATTGGAAAGCTACCCTTAGAGACCCTAAAAGAGAACCCAGCAACAGTCGAACCATAATAAAATACAGTATTTGGAAGCCTTAGAACTACATCAGTCTTATCTTTCGTGGATATTTCCTGCCTTCCTACTCATCTTTGGGTTGGTGGCTTTCCTGCGTATATTCTACCCTAAACACTTTGCCGATTATCAAAACTTACTGTTTAACAATAAATATATTGTTATTTACGGCAAAAAGGAACGCCGATTGCACCTCTTTATGACAGTGCTTTTTCTCTTGCAATGTGTGTGTTTAGCTCTTCTTTTCTATGTTATGCTAAAGAATTTTGGCATCACAGAACTTTACAACTCTCAGTTTATGTTTCTGGAATTGGTGCTTATAGTCTTCTCACTGTTAATCACAAAACTCCTCTTACAACAATGGATTAGTAGCTTGTTCGACCTTTATGATTTCGCAAGAGATTACATCTTCACCAGGGTTTCTTATTCATCTTATGCTGCAATTGTAATGGTTATACTCCTCTTTTTGGGGGTTTATATCCCTTTCACCAATAAAAAACAGCTATTTTTATTACTTTTCGTGTTAGTATCCATATTGTTAGCAATCAATGTATTAGGATGGTTTAAAATCATAAAAAACAATCAAAAAGAAATAAAACCCTATTTATTCTATTTTATTTTGTATCTTTGCACCCTCGAAATCGCACCCTATATCTTTCTCATCTATGGAACAAAATACTTAATTGAAGTACAGAAAATGGCTCAATTTGTTTCATAATAGGGCGTTAGGAGGTGTAAAGAAATAACATTTATGAAGGTAAAATCGATATTAGTTTCGCAACCAGAACCGAAAGCCGAAAGCTCACCTTATGCACAAATTATTGAAAACCACAAAGTAAAAGTGGATTTTGTGCCCTTTATTAAGGTCGAAGGAATGACCGCTAAGGACGTAAGAATGCAGAAGATTGACCTTACTAATTTTACAGCCGTTATCCTCACTAGCCGTAAATCGGTAGACCACTATTTTCGTATTGCTGAAGAAATGCGCTTTAAGGTGCCTACAACTATGAAATATTTCTGTCAGTCCGAAGCTATCGCTTATTATTTGCAGAAGTATATCACCTATCGCAAACGCAAAATATACGTAGGTAAAAAAGAGTTTGCTGACCTTTTGCCTATCCTCAAAAAATACAAAGAAGAGAAATTCCTCTTCCCAGGTTCCGATGCCCCTAAACCAGAGGCGACCGCAGCTTTAAACGATATCAAGATAAAATGGGAACGCGTAGTGTTCTATCGCACTGTATATTGCGATATTTCAGCTATTAAAGAAAATAAGTACGACATTCTTACTTTCTTTTCGCCCGCAGGAATAGAGGCACTGTTTAAAAGTTTCCCCGATTTCTCACAGAAGAAAACCAAAATAGCCGTCTATGGCGATGCGACCCTAAAAGCCGCCGAAGAAGCCGGTCTTATCATTGATATTAAAGCTCCCTCACCTGAGAGCCCCTCAATGACCGTAGCACTCGACCATTATTTAGGCAAGCAAAATAGCAAAAAATAGAATCTAAAATCCGTTTTCTATAAGCACCAAAGGTAAGGAAGAACTATCCTCCCTTACCTTTAGTGCTTTTTTACTTCCTTTTATAAAGAAAATCTCTAACTATCAGGGAACACTATCTGCTTCTCCTACTTCTTGCTAAAAGTGAGCATAAAGCTATAATTTCCAGTATAAAACCTAATGCTATAAATAAAGAACCGCTAACAGGCACTTCCCAATGCAATATCTTAGCAAGAGCTCCTAAAACAATAAGCACAACACCTGCTATAAATAAAATAATACTTGTCTTCATATCTCTATTTCAATTTGTTTACACTTATAATATTATACATAATCACAAAATACGTTGAAGCAATACCATATATTAGCTGCTTTTTTTCTTCCTTTGTGTCTCTCATTCTGATAATGTCTCAAACTTTACCCAAATTCTAATCTGCAAGCGAAGTCTTAAAAAGCCATTTCATAATTCGTAGCCTTGATTTCCGATGATTAGCCTCTCACCTCCCCAGCTATTTTATGTCTAACCGACGTCAATATAACTTTTATTATCAATCTTTTTTGAGAGCATAGCGGAAGAGGACTCTCAAGAATGCTCAGAACCTCTTTTTTGAAACCAAAAGAACACAAACATCCCCACAAAAGGGAAGATTAGCACAGAAAATGTTTTCGACATCGCCTCATAGCTAAAATAAGGAACTTTTATAGCATAAAAGAAATTTACATAGAAAAACAACGCAATGCAAATTAAGATAAAGATTATAATATTTCTTGCTTTCATATCTTAAGTCTTTAAAAAATACAAAGTATAACCTTAATAAGGTACAAAGATATAAAAATAATAAACACCAGTCAATATTGATTTTAAAAAAAGTTTTTTGTACTTTTATATTTTTCCGCCCCAACCTTTACTTCACTATATCCCTTTTCTCAAATAGAGGGCAGGTGAGAGCTTTATTACTTTCTCTTCCTTTCGCCTCGAAACCCCGATTTTAACATTTTTAACCTTGTCGTATTGCAGTATGAATCAACTACTTATATACCCTTTCTATACCAATCGTCCAAGATTCGTATAAGCTTCCTATAAGCTCTCTATAAGCTAACCCCACCCTCCTTACACCCTTTTTTCATCAAAATTCCCTTCAACCTCCTTCTGAAAATCTCCGTTTTCTTCCGAACTTCTCAACCCTCCCCATTTGCTAATTCTCTCATTTTCTAATTTGCTAATTTGCTAATTTCCCCTTCCGTACTACAGTTGCTTATCTCATTTTTTCATCGTAACTTTGCATCGTTGAAACAAATCACATTCCATTTTACTAAAAACATTCTTTACTTATGAAAAAAGCAGTATTTATGATGCTATGGACTCTGTTAATAGCGATGCTATCGTGTCGTAAAGATACAGACCCTAATGAGCAAGAGATAACAGGCGTTGTTCGCACCGAACACCCACGCCTTTTTATTACTAAAGAAGATATTCCGAATATCAAAAACGTTACCCAAAGTTCGGCTCTGGATACGTATACCGAAACTAAAAGAGATGTGGATAAGCTCTTAAATGAACCTATCTCTTTTGAAAATCCTACCGCGGTGAATGGTACTGATAACGGTTTGAAAATCTCCAAAGTATCGCAAGTCGCCATATTATATTTGATAACAGGTGAAGCAAAATATCTCGACTATACCAAAAAATTCTTACAAAAAATCACTGAATATTACCGCCTTAGGGTAAGTCACAACTTGAATGCTGATTGGTATGTGTTTCCTCAAATCAATGCATTATGCGCTTATGATTGGATTTACAACTACTTAACCCCCAAAGAACGCGAGCAAATAGGCAAACCTCTTTATCAGGTAATGATGGATATTGCTTGGCACGGAAAAGGACTACGCCCAGAGCGCAATCGGGAGAATACAGGGGGATACAATACAGGATTTTATGGCACAGACGCCCTACCGTGGTATATAGGTATCACCTTTCACAACGACGGTATTGATAACGCACGCTGTGAAGATATGTTTCAAAAAGGATTTGCCCTAAATATGAAAATGGCAGAATATCGTCGTGATATTATCGGTATGAGCGGAGGGGCTGTCACAGGGTGTGTAGGCTATTCGTTAGGTGCTTATCCTATCGCCGATTTCAATTTCATTCGCAGTCATCGCGTAGCCACAGGCGTAGACCTCTCTCAAAGGCTCAACTACGTATTTAAATATTTGGACTATATCGATTGGAATCGCTTACCAAACAATCGCGAGTTTGGCTTTGGCGACAGTTATCACTACGATTGCTTGCTCCCCGAAAGAGACATCAATTATCACCTAAGAGAGATAGCCTCTCTTTATGGAAGTTCTACCAATATACAACGCCTGTTAGGCTTATTCAATAAGAAACATTATACAGAACGACTACCCTTTATGCCGTTCTTACAAAAATATCCTCAAGGAACTCAGGGAGCGACACCTTCGGGTAAAGGTGCCGTGTATTTCGAGGGTACGGGAGAAGTCATTATGCGTTCAGGAACGGGCGAAAACGACACTTATGCTCTTTTTGTGAGCGGAGGCAAAACCTCTTACCACAAGCACTTCGATAATAATCATTTCACTATCTACAAAAAAGGTTACCGTGCGTTAGATACAGGCACACGCCCCGAACCTGGCTGGCATCTGTCGCATTACTACGCCCGTACAGTAGCCCATAACTGCGTAACCATCAGAATGCCCAATGAAAAAATGCCCGAATACTGGGGCGGAGGGGCTTCTACCGAAAACAAGTTCGAACCTATCCCCAACGATGGCGGACAAAACAACATATTAGGCTCTGTGCTGAAAGAGAAGCGTATCACTGACGATTATGTATATCTCGCCTCCGATGCTACTAAAAGCTACAACAGCCAAAAAGCCTCGTTAGTCGTGCGTGAATTTATATATTTCTACCCCGACCTTTTTATAGTATTCGATAGGGTGACGGCTACCGACAAAAATTTTCCCAAAACGTGGCTGATACACACCATCAACGAACCTGTGATGAAAGGTAGCAGAGAGTTCTCGGAAACCTCCGACGGAGGCAAGATGATTTGCCGTACTTTATTCCCTGCCAATGCTACACTTACTAAAATAGGAGGAAGTGGGAAGGATTTCTGGTCTGATGGACGCAACTGGCCTCTACCCAAACTCACTCCACAAGATTATGGGTATAATATGAACCTCCCTCCTGCCAATCACCCACAATTGGGACACTGGCGTATAGAAGTGAGCCCACAAACGGCTTCTAAAGAAGACTTGTTTATGCATATTATCCAAGTAGGCGATACAGCTCTTTCCGATTTACCCCGCACTGAAACCTTTGAAAATACAGCTCAAATAGGGGTAAGATTCACCTACCAAGGAAAACGATATATTTTAACCTTTGATAAAACAAAGTCATACGGCTGTCAAATAGAGAAGAAATAAATTAAGAGGCTTTATTTTTTAATCTATCTTAAAAACTTTGCAAACAAACGAGTCGTTCATCTGGAAAAATCGCCGTAATTTTGCCCCGTAGAAATAAAAAGTTTTCTTTTATGAAAAAATATACTTTACTTTGCCTCTTCGTTATAGGGATAACAGCTTCATTACGAGCGCAATCGCTCTCATTCGACGAAGCACTTAGCCAAATGCGTTCAGGCAACCAAAAACTCAAAGGCATCGAAAAACAAACTGAAGCAGCCGATTATAATCGCAAGTCATTCCGTGGGCTTTATCTGCCCCAACTGAGCCTTAACGCTAGCTATATGCACCTCGCCGACCCGCTTTCGTTGAGCTTTAACGAGTATAAGGCGCCTTTACAAAGTGGCTTACAGGGATTTGCAACCCAAGTGCCAGCCCCTATGCGTCCGCTACTTACCCCCCTACTTGGCAGAATACAACCACTTTTTGCCCAAGACTGGCGCTATGAGTTCCAAAAACAAGACATTTGGAAAGTAAGCGCCGATGCCAAATGGGTGCTTTTTGCTGGTGGAAAGGTGCGTGTAGGGAATCGTGTGAGTGCACTCAACACCGAAATAGCCACCGTAGAGAGCAAAAAAACCGAAAATGCCCTCATCAGTGAGTTGGCGGAACGTTATTTTCAAGTACAGTTAGCCCAAAAAGCGTTGGAAGTGAGAAAACAGTCGTTTGAAACAGCGCAACATCACTATGAGAATGCCCAAAAGCTCGAAAAGAACGGAATGATAGCTTCCGTAGAAACAATGCAAGCCAAAAAAGCCGTTACCGATGCCCAGCGTGAGGTGATGGCTGCTGAAAAGGATATACAATTAGCGCAAACAGCTCTCTATGGCGTAATGGGCACTACCGAGCAACCGCTCACAGCCCTCACCACCGAACTCTTTGAAGTAGCCCCTCTCCAATCGCTTGAGTACTACCAACAGCAAGCCAAAGAACACTACCCTATGATTGTGCAAGCCAAACTGAAAGCCCAAATGGCTACCCAAAGCGTAAAAGCGCAACAAGCCGCTTATTTGCCCGATGTAGCCGTAGTAGGCAAAAAGTATTTGTGGAGCGAAAATCTACCTTTAACCGAACCCGATAACTGGGTAGTAGGTGTAGGGTTACAGTGGAATCTCTTCAACGGTTTACAGGACAAAAACAAGATAGCCCAAGCCAAAGCGATGCGCGAGAGTGTGGAGCTCATCACTGCACAAGCCGAAAAAGATGTACAAACCTTAGTGAAAAAACAGTACACCGAGATTGAAAAGCAACGTGAACAATACCTCAGCTTAGAAGAGAGTTTGCGTTTTGCCGAAGAGCTCGTACGTGCCCGCGACAAAGCTTTTGCCGAAGGTCTCTCCACCTCCACCGATGTAGCCGATGCCAACCTTTATTTGGCTTCTATTAAAATCAAACGCTACCAAGCCCTTTTTGAAATGGACAAAACTCTCGCTCAGCTGTTAGAAACCTGCGGAATGAGTGATAAATTCAGCGAACAAGTAAGGTAGAGCGACACAAATGCTCTTACCTCTTATATCGCTATACTTTGCCAAAGTTTTAGACTTTGGAAAAGTTGACTACCCTGATAATCATACTCTGGCGCGAGCTTGTAGCTCGTGCCTCGAAGGAAGCCGAAGCCGCAAGCAGAATTAATACATTACAAAAATAATAACCATAATAATACCCTCATTTTTATCCTATTTATGGATTGTCCCCCTTCGGGGGAACGGGGGCTAAACTAAATAAACAATGAAAAAGAAAAACATCACCGGTCTTATTGTAACAATCACTGTATTTGCAGTAGTTCTTATTCTTTCTATCTACTTTTTTAGTAACCGCGAACCTGTATATTTGCAAGGACAAGTAGAAGCCAAACAAATCAACGTTGCCCCCAAAGTACCTGGTAGGGTGAAAGCTATCTACAAGCAGGAAGGCGACCAAGTGCACAAAGGCGACCTCCTTTTAGAACTCGAAAGCACTGAACTCGATGCCAAACTCTCTCAAGCCGAAGCGGCACGTTTGGCAGCACAAGCTCAATCCGATAAAGCACAACGCGGTGCCCGCAGCGAACAAATTCAAGGGGCTTACAATGTATGGCAACAAGCCGAAGCGGCTGCCCAGCTCGCTGAAAAAACCTATCAGCGTGTGAGCAACCTTTATAACGATAAGGTATTGCCTGCTCAAAAGAAAGATGAGGCTTATACCCAAATGGTTGCCTTACAAAAACAAGCGGAAGCAGCCAAATCACAATACGAAATGGCGAAAAACGGAGCTCGTGTAGAGGATAAAACCGCTGCCCGAGCCCTTGTAGCCCAAGCGCAAGGGGTCATTACTGAGGTAAATGCCTATAAAGATGGTGCTAAAGTGTTTGCCCCTGCCGATGCCGAGATACAAACCATTATCCCCAACGAAGGCGAAATCGTGAATGCGGGTTACCCTGTGATGAACCTCATCGATACCCAAGACGAGTGGGTGGTGTTCAACATACGCGAAGATAAAATGGCAGACTTCAAGATAGGCACTAAATTCAAAGGCATCGTACCCGCCCTTGGCAATCAGGAGATAGAGTTGGAAGTAAAACACATAGCCGTACAAGCTGATTTCGCCACTTGGACAGCTACCAAGAGCAAAGGCGACTTCGACAAGAAAACTTTCGCTATCAAAGCCTACCCTACCCAAAAAGTAAAGGATTTAAGACCCGGAATGTCAGTATTAGTAAGTGAAAAATGAGAATAACTGAAGGATTATCAACTAAAGATAAGCAAGCTATTATACGCTGGACAAATAGCAAAGATGCTAATTTCTTGCAACAATGGGCGGGAGATGCTTTGCCTTATCCTCTTACCATAGAAGCACTCAATGCTTTGCCTCACTGTTTTCGTATTGAGGTAGAGGGTAGTTTTATAGGGATGATTCAGCAAATAAGAGTAGAAGGGAGCAACGTACATATTGGTAGATTTCTTATCAATCCTTCGCTTACAGGAAAAGGATTAGGCACCTCAGCAATGCAGTTATTTATCGCAATGCTTTTTGAGGATAAAAGAGTTCATTCTATTAGCCTAAATGTATTTGATGACAACCTCATAGCTAAAGGTCTTTATACAAAACTTGGTTTTAAAGTGGTAGCAACTGTAGAGGGAAAAAGGAAGAAATACAAAATGGTGAAGAGTAATTTGGCAATTAGCTAATTTGTCAATTGGCTCATTAATAGATTTATCCCCTACTGGTGCGATTCTCCTAGTTCGTGTTTAATACTAAGCAAACATCAATAGAAGAAATCTGTTTAAGCTTTTAGCGAAAGATAATCAGAATAAAATAATAATTCACATTTTATAAAAGCAAGCATTTGTAGATAAGAAAAACTATTTCTAATACTGAAAAATAGAATAAACTAATAAATCATCAAGATTTTCGAGTAACATAAATAAAATACATTACAATAATGAGATTCCTTCATTTAAAAACAGCGATTTTATTAGCACAACTATGCTTATGTATCAGTTGCGGTTATGGAGTACCAGAAAAAGATAAGTACCCTGAAATGCCAGAATACAATGGTTTTGACCCCAATCTTTTTGTGGTAGATACTTTGCTTACAGATATCGACAAACACGCGGTTATTTATGACAGAACAGACGGTTTTATATATTGCCACAGACCTATGAAAGAAGAGTTCTTCCTACTTGATAAAAGTTTAAAAATCAAAGAAAAGCTAAATGTAAAAGGAACGTTTGTAGGGAATAAAACGTTTTATGAAGTTGAAGGTGATATATTTAATCCTGTTGTTTATAAGTATGTTTATCCTTGGAAAAAGAGAATTAAAGTAAATGAATTGAAAAAAATGGAATACGATAGCGTTGTAAAAAATTACGACATTCCAAAAGATAAAAGAGGAAAATACGATGTATATGTTATCAGAGATGTAAATAGGCGATATATGGATAGTTTGTTAGGAGGATTAAAAGAAACTATTAATCTAAGAGATTACATCATTTGTTTAGGGAACAAAGAAGAATATTTTCTAAGAGCTAGCGATTACAAATGGTACTATGGCGAGGAACGTCCTAAAAAAACTGATTTCTTTGACTATATTCTAAAAGAACAAATCAATAAAAATTTAATAGAGTTTGATAGGGTAACCTTAGGAAATGACGGAGGGGGTAATCATTTTTTCTTTTGGTATATCCCTTATGGGTATGACTATTATACTTTTAAAATTGGTAATGATTCAATCCAATTTAAATGGAATGATAAAGGGTTGAGAACCATTGTTCAGGTAAAAGACCTCTGGGGCGATAGAATCTTGATTTATAGAGATGGTGAAAATCGTGGTGAATTATATAACATTCGAAAGAAATGAACATAGAAACCTTTAGAGGTTTTTGCTTAACTTTACCTCACACTACTGAGGATATGCCTTTCGGGGAGGACTTTTTGGTCTTCCGTATAGCAAATCGTATCTTTGCACTGATAAACCTAAACCGCGTGCCTATGAGTGTTAGCCTCAAATGCGAACCTGAGCGTGCGATAGAACTCCGCGAGCAATACCCCGATAAGATTGTAGCAGGCTATCACCTCAACAAAAAACATTGGAATACTGTGTTTTTAGAGAGTCTGCCTGAAGCCCTTATTAAAGAAATGGTACAGCACTCTTATGAACAAGTACTCGCCAAAGTGCCAAAGAAGGAAAGAGAAGCATTAGGGGTGTAAACTCCGTAATCTTTCTTAGGATTGGGAATATCCGTGATAATTTAGTAAAACAACAAAAATTAATTAGAAATGAAAAAGAAAAAACTTTGGATATTTTTTATCATTACCACTTCGCTATATGCCTACTTGATGTTGGTAACCGTACCAGCTCTTAAAGCAATGGCTGGAGGAATGGATATTTTAGATGTGCCTCCGTTTTATGATGCTACTTACATTCAAGAGCTATTTAGGCGTTTAGGTGAAGAAGGTCGCCATTTCTATTTATACCGACAAATTCCTGTGGATATGATATATCCCGGTCTGTTTGCTATTACCTACTATCAACTGATACGTTTCTTTTTAGAAAAACTCAACCAAAGAAAGCTCCTTTTCTTATCATATTTCCCAATAATAGGAGGTATTTCTGATTATTCAGAAAATTTTAGTACCATTACAATGCTCACACACTATCCTGAAAACTTATGGATAGAGACCTTAGCGCCCTATTTTTCTCTTATGAAATGTATCTTTGTGGTACTTTCTTTGGTATTATTTTTTGTATTAGGAATTACAACATTCATAAAAACAAGAAAACAATAACAAAATCACCCTCAGAATAGCCTCAATTTTGTTCATTATATCTGAATAAACCTAAAAGCCTATGTGGAATGCTCTTGTGAATTACAATATACTTGCCCCTCTATTAATAGCTGTTTTGGCTTGGGCGTTTATACTCATTTGGTTTTCCAAGAAAAACAAACAAGAAAGGAAGAAAAGACAACAACTTTTAGCCCAGATAAAAGAACAACTCCCTATTCCTACATTCAAAGAGTTGTTACAAGCTTTAGAAGCCTTGAACTATAAGCCTGCTCAGTGTTATTTTAAAACAAATACTTTTGAGCAAGGAAATGTAGCTGTGGATAACGCTTGTCTTCTGGAACGAGAAAACCAATGGGTGGTATGCCTTGCCGATACTCGTTGCTTCTGTGATGAACAGTCTTTTGATAGCGAACAAGAAGCCTGCGAAAACTTTGTATATAAATACTTTCTCCTTAGTAAAGAAGAAATTAATTGGTTAAAGCAATGAACATATCTAATTATACCACCAAGTTTGGCACTCTTACTTTCTCACAAAAAGTGGGAGACGACTATTTTTGGGAGGCTTCATATCAGTGGAAAAGTGATTTCTACAAAGAAACTTTACAGCTGCCTTTTTCTGTGTTTAGCAAAAGTAAAACCATCACAGCAGATACTATTGCTTTTATTGAACAAATCCTTGACAGCGCAGATAAGTTGGTTGCCAAAGCTCTTTCTTATTTTCAAGAACAACTGCTGATATGCTCAGATGGCTTTCATCTTTCAGAAGAAGAAAAACAATTGCTAAGCGTTCCCTTGCAGGAAGTCCCTTTTGAAAGTCCGCAATTCCTGTTCTATGACAACAAAGAATGGATATTGCATTTTGCCGGAGGTAGTTTCAGCTTTTGCGAGCCTTATGGAGTTTCTTTTCATTTTAAAGACAAAGAACCTATTTTAATAGAAAACTTAGAAGATGCTGAAGAAATCTAACTAATTAGCTAATTGACAAATTAATTATGTATTTATTTAAAAAAGAATGCAAGAACCTATTCCTATCGCCCAAACGGCTGTTTTACGTTTTGGTGTTCCCCTTGGTTATCTTTGGGTTCTTTGCGGCTATTTTCTACAAAGGGGTACCCCGCGACCTGCCTATGGCGTATATCAATTACGACCAAAGTCAGCTGTCCGAAAACCTTTTGCGTATGCTCGATGCTACGCCCAATATAGACCTAAAAATCAAACTCACCGATGAACAAGAAGCCCAACGCCTTATCCAGCAACAACAGATTATGGGCTTTATCGTCATTCCTACCGACTTTCAGCAGAAACTATTCAAAGGTGAAAACCAATCGGTGATTTGCTATACCAATAGTCAGTTTATGCTGGGGGCAAGTCTTATCCAAAAGGATTTCCAAACTACCGTAGGGATGTTCTCAGCAGGCTTGGTGATGAAGAAGAAAATGCAAAAAGGGCAACAAACTGAGAAGGTACGCGCCGAAGCCCAACCCATAAGGGTAGACGACCACGCCTTGTACAATCCTTATTCTAACTATGCCTATTACCTACTCACAGCACTCTTGCCGATGATGCTCCAAATGATTGTAATGATGGTAACGGTGTATGTATTAGGAGTAGAATTCCGCTACCATCGAGGGAAACAGTGGCTCAAGCAAGCAGGTGGAAGTCCGCTGAAAGCCCTTGTGGGGAAACTCTTGCCTTATACCTTAGTGCTCCTTTTTGTAGCGTGGTGGATGAATTACCTCCTCTTTGAGCTTATCGGGGCTCCTTTGCATATCCCAATGCTGAATGTGGTGCTTATTACTTTTGCCCTAGTAGTAATCTATCAGATTATAGGTATTGCACTCGTTTCTATATTGCCTAATTTTAGGTCGGCACTTACCATAGGCAGTGGTTTTACAGCGATTGCCTTCTCATTTGCGGCTTATACTTTTCCTATGGAAGGGCTTCCTAAGAGTATGCAGTATTTAGCGCAAATCTTTCCGTATGCTCATTTTATGAAATACTATGTAAATCGCGCCATTAAGGGCATTCCTGTAGAGATGACGTGGCAACCGCTTCTGGCATTATTGCTCTTTGGACTGTTGCTTATAGTGGCTTATCCTATGTTTGTGAAAAAGATAAAATCAGGAGGTTATGAAACAGTTTAGAAGTTACATATATCAAAGTTCAGCCGACTTCACTCGTGCAATGCTTTGGGAAGCCAAATATATATTCCGCGACAAGGCGGTGTTCTTTTCGTTTGTAATTGTAGCGATTGCCGTGTCGTTCATCTATACTTATCTCTATTCCGAAGAGACCTTACAAGAGCTTCCTATTGGAGTAGTAGATGAGGATAATACTGCCCAAAGCCGTCAGTTGTTGCGTATGATTGATGCCACGAGTCAGACCGCTATTTACAGCAGTTACCTCAACCTCACCGAAGCTGAAAAGGCCTTTCAGCAGGAGAAAATACGGGGGATAGTAGCCATTCCCAACGGTTTTGCACGTGACCTACAACGCGGAGAACAACCCACTATATCGGTCTATGCCGATGCTTCTTATATGCTTTATTACAAGCAAATACTTACCGCCGTTAAAGTGTCGGCTACTTACCTGAATGCAGGGGTTGAGGTGAAACGCACTTCGGCACAAGGCAAACTCCCTACCCAAGCGCGCGATGAGGCAATGCCCGTGAGCGCTCAAGTAGTGAGCTTATACAATCCCTCTTTGGGTTATGCCACTTTCCTTATTCCCATAGTGCTTGTGATTATCTTTCAAACTACCATACTCACTGCCGTAGGTATGTTAGGAGGAACGATGCGAGAGGGCAACAAACTAAAAAAAATATATCCTAACTCCGATAGTTTTTGGGGAGCTTTGCCTATTGTAATGGGGAAAGCTACTACTTATTTAGCCTTTTCAATGGTGATATTACTCATTATTTTAGGAATTATAATGCCATTGTTTGGCATTCCTGTACGTAGCACGATACTAAGCACTATGGTTTTTATGATACCATTTATCCTGTCGATTGTATTTATGGGACTTTGCTTGCTGAACTTTTTACATCGACGTGAAGACGCCATTATGCTCATTATGTATACCTCTTTGCCTGCGGTGATGCTTACTGGCTTTTCGTGGCCTACCGTAGCGATGCCTGAATGGCTGAGTGTTTTTTCATATATTGTACCTACTACTTTAGGGAGCAAGGGTTTTATATCTATTACCCAGATGGGAGCTCATATCACTACCATTATGCCATATTGGCTGGGAATGTGGGCACTGTGTTTGGTATATTTAGTATTAGCCACCCTTACCCTGAGGAGAGTGTTAAACAAGTAATAAAAAAAGAACGACTTAATCAAGTCGTTCTTTTTTTATTACTTCCCGTTTGTCTTTCGTATGTTTGTAGTCTATCACTCCCATCACACAAGCAACAATAAAAGAGGAGATAGCTGTACGTGTGAAATCTTGGTATTATTTTCTTATTCACACACCTAGCTACGTCTGCAGTCAGGCTTTTCCTTTTACCTTTAAAAACACTTTATTCATCACCTCTCCGGTTTGCAGGTTTAAAAACTCTTGATTGGTGGTGGGGCTGTCTAAGCCACCGAGTTTAGGTAACCACTTGCCGGTTTTGATGTAGTCTAAACACCCTAACAGCTCAGGGTATTTGCGCTGTACTTGCTTGAGGTTAAGCCCTGTATAGAGTGCCGTTTTCAGCCGTTTGCACTTCACTTGAAAGATAAGCGAGAGCAGGGTTTCTACCTGCCACTCGCCTCCCATAAACAGCACACAGCTTATCATATCTTCATACTTGCTAAGCAGTTGTTCTAAACCTTCATTAGTAAGCGCACAGCCTTTGCTACCGTCCCAAATATATTCGGAATGGCAACCCTCGCAGCCTAACGGACACCCTGTGATGGTAAAACACAGGGATATCTCGTTGGGTACTTCTTGGAGGACTATATCGTAACTGCTATACCGTAGCGTTCCCATAGTAACGTATTTTAGCTTCTTTTTGTCGGTCTTTAGAGAAATTAGTAATGCGTTTGAGATAGCCTATCACCCGTGTCGCGTGGTCGATATTTTCAGAACCACAATGGGTGCAGTGGTCGTGCGTGTGTTTATCGATATAGCCACAATCGTTGCACACGGTTACGCATATATTAAAGCAGAAGTAGTTACAACCCGTTTTAGCGGCTACATTTAGCAACTTATAAAAACCTTCGGCAGTGGTGTATTCTTCGAGATTGCAGTGGTAAGCCGAACCGCCGTCTAAGTACTGTATATAGTCGTTTCCGTGTAAATAGAACTTATCGATAAGGTTTTGAGAGCTGTCTTCCACAATATAGAAATATGAATTGTAGCAATCACGTGGCACTTGCAAGCCGTCGGCTTTGTCCCACGCCGCATTCTTTACGCCTAAATTCTCGGCAGGTACAAACTCGGTATTGAACATAAAGCCGTATTTGGCTTTAGCTTCCTTGTTCTTGTCGTAAATTAGTTTGAGGTTTTTGTTGATGAACGCCTTATAGTCGGGATTATCCGAAATGCGAATACCTAAATACTCGGCAGCTTCCACCATTCCGTTAATACCAACGGTGAGGAATTGTTTATCAAGTGAGATAAAGCCCGCATCGTACACTGGTAACATACCCGCATCTTTGTACTCTTGCACAATGGCACGGTAAGCTACTTGGTATTTATGGATATTATCTAAGGTGCGTTCCAACGATAAGTGTTTTTGGTATAGGCGATTCATATTAATGGTTATCACATTAATACTACCGGTAGAAACACCTCCCGCACCGAGTGAATAACTAAAAGTGTTATCAGAAATTTCATTGCGTAAGCGACAGCAACTTGCTAATGAATCGGCATTATCTGATTGATAGATGAAGAATGCATTGCCCTCACTGAGTTCTTTAGCACAGAAGCGCGCAAAATGCTCGTCGTACACGTGTTTGTCCTTAGTGAGCATTGCTGCGGTTACCACAGGGAAGGTGAGTATCGCTTTCGTGCGCTCAATATTGAACCAATGCATAAAGAACTGTTGGAGCTTGTCTAAAGACTCATAAGAAGGTTTGCTACCATCGGGGTAAACGAATGTACCGAACATCGAGTCGAAATACGGGCGGTCATATAGCGATATGTTCCAGAATACTGATTGATAGCCACGTGCTGCTGCTGGCTGATTGATAGCGTATACTACGTGTTGCAGTTCGTTTTCTATCACTTCACGATGGGTATTGAGGTAATCGTCGCCATAGTCTTTACGAGCAAAATGGTCGAAGTACATTAGAAACTCTACCGTTGCTACCGCTCCTGCAAACTGAGAGGAAACGGAAAAGAGGAAGTTCACGAACGACCCGCAATAGCTTGCTAAGTGTTGTGGAGCTTTGCTTTCACCGCCGAGTTTTACGAGCCCGTCCAAGAGCAAAGGATACATCGAAACGCTCACACAATAAGGTTTGAGGCTCGTTTCGTCGTGCACGTAGATTTCGTGTTCCTCAATCTGACGGATATACTCATCGGCTAATTCTTTGCCAAAGAGCTGTTCGATTTTGTGAGACACGAGCGAACGGTTCACTTGAATATTGATATCTTTATTGAGTTCTGCCTCCATCGTAGCGATGTTTTTATGTGCCACATTGGCATTGGCATCGAAGAGAGACCCAGTAGCGGCATTGTGAGATTGTAGGTAATTTTCGATGAAATTACGCTTTGTTTGAAGCTGTTCAGCTGTAAGCTTAGTGAATTTAGACATAATTTTTTATTTTATTATTATTTCAGATATAAATTTTAATTTCTCGAGCATTAAGCTTCCAAGTTGTAATGATAATAATCACTAATTTCTCTATTTTATTAACAATTTTCAAGTATGTGATGTATTAGGAATGTTTATATAATACAAGCATAGCCTAATGAGTTTATTTTTAACTCTCTTCTTTTAGTTAGAGAGAAAGAAAGTGCTGAGTGATTTATATAAATCACTCATTTATAACGCATTGAATAATGTTGCTTTTATAAGTTCCCTAAAAAGGGGAAGTGTTTTTTCCTTAGTTGCTGGGGCAAAGATACGGAATAAAGTGATAAGTTTTCAACAAAAATAAAATAGTTATCAACACAGTTATTAACAATTTTAGTGAACATTTTGATAGTTATAAAGTTAGGACAAATACATTTTTATAAGTTATAAATGCTCTAAAAATTTCTGCCGTTGAACCTCACTTTTTTATCTTTCTGATTCTAAAAATTAAAGTTTTCAGTACCTAAACACTTTTTGAAATATACTTTTAATTAGAAAATGAGGAAGTGAGAAAATTAGGGAATGAGAAAATGGGGTAAAAGCTAATAATGCCAGAAATACCAGAAATGCCAATAATACCACCAAGAGAAATGGGCGAGGCGGACTTTTCAGACGAGTCGGACAGTTTAGAGGATGGGTTGGAGGATTCGGAAGGAAACGGAAAAGAACGGAAGGACGTGTTGAGGTGAAAGGTAAAAAATGAGCTGTAAGATGGGTGTGGTTAGCTTATAGAGAGCTTATAGGAAGCTTATACGAATCTTGGACGATTGGTATAGAAAGGGTGTATAAGCAGTTGATTCATAAAGTAATACAACACCGCTAAAAATGTTAAAAACGGGGTTTCGAGACGAAAGAAAAGAGAAGAAAGATTGGTAAATTAGTCAATAAAAAAGCGCGATGTTTATCATTTTAAACATCGCGCTTTTCTTATCACTTTGTCAAAATCTAGGGATATTGGCAAAGTGTGTGACAGCTTGTTGTATTACGACCGGCTAACAACTATTCTTGTCGTTACTTCATCGAATGCTATTTCTTCACCCTCTGGCAGGCTATCTACAAAAGAGATGCTGTTAGTAAGGGTTTCGTTCTTGATGTAAGCTTCGTTGGCAGTTACTGCCTCTTGTAGGGCAGTGTGCGCTTGGAGGCGTATTTGTATGCGGTCGGTGATGTCGTAATCATTGTCCTTGCGGATATTCTGAATGCGGTTCACCAACTCGCGAGCGATACCTTCTTGGCGCAGTTCGGGGGTGATGTGAATATCTAATGCTACCAATAGACTACCAGCGGTGGCAACCAACCAGCCTTCTATATCTTGGGTGCTGATTTCTACATCGTCCAAACTCAAAGTAACCGTTTTGTCAGGCAGTTGCAAGCTGTACGTTTGTGCTTTTTCAAACTGTGCTATTTCCTGCTGACCAAATTCTTGTACCGCTGTGGCAATGGCTTTCATATCTTTACCAAACTTAGGTCCTAAGGTCTTGAAGTTCGGTTTGATTTGTTTTACCAATATACCTGAGGCATCTTCCAAAAGCTCTATTTCCTTCACATTCACCTCGTGCTTGATAAGATTTGCTACGGCTTCTATTTCAGCACGCTCAGTGGCGTTGGCTATCGGTATCATTATCTTTTGCAGTGGCTGACGCACCTTGATGCTTTCTTTCTTGCGCAATGATAGTACTAAGGACGAGATGGTCTGTGCTTTCTGCATCTTGCTTTCCAATGACTTATCGATGTAACTTTCGTTAGCCACAGGGAAATCAGTGAGGTGTACACTTTCTTTATTTTCTTTACCGGTAACGCTCACCAAGTCTTTGTACAATCTATCGGCATAGAAAGGCGCTACAGGAGCCATCAGTTTAGCGATGGTTATGAGGCAGGTGTAAAGGGTTTGGTAAGCGGCTATCTTGTCGGCTTCATACTCTCCTTTCCAGAAACGGCGACGTGACAAGCGCACATACCAGTTGCTGAGGTTTTCTTGTACAAAATCGGAAATAGCACGCGTAGCACGGGTAGGCTCATAATCGGCATAGAGGGCATCTACTTCTTTGATGAGGGTGTTGAGTTCCGAAAGTATCCAGCGATCTATTTCAGGGCGTTCAGCCAGTGGTATATCCGCTTCAGCGTAAGTGAAGCTGTCGGTATTGGCATAAAGCGCAAAGAATGAATAGGTGTTGTAGAGCGTACCGAAGAATTTGCGGCGCACCTCAGCTACCCCTTCCAAATCGAATTTGAGGTTATCCCAAGGGTTTGCGTTCGAAATCATATACCAGCGAGTGGCATCGGCGCCATACTCGGCTATAGTAGTGAATGGGTCTACCGCATTGCCCAAGCGTTTCGACATCTTTTGTCCGTTCTTGTCGAGCACCAATCCGTTAGACACTACGTTTTTGTACGCCACACTGTCAAAAACCGAAGTAGCAATTGCGTGAAGTGTATAGAACCAACCACGTGTTTGGTCTACCCCTTCGGCTATAAAGTCGGCTGGATAAGCAGTGTGGTTATCGATAAATTCCTTGTTTTCAAAAGGATAGTGCCATTGTGCATACGGCATAGAGCCCGAGTCAAACCATACGTCGATAAGGTCAGTTTCGCGGTGCATTGGCTTGCCCGATGGTGATACAAGCACTATGTTATCTACTATATTTTTGTGTAAATCTACCTTGTTGTAATTGCTTTCGGAGTTGTCGCCTACCACAAAATCTTTATAAGGGTCGGCTGTCATCACTCCTGCTGCGATAGCTTTTTGTATTTCGGCTTTTAGTTCTTCTACCGAACCTATGCAGAATTCCTCTTGCTTATCGTCTGTACGCCAAATAGGTAGCGGGATACCCCAATAGCGCGAACGCGAAAGGTTCCAGTCATTCGCATTTTTGAGCCAGTTGCCAAAACGCCCTTCACCGGTAGCTTTAGGTTTCCAGTTGATGGTTTCATTGAGGTCAAACATACGCTCTTTGAAATCGGTTACACGTACAAACCACGAGTCGAGCGGGTAGTACAACACGGGTTTATCAGTACGCCAGCAGTGCGGATAGCTGTGTACGTATTTCTCTACTTTGAAAGCCTTGTTTTCTTCTTTGAGGAGGATAGCCAAGCTCACATCCCACGATTTTTCAGGCGCTTGCCCTGCATCGTAATACTCATTTTTGATGTATTTACCGGCAAAAGCCTCAGGAATATTGTGTCCTGTGATGAATTTTCCTTGCAAATCTACTAACGGAATCAAATTGCCGTGCGCGTCTTTCACAAGCATTGGGGGCACGCCGTATTCTTTGGCTACACGGGCGTCATCAGCACCAAAAGTAGGCGCAATATGCACGATACCGGTACCGTCATCAGTGGTAACAAAGTCGCCTGCAATCACACGGAAAGCCTCAGTAGGATTTTCGGCAGGAGTGCACCAAGGAATGAGTTGCTCATAAGTAGTACCCACAAGGTCAGCACCTTTGCATTCCCCTATAATTTGATAAGGGATAGTTTTGCTTTCGGGTGTGTAAGCCGCCAAAGCAGTTGCATCACCCTCTACGAACTTTTTGCCGAATTGTTTTGCCAAAAGCGGTTTGCCAATGATGATTGTAATCGGCTCAAAAGTATATTGATTGAATGTTTTTACGAGTACATAGTCAATCTCTTTGCCCACAGCAAGCGCGGTGTTAGAAGGCAACGTCCAAGGGGTGGTTGTCCAAGCGAGGATATGAATAGGTTCGGTAGGGTTACCCAATGTTTTACTTGCCGCTGCTACTAATGTTTTTACTTTAAACTGCGCCACAACCGTAGTATCACTCACATCGCGGTAGCAGCCAGGTTGGTTGAGCTCGTGTGATGACAAGCCTGTTCCTGCCTTAGGCGAATAAGGCTGAATGGTGTAGCCTTTGTATAGCAACTGCTTGTTGTACAGTTGTTTCAAAAGCCACCACACGCTTTCCATATACTTAGGTTTGTAGGTGATATAAGGGTCGTCCATATCCACCCAGTAGCCTATTTTCTCGGTAAGGTCGTTCCAGATATCGGTATAGCGCATCACGGCTTCCTTACAAGCCTTGTTATAGTCCTCAACGCTTATTTTCTTGCCTATATCTTCTTTGGTAATGCCGAGTTCTTTCTCTACCCCGAGTTCTACTGGCAAGCCGTGGGTATCCCATCCTGCTTTGCGTTTTACTTGAAATCCTTTCTGAGTTTTATAACGGCAGAAAATATCCTTAATAGAGCGCGCCATCACGTGGTGAATACCAGGCACGCCATTGGCAGATGGTGGTCCTTCAAAAAACACGAACGGAATAGCGCCCTCACGTGAGGCGATACTCTGCTCAAAGATGTTAGTGGCTTTCCAGAAAGCCAATATTTCTTCTGCTATCTTAGTAAGGTCTAAGTGTTTGTACTCGTTGAATTTCATATAAAACAATAATTAATGATGAATGGTGAATGGTTAATGTTGGCGCAAAAGTAGAAAAAAAGTTTCAAAGTACCAAGTTACTCTTCTAATCAGGGTTGTCAGGTGCTTTATAGCAACTCTTCACTTCCATTAGCATCGTCCAAACATCTACGCCTCCTATTTTGGTTTGGTGGATTTGCTCAAAACCGTGTTTTTGGTAGAAAGATATATTTGTTTCGGTATTGGTAACCAAGCTGAGTTGGTTACCTCCTTCTCGCGCTACTAAAGGCAAAACGGCTTCGTCTAAAAATCTACCTCCTATGTGTTTACCTTGCCACGCGGGACTCACTACAAAACTCTCTAAATACCACTTGTTTTCAGAAGTTTGTTTTTTAGCGTGCTCGCTACTCTTGTCTAAGAAAGGCAAAAAACATTGAGTAGGTTTGGCATAACGCCAAAGCGCAAAAGCACCCGAGCGCAGGTAGTCCCAAAGGGTAATACGAGTGTATCGCAACGATTGCATCACTGCGACGGCTATAATATCGTTGTTTTCTTCGGCTATCAGGCAATAACCCTTACGGATATTACTCATCACTTGTACATAATGCAATTTGTTCAGATAGTCTATATACTTGCTATCGGTAGTAAAAAAAGAGTTGAGCACTTCGCGATACATATTGTAGTTAGCAAAAGCATCGGTGAGTATAGTGGCTACTTTGCGGGCATCGGCGGGAGAGGTAAGACGGTAGTTCATAAGTGGACAATTTGTAGATGAAAGCACAAAGATATAATATTTTTGTTAATACACCAATTGTTCTCAGCTCTACCTCTACTATAAAAAACTTTGCCAAAGGCTCTTGTCCTTTGGCAAAGCATATAAAAATAACAGCATCTAATTTCTATGTACTATTTTCTAACTTCTACTGAAATCTTTCCTTTTAGCGTTTTACTTTTTGCCTCAATAGTAATTTCGCCTGCTTTTTCACCTGCTTGTACCATCATCACTAATTTTCCGTTGAAGAGGTGCATTTTAGGCAAGTGAAATGGGTCGGTGCAAGTAGCATCGCCATTGGCAGCCGCTTTATAAAAGCCAGCTCCTTTCACACTGAACTGCACAAGGTCATTGACTGTTGGACATAGATTGCCGTCCTTATCTACCGCTTCTACGGTGATGAAAGCGAGGTCTTTGCTATTAGGGGTAAGCACTGTTTTGTGTTCATTGCTGAGGCGCAATGCATAAGGCTTGCCAGCAGTACGGATTTCTTTTTCGGCTACTGCCTTACCATTGGCATCGTAAGCTACTACTTTCACTGTGCCAGGTTCGTACTTAGTATCCATCCACATTAGGCGGTAACGCTTTTGGCGGTTGAGGTCTGACGGATTGCCGTCTTTTTCTTCCTCTTCTAATTTTATAGAGAGGTCTTTACTGCGTTTTCCTTGACTTTTGCCATTGATAAACAATTCGGCAGAAGGATAATTAGTATAAACGAAGATAGGAGTTGTTTGCCCCTCGCGCCCTTCCCAATTCCAATGAGGGAGGATATGTAAGGTTTCGGCTTCCTTATTCCAATGTGAGCGGTAGAGATAGAAACGGTCTTTGGGTAGTCCTGCCAAATCTACTGCCCCAAAATAGGAACTGTGTGATGGCCATTCCACATAGTAAGGAGTAGGTTCGCCCAGATAGTCGAAACCTGTCCAGATAAACTCTCCTACGGTATAAGGCAAATCCTCTTGATGTATCCAGTCGTCTTCGGGCAAGTTCGACCAACCGCAGTGTTCTACGTCATAAGACGACGATTGCATATCGGGGTATTTAGCCATTGATTTGCGCTCTACGGGGAACTTATACACCCCACGCGAACTCACTGTTGAGGCGGTTTCACTACCCAAAATAAGCTGTTGTGGCAACTTGCGGTAAGCCTCTTTGTACTTAAACGGACGGTAATTAAAACCCATTAACTGCATCGTTGCTGCCATATTGTTTTTGAGCACATCGTGGGGTCTATCCATACCATTGCTCACGGGGCGGGTAGTATCGTATTTTTTGATGATATCTTGCAAATAGCGCGCTACTTGCGAGCCACTTTCTACACTCTGTTCTTCCACCTCATTCCCGATGAACCACATCAGCACGCTAGGGTTGTTGCGGTAGTGTTTTACAAGGTTCGTAAGGTCTTTTTCTACCCATTCTTTGAAGTACAAGTGATAACCGTTTTCTACTTTTGGGATAGCCCATTCGTCGAAACTCTCTACGGCGAGTAGCATACCCATTTCATCGGCAGCGCGCACATATTCAGGCGCGGGCATATTGTGCGAAGTGCGGATAGCATTCACACCCATATCCTGCATAATGCGTATTTGTCGACGTATAGCACTCTCATTTACTGCCCCGCCCAGCGGACCTAAATCGTGGTGCATACACACCCCTTGTATTTTGATTTTGCGCCCGTTGAGGTACAGACCATCGTTAGGCTTGAGTTCGATAGAGCGAATCCCGAAGGTAGTGGTTACCTCATCTTTTACAGTATCACCTTCATAGAGCTTGGTAACGGCTTTATAGAGGTACGGCTTGCCGATGTCCCACAAACGAGGATTATCAATATACAGCTCTGCTGAAATTTTATCGGTAGTGTAAGGAGTCGCTTTGGTATTGGTATACGCTACTTTTTCACCTTGATTATTGAAAATAACAGTTTCTGCGGTAACTGAAGTCTTCTTATCAGCTACAAACTCAGTATTTACTACTACTTTGGCGAAGTTGTTTGTTATTTCGGGGGTGGTAATCTGTACACCCCAAATAGGGATATGCGTCTTGTTTTTAGTAATAATATGCACATTGCGGTACAAGCCTGCCCCTGGATACCAACGCGACATCTGGGTAAGGTTGTTGAGGCGCACTGCCAAAGTGTTGTTATTGGCTTTTACGTAAGGAGTGATATCCAAAAAGAAAGTGTTATAGCCGTTGTGCCATTCACCAGCTTTTTGTCCGTTTACAAATACTTCGGGGTTACTCATCGCCCCGTCAAACTGTACAAACACTTGCTTATCGGACGTAAGTTCAGGCACGTTGAACTGCGTGCGGTACCAACCTACGCCTACAAAAGGTAACCCTCCCGTACGCCCTGTGTGTTCAATAGCTGCTTTTTGTCCGTCCTGCTTGATAGCCGTGCGCTGGATATCGTTTTCCATATCAAAAGGACCATAGATAGCCCAATCGTGAGGCACGGTTACGCGTTGCCATTTCGCATCGTTATAATTGGTTTGCGAGAACACCGGTTTGTCCTCACGAGTAAATTTCCACCCTTTTTCAAGAGTTTGCTGTTGTTGCGACCAGCTCGAAGTAGTAAGGGCAAGTGTTAAGAGAAGGTTGATTTTATTCATTAATATATTTTTCAAAAGGTTTTACAAATCGAATGATCATATCATCAGCACGTTTTTGAGCTTGAGTCACAAAATGCTTTAGATAGCGTTGAGCCCATTGTTTTTTATTTCCTTTAAACAATTGGTCTAAATCACTTACGTGAAACTGTATTTGCATAGCAGCAGCCCAATTGATATACAATTCTTCAGGATTTTCCTTAAATAGACAACCAAAATGAGTGTCTTTACATATTAATTTATCGTTCTCTAATAGCCAATCTACTTCAAAGTAATTAATAGTAAAATTGTCAAACTCTTCATTGTCTAACATTTTGGCACAAAGTTGTGCTAATTTATAGGCTGATATAATATTGGGAGCTTGTGCTTTTTTGGCTATATTTCTTGTTTTTACATCTACAAGCTCATAAAATTCATCTTTCACTACCAAAATATCAGCTGTATCATTCTGTTTTTCTTCAAAAGGATTGTTAAGACTCCATTTGTCAGTAGCGTTTTTGCCTCTACTCAATAAAAATAATACTGTAGGTGAATTAAAAAGAGCCTCTCTTGATTTAAAACCAATCACACTAGGATTGTTGCTGTACAAATCATTCAGATATTCGTACTGTCTAAAAGTATTTTTAGGACATTGTTTCTTGATTTCAGTATACACGTGCTTATCAAAAGGTTCTCCAACAGCATGTCCTGACAACGTACCAGAAAGAGGCTTAGGGACAGTTGTTCCTTTCAAACTTTTGGCTAACATATCATAATCTATATTCATCTTTAGATATTTAAGAGTTGGTTAAACAATGTTTTAATGTGGGTAAGTTGTAAGCTGTTTTTAGTTTTTAGATATTGTTTAGTAACATCGGTGATGATATGATGTTGTTGTACTTCTTTTTCATTATTCCAGTCAATTTTCCTAAACGGAATACTTGCAATAGGTTTTTCTGAAAACTCTACAATACTACCTTTTACTACCCCATTACTCTTGAGCCAATCAAATATAATAGGCTGATTGAGATAAGCTAAAATATATTCTATACTTTCTTGTGTGTGTTGTTTTTTAAAAATAGCCGTTACATCTTGAGTGGGATAGATGTCTTGTGCTACTAAGGCAAAACGAAAATAATTCTTATTAGAAATTCTTTCTTTACAAGGCACAAAAATTCGACTTTCAGGTTTACTAAACAAATGAAAGTTCCTAAGAAAAACCCATTCCCAATAGTTAATTTTGCGATTGTATTGGTAACGTTGCTGTAAGTTCACTTTATAGGGTTGAAAATGTAAATAGTAACTGGGATAAAGTTCTTTAAAACGCTCTTCCGTAAGCCCTTCCTCAATATAGATGTATCTTGTAATAACTTCAGCTAAGAAAGGTGTTATATCTTTAGCTTTTACTACTTTGATAGTTGCTGATTGCTCTGCTTTGTTTAGAGAGTGACCATTTACTTGAAAAGCCTTATCCAACCCACTCACTAACCCGTTGCCAATATCACAGTATTCACCTAAAGTGTGATATTGAGTTTTCTCATTAAACAATAAGTCAGCAAATTCTTTTTCACAGGCTAATTCTAAAGTTCGTAACTCTGCTTGTACCTCTTTACTTTCTAAAAGCCAACGTTCATTGAGATCAAATTGAGGCACTTTTATATATTCAGCATTTTCAAAAGGAATTTGATATTGTAAATTAAAAAGTTTCTCAGTTGTTAATTTTTGTTTGCTGTGATATTTAGATACTTTTATAACATTTTTTCTATGTTTGCTCTTTATGTATTTAAAAATAATAACAGAAACTGTTACACCTTCAAAGATAGGTGTTTCGTTGAAGTGATACAATTCTTCAAAATAGCCGTGGTTCATCATCTCATTACGCAAAGATAGGGAGTGAGTGGTATTCAACCAATACTCTGGACAAATAAAGATAAGCTGTCCTCCTTCGTTAAGTAACTCTATTGATTTGAGAATAAAGATATAAAGATAGTCACAGAGTGAATTGCAGTATTTATTCCAAAGAGAGCTTTGTGATAATTCTATTTTTAGTTCTTCTTCCAAGTTTTTCCAACGGATATAAGGAGGATTTCCTATTATCAAATCATACTTTTCAGTAAGATGAGCTGACACAAAACTTTCATGACGTACAAAATGGAATGAGTGAGCTAATGCTGTATCTATCTCAAAAGCTGTAATATTTTTTATACCTTTTTCTTGTAAAAGCGATAAAAATACACCTTCACCACAAGCAGGCTCCAACACTTTGGTATTAGGGGAAATGTTAGCTAAGCCCACCATAAAGTCAGCCACTACTTTAGGAGTAAAGTACTGACCATATTTATTCTTACTATTTTTCTTCTGAGAGGGGGTCATCTTTTGACTTAATCTAATTCACTTCAATTTTTAAAATAGTTAAAGAGTTTGCTTTCATTTGTTTCCCATTCAGGAGGGCGATTGAAAATTGAATTTCACATTCTTTCCCATTCCAATAATTGCCAAATTCCCCACCTTGTCCTTGGACGCCATTTCTCCAAGCAAGTAAAACCTCTCCATCGGTAGTTCTCGCTTGCACATAAACTTTTCCTTTTGGTTTTGAGTTGAAATCCGGTTTTGTCAGTTTTACAGTTACATACAATACTGTATTATTAAATCGCCATTCTTCTTTATCTATTTTCGCTGTAATCCCGTTTTGGGTGAGTTCTCTAGTTCCTTCTGGGGCTTCTGCACCTCCTGGAAGTTCAGTTTTACCCCCTTTATCATCATCTTTTCCACAAGAGACTAAAGTAACTGCTGAGCAGAGTAGTAATAATGCAAATGTTACGTTAATTAGTTTTTTCATTTTATGATGTTTTTAATTATTAATTCTGCAAATATAAGGATTTATTTTTTACTTACCGCTTTCAGTTTCTTAAAAAACGTTTCTTCCCGCTCGGCTATGGTGTACAACTGCTGTGAGAGAGCGTTATAGACATCAGCTTGGGTACTACGGTTTTTGTATACGCGGGCTATGGCTACCGCAAAATCGCGCCACGCATCGCCTATATCGGTAATTTCTTTAGAGAGTTCTAATAAAGCATCGTTTTTCAGGAGTTTACCTGCTTCTTGCAAAAAAGCACCGTAGATAAACCTAAATCCCGCACCCCCAGTACCTATCTCTTCCTGCATACGTATCAGCTGGGCGAGGTAGTGATTGGTAGTCTTTGCACCTTTCTTGCGGTGCCATTTCAGTATATCCTTGCTGAGTTTCTTAATTCCTGCTACACCCACTATGGGCACAGGAGCGAGCATCGTACTGCACGTCTGCTTGATACCCTTCCATATTGCCTTTTCCAACTGAAGCTCTTTGGGTAAATGAGTAGGGTAGTAGAGGTGTCCTTTGGGTGCCAATACCCCATTGGCAAAACGCACTTTGCTGAGTTCCTCAGGCGTAAGGGTCGTAGTATAAGGAATCACAGGGTCGCTAATAAGGTACTTGCCGTCTTCTTTGCCATAAACCACTAAGTTATGTGCGTTGAAATGAAAGCGGTACTCATCGGGGAAATAAGGTAGGTTGAACACCCCCACTTGCAAGCCGGTAGGGATACCCTTGGCAAGATTGTCATCAAGGGCTTGTTGTGCCTTTTCAGCAGAAGAGAATTTTTGGCGTTTCACCTTAAATCCTAAGCGTTTGGCTACTTTGCTAAAAATGTGTCCCGGCATCGTGCGGTAACTAATAGCAGGGGCTTCGTTCACTCTTATCCAAGGAAAGTAGAAGAACAACAGTCCCGACCCAATCCCAAAGACCATCGGTTCACTCAGTTCCACTCCATTGAAGTGCAACAAATTAGATGCCACTCCATTTTCACAGTGCGCCGACTGTTTATGTTCAAAATCTATTGTCATATTCAGTAATAAAGCGCAAAGGTAGCGTATAATTAGCAAATGAGCAAATTTCACAATTTGCGAAAGCGCACAAATGTAAGAAAATTATCAGTGTGAATCAAAATTTTGAGAAATGATTGTCTCTGATTTACAACCTTATAGTCGTTTTCCCGTCCTTACATTCCCCCTCTTTGAGGTACTCAGCGACAGCTGGGTATGTGTAAAGGAGGATGTTTGTCACCTTTTCCAGCTTCTCCCCCTTCGGGGGTTCGGGGGCTTACCGAACAAATGACTCGCCACATTCCCCTCTTTGGACGGAAGTCCGCGAGAGTGGAGTATGTGAGGGGTGAGGTTTGTCACCTTCTCCAGCTTGTCCCCCTTCGGGGGTTCGGGGGCTTATTGAATAAATGACTCGCCACATTCCCCTTTTCCGTCGCTACACTCCCCCTCTCCTTGGGAGAGGGACGGGGTGAGGATTCCTCTTTCTTTCGC
The DNA here is from genome assembly GCF_000023285.1 of Capnocytophaga ochracea DSM 7271. Classification (NCBI taxonomy): domain Bacteria; kingdom Pseudomonadati; phylum Bacteroidota; class Flavobacteriia; order Flavobacteriales; family Flavobacteriaceae; genus Capnocytophaga; species Capnocytophaga ochracea. Next base: position 736,001 of record NC_013162.1, on the reverse strand, counting down.
CTCGAAACCCCGTTTTTAACATTTTTAGTCTTGTTGTATCATATTATGAACCAACCGCTTATACACCCTTTCTATACCAATCGTCCAAGATTCGTATAAGCTTCCTATAAGCTCTCTATAAGCTAACCCCACCCTCCTTACACCCTTTTTTTACCAAATTTTCTCTCAGCCATCTTCCGATTTCTTCTGTTTCCTTCCGCTCTCTCTAACCTATCCAATTTGTCCGACAAGTCTGACCTGTCAAAAAATGATTTTTATCACTATTCATTTTCTCATTTCCCTACCCGTGCGGCTCGCACCTCATTTCCCTGCCCGTGCGGCTCGCACCTTCTTTTTGCTAATAAAAAATTATTTTGTACCTTTGCCCTTATATTTACATTTAATTAAAACAGTATTAAAATGAAAAACATATTTATTATTTTATGTGTGATGAGCATTAGCATAGCCTGCTCTCAGCAAGAAAAGGAAGACCCTTCAATAAAAGAAAATAACGATTATTTAAAAAAAGGAGGGTGGAAATTAGTTTGGGAAGACGATTTCAACCGCGACAATATCTTTGCTACCGGTATATGGTCAAAAATAGGGGCTTGCCCAAAATCAGATGCCGATTGGTGCAAAACAATGAGTCAAGACCCTAGTTTGTTCGAGATAAAGAATGGCAATCTTATCCTCTTAGGCAAGCCCAGTACAGACCCTGCCAAAGACAAGTCTAAATATATCACTGGGGGTGTTTCTACCAAGGATAAAAAATACTTCCAAAAAGGACGCTTAGAAATTCGTTGTAAGCTCGAAGCCACTCAAGGAGCCTGGCCTGCTATCTGGATGACACCCGATGCTACTTGGCCTACGGGTGGTGAGATAGACATCGTCGAGCGACTCAATTACGAGCCTTTTGTACACCATACGGTACACTCCACTTACACCCAAGCGGGCAAAAAAGACCCTACCAAGCGCACCCCTAAAAGCACCGCTACAGCTCCTATCAACCCCGATGATTATAACATCTATGCCGTAGAGCTCGACACCGATGAATTGCGCTTTTATGTAAATGGCAAACAAACTTTTAGTTATGCACGTGTGCCCGAGAAAGAAAGTGAAGGGCAATTCCCCTTTGCTCGCCCCTATATGTTGCGCATCGATATGCAATTAGGCGGTAGCTGGGTAGGCGAAGTAAAACCTTTTACCAAACCGGTAAGAATGTACGTAGATTGGGTGCGTTTTTATCAGAAATGATAATCCCAAATAAAAAAAATAACATTTTTATTTTGGTAATTCTGAAAATAATACTAATTTTACGCCCCAATTTAAATAAGTACTATAATTTTTATGGAAGAAGGAAACATCAGAGTGCGCTATTCCGATAAGGAATTAGAAGAATTTAAAGCGCTTATAGAAGAAAAAATCAAAAAAGCACAAACCGATTTAGAGCTTATCAAGAGTTCATATATGAACAGTGCCACTAATGGTACCGACGATACATCTCCCACTTTCAAAGCCTTTGAAGAAGGCTCTAAGGTAACCAGCAAAGAGGAAAATACCGCATTGGCTATTCGCCAAGAAAAGTTCATACGCGACCTCAAGAATGCACTTATCCGTATCGAAAACAAAACCTATGGCATCTGTCGTGTAACAGGTAAACTTATCGATAAACGTCGCCTTATGGCAGTACCTCACGCTACTCTTAGCATCGAGGCTAAAAATATGCAATAGCCATACCCCAAAAATGACGCTCACCGAGTACCTACACCAAGAAACTCAAATCAACACCGAGACACTTGCTTTTATCAATAGCCTATTTGAGCAACAAGAGTACAAAAAGTACCACTTGTTGCTCAAAGAAGGCTCCCATTCCAAACAGTTGTTTTATGTTGAAAAGGGACTCCTGCGCCTGTTTTATAACAAAGAAGATAAAGACATTACCCACACCTTCCTTTTGGAACAAATGTTTTATTTTCCCGTAGAAAATATCTATTTTTCCCAGCCTTCACTCTTCTCTTTAGAAACGCTGGAAGACAGTGTAGTATGGGTAGCCTCTTTCCCCGAAGTAGAACGCGTAGTAAACGAACACCAAGAACTCGAACGCCTAATGCGATTCCTATTAGTGTCAGCCATCAAATCGCTTACAGAGCGTCTACATACTATAAAATTCCAAACCGCCCAAGAGCGGTATGACCTCCTCTTGCACACTTATCCTCAAATACTTCTGCGTGCCCCCTTAGGGCACATAGCTTCTCTATTAGGTATTACTCAACAAACCCTCAGCGTTATTCGTGGAGCAACTCGCACAGGTGATAAAGGGGTAAAATAATTTGCTATTTCAAAAAAAAGTTGTATATTGCGCCCATCAAACAGTGTAATAATACCCTATTTGTCTATGCAAACAAAAGAAAAATATCAATTAGAAGTTACCGTAAACGCCTCTCCGCAATTGCTCTATCAATACATCTCCACCCCAGCAGGTCTCGCTTCGTGGTACGCCGACGATGTGCGCGCTAATGAAGAAATCTACACTTTTGTATGGAATGGAGTAGAAGAAGCAGCTCAGATATTGCGCAAAAAGTTGGACGACCATATTCGTTTCCATTGGGAAGACGATAACGACGCTTCTACTTATTTCGAAATCAAAATCAATGTGAATGATATGACTCAAGAAGTCTCCCTTATCATTACTGATTTTGCCCTCCCTAATGAAATAGAAGAAGCCAAACAGCTTTGGGAGCTCCAAATAAACGACCTTAAAGCTAAAATAGGAGCAAACTGAATATGAAACTCAATTATAACGGTAACCTCATTACCGATAGCGATACTGTCTTAACTATTAAAAACCGTGCTTTCCTCTACGGCGATGGTGTGTTCGACACTTGCAAATACAGCTACCAAAAACTAATCTTTTGGGAAGAACACTACCTGCGCCTAATGGCAGGTATGCGTATCTTGCGTATGGATATCCCTATGGTATTCTCTATGGAGTACCTCGAAGAGGAAATCCTTACACTTATTAAAGCCAATAGCCTTGAAAATAATCCGGTACGAGTGCGTATTACTATTTTCCGTAAAGATGGGGGTAAGTATACACCTATTACCAATGAAGTAGATTATATCATAGAAACCGAAGTGATGAACAATCCTTTCTATGTACTCAACGAAGAACCCTACGAGGTAGAACTCTTTAAAGACTTTTTTGTACAACCCGACCTCTTAGCAAATGTAAAGCACATTAATCGCACGGTGAACGTGTTAGGCAGTATCTTTGCCGAAGAAAACGACTATCAGAATTGCATCTTGCTCAACAGCAACAAGAGTATTGCAGGAATGCTCAACGGCAACCTGTTTGTAGTGCAAGGCAATGCCTTAAAAACGCCCCCACTAACCGATGGAGCACTGAATGGTATTACCCGCAAGATGCTTATCAAAACCCTTAATAAAACCGAAGACTACGAGGTGATAGAGACCTCTATTTCACCTTTTGAACTTCAAAAAGCCGACGAGCTGTTCTTTACCAATAGTCTTGTAGGGATTCAGCCCATCAGTCAGTATCGCAAAAAAGCATATCCTTGTACTACTGCCAAAAGCCTTATCGGTAAACTGAATACTAGTGCCCGATTTGGAGTGGTATAAATGGGAGTCACATAGGCAATTAAAAAGAGGTGAATAAATTATGAATGTTGAGATTAAAAAACTTAAGGAGAAAAAAATATTGGTTGCCATTAGTGGCGGTATCGATAGCGTAGTACTCACACATTTACTGTACACTCACGGTATAGAACTGCTTTTAGCACACTGCAACTTTCAATTGCGCGGAAGAGAAAGTGACGACGATGAGGCTTTTGTACGCACTTTTGCTGCGGAACTTAGCGTTCCTTTAGAAGTAAAGCGTTTTGATACACATCAATATGCGAGTTCTCATCAGTTGAATACTCAGTTGGCTGCTCGCGAATTGCGCTATCAGTGGTTCGATGAGTTGGCAAGCACCCATTTCTGCGATGCTATCGCTACGGCTCATCACGCCAATGATAACCTCGAAACCTTCTTTATTAACCTTTCCAGAGGTAGTGGTTTAGAGGGGCTTTTAGGCATTCCAGAAGAAAAAGATACTATCATACGTCCGTTATTACAATTCTCTCGTCAGCAGATATACGAATATGCGCAAGCAAAACGCCTTAAATGGCGTGAAGACAGCAGTAATGAAACAAATAAATACGTGCGCAATGTAATTCGGCACGATATAATACCGAAATTAGCATTAGTACACCCTAATTACTTAGAGAATTTTAATCAAACGCAGGAATACTTACACCAATCAGCGCGATTTATAGACTTTTATATAGGAAAACTCAAAGAAACTTGTTTTGAAGGACATAATCCTATACAAATAGACATAGAAAAACTACAAGCTGTTCCTGAATTGGACTTTGTTTTACATAAACTCTTCTACCCTTATGGATTTGGCAATGTAAAAGACCTCAAAAACCTATTGCTGAATGCCGAAGCGGGTAAACAAGTACTTTCGCCTACCCATATCCTCATAAAAGACAACACTTGTCTTTGGTTAAAGCCCAATGAAGCAAAACGCAGTTTAAGTTTGCTGATTTCGGAAGATATGGCTGAGGTATACGACCCCGTTCATCTTCGTTTTGAATTTATAGAGGGCAAGGTGAAAGTGAAAAATCCAATCCCTACTGAAATATATGTAGATGCCGACAAATTGCAATACCCACTTATGTTGCGCTATAAGAAAGAAGGCGATGTATTTTATCCTTTTGGAATGAACAGCGAGAAGAAGCTCAGCAAGTTCTTTACCGATGAGAAATACACCCAAATAGAGCGCGAAGAGCAAGTGCTTTTATGTAGTGGTGAGGATATTGTGTGGGTGGTAGGCAAGCGCTTAGACGACCGTTTTAAAATTACCAAAGATACCAAAAGAGCAGTAAAAATTAGCAAATTAGAGAATTAGTAAATTAAAAAATGGTGACGGAAAGTCGAAGGTAATGTGGTGGAAACTATTCTTTCGGGTGGGGTTTTCTTAAAGAAAATATAAAGCTATGACAGCTATAATACTCTATTTGACCTCTTTTAAAATAATTTTATTTCGTTTATTTTGCTATTTCATTTTTTTGTTGTACCTTTGGCACATATTTTAAAGAAATCAACCTCATAGTATTATGTTAAGGAAATTATATCTTTATGTGCTATTGTTCGTATCGGTTTCGGCGTTTTCGCAAGTGAAAGTGGAAGGAACAGTGATAGATGAACTAAGTAGCAAGCCTTTGCAAGGGGTAAAAGTGCGTGTGAGCACTTCTCCGCGCGAAGCAGTTACCAATAGTAAAGGTAAGTATACGCTTCAATTGCCAGAAGGGGAACACTTGCTACTCTTCTCCCTTAGTGGTTATAGCAGTGCTGAGCAACTCATTTCATTAGGAGACACTCATCCTTACACCGTGCCTACGGTTTCCCTCTCGGGTGACTATCAGCAGGAAGCTGAGCAATTGGCAGTGATTACTGAAAGCGAACTAGAAGACGACGAAAGTGGTGCTGATGCGATGTCGGGACTTTTGCAAAGTTCACAAGACGTGTTTATGCGTAGGGCGGCTTTTGATTTCAGTTCGGTGTTCTTCAAACCTCGTGGTTATGACTCCAAAGACGTAACGGTGCTCATTAACGGTATCCCGATGAACCGACTTGAAAACGGTCGTGCTCAATGGGCGAATTGGGGAGGGCTTAACGACATCACTCGCAACCAAGAAATGAGCAACGGATTGGTAAAATCCGACTATACTTTTGGTGGATTGATGGGCTCTAACTACATCAATATACGTCCGTCGCTTAACCGTGCAGGACTTCGCGTAACGACTTCAGCCAGCAACCGCAGTTATACTGGTAGACTGATGGCTACTTACAACTCGGGTGTACAGCGCAACGGATTGGCGTATATGGTTTCGGCTTCACGCAGGTTTGCGCCTCAGGGTAGTTGGGTAGACGGTACGCTCTACAACGCTTATGCTTTTGCAGCAGGAATAGAATATCAGCTTAATAATCATAGTAGCTTTAACCTTATAGGAATGTTTTCGCCGGTGAAGCGCGGTAAGACCTCGCCACTGACTCGTGAGGTACTCGATTTGATGGGCTACCAATACAATCCTTTTTGGGGTAAACAAAATGGCGACAAGCGCAATTCGCGTAACCGTATCGTTTCAGAGCCTATCTTCGTGTTCTCTTATAACTATTTGAAAAACGACACGCGCCTGAATGTGGACTTGGGCTATCAGTTTGGTGAAATAGGTAATACGCGTATTAGTTATTCGAATGCTCAAAATCCTGAGCCTAATTACTATAAACTTCTGCCAAGTTATTACTTAAACCAAAACCCTTCTGACGAAACGATGGCAGCCTTACAGAAAGACTATTTCTTAACGCATTCGCAACTGGACTGGGAAGAGCTTTATCGGGCGAACTACAACACTACCGATAAGCGCAGTGCTTTTATTGTGAGCAATGATATCAATCGCGAACGCACGTTCTCAGCCAATGTGAACTTTTCTACGCCTATTCACGAAAACATCAAATGGACATCGGGTGTAGTGTACCGCAATGTTTCTTCCGATAACTTTGCTGAAGTAGACGATTTGCTTGGCGGTGATTACTTTATGAACTACGATTACTTTGAAGGAAAGCCTTACAATGCCGATGAAACAGATATGAAGAAAAAGGAAGGCGACAAGTGGAATTACTTTTATGCGCTTAAAAGCAATGTAGCCGAAGTTTTCTCGCAGTTTGAATTTACGTTTAAAAACGTCGAGTTATTTGTAGCAGGACGTTACCATTATACTGATATCCAACGCGAAGGTAAGTTCAACTATCCTCTCTATGCTGATTCTTACGGAAAGGGTGCTATGCAAGTGCAAAACGGAATGAGTACCAAAGCTGGACTTACCTACGCACTTACCGGTCGCCATTTGTTACAAGCGAACGTGGGGTATTTTAATACACCACAATCGGTGCGCAATATCTATGCAAATGTGCGCAATTCTAATCGCTTGTTGCCTAATATCAAGAACGAATTGGCTTACACTGCCGATGCGAGTTATATTTTGCGTATGCCTTACCTAAAAGGACGCCTTACAGGGTTCTTTACCGAGATAGAGAATACCGCAGAGACAAACTTCTTCTATACTGAAACGGCTCTTACTGATGAAATAGACAGAGACTTTGTGGCTCAAACGGTAGAAGGCATCAAGAAGCGCCATTTTGGGTTGGAGTTTGGAGCGGAAGCACAACTTATACCTACTCTTAAACTTACGGCAGTAGCTTCGGTAGGACAATATACTTACATCAATAATCCGTCGCTTTACATTTCATCAGGAGAGGTGAACAAAGCTATTGATGAGGTAACGATGAAGAATTACCACGTGCCCAGCGGTCCGCAACAAGCCTATTCATTAGGTTTGGAATATCGCCACCCTAAGTATTGGTGGATAGGAGCAACGGCTAATTTCTTGGCACAAAACTACGTATCGTTATCGGCTTTGAACCGCACTTCGCAGTTTTTTATAGACCCGACCACAAAAGCGCCTTTTACTAATATTGATACTGACTTAGCTCGGAAGCTTCTCAAACAAGAACGTTTAGACGATGTATTCTTGGTAAATCTTGTGGGTGGTAAGTCGTGGAGACTCAACAAAACCTATGTAAGCCTAATGGTGAGTGTGAATAACTTGTTTGACACTCAATTCCTTTCAGGAGGTTTTGAGCAATCGCGTACTGCCAATTATGGCAAGATGGTACAGGATAACGCACAAGGCGTACCTTCGTTTGGCAATCGTTACTTTGTGGGTTACGGACGTACTTATATGGTGAACTTAGCGGTGAGCCTTTGAAAAGGTAAAAGATAAAAGGTAAAGTTTTAAAAGTAGCCTTGCCTACTTAGTGGGCAATTGTAGAGTAAGAACAAAACAAAACGTTGTTCATTTGAACATTAATAAATATAATGAATAAAAAATCTATTTTCAGAAGAGGAGCTTTAGCGTTCCTTGTAGTAACTACTGTATTAGTAAGTTGCTCTAAAGACAATAATTCGAACCCTGACCCCAACAATCCTAAAGGGACACCCTATATGATTTTTACCACTGATAAAAAGGTGGGGAGCGAAATAACGCTGACAATAAACGCCAAAGAAGCGGATAAAAAAGATGTATGGGTAGACTTAAACAACAATGGTGTGTACGACAGTGGTACTGATGTTCGCCTAAGTGCTACTACAGCAAAGTATAAGCTACAGGGCAATACAGTGAGAGTTTACGGTAAGGTAACGACTTTCTATTGTAATGATAATGAAGTGACTTCTTTAGATGTGACTCGCAATACCGTATTGGAGAGATTGGATATGAGTCATAATAAAATAAAAGAAGTAAACTTGCACAATAACACTGAGCTTGTTTATTTGAAAGTATCGGCTTTGCCTCTTGAAGACTTAAATCTTACCACTAATAAAAAGCTGAAAGAATTACGCTTTAACCTTACCTTTTCTGGTCAAAAACTCAAGAAAGTTGTGAGCACTATGCACGAAAATGGTGGAGGCACTGTTTATATGAACCCAAGAGTTAAAGACAATCCAGAAGAGCAAGCTACAATGCAAACGTTGAGAAACAAGAAATGGACTATAGGGCATTGCGAATAAGCAAACCTTAAAATAAAACAAAACACTGATAACTGTAAACTTATAGCCATATGAAACTAAACCTATTAAAACCAGTGGCGATAGCCCTACTTACGGCATTCGCTATTACATCGTGTGTAAAAGACGACGATTATGACATTCCCGATCCTAACGGGAAAAAGCCACTGCCTGACTATAGCGGTCAAGTAGTAAGTTTTGCTAACGTACTCACAAAAGTAACTGCCTCAGTGGCTACCTATACAGCTGATGAAGCTATTGAGGGGTATGTAATATCTAGCGATGAGGGAGGAAACTTCTACAAGAAAATTTATATACAGAACGCTGATAAGAATCAAGGACTTTCAGTAGCGATTGACAAAAGTGGTCTTTATACCGAGTTCCCCGTAGGAGCTAAAGTACAATTGCGCTTGAAAGACCTTACCACTCAACTTAACAACAGTGCTATAGAGGTAGGTCACGGCACTTATACTGCCAAAAGCGGAAGAGTGAGTGTAGGCACAATGGCTGAGGCGATTTATAAAAAACACTTGTTTGACACAGGTGAGCGCAAGACTGTTGCCGAATTAGCCAAAGTGAGTAACTCTATACAAGAAGTATCTACCGATGCGCACGTAGACCAGCTCATTACTCTTAAAGGGGTACATTTCCCTACTGATGCTGTAGGTAAAACACTTTACGACAAGAATAATGCCCTTGGGAATGCCACTAACTACAAGCTTACCGATGCTAATGGGAAGACCATTATCTTTAGAACAAGCAGTTATGCTAAGTTTAAAGACGAGAAAGTGCCTGCTGGTGAAGTGGAAGTAACAGGAGTGCTTACCAAATTCAACAAAGACTACCAATTTATGATAAGCAATTATGCTGATTTGGTAGTAAAAGGAGGTACTTCTACTAGTACACAAACTGGTACACAAACCTCTACGACTGTTGAGACCTTAGAAGCGAGCAATGCTACTGTAGCTGATTATGTAGTAGGCAAAACCGTAAAACTACACGGTACCACAGTAGTAAAAAGCGGAAGAACCTACATCGTTTTCAAAGATGGTACCGAAATACAAGTATTTTCAGCTAAGGGCGTAACTATTTCAGATGCAGCTAAAGAAAAATTGGCAACAGAAGGTTATGAAATAAACGTTACAGGAGTCTTTACTGATTATGCCCTTAAAAATGGTACTGTTGTAAAAGAAATACTGTACAGCAAAGAAAGTGATATAGAATTTATAAAAGCACCTGCTGCGATTACTTACGTAGATGTAGACGCTACAACCGCTACTCTTGCCAGCGATTACCAAGTGGGTAAGCACGTAAATTTAAAGAATGCCACTCTAAAAGTTGAAGGTGGAAAATCTTACGTTGTTTTCTCTGATGGTAATAAAATACAGTTGTACTCTCCTAATCTCAAATCTTTTAGTAAAGATGCTCAAACTAAATTGGGTACTGACGGACAAAAGCTCACTTCAATTAAAGGAAAATTTGAAGATTATAGTGTAAATGGAAATACCGTACATCAATTGGTTTATGCTGTGGAAGGTGATATTGTATTTGGTGATACCCCAGTAGTACAGCTTCCTGAGCTAAATGTAGCTACCGCTACTGTTGCTGATTTCAATAAATATAAAGACAAAAAAGTGAAATTAGAAGGTGTCATTACAATAAAAGACAGTAGTACTTTCTTTGAATTCAAAGATAAAACAGAAGTACAAGTGTATGCTACTAGTACTGTATTTAAAGCGTTATCCAAAAAAACTAAAGCCAAACTGAAAACAGCAGGTACCAAACTTATTGTTACAGGCACTCTAGGAGAACATACCAATAAGGATAATGTAATTATTAAGCAAATTAAATACGAAAAAGAAGCCGATTTAGACTTCCAGTAGAAAAGAAGTTTTTTTGATTTATTCAAAAAGAGTGAGCCTTTTCGGAGGCTCACTCTTTTTTTGTCTTTGCTATTTCGCTCGAAAACATATTTCTTTCGTAATATTTGCATATTAAATAAAAAGCACTATCTTTGCCCTCAAAAGAAAATAAAAAAGAAACTTATGGCTTTATTTCTTAGCGTACTTCCGATAGTACTACTCATCTATTTGATGGTTAAAAAGAACGCACTTCCCTCGTATATAGCACTCCCGCTTATTGCAGGATTGGTGTATGTGTTGCACCTAACTTATTTTGAAGGCTCTTTTGTAGCCGTAAATGCTAACTTTATTAAGGCTATCATATCGGTAGCTACGCCTATTACGGTAATATTTGGGGCGGTGCTCTTCAACCGAATGATGGAGATGACAGGGGCAATGAATGTGTTGCGCTGTTGGTTAGGCAACATCAGTCCGAATCCTGTGGCACAGCTGATGATTATAGGCTGGGCTTTTGCCTTTATGATTGAAGGAGCCAGTGGTTTTGGTACGCCTGCGGCTATTGCAGCACCTTTATTGGTAGGATTAGGCTTCAAGCCGTTGCAAGTTGCTATTCTCACACTTATTATGAACTCGGTACCCGTATCGTTTGGAGCGGTAGGCACCCCTACGTGGTTTGGTTTTGGTACGCTTATCGGTAATGGAGCTATTTCTGACACTGAGCTTTCCGACATAGGTAGGATTACGGCTATTGTGCATCTGTTTGCTGCTTTTGTAATTCCTGTGATGGCACTCAAAGTGATTGTATCTTGGCAACAGATACGCCGAAACATAGTTTTTATACTTATTAGTATTCTCTCGTGCACGGTGCCTTATGTGGTTATTGCGTGGTTCAATTACGAGTTCCCCGCTTTGGTAGGAGGGGCTATTGGGCTCTTTATCTCGGTGGGCATTGCAAGCAAAGGAATAGGACTATCTAAAACTGATAACCGTGAAGTACATCACGAGAAGGTAAAATCTTCAGAACTCATCAAAGCCCTTTTTCCTACGGCTTCACTCATTATCATTTTAGCACTTACCCGCATTAAACAACTTCCACTAAAAGCACTTTTGAACGATACAACTGAGAGGTTTACTATAAAATTGGGTTATCTGGGCGATTTTGAGGTTACTAAAGGACTCATTTTTTCACTGAATAATATTTTTGCTACGGGCGAAAATGAAAGCTACAAACTGCTCTACGTGCCTGCACTCATTCCGTTTGTAGTTACAGTACTCATTTCCATTCCGTTGTTCTCGCTGAAATGGAAGCAAACCAAAGAGCTTTTTTCGGCTAGTTTTGTGCAGATACAGAAGCCTTTCTTGGCTTTGGTAGGTGCGCTTATTATGGTAAATGTAATGCTGATGGGAGGTGAAAACTCTATAGTGCAAATTATCGGTCGTGGATTGGCACAAGCCACAGGCAGTCATTGGACGATCTTCTCATCGTATTTAGGAGCGGTAGGGTCTTTCTTTTCAGGCTCTAACACCGTATCGAACCTTACTTTTGGAGCCGTGCAATACTCGGTTGCTAATACCACAGGACTTTCGGTGCCTCTGATACTCGCTTTGCAATCAGTAGGCGGAGCGATGGGTAATATGGTGTGTATCAACAATATTATTGCGGTATGTTCGGTATTAGGCATTGATAAAGCTGAAGGGAAAATAATGAAAATTACCGTTGTGCCTATGATGGTATATGGAGTGATAGCTGCGCTGGTAGCATATCTTGTTATCCCGCTAATATTCTGATAGGTAAAGGGATATTGCTATAATTTATAACAAAGCTCTTTTGTTCTTAATTTTTTAGATGTGTATTTTTAGTAGTCTATCGCGCTACTACTTCATAGGTGAGTTTCTTGTAGCTCATATCTATCGTTTTTTCTTATCCGTGCGACTTGTGTCTCGGATATTTTTAGAGTTTTTCTATAATTTTTTAGGAACTAATATAAAAATACATATCTCATTATCAATCAACTAAAAATTTTCTTCAAAAAAAATGTATAAAAATTTTGGAGGTAAAGATAAAAGGTGTACCTTTGCACCCGCAAAAGAGGAGAGTAGTGCCTCTGGAGTGGAAAAACAACACGTACCTTGACATAATGTTGTACAGCACAAAGAAAGATTTAAAGGATTGAGTGAAACCTGAAGTCAATAACTTGAAGATCGGTTAGAAGATATAAAAGATTTTAACGATGAAGAGTTTGATCCTGGCTCAGGATGAACGCTAGCGGCAGGCCTAACACATGCAAGTCGAGGGGGAAGTTACTTTCGGGTAACTGAGACCGGCGTACGGGTGCGTAACGCGTATACAATCTGCCTTTCACTGGGGGATAGCCCGAAGAAATTTGGATTAATACCCCATAGTATAGTAGTGTGGCATCACACAACTATTAAAGCTTAGGTGGTGAAAGATGAGTATGCGTTCTATTAGCTAGTTGGAGAGGTAACGGCTCCCCAAGGCGATGATAGATAGGGGTTCTGAGAGGGATGTCCCCCACACTGGTACTGAGATACGGACCAGACTCCTACGGGAGGCAGCAGTGAGGAATATTGGACAATGGTCGGAAGACTGATCCAGCCATGCCGCGTGCAGGATGACGGCCTTATGGGTTGTAAACTGCTTTTGTAAGGGAAGAATAAGGACTACGTGTAGTTTGATGACGGTACCTTATGAATAAGCATCGGCTAACTCCGTGCCAGCAGCCGCGGTAATACGGAGGATGCGAGCGTTATCCGGAATCATTGGGTTTAAAGGGTCTGTAGGCGGGCTGGTAAGTCAGAGGTGAAAGCGCTCAGCTCAACTGAGCAACTGCCTTTGAAACTGTTGGTCTTGAATGGTTGTGAAGTAGTTGGAATGTGTAGTGTAGCGGTGAAATGCTTAGATATTACACAGAACACCGATAGCGAAGGCATATTACTAACAATTAAT